>SDNP01000025.1 GCA_004524445.1 Candidatus Thorarchaeota archaeon | reverse complement strand
ATGAGGTTCAGTATTCTTGTGGTCGATGGAACCTGTGTTTCCACTTCTGTTTCAGTCGTGTCTTCTATGCCCGCATCTGAATCCTCAGACAGGGCGTCTTCCACTGCCTTGGATGTGTCAATCTGCAGGTCAGCAGATGCCTCTCCACCTTCGAAGGGAACCTCTTCAAACCCTGATTCTTTGATATCCCGCTCTCTCTGCAATTCAGGGCGGTCAATCTCCTCGGTCTTTCGCCGAACAGTAATCATTTCGCTGATTGGGCGATTTGGCAACTGGACGCCGACAGTCTTCGCAGCAACCTCAAGCATAAACCGGATGACCTCCTCTCGACGAGTCTTATAGGTTGCAACCATTGAGAAGGTGGGAGCTCCCAGTAGACGCTGAATCTTATCGCCTGCCATGGATTCAGGAAGGTCCTGCTTGTTCGCGACAATGAATAACGGTACAGCCGGAGCCTCTTTCTTGATATTCCGCATCAGTGACTTTGTTTGCATCACATTCCGGAAACTGCTATCCGTGATGAGGAAAATTACATCCGTTCCCTGGAAATAGAACGACCAAAGGTCTTGAAAAACGGCCTGCCCGGCGAAGTCCCAAATCGTGACAAGAAAAGTGCCAAACTGAATGGTTTCACTGCTGTCCACAGCCACATTTATGGTGGGCACATATCCCCCTGGGGCGGGTTCTTTGCCGAATAAGAGACGAAGAAGGGTTGATTTGCCCACACCGCCTGACCCCACGAATGAAATCTTGAAGCGAGTGAAGATGAGTTCGCCCAGAATCTCCTCAAGATTGTCTTTGATGTAGCCTAAGGTATTGCCTCGGAGGGCGGTTTCAATTCGAGCTGAGCCCTCTCGGACCTTATGTTGGATGGTGCGGTCTTCATCTCTACCATCAGTTGCGAAGATAAGCAGGAAGTCTTCTCCAACTTCTCCATGGAACACTTTGTGTTCATTCACATAGACTGGAGTGTCTTCGGCAAGGCCCTCTGTTTCTTGCATCTCCTGGCGCCCAATCAGGAAGTCTTGAATGTGCTCTTCTTCGAATTCAATTTTCCAGAAACGAGCACTGACAATAACGTCCCCTGTTCTCTTTCTGATGAGGAGGACGTTGTGTATCATGCTTAATCACCAAACTAACTGCAAATATCAAGCTATATTGTTTATACTTCCATGTACAGTTATCTCTTCTTACCAATACATCTAAGAGTTTTCTGATGACATATCAGCATTTCTGAAGTGAACCAATCCCCGTCTGTGCAGGTCTTGAAACACCCGGAGAAGTATTGCGGGAGCTATTCCGACAGCTTCACCAATTGCTTTGATTGTCTTATTTCCGTCTGTGTGATTTCTGATTTGTTCGATGTGCGAGTAGATTTGTTTTGTTTGGTCATCCAATTCTTCCACGAAAACTGGTCTGTCGTCAAGAGCAATCTTCACCCTAAAATCGATGGCTTCCAGAATGCGAAGGAGATGAATCGCACCCAAAGTCATATTCGGACCTTCGCTTGCCGCAAACTGCTCTACAATGATTGGTTTCTCTATGGCCTGCCAGACAGCCTGCAGGAGGTCTCTTACTTCAGGATAGCGAAATGTTACCCAATCAGGCTCCTTTTTTCTAACCGGATAATATCGCATTGGCAGCTTTTCGGGGGGTAGAGTAGCAAGGAGCTTTAAGGCGAAGGGAGGTGAGTGATAGGGTTGGCTGTCGCAACGCAGGTTCTCCGGGTCCTCTTCTCTCCAGAGTTCAGGTAGGAACGAGAATCGACGGCGCAAGTCAGCTATATCTTCATCTTGACCCGTGATAAGAGCAAAAATCAAGTCTTCATGTTCAATGACTGCATATACGAGCTCACCTGTTCGAAATACTGATGTTCTGCTGTCTTCTTCTGTGTCGAACTCAAACATGGTTATGGCGGCAATCACATTGGGGGATCGTTCCAAGAACTCGCTGCTGACATCGTAATAGTAGCTAAAGACAGCCTCTCCATTTTCTCTAGTCACAACGAAGAATGCTTTATGACCAAACCCTTCCTTCTCATCATCGGGCCCAGATTCTTCTACAAATGCCTCCAATTTGTTGATTACCCATTTCTTCCGCGCTAGCTCAGGTTGCATATGTGACTCGCCCATCATCGCTAGAATGGCAAGTGTCAAATCAATCGGGTCTTCTGTGATGGAGTCGCACAATCTGAAGCCTCGGTTCTCTAAACTACGTGTAAACTCTAGATCTTCATCCGATGCAGGAACTACCAATACGGGGATTGACACGTTTTCCTTAATATCCTCAAGTTGCTGAATCATATTGTCCGTGAAAATACCTCTTTTAACAATCGTTAGAATAACATCATCTGTCGGAGAAGTGAGATAAGAGCTGTCATCAGCCAATTCAGATATTTGGCTGAATGATGACGATATTTCGAAGGGACCCACAACTAGACTCTCTCGATCTTCGTAGCCATCCCCACATATTTGCATAATCCGCTGAACTCCCGAACCCGGTTTCGTGTTGTTGAGTATAAAAGAGGGCATTGCAAATCTAATCCGGATATTTTTCCGAAGAACTTTGCCAGCTATGCTATGCCACCTCTTACTAGCATCCCTAGGAGATTCAGCCATGAGAAGGTCAGCCAGATAATCCCGTAACTCGACCGTTCGGTCCACATCATCAACTTCTGGTTTCTCATCAGAAGTATATGTTAGTAGCAAGGTCTTCTCATCAACCCGTGCCAAACAAAAAGATATTCCTGACACTTGGATTGTAACACAGCTCTCCATATCATCCTGCAATATCAAGTCAAAAAATCGTGAGATGACTTCTTCTGGCACCTCTTCTGGAAAGTGTTCTTTGGTAAACTGAATCCTTGCCCATTCCTTTGCTCCTGCAAGATCATACAGGATAGCGCCGCTAATCACCGATTTAGCTCCTAGGTTTTTGCAGAGGTGTGATGAAAGTCCAAGAGTGGTAATTCAAGCTTTCTTCGACCGACCTTCAATAAATTTCTCATAAGATATTTCTTTTCGCATGAGCTGCTGATACGTGCTTCTGCTCTTAGTGTTACTGGGTTGATATTCTACACAATCAGTATCTTCACATACTTGGGGCATATCGCCTATGGCTTCATCAACAGATACAGGTTCCGCTAGGTGACTATCTTTGAAATGTATATCTTCTCTTGTCCGGCCTGTTGTAACACGTGAAAAAACCGGTTCAGGTGGACTGAATTCATTTCCCGTTTGAGATGCCAAGACAAAGATCCTTCTGCGTCGCTGCGGAACACCAAACTGTTCTGCGTATAGTTTGTGCCACGATGCAGCATAACCCAATGATTCCAAGTGCTGCATGAACGAGCCTAGAATATCTCCACCTTTCATCCATTTCAATCCAAGAACGTTCTCAATCAAGATATGTTCAGGACAGAGGGTGTCTACGATTTTCAGAGCGGCAAAGAGCAGAGAATTACGAGGATCATCGTCTTTTCGTTTACCGGCCGTTGAAAACCCCTGACAGGGGGGACCAGCCGCCAGCAATCCCAGTGTCTTTCCCGCGAGAGAACCCTCAATGGACTGGATTGTCTCGGTGATGTCCTTGTTCTTCGTGAAATCAGATTTTACGGATTTGGTTTGATTGTGATTCTCACCATATGTTTCAAGCATATGATTGTTCACATCCGCTGCTGCAATTACCTTGTGTCCAGCTTGAATTAGGCCATTTGACATGCCACCAGCCCCACAGAATAAGTCAACAGCCCGAGAAGCAGGAATCATACTTCCTATTGCCCTAGCTAGAAGGGGAGGAACAGCATTTCCTATCTGTTTGTATTGCGAACTAAGACTGCCATAGAACCTGAAATCATCTGAGAATGATTGGAGTCGAGCTGCTTCTCTGATGGAGATAAGCCTGTTTCTTTCCGGGTGAATGAATGTTCCATTTCCGGGTCTATTGAAGTATGTATTGATGGTATAGCTTGGCAAATCAGGTCGGAGTCTGCCATAGTAGGTTGTTCGACCTCCGGAGTTTCTGATCTGCATGAGTCGTTTCGATTTTTTGGCAGTCTTCAGAGGAATGTCATTCCAATTTCCACCTGGTTTGACCGATTTTACCATCTCAAGGTCCAAGTCACTTAGTTTCGCAGTAACATGATTGAATAGACTAATGGTCTGATCAACCTCATGTCCATCAGTAGCCTCTGCCTCAAACATAGTGACCATTCCATTCTGAACATCGGCGACTTGAAAGCATTGCGATGCAGAAACACACGCAACTACATATGATTGAGAATGTTGCTAATCTGCTGCTCTCCTAAACCTCTAGAATCCAACAGCTTGGAGGCTGTGGATTTACGAATGTCAAAAAGCTTGAAAACTAGACTTTCGATTTTTGGTACTAAGTCTTGACTTCGATGACTTGCTCTGGACGCCAAATTTGCGATTTCCTTCATAGTTTCATCTTGTTTTTCTGAATCCATTGGATTTGGAACCGGAAGCGTGTCGAGCTCTCTGTTGGATACATGGTTGTTGTAGCTCGTGGCAGAGAATCTCCAATTCATGAGCTCGGAGTTCATCAGACCAAGGAGATAATTCAATAATGTGCCCCTAGATTTTTGGCTTGTCACGGTCAAGTAATTGCAGGAGTTCGCCAACACGAATCCCGAATTTACCTTGGCGAATTTTAGGCGCCATTTTTGATGTTGGTTGTTTATCTGCTGACAGGCAATTCTTTCTGAATCAATATGGCCAAGCCTGACTGATTTTGTTTTTGACTGTCTGAAATCTCTCAGGCGTACATATTTTGGTGAGTACGAGGTTTCTGAGGCTCTTAAGGCATATCGTCCTATATCAGAGCCTTTCAGCAAACGCGGACCTATTTCCTTGTCCGACAGGAACTCTTTATCGAGTGTCAGGTCAAGCTCACCTCGGTGATTGAGAATCCAATCGGCTTCGGCCACAGTAGGGTGGGTATGCATTTGTTTCAGGATTTCCCACTCAAATGATTCTATTCGAGGCACAACGAGAGAGAACCCAACAATCCGGGCCATTTCATCCAAATGCATTTGATAGCTACGAATGGAAGTCAGTTGATCAATGGAGTTCAGCCCGAATCGAAGGTCGATTTTTGAAGTACTACCACCTTTGTTGCCCACCATGACACAGAAAGCTTGACTCACATCTGGGAATATATCTGCTGTTTCCTTGAAGAAGTCTAGGCTGGACAAGCTATTTTCTATAAACAGATATCTTCTGATTTCCTTTGAAGCCAAGTCGCCTGCAAGAGTGGATGGGACAATAAATCCGAATTTGCCACTGTTTCTCAGCAGTTGAAGAGACCGTTCGATGAATAGTCGATAAGTGTCCATTGAATAGACATTTGCATATTCATACTGGTCTGATTTTCGGAAGTAAGTAATCTTCTCCTTGATTCTTTGCGCGTCGTTGGCAAAACTGAGTGACGGGTACCTCCTAGCTAGTTCCTCACCCAAATGTCGCCCAAACTCTGTTCTATTCGGTTTAAGCCGCTCATATGGTGGATTGACGACAACAACATCGAAACCAGATTCATCATCTGAGAATATCCGGGGAAATTCCTTTTCCCAATCGAACGGCAACTCGGAACTCGGATTTTCAAAAAATGCATCTAATCGCTTTTCTGAGTCGTTCCCTGTTGGCGATATGAGGGCATTACCCTGTTTTAGAGTTACCCCAAATTGACGACTCTTCATTGGGAGCTTTCGTTCACCGCCCAAGAGACTGAGGGAGATGTCTGCTATCTCCACTGACCCTGCATCAAGGTCCACTCCATAGATACGCTCGCTTATTTCTTGCAGTATTTTTGCTGAATTCGCCACTCTTGATGAATCATCGTCATGTAAATAGGATTCCGAAAAAACCTTGAAGGCTGCAACAAGAAAGGCGCCAGTACCACAGGCTGGATCTAGGATGTTAGGCATTTTGCCTTTGAAATCATCCTTAGTAGTTCTCCATTTTTGGTTCCCTCCATTGACATCTATTATTGATTTCACAATGTAGCCAGCAATTTCTGGCGGGGTATAGAAAGCCCCGAGATTCTTCTGGAAGAGGCGACCGACTGGCGAGAGATGATAGGAGCATAATGAATGTATCTGCGACAACAAATCCGGTAAAGAATACAGAGGAAGCTCCTTGGCTTCATTGCAGGGTGCGGATATCATTTCCAGGAGACGCCTTGCATCTGTCAAAATCTCCTCGGAATCAAGCCCAATGAATAGCGATGCATAACTCAATCTGGAGAACGGTGCCTCACGAAGATTCGCAATATAGCCATTGGTGTGGTTAAGGCATGATGCCAGCAAGTGGTTCAGAGATGCTAGACGAACTATTTCGATCTCTTGAGCATCTGCATCCTCAATCCTTCTGTGGTCAAGCAGTGTCGCGGCCATTCTTCGAATAATAGACCAAGCATTCTCTTGTATGAGGGAAGTCACTCAAACCACAGCACAGGATATGTTTCATTATATGAAAAAGGGTTTTGCAGGACGTTCATTTTGTAATAATGCAGTATTGCTGTGTAGAGAAATAAAAGCAAATGCAGCCAGCCTTGGGATTTGCACCCTGGAGGAATTCTCACTGGCACACGTACTAAGGACAAGCCAATGGTAGAATGAAGAGGCATATTGCTCACATCTCAGAAGTGTTCAATTGGCAAACATCCAGAGGATATTCTTCTGTTGAAGAACTCAACTTCCGCATCAATAGTAACATCAATCATTAGAGGAAATGCTTATTAAGAAATTTATCTAATCATATGAGCTAAGGTGAATTCGTGTGGAGAGACGTCAAATCGCAGCTATAGCAGCTATTCTGGTCATTGCTGGAGCTGGAACTGGTTTAGCTGCCCTTATTGTGATTTCAAATACGCTTCACTACGGTGTTGTTGTTGAGGGAAATCCAGTTAATCTAACTGAAGTAACCGGACCGAGTGGTTCACTCATCAGAGGGGTTAATTACACCTATCACGTGAATGCAACTGTGGCTAGCGGAACCTGGGCATGCTATTTCTGGTTGAATCTGACTTCTGCGATGATTACTGACGAAACAGACGTTGCAGCCTACAAACTCTACGTGAACGGCACATTGGCGATTAACTATTGGTCGTTAGGTAGTCCTGATACCTATAGTTCATACGTTATGTTGGGAACGCTTTCGCCGGGACAGACAATGGATATTTTCTGGACAATTTATTTTGCTCCAGAGATGCCAATTGGAGATTATTCAATTAACGTCTTCATTGAGGGAGAAGCTCAGTAATTTTTATAGATGCAAATTTCTACTACAACGGCCGGAATAACATAAACAGAGGACTTGATAGATAAGAGATTAGTAAGAACGAATAACTGAGCTTACTAAAGCTTCTGGAATAATGGAGCCGGCCTTGGGATTTGCACCCAAGTGGTACAGATTTGCAGTCTGTTGCGTAGCTGCTCCGCCAGACCGGCTGAAGTACTCGAGTCATATCTCCATTCAGATTTAAGGATGTCGGCAAGAAGTAGGGCAGTTCGTAGGTGTACTGCAGAAATTCTATACCAACATCGAGTCTTATGGTTGCCGCATCTAGTATTAAAGAAGTCTGCAAGATTTGCCTAGAGTTACTCTAGATAATCATCACGAATCTGTAGCTAGACACCTAGCAACTTCAGTTCTCGAGCTTGCACTACTATGCAAAGCAGTATCAAAGAAAGAATGGAAGGAGCACCTCTAGAGTATTAGCTAATAGGTTTCCCCCCTTCTTTTTCTAATACCAGAAAGTCATTCAATATAGGCGGTTAATAATTTGGATACATCTTCAACGTATTGCAAGCACTTGTCGAATTGACCGCTCTCGAATGCTTTCATCATATCCACATCATCTGTGCCCCCGTCATATTGAATCAGGTCTCGACATAGGATTGACCCATTGATTGCCTTGAATTTTTCAAGTAATCGATTGGAGACTTCAGCTACCCTTGGGTTCATTGGGCGTCCATCACCAAATTCTAGGCCAATTGCCATTAGAGCACCTGTCAAAGCCCCGCAGACATTACCCGTGAGGTTTATTCCTCCACCGAAGGCAGATGCGATCTTCATGCAGGTTTCCATGTCAACTCCTTTTTCTCCCATGTAGGGACCAAACGTAGCGAAGATTGCTTGCGAACAACTTGCTTTCATGCCATTCATTAGCTCCCTTGCAGCGCATGTATCCTTAGATGAATCACTCATTGAATCACTTCCTCTGGGTGCAATGATATCACAATACTACCCACTTTATGTCCCTTGTCAGCATAAGCTTCTGCAATTTTGTTAAAAGGATATACTCTATCAACAATATAAGCAATTCATTTGACACTACAAGCTCTTTGAGAAAATCCAGCTAAGCTGATACTTGCAGAAATGAGTGGGATAACGTGAAAAATGGGTTTTGTTGTCTTTTCGATTCAGCTCTTCTTGATGTTTCAGTGCTCCCCCATATCATTGAATAGGACAATGCGGTATCGGGCTTTGTTATCCTTTAGCGTTTGAATCGCTTCGTTGACTTTTGCCATTGGCATCAATTCAACCTTGGGCTTGATCTTATGTTCCTGCGCGAAGGAGAGCATCTCCTGCATTGTAGCCCGACTACCGAGGAAGGAACCAGTGATTGATAATTGGTGTGCCACGAGGTCTGTTGAATTGAATTTAACATCTGGGAAGCCTACAAGAACGAACTTTCCATTCTTTTTCAGAGTTCCCAACAGCAATTCCCAGTCAATCTTTCCGTGGGCTGTGCATAGCAGCAGGTCAAAACTGAGCATAGCGTTCTGTAAACTGTCATGGTCGTCGGAAATGATGAAGTGGTCTGCTCCAAAGGCAAGTGCTTCCTTTTTCTTCTTTGGAGAGGAAGAAATTGCGGTGACTTCGTAACCAAGCGCCTGGGCGAATTGTAATCCCAGATGGCCCAACCCACCCACGCCAATGATACCAATCTTCTGCTTGTCTCGTGTTGCCAGCGATTTGAGTGGGGAGTAGACTGTGACCCCAGCGCACATGAGCACCGCGGCAACCTCGGACGGCATTGCTTCAGGAAGCAGGTAGGCAAAGCGACTATCCACACTGATAGAAGAAGAGAAACCTCCATAGGGCATCCAAGTTCCAGACGAAACGATGTCCTCACATAGTTGTTCTTCCCCCTGTGAGCACCATTCACATTTCATGCAAGACCTACCCTGCCAGCCGATACCAACACGATCGCCTTCCTTTAGTTCTGACACTGCACTGCCCACAGATGATACGGACCCTACAATCTCATGGCCGGGGACAAAGGGATATGTGGTTATTCCGTAATAATCATCGATGCCATGGATATCCGTCTGGCATAGACCACAATGAGTAATCCTGACTCTGACATCATGCTTCCCAATTTTGGGCGGTTCGTATTCGATTGGTTCTAGTGGCTCCCCTTTTTCTCTTGCGGCATATCCCAAGACCTTCATATCTTGCAAATTCCTATTTCCTCCAAACATCAAGTATTTGATTACTAGAACAAGAATCTTTCCATCATTCTAGAAGGATGTCTAATTTAACTGAATAAGGCGCCGTTTCTGATGAGGTATAAACTGATACCGTCATTTCAATAGTATCCATTCAAAATACATTCCTCCCATTTCTGTTGCTAGATACATGTCAAGAATACTGACAGGAGATTCAGATGTCCGGGGAGAAAATGGTAGGATTAGCCAATGGATTTCGCTTTAAGTAGAACTAAGATTTTTTATCCAAGGACTCCGTGGAATTTGATAACAACATGACTTGTACATGAGCTGATGAATATGGGTAAGATTTCTGATGTGCTGCTTGAGAGCCTAAAGCGAGAGGCAAATCAGACGCGTGTAGTGCTATCAACAGCTGAGGGTGAAGACTTGAATTTTGCGCCAAAGGAAAGCATGCGGAATATGAAACAGCTAGCAAACCACACTGTCCAGATCCCCCACATGGATATCGCAATCTATTCGGGAGAATTGGATAGTCGTGATGCTGCTCAGAAGAGAGAGCGTAATCTCAATCGCAATAGCATAAAGGAAATGTTAGGCGTTTTTGATGAGGGTCTTGAGAAGATGATTGAGTTCTTTCAAGGCAAATCCGATAATGAGATGCTGGAAGAGAACCTTAAGCCATTCTATATGGAAGAAGGCATGGAGAGTTGGGCACATTATCTTAGTGAATGTATTTCACACTTAGCCATGCATAAAATGCAACTATGGATGTATCTCAAGCTTGCTGGGGTTAATGTCGATATGATGACATACTACGGAATCGAATCTCATTAGTATCGATGATTAATCCAATCTGACCAGAGTGGCACCTGAGCATGCGGAAATCATCGAGCTTCATCCATATGGTAGGAGATCCCATCTACGCTCATAACCTTCCTTAGCACGAGTCTTCTTCTCAGTTGTGATATATAAACCTAGAATTAGAAGGAAGATGGAAAGTACCAGCAATAGGAACTGGTATGTTTGCCATTGAAGCACCTCATTAAACATTCCAGAAGCCATGGGTTGCGACAAGATAACATTCACACTTGTGGGTCCACCAATCTCAACCCCATCTTCATACCAGCTTACTTTGGTAATGAGCTCGTATGATCCAGGCTGCAAAGGAATACTGAATTCATGATGTGTTATGATTGGTCCTCCACCTGTTCCATTAATGATGAACGTTGAATTAATGGTGAGCGTGTCATTCGCGTAGCCTTCCAGCTCGACATGTAATGACTCATTGAAGTCTAATATCTCCGCTACAGTAACATCAAGAGTATTTGAATAGAAGATACTGTCATACACTGTGAAATCTATGGTTTCGATTCCATTGATATTTTCCTGTATTTCGTTTCTTCCGTAGTAATCAGACATCGGAATCGGAAAGAAACTCATTACAAGTAATGCAGTCAGTATGAAAGCAATTGCTGGAACAAGCAACGGTTTACGTTTGAATATACCAGAAGGGGAGTCTGTTCTTTTTCGTTCCCTTACCATCCCAGCAATAAATACCATGAAAGCAATAACTCCGGATATTATGAGCACGTGAGTCAAACTCTCCGAGGCTGCTCCCAGTATCCTAAATGTCTGAGTATATGCCTGTCTGGATGCGAGCAATGATGAAACACCTGTATTAGATGAAGCTAACGACTTTCTTGAGTTGGTTTTTCTTTTAACCTTGAAAAACTTTGACATTTACTGAACGTTGGGGCGGGTTTGTAGTACTGTGCTAAGAATGTTAACAAGGAATTCATGCCAGCATATTTATGGAGAATGCACATAAATAGGGGCAGAGATGGATAGCAAGTTATCTAGGATAGTGGATAAATGGAAAAACAGAAGAAAAAAATGGTCTTACAGATTACTAATTTACTGACTCCCATCTTTGCGACCCTTCTAATATCATTCTCAGGTGTTGATGCAATGAATGTTTTCCAGGATACTGCAACGAAGATTCTTAGCCCCGCTGGATTCACATTTGCTATTTGGGGTCCCATTTTCCTCTTCCAAGCATTGTTCTATTTCTATCAGGCAAGAGACATCTTCAAACCTTTTGAAGAGAAGATTAGTATGCCCTACGTTCATGATGTGAATGTATTCTTCTTGCTTTCATGGTTATCAACAGCGGCTTGGTACATACTCTGGGGGGGCGGCTATGTCTGGCCGGGTGTTGCAGCGATGTTTGCCTACCTGTTAACTTCGCTCGGAGCTTATCTGAGGTTGGGGATAAACCTACGGGAGAGGTCGCTACGAGAGCACATCTTTGTTACAGTGGGATGGAGCATGCTTTGCGGCTGGATTACTGTTGCAGCCATTGTCAATACTTCCTCAGCGCTAGTATTATCTGGGTTTTCAGCAGCACCTATTGGAGAAGTCGGATGGACAATTATCGTACTTGTCATTGCACTCGTAATTTACTTGCTGGTGTTGTTTACTAGGAACGACTTTGTATTCTCTTCTGTGGGTGTTTGGGCATTGATTGGGGTGCTAGCTAGCCTATTGAGCCCGCTCACAACATTCTATTTCGAAATCGTGCTGGTTACTGCTCTTGGAATTATCATCTTGGCCTTATCTATGATATTCTGGGTCACATACAAAATTCGAAAAGGAGATTTCTTCATTCTGAAAAAAATATCCGGGAATAAAACAGAGTGACCGCGCAGCAAACTGCATTAGAGCCCCATTTTCGAGATAATCTAGGAATCTGCATCAAGATGAATAGGGGTGGGAATGAATCATGAAGAGTTAGGCTTATTTCCTCCTATCAGTAATTCGCAGATGTGAACGTCCATGAGGATTAAGGCTGTTCTAAGAGACGCAAATATTCTAAAAATGACTCCTGGTTCACGGAAAAGAGTTCTAGCTATTGTGGAGAAGAATCTGGACCGACCTGTCAATTGGAGAAGCATGTTGAAGGTGATGGGACTAGAGGGAGAAGATAGAACAAAGATGCTGGAAATTCTGAAGGAACACCCAATTCATATCTTCTTAGCTGAAGTCATGGAACAAAATGTCATTTTCCTGAGCAAAGAAGAGAAGCCTAATGAGCTCAATGTCCCATACTTCAAATGGCAGTGACCCATAAGGGAGCACAATCAATGCTGTCGGCTGTGTAAATCTGCCAGCAACTGCTTGGCTCGTTTACTTGTTTGCTTCGATATCTTCATGTTATTCTCATCGGCTGTATCCAGAACGTGTTCTAAGTCACACTCAATTCGGTTCATTTCGTCTATTATATCGAATCCCAATGTGTCTTCATTCTTCGATTCTTCGAGAATATTGTCATCCATTTTCAATACAATCTTGGATTGTTGAATGAGATTATCAACCAATTCTTTCAAAATGGAAGAGTCTGTTTCATACGGTTTCAGTTCGAGATCTTCTTGTTTTGTCATGAGCACATATCTGACTGCATCGTATGCACCAGGTTCATCAGAGAATCTCTCTGCATGATCCCATGCACGTTCTAATGCCTTCTTTTCTCGGTCTTCACTCAAGAGAATCCTACAGAGATCATCTGTCACCACATGGAATCTGGGATTCTCCTTTAGCTTCGAGCGATAAAGCGTTTTTGCCTCATCAATTCTCAACAGACTGTCAAGTAGCCTACCTAACAAGGATATAGCTCGTTCCTGCTCCGGATAATCATCGATTATTTCTCGGAGAAGTTTCTCTGCCGCTGTATCACGATTGTTTCTAACTAATACAGCAGCCAACTCAGTCAGTAATTCTGGCGAATCGGGGTTTTTTGACAACGCATCCCTGAGGACCCATTCGGACTCCTCCTCATGACCATCTTCATGCAGGCCTCTTGCTGTATCGATGGCATTTTGAATATCTTCTTCCATAATCCAAGCACATATAGACAGAATAATACCTTTGTCTTTAGACGTTTCGTTAGGTTGGTACTAAGATTTATGCAACAGAAACAGGCAACAATTGCAGACGTCTTTTTATAATTGAAGATATGAAAGGAGAAACGGTGTGGGAAATGCTCAAGGTATACAACACTCTATCGCGCTCAAAAGAAGAATTTCAACCTCTCAATGAAAACGAAGTTAGAATGTATGTATGCGGTCCAACGGTCTATGATTACCCGCACATTGGAAACGCACGGTCGTTTGCCGCTTTTGACACCATCCGGCGCTATCTCGAATTCAGAGGGTTCCATGTCTTCTATGTCACGAACTTTACTGATATCGACGACAAAATGATTACCCGGGCCAATGAGCAAGGTATCGAGGTTCAAGAACTCGCTGAGAAATTCATTGCAGAATACCTACAGATTGCGGATGAATTGAATCTAAAACCTGCGAGTGTAAATCCACGTGCAACAGAGCACATGGATGACATCATCGATATGGTACAATCCATCATGGATAGAGGAGTCGGATATGCCGCGAATGGTGATGTCTATTTCGATATCAGTGAATGGGAGAACTACGGAGTCTTATCGAAGATTGACCCAGATGAACTGGCAGCAGGGGCACGTGTTGAAACGGGTGAGAAGAAAGAGGACCCGCGCGATTTTGTTCTTTGGAAAGAAAAGAAGCCTGGTGAGCCCTCTTGGGATAGTCCTTGGGGCAAGGGTCGACCCGGTTGGCATGCGGAGTGCTCAGTTATGGGATCCTACTACTTGGGTGTTCCCTTCGATATCCACGGTGGAGGTCAGGACCTAATTTTCCCTCATCATGAGAATGAGATTGCACAATCAGCGGCAGCCTATGGAGTGGAAACACCTGTCAAGTACTGGCTTCACAATGGATTTCTAACTATCAATGAGGATAAAATGTCAAAATCTGAAGGCAACTTCTTCACTGCCCGGGAAGTATTGGATAATTACGACAATCAAGGTGTGAGATTCTTCCTTGTTTCAGGGCATTATCGACAACCTCTGGATTACAATAATCAAGCACTCAAACAAGCAACACAATCTGTTGAGAGAATTCGCAATGCTGTCGACGCTATAAGGGGAAGGATTAGTATCCTTACCAAGAAGAAGGTGCAACCAACTGAAGCAGATGATAACATAGCAGAAGCAATTGAGCTCCTGAAGACCGAATTCGAGAAGGAGATGGATGACGATTTCAATACGCCAGGCGCAATCGCAGCGGTCTTCTCCTTCATAAGAACATTGAATGCAAATCTTGAAGAAACTGGTAAGGCCGCAGTACTTCGAGAAGCGCTCGCTGTACTGTCAACTAGGCTAGAAATCCTTGGCATTGATATCTCAAGGAAAGAACTGACAGGTTCATCAGAGTTGCGGAGTATCGTAGAGAAATCTATCGAACTCCTGCTTGAGATAAGAGAAAAGGCGCGAGAAGAGAAAGACTACGAAACCGGGGATATGATCAGAAACAGACTGACTGAGATGGGCGTGTCGATTACTGACACAAAAGATGGCCCTACATGGAAGATTGAAGCCTAGTAGGATTGAAGGATAGGCGGCAAAACCCGCCTATCGCACAATTCGATTCTATATTTTACTCATATGACCTTAGTTTATTTGGTTCTCCACTTTAACCAACAAACCTGGGTCATCAAGGACATAGACACGCGGGTCTGGATTCTCATCCAGAAAGCGCTGCATAATATCTCGTAGAATGTTTTCAGCATTCTCAGGAGACTCGGGATTACATGCCTCCATTCGGTAAACGTTTCTCAGTTCATCTTGGTCGAGCTCAGTAACAACCTTGATGTTCCCTTCAGCAACATCTAGAAGAATTCGAAACAGGTCAGGAGGTTTCTGGTTTCCAATTTTGAAAGTCTTCTCAGACCCATATGTCTTAATTACAAATCGAAGGGCATCCATAACTTCCAAATCCTGGGCAGCCTTCATGGCACGCTCATAGGCATCACTACCAATTCCCTCTTGGCAGGGTGCGAGTAAAACAATCCAGCCATTTTTGTCGTGACGAACAGCATTCCAAGCGGCATGAATTCCCTTACCTGCTTGATAGAGATTCAGACCCAATTCGCCTACCGAAACGAATACAATATCACCGGGTTCATCAACATTTACGACTCTAAGTTCTTCTAGGGGCTCTCGAGCTGCTTTATGACAGGCAATGAGGTCACCGGCTTGAAGATAGACGATTTCTCCGTGATGAACAATCGAGTCTATGCAGAACATTGGAAGGTTCTCTTTCACCTTCTCTGCAACCTCTATCATGTCCTCAATGACGGGGTTGCCTTCACAATTACCAAGTCTGCATCCCTCGACGAATCCTCTCTCAAGGTCAAACATACGAGGGTGATTGATTCTGATGGTTTCCCTTCCTGCCACCCCAGGACAGAATAGCTTGACTGTTCCTGCCTGACCAGCAAAATAGTGATACTCCGAATCACTCAGTGGGATGACAAGCGCAGCATTCAGTACACGCTCATCTATGTGAATTGGTGACCCACGACTAGTATCTCCCAGATATTTGTTTCCTGAGTCACAATCATGTATCAAAATATTATCTTTCCATTTCTCATAGAGATCAGAACCTAGAATTTTATGCTCAATTGCTTCAGGGGTAGGTTGCTTGTGTGAACCACTGGCGATGATGATGGATATATCTTTCTTAGCGACGCCCGAGCTAAGAAGTCTATCCGTGATAAAGGGCAAGAGAACACGAGTGTGAATATTCGGGCGAGTATTGTCATCTATGATTATCATAATGGTCCTTCCCGGCTCATAGAGCTCATTCACAACATCATCAAAAGGTTCACTCTCAAGAGGCGCCTCCAAAATTTCTTCCAGCTTATCATGAAAATTTTCGAAATACGGTTCAACATCACCAATTCGTAGTATCTCAACATGTTTTACGCTCTTGGGGATAAATTCGCTGACTTTCTTATCGCCGTATTTTATGGGGGTGTTGTAATAGGACATGAATCTCGCCATCCACTTTTGTTCTGGATTCATATGTAATAATTCCGGTGTGGCTCAAACAGAGTCTTTGTTCTTGGATTCACAAGCAGTCTTATGCGTCAATCCTTAACCCTTATTACCATAATAGAATTGTTCAATAAGAGTTAGATGAGTCTAACTTCCCAATTACAACGTTTTGATGGTGAATTCATGGCTAATGGAATGAGAAACCATAAAGGACAGGACAAACTTGTTCCTCTGACATCAGTTTCATCCGGAAGTAAATGCGTGCTTGCAGGTTTTGCACCAGTCAACTCAACATTGCATGCAGGAGCCCAACCTAAAGGACACGGAAGACGCATGGGAAGACGACACAGGAGCCATGCAAATTGGCATAGGAGGGAGAGGGAAGTCATGCGACGTCTTCTTGATTTGGGCCTCACAAAGGGCTGCTCGTTTGAGGTTGTGCAAGGTAGCGACAGAGGGCCAGTCCTGTTGGAGATCCGTGGCACGAGAATAGCTCTCGGTCAAAGCCTCGCTCGTAGACTATTGGTGAAGGAGATTTGATCAGAAAAAATGAAGATTGAAGTGGCGCTAATTGGAAACCCCAACGTTGGGAAGTCAGTCATATTCAACAACCTGACCGGTTCCAAACAACACACCGGAAATTGGCCTGGCAAAACAGTAGAAAAAAAGGTGGGATATTACAAATTCAAGGATTACGAATTTGAGATAGTGGATCTGCCAGGAGTATACAGTCTGAGTGCTGTTACCGAAGATGAACGTGTTGCGAGGAGATATCTTATCGACCATCGTCCAGATGTTGTAGTTGACATAGTAAATGCAGCACAACTTGAGAGGAATTTGTATCTTACTTTACTTCTAATCGAAATGCAGGTCAATCTTGTTGTTGCACTGAATATGCATGATGTTGTTGAAACCAAAGGAGATAGGATAGACGCTGAGCAATTATCAAAAAGACTCGATGCACCTGTAGTCAAAACAACCGCCACCACCAAAGCAGGCATGGAGGACCTCAAAGAGGCGATCTATCAAGCTATTCCAGAGAATTCCCACAAGAATTTGGAAACCGGAGAGGGGCCCAAGAAGGAACATCTACCCGGCGACTTGAATGGAAACAACCATCTTCATTATCATCCTCGATTTCATCATCATGGAGAATATGAAAAACTGAAGCCACCCGCAATCAAGTACAGACGAGGAATAGAGAGAAAACTAAAGCAGATTGTTTTGTTACTGGAAAATGAAAAGGAATTGTTGGAAAGATTTCCTCCAAGATGGGTGGCACTCAAGATTTTAGAAAGAGACCCAGAAATTCTCTCGCAACTGGATGAGAAAATCAAGAAAAAAGTCCTGGAGGTGACCATCTGAAATCATTTGAAGACCTAGATGTGGAGGAAGCATTAGAGGAACCCTCCGAC
This sequence comes from Candidatus Thorarchaeota archaeon, assembly GCA_004524445.1. Classification (GTDB taxonomy): domain Archaea; phylum Asgardarchaeota; class Thorarchaeia; order Thorarchaeales; family Thorarchaeaceae; genus TEKIR-14. The sequence continues at coordinate 29,132 of SDNP01000025.1, read as the reverse complement.
TATGTGGACCCTCAACTCATTCTAGCAGATCAACGGTACGAGATAATAGGTGACATTCTTTGCGAGGTCTACGAACCTGGAGAAGAAAAATGGAATATCAGTGACCTTTTGGATGAGGTATTTCTTCATCGGTATCTAGGAATACCTGTTTTCTTGGTTGTAATGTGGACAATGTTTCATTTCACATTCCAGGTCTCATTGGTTTTCATGGCAATGATTGAAGCAGTTTTTGCATGGATATCCACTTATACATCACAGATACCTATCCCATGGTTGGCATCTCTAGTGACTGACGGAGTCGTTGGAGGTGTTGGTTTTATCCTCACTTTCATTCCACCCATATTCCTCCTGTATTTGGCAATATCTGTTCTTGAGGACACAGGATACCTTGCTCGAGCAGCATTTGTAATGGATCGCTGGATGACTAAGATGGGTCTGCATGGTAGATCATTCATTCCCCTTTTATTGGGATTTGGCTGCAGTGTTGCAGCTGTACTGGGTTCCAGAACGGTAGAGGGACGCTCCAATAGACTGACAACAATTCTCATTGCGCCCCTGATGTCATGTGCGGGACGACTTCCTGTCTATGTACTGATTGCTGGTATCTTCTTCCCATCAATGGCAGGCACGGTTGTTTTTCTACTGTATATCCTTGGGATAGTGATGGCTGTAATTATTGGATTCCTTCTGAAACATACTGCTCTGAAGGATGAAATCTCTCCATTGGTGATGGAGCTGCCCATGTACCAAATGCCCACAGTCCATGGCTCATTCCGACACATGTGGGAGAGAGGAGTCATGTTTCTAAAACGAGCAGGCACATACCTCCTCATTGGTAGCATCATAATTTGGGCTCTCTCTTCATTCGGTCCAGCGGGATATGGGGTTCCGATTGCAGATTCTTTTATTGGCATTATGGGAAGATATGTAGCACCAATATTTGCACCACTGGGGTTTGAATGGCAAATAGTTGCTGCACTGATTTTTGGGCTCTTGGCTAAGGAAGTAGTTGTGCAATCACTAGCCATAATCCTCGCAGTTGAAGGGCAAGGTGCAATTCAGGCTTCATTGCTAGCTTTGATGAGCCCAGTTTCGGCTTTTGCTTTAATGGTCTTTGTTTTGCTATATATCCCCTGCATAGCGACAATGGCGGTCATAAAGTCAGAAACGGGATCATGGAAATGGACAATATTTTCTTTTGTCTATCAAACGTTTTTGGCGTATTTTATGGCCCTCGCAGTGGTGTCAATAGGAGGTTTTCTGTTTGGTTAGAAATCTGGACATAAATATGCTCTCGAAGAAGCCGCGGTTGATGGCGGTAATTTCTTCTGCCGCGGGTCTCCTCTATGTCACTGCTGCTGTTATGCAGATTCTAGAATTCATGGGAATAGTCAGTTTATGGTTTCTTACACCGGATCTAGTCACGATATTCGTGCTACTAGTTTTAGCAGCAGTCTTTCTCAGTGGTGTTTCAGCTCTCAGACTTAGGCAAAAACAGGCCATCGCATATCCAACTGCTGGACTCCTACTCTCAGCTCTTCTATTCTTGTTGAAGCTCACTATTCTTCTGACAAATGCGTTAGGATGGGTCTTGTCATTTGAGGATTGGCAAAGTTGGTCTGTAGTGATGGATATCGAGCCAACTCTTTGGACATTCCCCATTGTCGTAGTGATGTTTGCGGCAGTCTTTTGGCATTCAGATACAACAGAAAAAATGGAAAATCGAGTTGATACACATGATCTTTGATGTTCTGAAAATAATCATAGATAATGAGATGGTCTACAAGAAGGAAATTGCCAAAGAAGTGGGTATTCAACCTGAGACACTTGACGACGTCCTACGTCTATTGGTTGAAAGAGGCTACTTAAGGCAAGAGGTTACTCCAACTGGTGATCCAAAATGTGCGGGCTGTCCAATGGCTGGTACCTGTCATGAGGAGGGTAGTAGTGTAACATACTATGTGACTGAGCGAGGAAAGCAAGTGGTAAAACAACGTAAATAGTTGATAATACCACAATGAGTGTTAATGAATGCTGTTGAAATTATGCTGGAAAAACTCCACCCATTAAACTTAAATTCATTTGATTCATACATTTGTTTGTTGGGGAGAAAGGTTCCAGTAGCTGATATTGTATTTGGCACAACGAAATACAAAGATTTATAAGCGTTCCGGCAAACCATATAAATGTAGCGGAACCTGAAGGGGTAATTGCCAGCTGTGCGAACATTCTCGTGCCACTCATTTGTATTTTAGTGACAAGAGGTTAGACCATGAGCCAATTATCCTGATTAATTCCAACTTATGTGCGGAACATGTCTTCGAGTGATGGCAAAACACGCTGGTCGGAGTCATAGCCGCAGAAGACAAGGAGAGAGATGTAGAAACATGGCATCCAGTGGCGACACAAAAAAAGAAAAAGCAAAACAAGATAAAGTGAGGACCACATGTCCGGAATGTGGCGGTGAAGACCTCGTCCGGGATAGCGAAAAGGGAGAGGTTATCTGTGGAACTTGCGGACTTGTCTTGGATGAACATAGGATAGACCACGGGCCAGAATGGAGAGCTTTTACCACTGAAGAAAGAAATTCAAGGGCACGAACTGGTGCTCCGACGAATTACACTATCCATGACAAAGGTCTCTCCACAATGATCGACTGGAGAGACAGAGATTCTTCAGGACGGAGATTTTCAGCAAAACAAAGAGCACAAATATATCGACTTCGTAAGTGGCAAATCAGGTCCAGAGTTCACAGCTCTGTAGACAGGAATCTTGCTCAAGCCATGACCGAGCTTGACCGAATCGCATCACAACTCGGCCTTGCGGATGGCATCAAAGAGCTTGCCGCGATGCTTTACAGAAAATTGATTGTGAAGCGACTTGTACGAAGCAGATCAATCGATGCACTAGTTGCAGCTGCAGTCTATGCAGCGTGCAGACTCAGAGAATCGCCTCGATCACTTGAGGAAATTGCCAGACAGTCTAGAGTTTCCAAGAAGAAAGTTGGTGCTAGTTACCGTCAGCTTGTAATGAAGTTGAAAATCAGAATGCCCATTCCGGGCCCCGAGAAATATGTACCACGATTTGTGACAGATCTTGACTTACCGGCAGCGATACAGCACAAGGCTCTGGAGATACTCGAAAATGCGAAGAAGAAACACGGATTGGTTACAGGCAGAGACCCAAGAGGCCTAGCCGCCGCAGCCATCTATGTGGCATCCATTCTAACTGACAATCGAGTCACTCAAAGAGCAATAGCATCCACTGCAGGTGTGACAGAAGTAACAGTACGGAACAGATACAAAGAACTTGTCCGAGAGCTAAACATCACTATGGCCCCGGACTTCTGAAGGCTGCAAGCTTCGGCCTTCTATTCTTATTTTCGTATATTTCTATCAAGTGCGGAGAAGAATTTCTTTGTTAGGAAGGCTCTATACTCAAATCCACCCCAACCCGACTTCTCCATTTTGTCTGCGATGGGGCCGAGCATTTCTTCTCTAGAAGAAATTTTAACATCGTATATTTCACGCGTATCAATCGGTTTCATTTGACCGCCAACGATATCAGCAAGAAATACGAGAGACCGCCATATGATACTTCGGGAACGACATACGACATCCAATTTGAGGTCAAGCACAAACCGATTTAACTTGACGTCATATCCAGTTTCTTCTTTCATTTCACGCACTGCAGCATCCTCAATTGATTCATTTGATTTTGCTCCACCAGAAGGGGCACGAAAGATGCCGGTATTGGCGTAATCATGCTTCTGTATCGTTACATAGCCTCCATCCTTGGGAATGAAGCATGTTATGTCATGTTGTCTTCCTCTCGCAGCACTCTTCTCAACCAGTTCACATTCAAAATCTTGGAAATCCGCCTCGAAATCCAATTGCCTGGGAGAACCATATTTCTCTACTAGAGCAGCGTATTCATCTTGAGGAATGCCAGTCAGCTTTGTCGCCCAGCATTAAGCAGCACATTTCAAAGATAGGGTTTTTGGAGTGGGAAAATGTTTTTCATATAATAACGGCTAATCAATGAGACAGAGATGACGAGTGGCCTATTCAGTTGTGAATTCCAATGGAGATAGTTTCACATAAAGGGGACATAACAGAACTAGAGGTTGACGCCATTGTTAACGCGGCTAATTCAGATCTCTGGATGGGAGCTGGAGTCGCTGGAGCTATCAAGCGGAAAGGTGGAGACAGTATTGAGAAAGAAGCAATGGAACAAGGACCTGTCAGACCGGGAGAGGCGGTAATAACTTCTGCTGGTAATCTGCCTGCAAAATACGTGATTCATGCAGCTGGAATGCCACCTGGAGGAAGAGCGACAGTAGTGAATGTAGAGTTTTCAGTGAAACATGCAATGAACCTCGCAAGTCAGAATGGAGTTCAATCCATAGCCTTTCCAGCAATTGGTGCAGGCGTTGGAGGCCTATCCACCGAAGAATCAATCCGAGCAATATTGGAAGGAATAGAATCACAAGAAGAAGACTTGTCAGTGCAAAGAGTTTTCTTAGTGGGCTATAGTGACAATGCGTATAAAATAATAGAACGAATCATCAAGAGTTGAAAAAAGATGGAATGGCTTTTCGATGATATCCACGTATCTATCGAGATGGGTCCCTATGAAAAAAACAACTTAGGATTCATCGTAAAGTCAGAAGAGACCTCCCTTGATGCAGGGCTCACTTCTAGTCAGAAATCAACACTTGGAATTTCAATACAAGAAGTGGAAACAGCGGAGAATGTTGAATACTGGCCGAAAGTAACCATGCAGGACCCAAATCGAAGAGAAAAAATCTTCAAGACGACCATGAAAGCCCTCAGGAAGGCTGATAGGTTATTCCAGTCAGATGTCGGGATTCTCACGTTTGGGCTTGAGGCCGGACATGTGCCAAGTTGGGAAATTGCAGAAGAAATAGGAAAAGCAATTTTCGACCATTCGAAAAGCGATACAGAGATTGAGAGGATACTACTTATTCCGAGCTCACCAACCCAAGTGAGTTCATTCCAATATGTACTGGACAACATCACAGTTATCCGATGACTGAGAATCTCACAGAAAACAAGGATAAAAGAGCCAATATCTCTCGATTTGGCTCATTATCCAACCTACATCCGCAGTCTTCGTCTTGCAGCATCTGCTGATTGAACGAGTGGGTCCCAGGTATCACAAATAGCGGGAGCATAACAGTTCTCGAAATCAAAGAATTCAGCAACATCCACATCGTTTTGAATACCGATTGTTATGACATTAAGTCTCATAGCGGCGTCTTCAACACCCACTAGCTGACCGCCCACCAGTCTTCCATCTTCCTTGCGGAAATATGTTTTGACCTTAATGTCCTTTCCACCAACATAGTAGGGAGGTTTTGTTAGTCCCTTGATTGAGCCTTTCTTCACTTGCACTTCCAGTTTTTCGGCCAGACTGTCAGTCATCCCAGTACTAGCGATTTCAAGGCCAAATAGCTTCGTCACTTTTGCACCCACAATTCCTGGAAAAGTTACATCCCCACCGGCAGCATTGATCCCAGCAACTCTTCCTTCCCGTACGGCAATTGTTCCCAAGCCCATGGTGATTGGATTACGGGTGATAAATTCGAGGTTTTCCGCGCAGTCACCAACAGCATAGACATCCTCCAGGTTGGTCTGCATCTTCTCATTCGTTTTAATTGCTTTTGTTGGGCCAATCTCGACTCCGATGCTCTCAGCTAATTCTGTTATGGCACGCACTCCAGTTGCGACCACAACTGCGTCAGTGGGAATTTCGCTTTCCTCACCAGATTCTCGGTTTTTGACGATTACTCCACTCGGTTCTTTATCACCAACTATTTCTTGCGCAGCAGTGTTCGTAAGAATCTTGAGGCCATGCCCTTTGCAATGCTCTTCTATGATATCTGCTATGTCAGGGTCAACCATGGCCAGGAGGCAATTTGGAAGGAACTCTACAACAGTTACATCTAAGCCGCGCTCAACGAATGCTTCAGCGGTTTCCATTCCAACTAGGCCTCCACCGATAACAACTATCTTCTCGGCATTTTCAGCCTCTTTCGCTAGCATCTTCGCATCGTCAATAGTTCTAAGCCCATAGACCCGGTTCTTATCCAAACCCTTGATTGGAGGGTCAGCATTCTCCGCGCCAGTCGCGAAAATGATTGCGTCATATTCCAATGTGCCTTTGCCCGATTCGTCTTCATATTCCAATTCTTTCGCATCATGATCAATGCTGGTGACATTCGTGGACAATTTGGCATCAATTTTCAACATATCCCAATTATCAAGTGGCATTAAGATGAGGTCTTCGAACTCTCGGACTTTTCCAGAGATAGTATACGGGAGGCCACATCGTGAGTATTGAGAGTACTGCTCTCTGTTAAACACCGTGATCTCCGCTTTTCTATCGTGTTTCCTAGCTTGCATTGCGGCAGTTGCACCAGCTGCACCGCAACCGATGACTGCAATCTTCCGAATCATTCTTTATTCCTCACTTACATCTCGAAAAAAAGTCCCTATTCACTGTTTCTAATTGCCCATGAACGATAGTCAGTTTTTTACAGGTTGATACTTAACACTACGGCATCGTATCTGGTGAGGAAGGAACGTTATCATTTTTGTTCTAAAGTTACTTCTTTTCCTTTTCAAGTTCCTCAGGAGTTAATGACTCACGCTCGGGTTCTTCTGACTGATCATCAGGCGAAGGGTGATGCTCCTGCTCATAAGAGGGTTGCAACTCCAAATCGGATTCGTCTTCTTTAAGCTCACTATCCATTTGGGGTTGTCCACTCATATCGCGCATATCATTTTCTTCAGCAGGTTTTTGCTCTGGTGGTGGTAGTTCTTCAAACGACGTGTCGCCATCCATATCATCGAGCTCGATCTCTGCTCTCAATTTCTTCACTTGTGTTCTCCTAGCGAAGAACAGTGCCACTATGACAGCTAGAGACATGCCAGCCCCGACTATGGTTAGAGTTGTCTGCCATTGACTAGCCGCACCACCCAACAACTGCTGCCAAGTCAACACCAAGAAAAGAAGACCACCAACATTTAGAACAAAGCTCTTGATGGGTGTTTCAACCTTGGAAACTTCTGTTAGACCAACATCTACCATTGCGGCGGCCACAACACCTGCGTTATATTCGTTCGATTTGGTCTTCTTGGCAAGCTTACGCACGGAGATGGATTTCTTTTTATTGAGCAGTTTTAGTGATGGTTCTACCTTATCAAGAAGTACTTCTGTATATGCTCTCTTTGCGCTCTCCGTATCCAGATTGCACTTCTTGCAGAATGCCTTGTCTTTGCTCCATTTTCTCAGGCAATTGGGACATTTTTCCTGAGGCCATGACTCCGGTGCGACTTCTCTTAACCGCTGACGAAGCCGATATTCACTAATCTTCTCCCTTTGCTCTTTCTCGGCATCACTTTCGGTGTCTTCTTCTTTACTTTTTTTCTTCTTCAGTTTGGTCATTCCTGCTACTATAGCAAAAAGAGCTGGGAGTGCACCGAGAACAGTAAGATTTGGAAGTGAACGTATTTCCGACGCTTTCTTTTGGATGCTCCGCACTTTATGAGCTGTCTGAATTCCATCTAAGATAGTCCAGATTCCTTTTCCAAGACCTGTAACTGCTCCAATCGTAGCAACGGTTGCAGCTGCACCCGCAGGAGTAGTTATCACATCAATGATAGATTCAGGTGGAATGGAAACGTAGAATTGAGTACCCAGCGTATGCAGGACACTACTTCTTGAGGCATCAGTAGAGTCCATCTCGTAATATGAGAAATTGAGAGATACTTGGAAAATTCCCGTAGAAATCGGAATACCTGCCACACTCAATAGCTCACCCATGTTGAGATCAGCAGCAACTCCAGGAATAGGATAATCATGGGGCAGAACTAGCCAAGAGGAATTACTCCCAGGAGCTCGCACTTCTAAGGGAAATACAGCAATGCCATTGTAGTAAAACCAAATTTGTCCTGAGATGTTTAAAGGCACATCATTTGTTACGTTGAGCTGCAGGTATAGTGTCATGGGTTCCTCTTGATTAATGATAATTGGATTGGACTCTCCCGCAGTAACAATCGGCCGGTTGTCAAACTCCAAATAGATATGCAATCGGGAGTCTTCGACCCAGTTATCACCAAAGGATTGGGCAGAAGTGAGGGTCACAGAGCTAAAAAGTATGAGTACGAAGAATCCTGCTAAACCTATCATGAATAATCGTGGTGTTTGCCGCGTCATGGGTATAACATCTCATCAACCTGTTGACTTCCTCGTTTGTACATCAGTGGACAAAAGGGTTTCCCCGATGCCTGTGAAGATGCAGGTCAAAGAAATCCTAGCCGGTGATATCAGATTCCACAAGGGGTAAACACTGAAAAAAAGTAAGAAAGCAAGAGCTCCAAATATAGGAGCTCTTTCAAAGCTTCTCTATTCTATCTCTGCGAGATGGCACGAACAACTGATACAAGGATCGTATGCCCTAATCAAGCGGTTCAAATTAAGCATAATCTCATCTCTGCTACCGTTTTTGATTTGTGGGTAAAAGGCCCGAACATCCTCTTCCAAATTGGTATAGTTCATTGCAGTAGGGGTTATGATATCTGCCTTCTTCAAAAGACCATCACTATCAAACTCGTATGAATGAACGAGTGAGCCACGTGGTGCTTCGGTGATGTGGGTTCCTTTGCCAGCCTTTGGTGCTGTTTCAGGCTCATGCCACTCCAAGTCGCTTTTCAATAGGCTATCGATTGTATCTTCTGCCATATCAAACACTTGAGCAGTTTCCACGAGTTGAGCCGCATTGTTGAGGAATATGTTGTAATTAGGTAGCTCGATTCCTAATTGGTCGACAACTTTCTTTGCGAATGGAGACAGAAGGTCCCTATTGATATTCATTCGAGCAAGTGCACCCACGAAGAACCCCTTGCCATCAAGCTCGCCGGCTTTGGCAAAGCTGTACGGAGGAATACGTTCTTTGATATACTCTCTGTAGTCTTCTACAGGGGTTCTCATGCCACCGAGGGAGGCAAGATCTCCATCTACTAGAGCATATTCATCATCTCTTCTCAAGCCAACAAATTCGGTTTGCCTTTCGAACGGAATCTCATCTAATCCTGCCCACACATCAACACAGGTCTGCAAGTCAGCTCGTGCATTCTGAACTCTATCACGAATTGCCTCAAGAGCCTGATGGGATGGGTATATACTAAACCCTCCAACCATAGGAGTCACTTGGTGGACTTCTCGGCCACCGGGCAAAATTTGCATGTCATTTCCGAGCTTCTTCAGCTTGAGTGCTATTTTTACGACGTCTGGAAAATCAGCCGCTGCTGAGATTACACTCTCATGTCCAATATAGTCTGGCAGGGCTAGATAGAGTGCATGGAGGATATGAGATTCTATGTATTCACCCCATACTAGGAGTCGTCTAAGATCGTCATCTTGCTTTGACACTTCTATCCCCATCGCTTTCTCAACAGCTTTTGTTGATACAACTCGATGAGAAGCACTGCAAATTGCACAAATTCTACATGCCATCTCAGGGACTTCTGTGTATTCTCTGCCAACAAGAAATGCTTCGAAAAGTCGGGCACCCTCGTCAACAGACATTTTTACATCTACAAGTTCACCATTTTCAGTTGTAACGTAGAGGGAGCCATGTCCTTCTACTCGTGCTATATGCTCAATGTTAATGCTATCCGTAGCCATTAGATTTCCAACTCCTTGAATTCGTCCATATCTGAACTTGATGGGCAGTATTTGAGGAACTTGCGAAGTATCATTTCCTTTGTTGCGCCCAAGTCTTTCAAAATTTTATATTCTGCACCCCAGTTTACCTGCGCCACAGGGCCTCTACAACCCTCACACGTTGCACCATGTGTTGGACAAAGTGCATCACATCCAGCCTGAGTGACCGGACCCATGCAGAATTTGCCTTCATTAAGAAGGCAGGCATTTTCACGGATTCTGCATTCATAGCAAACTGAATAATTCGCAACGGGCGGTGTTTTGCCAACTGCCAGTGCCTTGACGGCATTGATAAAGTCGTTCTTATTCATTGGACAACCTGGCAGCTCAGCATCAACATCAACGTAATGAGAAACCGGCTTAATCTCAATTACATCAAGATGATCCGTCTGGTCACCATAAACTGTTTGCTTCATCTTTTCCATATCACGGAAATTGCGGATGCCAGGCAATCCGCCATGAGTGGCGCATGCACCTATGGCAACTAGTATCTTTGATTTTTCACGTATCTTCTTGACGCGCTCTATCTCTGAGGCCTTTGCAACAGAGCCTTCTACGAAAGCTATGTCCCATGGGCCATCAGAGTTCTCAGCTTTAGCCATAACCCAGGTAGTTATGTCTACTAATCCAAGAATTTCCAGTAGGTGATCCTCAATATTGAGGATGTTCAATTGGCAGCCTGCACATCCTGTAAGGCCGAAGATTCCTACTTTTGGTTTGCTTACTTCAGTCATTTTTGGAACCTCCTAGATACTCTCCACTAATCGTTCAGCCTCAAAATAGGTAAACACTGGACCATCCATGCAGGTTAGTTTGTGCCCGACCTGACAATGTGCACATTTTCCTATTCCACATTTCATTCTTCGCTCGAGCGATAGAAGGATTTCATCACGACCAAAGCCGAGCTTCAATAGGTCTGCAACAACAAATTTGTACATAACCGGGGGTCCGCAGATTAGAGCCACAGTGTCTGAAGCATCAACATCAACCTTGTCGAAAAGTGTCGTCACCACACCGACATTTCCTTGCCAGGTTTCACGACATTCATCAACAGTTTGATTAACATCGAAATCGGGAACCTTTGGCCAAACATTTTCCAGTTCATTCACAAATACTCTCTCTTCCGGGAGGCATGCCCCGTACATGATAGTAACATCGCCATATTGTGTGCGGCGGTCAGCCACATAGTTGATGACCGACCTTAGAGGCACCAAGCCGATACCGCCGGCAACAAAGAGGATATTCTTCCCACGAAGTTTCTTCATGGGGAAACCATTTCCATACGGGCCTCTTAACCCAATTTTGTCACCTAGTTCAAGGTCATGAATTGCTTCTGTAACATCTCCCGTTCTACGGATGCCAAACTCAAGTCGACCCATTCTGGTAGGAGTAGAGCTTATTGAGAAGGGAGCTTCACCGATGCCAAAAATGCTCAGTTGCATGAATTGACCCGGATTATAGTCGAACGCTCTTCGAATCTGTTCATTATCAAACTCAAATTCAAAGAGAGTTTCATATTTCGTCATTTTCTCCTTTCGAATCAGTTTTGCAGTTTCTGGAATATACTCGTTTTCTTCTGTAACTGTAGTTTGCATTATCTTATCCCTCCATTGCTGTGGGGGATGATGCCCACTGATTTTGAAGTTGATTTAGAATATCTTTGATGCTTATCCCTGCAGGACATGCACTAATGCATCTCCCACAGCCTATACATGCAATCATGCCCTGCTCATGAATAGCACCTCGCATCTTGTGGTAGATGCGATATTTGTTACGTACAGGAGGTTCTTCTCGAAAATTATGATTGCCAGCAACTAACGCAAAGTCATAATAGAGACATGTATCCCATTTGCGTTTTCGTTCGCCATTCTGAAGAGATAAATCAAGTTCATCTCTTACATCAAAACAATAGCAGGTTGGACAGACCAGGGCACAAGACCCACAGTTCATGCACTCTTCGCCTAATTCCTCCCAAAGCGGAGAATCCCATGCCATATCAAGTGACTCATGAATATGATCAATATGCAGGTCTACTGGCAACGATTCGTGCTTTCTTTTCAAGGCTTGTTTGAAAGCCGCATCATCTTCAGGAGTCGCACGTGTGAAGAACTCGGAAGCAAGACTCAGAAGACGGTCGCCCTTGGGAGAACCAACGTGCACATAATAGTGCGAATCGGATATTTCAGTCAGAAACAAATCATATCCTTCAAGCACGAAATTCTTGTTGACAGAACGACAGAAACCATTCTCGCAGGGCTCTATACAGTTGAGCCCGATTACTGTAGTATTTTCACGATAAGCTTGATAGTAGGGGTCCTCATACTTTCCACCGAAGACTCGGTCCAGAAAGAGCATGCCATTAATGTCACAAGAATGAATGCCTAGAAGAAGGCGAGGTTTCATCTGCTCAATTCTATCAATCGTATCCTTTACAGTACCAGACTCATTATCAAATAATAGCATGTTTTGTTCTGCAGGAAGAAAGAACTTCTTAGGTGACATGATAGTACTATCATAGTCAAGGTCAAGCAAGGAAGGGTCGTCAAGCTTATCGAATACATGCGTAGTACGTCGGGGCACGGGTCCATAGACATCATATTCGTCCTCTATGGTTTCGACAAACTGCTGCATCTTTTCCTTTTTTATCGTGTAAGTTGGACTCATGGTTCATCAGCCATTGGTCTATAGTGTAAGTTTCAGATTGAAATATCATTCATAACCTTTAGGGAATCGTCTTGAATCATTTCTTCATCCAAAGCGATAGATTACATATATTTGCAGGTGTTTGATGTCGGAAACCGATATTTTGACCGTCATTCGTGAAATTGACTTTCTACTTGAATTAGAGAGTATGCAGTGATAGAGAAAATTGAGGTGACTAAGAAGATATGAGTTCTTTAGAGGCATCAAATAGTCAATGTATAGAGTGATAGCTTTGTCCGGGGACGGGAATAAACAGAAGGAAGTCATCAAATTGGCGGATGTCGGTCGTGGCGACGCTGGATTCTCCGCTCATTTTGAAGTCCTAGAGAAAGGAACTGTTAGAATTATCGAGAGTAAAAAATGGAATACTAGGTATCGATTAGCAGAGATTCTGGTTGGTGATGAAACCGCAATTATGAATATTATTCTCTGGAACACTGACATTGACACGATAGAAGTTGGCAAGTCATATCTTATCCAAGATGCGTATGTTTCTGTAAAAGATGAATGTATCAAGTTATGCAAGAGTAAGAAGGGCAAAATTCGCCCCTTAAGCACTAGAATAGAAAAAATTAATCAGCAACTCAATATGAGTCTACCATTTGTAGGAGCGCGGGTAAGACAGACCACCCGAAAGGATGATGTCCGAACCTTGGACGGAATCCCAGCATCCAATTTCAAAAAATATTGTGGACCAAAGGACTTCTAATCTTGAGAGAAAGCTCTTTCAGGAACATGTTTCTTAGTTCTTCTTGAGGAATAGTTGGAAATGAAGGTATATGCTGGAAACTGGCTCATTCCTTACCCCATGGCAATGATCAAATCCCGTCTCTTATTATCAGGGGTTCACCTAAGACGTGCAGAGGGGATTGTTGAAGAAATAGCCGAGTCGCATAAGGCAACGCAAGATTGGCCGACAGAAAAAGACATAATCCATGAAGTGGACCAGATTCTTTCATCTTATGACAAGGACTACGGAAAAAACCTCGAAACTGTCAACAAATACTACCAGCTCCGCAGAGAAGGAGATGAAATCCCTCCCATTGTCCTGATACTGGAAGGCGCCAGCGCGACTGGCAAGTCTATGTTACTGCTGTCGACCATTCTAGCTCTCGGAGCTACAAGATTCGTAAGCACAGACAGCATTCGGCAAGTATTGAGAACGCAAATAAGCAAAGAGGATTATCCAGAACTATTCTGTCATACCTATCAAGCTCATGAATTCAATCAGGTCGGACCTGAGAGTCTAGGCGCTGTCGTGAGAGGTTTTCTTGCCCAAGAGCAGATTATCAAACCAGTAGTCACTCAAAGTGTTGAGAGAGTCATAGCAGAAGGCACAGAGGCAATAATTGAGGGAGTACATGTCATTCCCGGCGAATTATCAAGTATTGCAAAATCTGTTCTTGAAGTAATAATTGAACCTGGGAAAGAGATGCATCGTGCGATGTTTATGAGTAAAAAATCCCTCGCGGGGCTCAAAACAGTTGGTGGCGCAACAAATCAAAGAGAGTTGGAATTCAAGTCCACTCGAGAGATACAGGACTACATACTTGACAAAGCAGCAGATTCCAATATTCGCGTTATACACCTTGAAGATTACCAAGTAGCATTTCAGGAGATATCAATGCTGATACGTAAGAGGATGGAGGCGCTCATAACCTAGAAGTAAACGGGATAGTCTGCAATCGATTCCTCAAAAACAGGTCCTTTCCGAATCTATTTATCTAGCAATCAATCCCCCTTGTGCTGAGGTTTTCATAATGGTTTTTGAACGGATGCCCCTCGAAGACTGGTTTGACAAATACCAGTATGAGGTTGACTGGGATATCGGCGAAAGTGGAATGAAATTTCTCTCACTTAACGATTTGGGGTTTGAGTTAGGTGATGTAGATCTGCGATACGGTTACCATTTGGGTGCCCCTGAGTTGAGAGAAATAATCTCCAAACAATACAGAGGGAGAACAGCAGAGAATGTGGCGGTTACAACAGGAGCGAGCGAAGCCAACTTCTCGATAATTGCTCATCTCGTGGGGAAGGATGACCATATTGTGGTTGAACATCCAACTTATCCCTCGCTGTATCAAGTACCACGCTCTCTCGAGCGAGATATGTCGCTGTTGCATCTTACGTGGGAGGACGATTTCAAGCCAAACATGGACGAACTTGAAAAACTAATCAAGCCCAATACGAAACTCGTCACCTTAACCCATCCAAATAATCCCACGGGCTCACAGATAGACGAGAACTCCTTGATGAGAGCTATTCAATTGGCGGAAGAAAATGACTTCCATTTGATGGTTGACGAAACATACAGAGACCTAACTTTCAAGGACCCACCACCCTTGGCAGCCACGTTGAGCAAGAATGCAATCAGCATAACCAGCATGTCTAAGGTCTACGGACTACCAGGAATTCGTATAGGATGGGCTGTGGCAGATAGACCCATCATAGAAGGAATTCGAGCAGTGAGAGAACAAATGACGATTTGCAATTCTCAATTAGGCGAGGCTGTTGCTCTTCGCGTCCTGCAAGAAAGAGATGAGATTCTTCGCAAAATGAGAAATATAATGTTGGAAAATTATGAAATCCTCAAGAAGTGGATGGATAACCAGCAATGGTTGGAATGGAAGGAGCCCGAGGGAGGAGTTGTTGCAGCGCCTCGGCTTAAGCAGGGTGGACCAACACGGGAGCTATGCAAATTATTGGTGGACAAATATAGGACATTTGTTGTCCCCGGTTATGGCCTTGAGATGGATGAATACTTCCGTCTTGGATATGGTGGAGAAAAGGAAGAACTCATCAAAGGGCTTGAAAATCTCGGGAAAGCCCTCGAAGAACTCTACTCATAATTGCAAATCTATTGAGAAGGAGAAATAGCATTGTGACTTGGAAGATAGATTCGCTTGACAAGCTATTCAATCCCGAATCCGTGGCCGTAGTAGGAGCATCTGATAAATCAGAGAAATTGGGTGCTCTAGCATTGGTGGCGCTGAATTCGTTCAGGGGAGATATATATCCTGTAAATCCACGCCTTTCAACTCTAAATGGCCGTCGATGTTATTCCACGGTTTCGGATATTCCTCACGATGTAGATCTTGCAATGATATGCCTCCGAGGCGGCTTAGTATATCAAGCACTTTCGGATTGCGCGAATGCAGGAGTTAGAGCAGCAATAGTTCTTGCCGCGGGATTCAAGGAACTCGGGAAAGAAGGAGCCGCTGAACAAAGGCGAATAAAGAAGTTAGTTGATGAGGCGCACATTGCTGTCATCGGACCCAATTGTCTTGGTGCAGGCAACGTAAATCTGGACCTAAATGCAACTTTCTTTCCCCATCCGATAACTCCGAACAAAGGAAAAGTTGCCCTTGTAAGTCAGAGCGGGGGCGTTTCTGGGCTGATGATCTACAGGGCTGTTGAATCTGAACTTGGTATATCGAAGTTTGCCAGCGTAGGGAACCGTGTAAACATCGATTTTGCACACCTGCTGAAATATCTCAAAAATGATCATGAAACAGAAGTCATCTGTCTATTTGTAGAGGGCACAGAGAAAGCTAGAGAAATGGCAAATGAGATGAAGCTGGTTACGAAAGAGAAACCAGTAATTGTCTTCAAGGTTGGTAAGACGCCCACGGCACGTGCTGCTGCTTTGAGTCATACTGGCAGTCTGGCTGGTGAACCAAAAATTTATTCTGGAGCTATCAAACAGGCGGGCGGTATCGAAGTAGAAAGCGCACAAGACATGATTGATACTGCCAAGTTGTTGTCAATGTGGGAGCATTTTCCAAATGGCAAGAGAGTAGCAGTCATAACACATTCATTGGGAATTGCCCTCATCGCAGCTCAGACACTTGAAGAGAACGGAGCTTTGCTTCCGTATCCCTCAGATAGGATTGCCAAACCCATTGAGAATCTTCTCGAGATGCCCGTTCATATACCGATAAGGAATCCGATCGACCTTCTTGCCAAGGGATGGGCAGAACCTAACGTATTTGCCAAAACATTTGATATTGTTGCGAACTCAGGCGAGTATGATGCAATCTTGACCATCTTCTCTCCAAATTATCAGGAGGGTATTGGGGGAGGAATGCCAGCAAATCAGATAGTTTCATTTGCCCATAAATCCAAGGTACCTGTGGTTAGTGTCCTAAACTCACCTGCAGGTCTCACTCCGAAAGGAAAGGACGTTCTCGAAGATGGTGGGATTCCATTTTTCGCCAGTCCTCAGCGGGCGGGCCGTGCATTGGCTAATGCTCTCTTGTCAGCAAAAGAATAGCAGTGAAATCCGTCAGCAGAAAGAAATCACATGTCGTTTCTAATCCATTTCAACGGTGGAAAATCGTATAGCATCCATTTCACTGTCTTAATGGTCTTTAGAGGTCCATTGTTTAGAAGCTCAAATCCTATCCTCATGAAGTGCCTTCCGAATCTTAGTACCCAGGGGAACCAAAACCCGAATATCTTTCCAGGATTCGATATGTTGTCAGAGTCGAATTTTGATTTGGCGGCAGCTATCTTTGCCAGGTGTTTCTTACCGAAGTATTCCTCTGCGCGGTCAGCCAGCCACAAGCCTGTTGAATGAGTATGACCCCCGTATCGCTCAGCAATGTCAAGAATGGAAAAGCTCTGCACCCAAGACAACATGAAGAAAAGGTTTCTTTCGTCCTCTAAGTAATATCCCATTATCGTCACGGCATCTCTGCTAGTGACAAACCCATCTGCACCAGCTCGCATTGGAGCTTGCTGTGACTGAAAATCACCTAGGACCCTCCCAAGACTCTCAAGTGGAACATGAGCTTGGCCTGCAACAAGACTGGGACCGAGCTGCTTTATGCGCATTGGATAGAATCGCTCTTTCCATTCATAATCTGCGACCCATTTACTATGAATTATGCCGTCATGTTTTCCTGCCACTTCACGTACGGTATTCAGCCCTGTTTGTATCTCATCTTGATCCCCTTCATATGCAACCAAGACAACACAATGTTTTTTCGGATATGGATAGAGTTCATTCTTTGGCCATAACTTCTTCTTAATTTGTACATAGTTGGATTCCTCAAGCTTAATTGTAAATGGTAATGGCCCCTCGTTGAGAATTTCTTCGATTGCATTCATCAACACATGGTTATCTCTAACGCTGAATACTGTTGGTTCAATTTCTGTCAATTTTTTGACTTTTAGTTTTGCCTTGGTGATTATACCAAGAATGCCCTCTGTATCGCAGAATAGCTGCAAATCTCTGCTAAGTACAATCCTGCCATTTGGCAGAACAACTTCGAGCTCTATTACACTGTCATTGACTGGTCCATACTTCAATGAACCTATTCCGTCGCCTCCTTGGCTGATCCATCCACCAACTGTGGCGGCTAAGGCAGAGCTAGGATAACATTGTAAGTCCAAACCCCTCCTATTGAGCTCAAACTGAAGATCATACCACGAAATCCCTGGCTCTGTGGTGACGGTGAGTTTTTCTTCATCGATTTCAATTATACGATCCATTCGTCTCATATCGACAGTTATTCCACCAGCTAGTGGAATTGCACCGCCATATCCTGAAGTTCCAGCGCCTCTGGGTATTAGAGGTATGCCGTGGCGTCTAGCGACAGCATATAAATCCCTTATTTCATTCGCCTTGACTGGCTGAACAAGAGCATCCGGCATATTATTCATAATCAACCCAACTTCTCTTGGAAGTGTTCCAATATCGGTTGAAAAAGGGAGTAGCTCATGTTTCGCCACGATGAATCGATCACCGAATATTTTGGTAAGTTCATCTTCTTGTTCATCGGTTAATGCCATGACTCATCATTCCCTGTACAATTTGCTAACCAGTTGCTTGGGCACCAATAATGCAGTCCTTACATGGCAAATTCTCTTATCGTTCTCTCTGGAACCAACAGCAATACGTCTAACGATATGCATCATCTAAACCATCCCAAGTGAAACCCATGGCCTCGCCAAGAAGAACTGCCAAGTCCTTTGATTTCTTAGTTGACCCCCATTTCGGTAGTTGATATTGAAGAAAATCGACACATGAAGGACATCCAGATATCACCCAGTCTGCTCGCGTATCCTCAATGTCCTGAATCTTCAATTTACTTATGCGCGATGCGAATTCTTCATCATATGCCCGTAGAACCCCTCCAGAGCCGCAACAATAGCAGTTGCTTTTGTTATGGGGCAATTCTACAAAATCAATTCCTGGGATATTTTCTAATATCTTCCTAGGTTCCTCAAAGAAGCCCGTATTACGTCCTGCATCACAACCATCGTGGAAAGTGACTGTGGCATCCAGGCGGTTTGGTAGGTTATTCATTTTGCCTTCATCCATGAGTCTTGCCAAGTATTCATATCCATAAAGAGTCTCAAAGGGAGGCTTGATTCCCAATAGTTCTTCATACTCCTGATTCCACATTCTATAACACCCAGGACAATTCGTAATGACCCTTTCAACTCCTAATTCCTGGAGTTTCTGGATATTGTGATCTGCAAATTTCTTGGCAGTCTCAAAATCGCCCGTCATGATAAGAGGAGCACCACAACACTGCTCCTCATCTCCAAGAAACGTGTAGTCCTCGTCAAGCTTGTCAAATATGAGAGTGGAGGAGATTGTTGCTTGAATTGGAATGGCATTAAATGACGAAACACACCCCATGAAGAAGGCAGTCTTGGCTTCCTTCAGCTGATGCTTGAACAGGTGACCCTCATTGGGATGCCAATAGGACCATCCGTCTATTCTTTCTGTTTGCGATTGCCCCTGTATATTTCGGAATTTGAGAAGTGTATCCCGAGCTGCATTCATACCCTCTGGCCAAAACCCCAACCCTCTCAATTCAGACCGCATGAGCTGGTAGATTTTCACAAACGGAATATCAACTTGACATATCTCCTCACACCCGCCACATAGAGTACAGCCAAAAATGGCGTCTCGAAGTCCCTCAAGCGCATCCTTGGATTTTAGCCTATTGAGCATGAGAGCCTTTGTAATGAGCATCTTTCCTTTTCCGGAGTATGACTCGAGCCGCTTGACTTTGTATGTGGGACATGCTCCATGACCAACCTGACAGTAGCTACATTGAGCACATTTGAAGGCCATATCTCGGAAATTGTATTTTTCCAACATTGCGAATTTCATAATGGGGCCTCCTCTTAGTGGACGCGATAGAAGCAAATTGCCTCATTGTTTAAAACATATTTGTTGTTCATCCGTACTGATTTGGATTCATAGATTTCTGAAGTCACCCCGTGTTATGATTGGACTTGCTGATGCACCATACGAAAATGGAACTTGACAATAGGAATACTACAGAGAATAACATAATCCACAAGAAACCAAGTCTAAAATAATCCAGAACATAAGCGATACTCAATCCTATCCCGAAAAGCAAATGGAGAACGACTGCGGACGCATTGGCCGGGGATATATCCTGAGGAGATTCATAATTTTGAAGAGTGTGTCGTGTAGCGAATACTGCGATAGGCAGTGTGGAAAATGTAATCAATGATGTGATAGAGATGAGCTGAAGAAATCCAGCGATGAGCGTATAGGTGTATAAAAAGACCATCAGGATTGCATAAAATCGTGACGCCTTCTTCCGTCCAAGCCGTACAACGAGGGTCCTCTTGCCCGCACCCTTGTCTGCATTATAGTCTGGAAATTCGTTGATGAATAGAATTCCAGCAATTAGAGTCGCAAGAGGTATTGAAGCAAAGATGGGTTCAGGATTGAAATCGAGTGTTTGGACGTAGTACCCTCCAAAAGTGGTTAATACGCCAAAATTAAGCCCGATTACTAGCTCACCAATCCCCCGATTGACAAATCGGAAGGGTGGGGCTGAATAGAAGAACCCAGAACCTGCTCCAATGAGCCCCAAAACGAGAATGAAGAGACCCCGACTATAAACAAGATATAGTCCAATTAGGGAGCCTACCATGAAAAACAACAGAGAACCAGCAAGAACTTCTTTTGGTAGAAGGACGCCCTTCTGAAGCATTCTGCTACCCCCAGTGAATGGCCTAACGAGATTCACGTTGATGTCATCAGACCCAGAACCTTCCTCCGTGTGGTCGAAGTAGTCATTGGTAGAATTGGCACCCAAATGAAGACATAGTCCAGCAACAATGGCGAGGAAAAAAACATCCCAAAGTACAATTCCATGAAGCGCAAGTGCAACAGAGGTACCAAGTATAATGGGCAATCCAGATGCAGTGAGAAAAGGTGCCCGCAATTGAGCTTTCCAAGCCAGTATCTTGCTCCTTACGTCAACCGCCTTACCCGTCATATTTGTACACTCTCTTCCCAAATTTATACGAATGGTGTATCATTAATGCAACAAAGCTCAAAATAATAGCTAGTAAAAACCTTCCTGAAGTTGTCCAATTCCAATACTGAATGAATCAGAACAGGCGTGACTGACAGAAAAAATGCTGCCATTTACGGAATGTATAATAGCTACCAGACGCCAACGGGCAAGCTGTCCTTAGGAAGGATTAGGAATTGAAGGAAGGCTCTACTGACGAGCATCGCTTGTCTTTTACAAATTCGGAGAAACAATCGATATCAGAGGATGTTCAATACAGTGAGCGAACCTCTTTCCTACCTCTTGGACTTGCGATTAGGAACCGACTGAATCTCATCGATAATGAAGTTGCTAAATTCACATCAAAGAACACAGGTACACCTGCGGCGCTTTATGATGCGGCATATTACCTTGTTAGAGCAGGTGGAAAAAGATTGAGGTCTCTCTTGACCTACTTGGCGTGCGAGGCAGTGAATGGGAATCTGCAAAGAATACTGCCGATTACCGTCGCCGCTGAACTCCTTCAGACGGCAAGTCTAATCCATGATGATATAATTGACAACACAGAAATTCGTAGAGGAGTAACGACAGTTCATAAGAAATTCGGCGAAAAAATGGCAATCTTGGCATCTGATTTGTTGATCTCACAAGCTTTTGAGATCATGGGAAAATGGGGAACTCCTGAGCTAATTGAGCAAATTGGAAGGACAGGTATTGCCATGTGCGAAGGTGAAGCTCAGGACTCAGTTATGAATATTAATGAGCTTCTTTCTTTCAGCGAAGAAGAATACCTTGAAGTCGCGGAAAGAAAGACTGCTTCCTTCATGATAGAGGCAGTAAATATCGGGTCAGCCATGGGCAAATCTAGCAAAAAAGAAGTCGCATGTTTGATTGAATATGCAGAGAATTTAGGATATGCCTTCCAGATTCGCGATGATGTACTAGATTTTACATCGGATCCAAGAGTTTCAGGAAAGTCAGTTCTAACTGACCTTCAGGCTGGAAGTAGTAATCTTGTTCTGATATATGCATTAGAAGCGTGTGAGTCAGAGGTAAAAGAGGAATGTGTTGATGAGATTACCATGGGAAACTACTCCTTGGTGCTCGAACTGATTGAAGATTCTGGGGCCATAGCCCGGGCAACTGAAAAGGCAAAGGAATATGCTAGAGCATCAAAGGCAGCAATAGAAGACATGAATTTCCCAAACAAGGAGCTATTTGCTGACCTGGCAGATTTTGCGGTCCGTCGCAAATTCTAGGCATGGTACAACATGCTGCTTGATGCAGTCATCGAAGAAAACGGTGTAATTGACCTGTCATCAAATTGAGGGGCGTACTCAGTTCTTGAAATGGATATGGCACTCTGCAACGGATGACATCATTAAGCATGCGTCTTCCAAAACACCTCATGGCCCACTCCGTAACCGCATCGCTCAGCATGGGGATGCTGGCCACTGAAAGAAGAGAGGCACCCGTAATCAGCTCATTGCCAAATTCTCTACGCCACATTTCCTCATAATTGCTCAATTTTGAACCTGATTTAAGATAGTCTACTATCGCTTTACCCGCAATGTTTCCGCCAATCAGAGCAGTTGGAATTCCGCCTCCATTCGTGGGCATAACATGAGATGCGGCATCGCCCACAAGTAAAGCAGTGGCAGTTACCGTGCTTTGAACTGGGCCATTTACCGGAATAAATCCACTAATCCTTCTCTTGATTCTGATATTCCGAATTCCTAGCTTTTCGATCAGGTAGTGATGAATAAAGGAATGCAGATAGTTCCTCAGAGATCTTCTGGGGGTTGCATAAGAAGGTCTCAATCCTAGTCCTACGTTGGCTTCAGTATGACCTCTAGGAATAATCCATGCATATCCGCCAGGAGCTATATTACCAAAAAACATGAAGACTCTGTCAGAGTCAAATCCAGTTGCTTCAATAGTATACTGTATTGATATACTCAGGTCATTCGTTTCCTGCTGACTCAGTCCTGGTACACAGCGTGCTACTGTAGATAATGGACCATCTGCACCGACGAGAACAGCGCATTCAACTATCCTAGTCCCACTGCCTGAAATTAATCGGACTTGATTCTTAGAAACCCTATCTTTGAGTTTTGTTCCTGTGAGAAGGATAGCTCCCGCCTTGAGAGCTTGCTCCGCCAAATGCTGGTCAAAAGCAGCGCGGTCAATAACTATTGCTCTCATCGGAATATCAAATTCATCACCAGAGGGTGATACTAACACAATGTGGTTGCATCGATTCAACACTACGGAATTACTGATATTGCAGATTCTGTCAATCCTACTCGAGTGGGGAAGAATATCCCGCAATTCCTCTACTGTAGGAAGGAATTCTCCACAAAGAACAGGAATACCAACTCTTGATTTTCGTTCAACTAGGAGCGTCCTATAGCCCCTTCTAGCAATCACTCTTGCAGTTGATGATCCCGCAGGTCCAGCACCAATGATTATGACATCGTACCGTTGAATATCTCCCAAGATGCAACCTCACAGACATGGTGGTTTGGCAATAGTCGATTTGCCATGAAAAACCAGTCGGTTAATGAGAAACATATATAGAGAATGCCATTAGAAATCATTGATATGTACCTTCTCAATTGCACAGGCGAGGAATCTGAGTGACAGAAGATGAGAATCATGAGGGTATATTCGACTATGACGAGGATGGAAAAGTCAACTTCATTGACAGGATAACTACCCAACTTGAATTCGTTGGAGGCGTTGAAATCGCGCGCCGCTATCTGGCTATGAACAGTTTTGATGGTGTTCTTCCGGTCATAGGTATTGTGCTTGGTGGGATCATATCTCTAGCAAATTCACCGCCAGAAGCTGTCTACACCACCACATTATTGGCAGCAATCGGGACCGGTCTTGCTATGTTTGTGTCAGGCATTTCTTCTTCCTATCTGACTGAGCAAGCTGAAAGGAAGCGTGAATTCAAGGCGTTGGAGTATTCTATGCTGTCGGATTTGAGTAAATCTGCCTATGCAAAGGCAACACGAACCACAACAATAGTAGTTTCTTTGATTAACGGTCTCTCACCAACATTATCTGTTATAGCAACTATAGCACCTCTTGTTCTCGTTCCCCTTGGGATTGCATCTGTATTTGTTGCCTTCATTTATTGCGTCGTTGCGGGCCTAGTGCTTTTGTTCATACTCGGAGTCTTTCTAGGTAGTGTTTCAAGAGAGAGTATCATCTCTTACGGTCTTAAGACCCTAGCCGCAGGGTTAATTGTAGTCGTTCTCATGTGGGTGATATCCTTACTGACCGGAGCGTGAAGATAGAACACATTTGGTACAATTCACAAGCAGAAGCAACAACAGGAAGAGGGATTGCGAATGGAACCCGATACCGAAGAAGATAACTTTGCACATGACGCAGGCAAAAAAGCCCCCATAATTAACCGGCTACAAGAGGAACTCAGAGTAACTCATCGGATGGAGATTGTGAAGCGCCATATCGCAATAGATGTGTTCAACGGAGTTCTGCCCGTACTAGGAATCATTACAGGCGGGTTTATCGCGATTCATTTCCAGGAGATTTCTCTTATATTCGAAACCACGCTACTCGCTGCATTTGGAGCTGGTGTTGCACATTTTATTGCGGGCTTTGGAGCAACATACTTAACCGAGTCAGCAGAAGGCGAACATCTCGTAAACGAAATGGAAAATGCCGGAGAAGTGAGACTAACGCACTCATATATTCTGAGGGCAGAAAAAGAAACGACACTCCTTGTTTCGTTTGTGAACGGAGCAACCCCAGCCGGGTCCATTCTCATAACCGTATTGCCCATGATACTTGCACTTTTTGGTATGATAGGTTATTGGCAATCATTCGTTGCTGCAATTGGCATGGGATTTGGTCTGCTCTTTATTTTGGGCATATACTTAGGTCGGATGACTGGAGTCAGCATTGCAAAATATACCATCAAGACAATTTTTGCTGGATTATTAACAATAGGAATTCTGGTAGTAATATCATTCTTGACTGGATTGGAACCGATCATATAGGCGGATAAGTAGTACTTAAGCTAAATATTAGAATCTGCTGTCGCTTGAATATACTATCTATCGATGCGATTATATTATTCAAAATGGTCTAGGGTTTCCTGTAGTGAGTCTGAATGAGAAAGCATACGCCTATGCAGCGACAGTACTTGCAGCTGAAACGCCAATATCCCGATTGTGTTCTTCTATTTAGGTTAGGCGACTTCTATGAGATGTTCAACGAAGATGCAAAGAAGGCAAGTCAGGTTCTTGATATAGTTCTAACAGCAAGGGGGGAAGGAGTCGACAAATGGCCCATGTGTGGAGTTCCGTATCACTCTGTCGATGGATATGTCGCGAAGCTGCTTGAAGCTGGTGAAACTGTTGCCATTGCAGACCAAGTGGAAGATGCCTCACAGGCCAAAGGCTTGGTCAAAAGGGATGTTGTACGCGTTGTAACTCCAGGGACAATTCTTGAGTCAAATATGTTGGATCCAGAATCAAATAACTATCTTGCAGCATTGATTGAACATGATGAGAAGATAGGCATTGCGGCAGTTGATGTTTCGACTGGCAATTTCATAGCCACGGAAACCCAAGGAACCATCTACGATGAAAAAGTCTTGAGTGAGATTGCCCGGATTGGTCCCGCAGAAGTATTACTTCCTGAAGCTGCCTCAAAGAATCGGAAGATTAGAGAAGCCCTGACTGAGATAGGTGCAAGGATAACCTTAAGGCCCTCCACTGATTTTTCTGCCAGGAGGGCAGAGAAGCTCATCAAGGATCAATTTGGCGTTTCCACATTAGATGGGTTTGGATTGGGAGAAAAGAGAATCGCAGTAGGAGCCTGTGGCGCCGTCTTGGAGTACCTGCATGATGTACATAAGATGAATGCAGTGACAATTTCTGGTCTAAGAACTTATAGTCTGGATGATTATCTCATTCTTGATGCCACAACTCAGAGAAATCTTGAACTCATACGCAATGCACGTGAGAATACCACAAGAGGCACTCTTCTTGAGGTCTTTTCCAAAAATGCAACCCCGATGGGTAAAAGGAAGCTCAAATCTTGGCTTCTGCAGCCCCTACAGGATATCGGAGCCATTGGCAGACGCCTTGATTCAGTAGAAGAACTGGCGAGAAATGCCATGCATAGGTCAGAAGTCTACAAGAATCTCCGAGAGGTGGGTGACTTGGAGAGGATAACAAGTCGGGTTGTCTTTGGTACTGGGGGAGCTCGAGACCTTGTTCAGCTTCGAGATGCGCTCTTGAATATTCCGAAGATCATAGAGGGTCTAGATGATCTTGAATCCGACATGTTGGTTAGTTCCCTGAATAGTATCGACCCTCTAACTGACTTAGCAGAAACCCTGAAAGCAGCCTTGATTGACAACCCGCCAGTTAAAGTTGGAGAAGGAGGAATGATCCGCGACGGCTTCAACGACGACTTGGACAGGTTACGGAACTCGATATCAAGTGATAAGAAATGGATTGCATCATTGCAGGCTAAGGAGAGAAGACGAACAGGAATAAGATCTCTGAAAGTCGGATACAACAAGGTGTTTGGATACTATATTGAAGTAACCAAGTCAAATATTGAATCCGTACCCACCGATTATGAGAGAAAGCAAACACTCACAAATGCGGAAAGATACATTATTCCCGAGCTAAAAGAAAAAGAGGCTGCCGTTCTTTCGGGAGAAGAACGGATTCATGACCTCGAATATGAGATATATCAGCAACTGCGCGAGCAAGTCAAAGAAAATCTCGACACATTAAGAAAGAATACAGAAGCCATTGCCGTTTTAGATGTCCTGTATTGTTTGGCAGAAACTGCTGTGAAAAGACAGTATTGTAGACCAATCTTTTCTGAATCAACCAAGATTAAGATAACCGATGGCAGACATCCAGCAATGGAGATGGTTCTTGGGCAAAATGACTTTGTTCCAAACAATTTGGAAATTGGTCAGGGAGGAACAACGCTTCTAATCGTGACAGGACCAAATATGGGGGGTAAGAGTACTTACATGCGCCAGTCTGCGCTTATTGTATTGATGGCTCAAATGGGGTCGTTTGTTCCTGCAAGGAATGCAGAGATCGGTATCGTTGACAGGATTTTTACGAGAGTGGGTGCTTTTGATGATCTAACCGGTAAGCAGTCAACATTCATGGTGGAGATGGTTGAAACTGCAAACATCCTAAACAATGCCACAGACAAATCGCTTGTAATCTTGGACGAAATTGGCAGGGGTACTTCTACCTTTGATGGAATGGCTTTGGCATGGGCAGTGGCAGAGGAGGTAGTAAAAATGAAGACTCGTACACTCTTTGCCACCCATTATCATCAGCTAACGGACATGGCAGAAACCTACCATGGAGTGAAGAATGTCCATACCCTTGCGAAGGAATCAGGAGAGTCTATTGTGTTTCTCTATAAGGTGGTCGAAGGGGGAACCGATAAGAGCTATGGCGTTCATGTAGCTTCTTTGGCGGGGGTACCTGAAAACGTTGTAATTCGAGCTAGGAAAATGTTACAAAAATTGGAGAATGACAATCGAGTTGCCATAACTGAGGAAGATATTGATAGCACCGAAGTGATGCAAACTAGTCTTGAGCCACTGACAGTCGATGATCCGCTATTGGAAAAAATCAAAATCATGGACCTTGAAAGAACGACACCAATGGATGCTCTTCTCTTTCTCAGGGAGATTCAAGAAGAACTCAAACGGAGAAGAGAATGATTCAACAGCGACACAAATAGCGAAGAAGATGCTAGGTGAAGCTTAAATACATCGGATAACACAATCGAGGGTGCTGACCCCCTATTTGGGAGATGGGAAAATGGAACCACTACTCTCACCTTCGATTCTATCCGCTGATTTCGCACATCTTGAGAAGGATATCCGCGCCGCAGAAAAAGGGGGAGCAGACTATTTTCATCTGGACATCATGGATGGCATTTTTGTCCCAAATATTACCTATGGCCCAATAATAGCAGAAACTATGAACCGGATCACTAAATTGCCGCTTGATGCGCATCTTATGGTTGCGAATCCTCGGAAGTATATCCCCGACTTCATTGATGCGGGCGTGGAAATTCTCTATCCCCATATTGAGGCGGATTATGATGTATTCCGCACAGTTCAGCTGATTAATGATCTTGGAGGAAAAGCAGGCATAACTTTGAATCCGGGAACACCAGTTGAATGGGTGGAACCCCTCATTGATGTCATTGAGTCAGTTCTGATTATGAGTGTCTGCCCTGGCTTTGGTGGGCAGAAATTCATTGCTTCTACCACCCCAAAACTGACGAAACTCAGATCTCTTCTTGATGAGCTGAAACCGAGTGTCCGGATTGCTATCGATGGCGGAGTCAAGAAATCAAACATTGCTGAATTATATCGAGCAGGAGCCGATTTCTTCATTGCGGGGTCAGCCGTCTTTAAGGCAGATGATATCACCGCTGCAACGCAGGACCTGAAAAACGAATTAGAAGATTGATTCTTTTTTTGCAGAATTAGTGTTGGTTAAACAGACAGCAAGATATATTCATACCTGCGATTTATTGTAGATAGAATATCAGGAGCGAATACCCCGATGAAATTCTTCATTGATACCGCAAACGTAGATGCAATACGAAAAGCCCACGAGAGAGGAATGGTGGATGGAGTGACCACAAATCCGAGTCTTGTGGCTAAGGAAGGTCGTAACTTCAGAGAGATTATAGATGAAATCGCTTCTTTTGTTGATGGCCCTATCAGTCTTGAAGTTGTGAGCGAAGATGCTCAAGGAATGATAGAAGAAGCCCGCGAACTGAATGGCTGGATCGATAATGCAGCTATCAAAATTCCAATGACATGGGAGGGACTCAAGGCTGTGAAGGTCTTATCAGAGGAAGATATCCACACAAATGTCACCCTCTGTTTTAGTGCGAATCAAGCACTTCTTGCAGCAAAGGCAGGGGCATCGTTCATTTCACCGTTTATAGGTAGACTTGATGATGTAGGTAAGACCGGTATGCAACTTGTTGATGAGATTGTACAAATATACATGAATTATGGATACGAAACTGAGGTTATTGTCGCTAGCATCCGTCATCCGATGCACGTTCTGGAGGCAGCATATATTGGTGCCGACATAGCCACCATCCCACCGTCAGTGTTAGAAAAAATGGTGAACCATCCCCTCACCGACGTTGGCATTGAAAGATTCTTGGCTGATTGGAAGAAAGCTAAGAAATAGCAGAAGCTGCAATACATCTCTGGACCAATAGAAGGAAGAATCATATGCATGTCCTGTGCATCAGAGTATGGGTGTGATGCGTTTCAATGGAGCTACAAGCGGACTTGGTCATTATCAACGCAAATAT
>SDNP01000024.1 GCA_004524445.1 Candidatus Thorarchaeota archaeon | reverse complement strand
GTACCTTTGATGCTGATATCAGTGCATGGTTATACGGATATGCGCAGGCCACCAATACAACAATTGGAGTTAACATCACTGAGGCTCCGAATACATTCTTTGTGGAATGGACCCCCTCAGACCTGAATGCCATATATATTGAAGTAGTCAACATAACTGTGACCTACACGTTCGATTTCAGCCCCATTTTAGGTGCAACAGTTCAACTCATTTTGAATGATACTCGTACCTATGACCTCACATATAGCGACATAGACGAGAAATGGCACATTACACTACTGGCATCAGAGATTGATTTGGGTATACACAATGCCACCGTACGTGCAAATAAGACAGGTTATGATACAGGTATATCAATGGAATACTTGGAGATTGTAGAAGATACACCTCTAGTGTCGCCCCTATGGACAGAGATTACGCTTGAATATGCCGAAGCGGGCCTCTGGACAATTAACGTATCATCATCCAATTCATCATTCCTAACAGGAGCAACCGTCGATTTCTTGATGAATGATACACAGCTTACAGTATCCGATCTCTTGAATGGAACTTACTCTGTCAGCATTCAGCATTCGATGGATCTGGGATACTATGCTTGTGATGTAAATATCACGAAATACGGTTTTGTCACGCAGCACCTAGAGCTCAATATTACTATCATAGAATCTCCAACAGCACTCACTTTGGATGTTACAGAATCAAATCCATACTACGACGGGGATTCCACTATTCGGATTTACTACGAGTTGCTTAATGGAACCAATATATCTCCAGCCAATGTAAGCTTTGAATTGAATGGTATCCCTCAATCCCCGACAGAACGGGGGACATTCTGGGATATTACACTTGAGGCTTCAAACCTCGGTGTCGGTACACATGGCTGCTTTGTCAGTGTGTCAGCCTATGGCTATGTGATTCAGACTGACTCCTTCAGCATTGAAGTGCTTGAAATCCCAACGTGGTTGAACATCACTGGATCAACTTGGCTATATGTGAATTCGACGGCTAGTTTCCAGGTTTCGCTTCTAGATTCTAGAGACAATACAACAATCCCGGTCACTAGCAACCCAATTTCATGGACGGGAGGTCATAGCTGGACCACTGAAGATGATAACCAGTACCTACTAGAGATAGATAGTAATGCTCTATCGAACGGCAACTATCCCCTTGCTATCACTGTTGACCTTGTCGGCTATGCTCTTGCAACTTCCGAACTTGACATTTCAGTTCTCTCGGTACCGGTAGATTTGGACACGGATAGCAGTCTGAGCATTTTCGAGAATGAAACACTCGAATTGTCAGTTCAACTTCGTGACACCTATCATGACGCTACAATCCACTGGGCTAACATACAAGTCACATTTGGTGATAATGTCTATAACTTCAGTTATGATTCTGAACAGGAAGCTTACATAGCAAATATATGGATGGGGCCCGAGATCGGCCCCAGAAGTGACTATGTTCTAATTATCAATTCCGAGGCACAAGATTGTGAGTCTGTGCAGGTCGTGGTCAGGCTCACTGTTCGTGAGAAGCAAACATATGAACTTGTCTTACAGCCAGATTCTGCTGCATTAATCGGTAGGAGTTTCGGTGTAACCATTATCCTAACCGAAGACGGAAGCGCTGTTGAAGGAAGAGAAATACGTGTCTGGGCAGAATTCACTATCAACGGTGATGAAGAACTAGTTCATCTCACTGCTATAACGAATCAAAACGGAATCGCCCAGGTCAATTTTGATGTTCCTGAGTCAACCACTTCTCTAACTATTTGGGGCGAATTTGTGGGGAGCGAATCAGAGTGGTCCATTACAACCTCACGTCAGGACATATCTGTTGAACGTGCTGATCTCCTGACCCTCTTTGCAGGATTTATTACCTCTATTGAAGGTCTATTCCTGATTATTGCTTTCACGGTTCTTGTTGGGGCATATGTCGGATATACTCGAAAACACAAGCCGAAAAAACTTGCTGAGATTCGCTCCTTAGAGCAGCAACTTGGGGCCTTCAAAGACTTGGAATCGCTCCAGCATTTCATGGCAATCTATCTTGATCGAGGGACGTGTGTTTTCTACCATCCATTCCGTGACTCAAGGATTGAACCCGATTTGATTAGCGGTTTTATTGCGGCTATAACAAGTGTGTATGGTGAGATAAAGGGAAATGGAGTGAAAGGGTCTCTAGAAGAAATCCACTATCAGGGCTTGCGACTAAACTGCTATAGTGGTCGGTATATCATCAGCATCCTTATTCTTGAGCGAGAAATGACACCGATTTTGAAGGATCGACTACAATTCTTCACAGAGATGTTTGAACAAACATATGACTCCGACCTCCATGAATGGGTTGGTAGTGTTGATTGCTTTGATCCCGCTTGGGTGGTTGAGAACCTCTATTCTGCATTCAACTATTCGTGGGTATTGCCACATACGGTTGGAAATCTCAAAGATGCGAGTCGCACTGAGAGAAAAATTGTGGAGTTCATTCAAGAAAGAATAGAGGGTGAAGAATTCCTTATCGGTGACCATCTTTCGGATTTGGCAGAAGACTTCGGACGAACAGATGCAGAAATGCTGGATAAAATACTCTCAATGCAAGAGAATGAAATCATCCAGCCAATAGGCATTCAGACAGTCATCCAGCGACAAGGACTAGGCATGTCGGGCATAGAAGAAAGCGAAGAAGCTAAGAAAGTGGTATCGCGAGAAATCTCTGCAGAGACTGTTTCCGAGGATGAAATCGAAGATGAAGGGACTGAAGCGGAAGTTTCCTCAGTCGGAGTTACTGAAGCCATCTCCGAAGCGGAAGAAGAAGCAGAGTCAGGTGACCTTGAGCCTGAAGAGAAAATGGAAGCAGAACCCGAGCCAGAGCCTGAAGAAGTGGATGAGAAGGAGCTTTTTGTTTCGGAAGTCGAAGGTCTTTTGGCTAAGAAGAAAGGGTCCGAAAAAAACAATGAAGACTCTGATGGCGAGTAGCTCTGCTCCAAGAATATTTATCAGACAGGCTAGCAGCTGAAAAAATCGAGGACTCCAGTGATGCCATGGAATGTAGAAAATTACTACATAGTTGACGGTAGAGCTCTCTTCGTCGAAATCACTATCCCACTGATGGAATTCTATTATACAGACATTGAGGATGTAAAGAAAGAGTGGCTTGATATGCTGGGTCACTTTATCAAAGAACAGCCGGGCTTTGACATGTCATGGGAAATGCAGCCCAAGGATGAAAATGCCTTGGTGACCATTAAGGTAGCCAAAATGGGCGAACTGGATGACTTTACTGATGCTGAGGCTAAGGGCGCCCTGGATGCAGCGGATGCGCTTTTCGAAGATGAAGAATAGCTATAACTACTCCTCAGCTTGAATCAGACTCATTGATAGGCGACGTAAATTTTCCGTAGGGAATAATAGCATAAGTTGCATCAATCCCTTGTACCTTCTCCGCGTATGCTAATGCTGCTTGCAGGCTCTCTGCGGGTATTGCGTGACATACTTCTTTCACAGTCTCATCATCCAATTCAGACATGATAACAAATTCCCTTGTCGCAAGCATTTCCCAGTAGATTGGTACTTTTTCCATTCCCACCATGAAATGTCTCTGTGCTTCGGCCCTTGCGGTTTCTGCGGAAGTACTCGACCTCATTAGTCGCTCAAAAGATTCTGGGCCAACACCTGACCCACACTCTGCTAGGAGAATAACGAGTGCTCCTTCTCGGGTCACCTTTGTTGATACGAATAGTCCCTCAAGAGCGTCATACAATGTCCTATCCCATGGGCTACCTCCCATGCTTACGATTGCCACGTCTGCGCGTAAAGAGCAATCGACTTCCATGACCATCTTTGATCGTTCCATATTTTTTTGCCAGACTGATCCCAATTCTCCTACTACGAGTGATGAAATATTCCCGCTGTAGTCTGTGATGAAATCCATTGCTATGCCTGGTTTTGGGAGTGAACTCCCCTCCATTAAATCAACTGCTACCGATGACCTTGCATTCAAAAGACTGGGACTCTCTTTCATAGCTTTCATTCTAGTCTTACAAGCGGTAGAATTGCTGGCGATTCCGGGGACGATGGTATAGGGAACTCCTGTTATTGAATGAACCATGTCTGGGAGGGAATGGCCAATTGCTATCTTCAAATCTGCCTGAAGATATTTTGTATTGATATGAATGGGTGTGCATCCAGTTGGCGTGGTTCCAACATAGCTTGTTGTTGAACCATCTTTCCAGTTATGGAATTCGATTGATGTATTAGTAGGCAGTGCATTTCGGAATTGGGCAAGGACATCTTCTTGAGCCGATGACTTCGTAAGTACATCCGCTAGGAGCACAGTAACCTCAGACGCTCTAATCCCCGCTGTGGTGATTGAATCTAATACTGCTTTGACCGCTTCTACTACCTTCGGGAATTCCTCTGGGCGCGGGGCAGCAATAACCACCGAACCCATGTCTGACCGTTGTGAGAATGCTGCTCTCGCAAGCGAAGACTTTCCAATTGCTCTGATGATTTTCTGACTAGGGCTGTCCAGAGGCTCTATCTTCCTCGGAACTATCATTTGGATTGATTTTGAAAGCCTTATGTTTCCGCTTGCTGTCTTGAGCCCATATGGAACTTCAATTCTCAATCCGATATCCTCACCTTGTATTTGCACAAGCTATACTTAAGCATGCTATCTATTTCAAATGATAACCACAACTTCTTATTGCATAACTCACCGGCAAATACCTAGTATCGGAGCAGTTCAGAAAGGATGGCATCTTGATGAAGACAATAGACAAGATTGCAGTAATCTTCATTTCATTGCTGATTGTGTATTGGCTACTGGTAGTAATAGATCCGAGTCTGTTTAATCCCATAGCTGAGTTCTACTACTGGATACTTGACATTGCGGAACTCATGGGTTATCCTGGGGCATTTGTTGTTTCATTTATCGGAAATGCTACCATAGTTATTCCCGTTCCTTACCTAGCAGTTGCCTTCATTCTTGGTGGCATTAAAGACTCAATCACCGGGATTTTTACGTATGACCCAATACTGGTGGGCGTCATCTCTGGAGTCGCAGCTACGATGGGAGAGATCACTGGCTATCTCTTGGGATTATACGGCTCGAGATATGTTGAAACAGAAAAGGGTAGCAATTTTCTCCGTTATGCTAATGAGCACCCTCACCTCATGCCATTTCTGCTCTTCTTTTTGGCTGTAACTCCCGCCCCAGACGACTTCTTGATTGTCCCTCTGGGCCTTGCGAAATATCCGTTCTCCAAAGTATTCATCCCTCAGGTAATTGGGAAGAGTATCTTCCTCATTGGTGTAGCATATGCGGGACGTCTTGGTCTACCATTCGTTGATGCATTCGTAGGGTCAAATCCCACCAGCATAATAAGCCGCACCATTGAAGTTGTTGGCTTATTGCTCTTAGTGCTGATGATATGGGGGTTCCTGAGGTTCGATTGGGAGGCACATATTGGCCAAAGAATTGCTGAATAAGAACTCGGATTCACTCTACGTCATACTTATTTCTTTGGCTTTTCGCGGGATAGTCCCTTAACAAGACTCTGACCAACATCAGTCAATGTAAGAAAACCCTTCTGCAGCATTTGTGTAATACTTGCGATGCTTAAGCCTTCAGAGATGGGCTGTGGTAATCGTATCAAGCCAACCTTCTGCATCTCGTTCAGCAGCTGCAGATACGCACCTAACCGATGCAAGGCGAAGATGCCAACGCATTTCGTCAGTGCCCTTTTGGCTCCCTCAACAATTGCCTGGCGAGGATCTTCAAACTCGGCAAGTGCCCTCTCTATCTCTAGGAATGAGCAACACATTGTCTTCGACGTTTCATCTGGTGTCTTCATAAAATGACCAGGCGCTCTGAGAGCAAAGGGGTCTACCAAGTAGTCCGTTATTTTCAATCGGCTCATGTCATCTGGAATATTCCACCACGAATCAAGGTGTTGGTCTGAAAGGGGGAAGACAGTCAAATCTGCATCAGCTTGATTGTAGTTGAGCAGTCTAGCCGGTAGAAATGAATGCCAGCCTGGCACCATATTCAAACCAGGGCCATCTTCACCCGGGTTCTTGAGGTCAATTCTTCGACTGCAATAATGCACTAGGTCGTATATTGCATATCGCCTGTTTCCTTCTAAGAAAACAAAAATAGGCTCATAGTCGGCCTCATGTGTGGGGACTGCTTGATAATCCCAGATGTAAAGGTATTGGAGGCATGTTGTACCAAACGGACCAGCTTTGCTGACTACACGTCCAAATACATTGACAAATTCCGTTGCTTCGAGAGCAATCACCGTTTCCTCTGGTAAAACCCTGCCAAGTGTCTTCACTAGTGATTTGTCGCCAGTTATAATCCCTGTAGTCGGAGGGAGATTCTCTTGTAGCAATTTCTGATCATATTTCGCCTCAAGTCCGCCTTTGTGATGTTCAAAGGTCATCTCATCTCTTGGTACCTCGATGAACAAACTATCTCTATACTTCTTCTCTACCAATCATATCCCCTTCTTGTGATTCATTAAGAAGTAACGAACCATGCTAATTAGAATACTGGAAAAAGACACGATGAAAACGCATCAACCGCCAACACGTTTCCAACCTTTTGTTGCCAGTACTATGCGGCTCTGAATGCCAAATGCGTTCTTCCCACATCACTCTCTTCGTAATCTAGAACAAGTTTCGTTCCAACTTCAATCTCCTTTGGTGTATTTGGGTCCCATCCGAGAAGCCGAGCAGTTATTCTTGTTCCCTCATCAAGGTCAACTATCCCGACTATGTACGGCGCTTCATTCTGAAACTCGTCGGGAGCAATATGTATGACAGTAAAAGAAACAAGTGTTCCCTTACCAGAAACTTGTGTCCATTTGAATTCGGTTCCACCGCAAGTATAGCAGCACCCTTGGGGAGGTGCAATAATTGCGCCGCAACCTCCGCACTGATATGCTCTGAATTGCTTATCTTCGATATTTTGGATATACTCCTCTATGGTAGGTTCCTTGCTCATGCGTCAGCCCTCCTCATAATAGTAACAACTGAAGTTGCACCCGTTCCGCCGAAATTATGCATCATTCCCACATCATGGTTTGCAACTTGGTTCTTTCCAGCTTCTCCAATGAGTTCTTTGTAGATGACGGTTGCCTGCTTCACGCCAGTTGCACCAACTGGGTGTCCAACCGCCTTTAAGCCTCCCATCGGGTTGATTGGCAAATCACCATCCAAGGCAGTGACACCATCCTCTACAGCTTTTGCCCCCTTTCCTGGCTCAAAGAATCCAAGGTCCTCTGTTGCAATGATTTCGGCAATAGTGAAGCAATCGTGCACTACTGCTAGGTCCATGTCGGAAGGGCTCATCCCCGCCATTTTGTATGCCTGTTGCCCCGCTGCTACCGATGCTTCAAATGAGGTCAAATCATGTCGGTCGCATAGGTTCATTGATGCAGAAGCCTGTCCGATTGCCGGAATTTTTACTGGGGTGTCCGTGTACTTCTTTGCCTTTTCATTTGAGGTCAAGACCAATGCAGCTGCACCATCTGAAATGGGGGAACAATCGAATAGCTTCAGGGGCCATGCGATATATCTGGGCATCATCGCCTTTTCAAGCGTGATCTCTTTTTGGAACTGAGCCAGAGGATTCGTTGAGGCATTCTTGTGAGCCTTTACTGCCACTCTTGCTAGATCCTCCTCTGTTGTCCCGTATTTTCGCATATGTGCAACAGCAGCAATTCCGAAGACTCCGGGAAATGTCAATCCAACACCAGACTCAAATTTATCATCGGCCGCCGCAGCCAGGGCTTCCGTAGCCCTATTTGTGCTTACAGAAGTCATCTTTTCTGCTCCTGCTACAAGCACTGTGTCATACATGCCTGACTCGATAGCCATGACCGCCGCCCGCAGGGCAGTTGCTCCGGACGCACATGCTGCCTCGTGACGTGTTGCTGGCAATCCCCTCATTCCTGCAAAGTCCAGCAATAATGGTGCCGTGTGGCCTTGATGAACGAGCATCTCAGGAATGAATGTGCCAATAAATGCAGCCTGAATATCTTCCTTTGGAATGCCGGCATCAACTGTGGCTAGGTCCACAGCATCAGCAAACATCTCTCGAAGGGAAATTCCCTCAAGTTTTCCGAACTTGGTTTGTCCTGCACTGACAATGTTTGTGTTTTTGAGAGGCACTTTTTTCCTCACCTCATAGATGAATACGCTCGGGATTCACTCATCGTATAAAAACTTAGCAGTCACGCTCTTGCTGCTGGAAAATGATTTTATTCGCTTGGTGTTTCCCCAAGAACTCAAATCTGGAAATACTGCAACCGCTTTAATTGTTTGTCTGTTGCACCATTCACAAAAAACCCAACATCGAAGCTGTTAAAGGGGAGATATTCTGCGTTCAGATTACTGAGTTGACAAACAATGGACTTCTCATTGACAGATAAGGAGCAAAAGTTATGGGAGCGAGCAAAGAAATTCTCGCTTGAGCATATTTCTCCAAAGGCAAGTGCACTAGAGAAACGAAGAGAATTTCCAAAAGAAATTGTTCAGAAAGCCTATGAAGAAGGGCTGATGAACTTGCATATACCAGAGGAGGCTGGAGGTCCCGGGTTATCATTACTTTCGGAGACCTTTGTATCTGAGGCTACTGGATATGGATGTGCGGGAATTGCCACATCGATTATGTGTAACAATTTAGCCTTCGCCCCACTAGTCATAGGTGCCACTATTGAGCAGCTGAAGACGTATGTAAAACCGCTTATTACCGGAAAAGAGGCAAAATTTGGTGCTTTTTGTTTAACTGAACGAAAGGCGGGATCGGACGCGGCTGCGGTTGCGACGCGAGCTGAGCGAGATGGCGATGAATATGTCATAACAGGTACAAAATGTTTCGCCACAAATGGACCACAGGCTGAGCTCTTTACGGTTTTTGCATCAACCCAACCCGAATTGAAACATAAGGGTCTCTCGGTTTTCATGGTGCCCAAGAGCAAGAACGTCAAGATTGGACACATCGAGAATAAAATGGGACAATTGAATAGCGTTCAAAGCGAAGTCATTTTTGAAGGAGCACGCGTCCCACAGGAATGCTTGGTTGGCAAGGAAGGCGAGGGATTCAAAATTGCTATGCAGACATTGGATATGACTCGGGCTGGCATTGCTGCCATTGCGACGGGAGTTGCACAGAGAGCCCTTGATGAGGCAGCGAAGTTTGCAAATATACGCCAGCAATTCGGGCGTCCAATTGGAAAGTTCCAGGGAATAGGCTTCAAATTGGCTGACATGGGAGCCCGGACTGATGCAGCACGGCATCTCACTAGATACGCTGCATGGTTGGCTGATCAAGGCATGAGAAACTCAAAGGAGTCCTCCTTTGCAAAATTCTTCGCATCTGATGCAGCTATGAAGAACGCTACTCAAGCTGTTCAGATTATGGGTGGGTATGGCTATCTCGAAGAATATCCCGTAGAGAAGCTCATGCGAGATGCGAAGCTTCTGCAGATATATGAAGGAACAAATGAAGTCCAGCGCTTGGTTGCATCAAATGCTATTCTGAAAGAAAGTGTCAATCTTGATACTGGATTCCATGTTGACTATGAGGGACGAGATGCCCCTAAAATGTAACTAAAATTGTGAGAATGAATTGAAGCGTACGAAAAAGTGAGCTGGAGGGCCTCCCTCCAGCTGCCTTCATATTTTGAAAAATTCTTCTTAGACAGCAGTAACTTTTCGCGACACAGTAACTTCGGTATTCCCCAAGTCCTCGAATTGGACCTTGACCCTTTTTCCAATATCCAAACTCTCATACTCAGTGTATTTATCAACTTTGAACCTGATATGCTGCTTATCATCTGTTTCTATTGTAATGTAACCGTATTTGATATCGGATCCGGGAAAATCTGCTAGCTGATTCGACACTATAGACCCAATGATTTCTTTATCCACGTTTTTAGCCTCTTTTAGCGGAACATAGCCAAAACTCATATTTAAGGACTATGAAGGCACGTAATTCCATCCGGAAAAGGAAATCTAGGAATGGAAGGAATTGGGCCTCCCTACTGACAGAGTTACCTACTTAAGACAGAATCGCACTCAGGCGAAACAGCATTGGATGGAGAATTTGAAGTTGGAAAATGAAACCGTTAATACCATCAAACAGCGAAGGGCAATCCGTGATTATGACACTAGCAAGGAAGTCCCTGATGAACTCCTCTATAAAGTGATTGAGGCGGGAACCTATGCTCCCAGCGCGGAAAATCAACAACCTTGGAGAATCATCATCGTACGAGATAAGGATCTTCAGGAATTCATCGGACAGATTGCAGTGGATCGAACCATAGAACTCTTTGGCAGAGCAACTCCTCGCCAGGAGCTCGAACGCAGATTAAGCTATATCCGGTCAAAGGTCAGTCTTGAACGAACAATTGACATTCTCATAACAGGAGCACGATTTGAATATATCAAAGGCAACCCCGAAACAAATGGGGCACCTGTACTACTAGTCTTGGCAGTGGAACAGACACATGTAGGTAACTCTCAGGCTACTCTAAGAGGCACCGGAGGAGTCTATGGATGGTCTAGCCCAAGACATGCTATCATTGCAGGATCCATGTTAATGCAAAACATGGCACTCGCGGCAACATCATACGGACTCGGAAGCTGTGTTTCATCAGTGCAACTTGACCATTTTGATGATGTTCGTGCCATATCTGAACGCTTAGGAATTCCCCATCCCCGATGGATACCCATTCTATGTCTCACTCTTGGCTATGCAAAATTCGAACGGACACTGGGGCCGCCTCGACAACCCCCGGAGGAAGTTGCATTTGTGAATGAATGGGGCAACTCCTTCGAGCCAGAGGAGGGTGAATGATGAACGAACTCACTACTATAAGAAATAGCTTCGTGGCTTTCATAGATGGCCTCTGGTGGGGTCTTCGTGATAATGTTGGTGCCCTATCAATGTATGAGGGTTATGCGAATGGCTTCAAACAAATCGGGAGAGAAATGGCAAAGCAGTCAGATGGGAATGGCGCAGAAGGTGCAGCACAAGCAGCCTCTACTCTGATGGGTTCACTAGGTCTGGAAGCAGAATCTGATGGAATCGAAGTCATTGTCAAGGAATGTCCTTTTTGGAACAGAATTCTGGAAGAAGGTCTTGAGTATTCTTTTCATATCGAAGAAATATGTTGGATGCCTCTACTCGAGGGTATAGGAGAACAGTTTGGTGTCAGACCAATGATGAAGAGCTCATTGCGACTCAATCATGTCGCGAGAGGGAAAAATGAATATAAGAAATCAAAGGCGAGTAAGGCATTGAAGGCTGGCAAGATCTCAAAAGATGAGTATCAGACGACTATTGACGAACTTGACAGTGAAATAGAGAAAATTCCTGAATTTGGGCGCTACCAATACAAATAGAAATAGTAAACGATATGCTATTATCGTCAAGGGTGACGAATTCCAATGGAATCTCTAGAAAAAGCTGGTCTCGCTGTGAATTACAACAAGGTATCATCAACGAGACCTAAATCACTGCCCGAGAGAGTACACATCTGGGACGAGACTCTCCGTGATGGCGAGCAAACACCCGGCGTTGCTCTAACAATTGACGAGAAGATTGAGATTGCAAAGATGCTTGATGAAGTGGGGGCATCCATCGTCGCTGTTGGCTTTCCCGCAGTGTCTGAGGGCGAAGCAAATGCAGTTGCTGCCATTGCCAAAGAGGGGCTTACCAACGCCAGTGTTGCAGCACCAGCTCGGGCTGTAAAAACAGACATCGATGCTTGTCTGAAGGCTGATGTATCTGAAGTTCCCATTTTCATTGCGACATCTGACTTTCGTCTCAAATATCAGCTTCAAATGACGAGAGAAGAAATGCTTGCGCGTCTTACTGAATGCATCGAATATGGGACGGACCATGGGCTTGTAATAGATTACATTGCTGAGGACTCGACCCGTAGTGACATGGACTTCTTATGCAAAGCGTACAAAGCAGCCATAGATGCTGGTGCTGACAAAATCTGTGTTGCTGACACTGTTGGCTTTGTGCGGCCCTCTGTCATGAAATACATTATGCAGCAGATAAAGAAGGGACTCTCATCAGATTCCAAGTACAAAGTGCCAATAGCAGTTCATTGCCACAATGACTTTGGACTAGCAAATGCAAATACGCTGGCAGCTATTGAAGAAGGTGCATCCTTTGCTCATGTCTGCGTTAACGGCTACGGTGAGAGAGCCGGAAATGCAGCTTTTGAGGAGGTTGTCATGGCTCTGGAAGAGCTCCATAATGTCAATACTGGTATTGACACCGAGAAACTCTACAATCTCTCCAGACTCGTTGAAAGGCACTTCATGATTCCTTTGCCCTTGCATAAAGCAATCTCCGGAGACAATGCATTCACTCATTCAAGCGGAATACATTCCCATGGCCAGCTTACTCACTCTATGACATACGAACCAATTAGTCCATCTGAAGTTGGTCGAAGACGCGAGTTCCATTTGGGCAAGTTTGTAGGTCGTCATTTTGTTGAATATCTATTGAAGATGGGCGGCGTAACAGCTACAGAGAAACAAGCTAGAGAGATTGCCAATCGTGTCAAAAAGACCCACGAGGAGCAGAAGAAAAGGCAGACCAAGGAATCATTTGACAAAATCAAATCCAAGCTGAAGAATCTTCGAACTGGAGTTTCCGAGAGAGAATTTTGGGCAATTGTTTTCGAGGTAATCTGACATTTCTGAATCAGTTGTCCTCTAAGATCTTCTCAAATCTGCGACGAAGAAATGCCCCACTATTCATAATGAATACCCCTCCAAGAAATACTAATCCAAATACAAGGAGTATGCCGGTATTAGTCAACCAATCCAAAAAGAATAGCCTATATATCACTTCAATCACAAAAAAGAGCGTTGACACAATTAATGAAAGGTGAATCCCACGTTTGAATAGCATTGTGTCTCTATTTGAACGCTTTATCGTTTCACTCTCAATTTCACCAGATCTTGTTTGTACTTCCACAAAATAGCCCCCCTTAATCTGTTCTTTCACGAAGGGCACTAAATCATTGAGATCAATCTTCGACTCATCACCTTCAATGAAGGTTCCTCGCAAATATTTCAGTGCAACGCCTCCGCTCAATACCGCTAAAACTGCGAAAACAATGAAGAAAATCACAAGATGGTAGAAAGCGAACATTGCCACTACTAGAACGATTGCCAGGAGCATTATCACTACTTCAAAGAGTCCTCCCGCGCTCTCGACTCCTCCCTCAAATAGAAAGCCTAGCCTCCGCAATGCTCTGATGTTCACCCACGTCTGGTAGATATGAACATCAGATGATTGATATTTGGCAAATGATTCTCCTATTTCTTCCTTGCTCCCTCCATACACAGCAATTTCAAGAGTCGCTTCAGATTCGTCTTTGTCCTGCGCAGTTTCTGAGTTATTGTGAGAATCATGGTCACCGGCTTCCATAAATTGTAACTCCAAATAGGACACAAGCATTCCCTGTGATATAAGAGTTGCCTGAATATTTTTCGCTAGTGACAAAACCCTTTTCCCATGAATTTGTCATGGCTCGAAGCATGCCTGACCTCTTTGAAAGAATCATCTTGGATGCGCTAGACGGTGACAGAACCGAGCACTTCAATGAGAGGGATGATGGATACGCTCCACCCAGTTCAGGATTGCAGTACCTTCTGCCACATGAGAAATGGCATTTTTCCGAGCGAGAAGCTATTCGCCTCGCTAGGGGTCCAGTACTAGATTTGGGCTGTGGGGGAGGGCGACCAGATGTCTATTTTAATACGATTGGTCAGGAATATATAGGCATTGACACTTCGCCTGGCGCCCTTGACGCTTGCTTGACGCGGGGGTTTCGGAAGGTAATTCTGATGTCATTAACGCATCTCCGCTTTCAACCAAATTGTTTCAAGACCGT
Organism: Candidatus Thorarchaeota archaeon; assembly: GCA_004524445.1. GTDB lineage: Archaea > Asgardarchaeota > Thorarchaeia > Thorarchaeales > Thorarchaeaceae > TEKIR-14. The sequence goes on along the minus strand of SDNP01000024.1, from coordinate 34,176 downwards.
ACTGATGTTTGGGAATAATTTCGGCATTCCCGGCAATTACGACGGAATAATAGACCTTCTCCGAGATCTACATGACTTGATATCTGAAGACGCCATCATTCTTGCGCAATCGCGGGACCCCAAAGCAACAGATGAGCCAGCCCATCATCAATACCACGAAATAAATTTGGAACGTGGGCGGCCTCCCGGACTCGTTAAGTTCCACATAAGGTACAAAGGTGAAGTAAGTGACTGGATAGACTTGCTTTTATGTAGTCCTGAAGAGATGAGTAAACTGGCTGATCAAACAGTTTGGTCACTGAAGAGAGTATTCGGTGAACGTAATCTCTACGTTGGGCTTTTGCAGAAGAAGTGATTAATATGGCAATATACTCGCTTAATGGAAAAACTCCTGAAATACATGAATCGGCATATGTTCATCCCCAAGCAAGTATTGTTGGGGATGTCAAAATCGGACAGAGGGTCTTTATAGCTCCTATGGCATCGATTCGAGGCGACCGTGGACCGATAGTTATTGGCGATGAGACAAATGTACAGGATGGTGCAGTCGTCCATTCTACTGACACTTATACGACCATTATTGGCAAGCGAGTCAATATCGGGCACAATGCATCCGTTCATGGTGAACAGATTGAAGATGATGCGGCAATAGGAATGAATACTGTCATTATGGTGGGTGCCAAAGTAGCTAAGCGGTCTCTCATTGGGAATGGTGCTGTATTACATCCCAAGACTGCTACAGAAGAGGACGGCGTTTATGCTGGTGTGCCAGCGAAGCTATTACGAAAAATGACATCGGACGATATTGCTAGAAAGACGATTGAAAAATATGTTCAGTCCTATGTCGACAACACTGAGCTTTTCAAAAAGACTTTGAATCGGCTTGATGAGTAGCAGTTTTCTTAGAATGCTAGGAACATATGACAAGCCATATATGGTCAAATTAACTATAATTAATTAGTGAAACAATATTGACGAAAATGGAAGGAAGAATAGTTTCAACCCAACTTGGTCGGTTTGGCTCCGAGGAAATAGTCTATGGCTATGTAGGAATAGAAACCACCAATGGCCAGCAGGAAAGATTCAAGGTCGATAACTACACAGAGTATCATGAAGGCATCGATTTCGAAATTGGAGCTGAAATTGAGGTGGAAGTAGAACATCTCGGTTCGACGGACATCCTTGTTGCACGTCATATTAGACGCGCCCCATCTCAGCCCGCACCTCAGTCAAAAAGGAAGACAACTGCTGTCACAACTTGAAAGTGTGATTAAGTCATTCATCTGTCACGAATTCTAGTATGATTTCTTTTACAATACCATTGAATGACTGTGTGCCTGACAATCTGATCCCCTGAATGTCTAATGGATGAATTTTGACATTTAGGCTTATGATTGAAGAATAATTTTCATCTACTTGGGCAGTAATTTTGGATTTCATCGAGCTTAGTTTTGATATGACACCAAGAAGTGGCAAGAGGGGCATCACAATGACAGTGCATATCATTGCTATGAGCATGATCAATTGGCCAACAATCTGGCTGTTAGCTTCGTTACTTGCAAAAACGAACCATAAGAAGAAGAAAGAGAGGGCCAATCCAATCAAAGCATCAGTGACCAGCTTCCACGATACGGCAGTCTTTCTCAAAAGAAAATGATGTTTTCCTACTGCCTTAATCTCCCTATAATCACTCAAGGCAACTATTACACTCGCCATACCATAACTGGTCACTAGTAGCAAACTTGTTAGTAGATCCAACCCCGACCTTAGAGTCCAAATTGAGAATAGCATGATAGATAATATTGCACTGAATGCTGCCATTACGCTATTTTTTTTTGTTAGATATGCCAAGACTGCTTCTCGCTGCATTTCACTACCAGTCTGGTTTTCATTCGAGTGAGTTTTGGAGGTTTTCATTCTCAACTATACACCCTTGCGATGTGAAAAATGACGGACATCACACTTTTAGCATGTTATGGTCTCTAATATGTTGCTCCAAGGAGATATCTTCATGCCAGAAATAGCATTTGAATACTTCTGCCATGTTTGTGGTCACAGAGAGGATCTCAGATACGAGGTTCCAGCTGCCCCTGACATGAAAGAATATTCGATTGATTGTCATTCATGTGGTGATTCTACGAATATCTTGATTACAGCATGTCCAGACTGCAAAGAATCAGTTCGATATTTTGTTTCTGATCTAGACTTTCCAAAGGAGATTTATTCCATTTCGTTGGCATATGTTGAACTCATCGCTGGAATCCGCTCAAGCCTCGGTGAAATCATTGAGCAGTTTGAGGTTCCATTGCCTGAGCAATGGTCTGTTGAATTGAACTGCGAGTGCGGGGCTGAATACGTAGCAAGTATCCCACTTGCGCGATTTGAAGACATCTAGCTAATCAGGTATCGGTTCGAAGAATCTTATATTTCAGTTTGACCGGGCAGCTCATAGAATTTGCAACGACACAATACGTATGAGCCCTCTCTGCAACTTTCTTCATTTTCTTCTCGTCGGATTCTGAGGACACAGTGATTTTGGCATCAATCGTTATTTCTTCGAATTCCCATCCATGTTCTCCCTTTGCTAGATGTCCCTTTCCTGTCACTTCAAAATCATCGAAGTCTGCGTGGAATCTTTTTGCGACCCCTGGAATGCTGACACTATAGCATGTCACTGCGCTCGCTAGGAATAGGTCCTCGGGTGAATAAGTTTCATCTGGGCAATCTTCCCAAAAATCCCGAGGTGGCGCGGATTTCAACATGGTCTTTCCTTCGATCTCCATTGTGACTATGCGGTCCTCTACCCATCTGCTCTTCACCGAGTATCTATGCTCTTCCGTCATTGTGTATTCAGATAATTGCGCTATTTAGTGCTAAAATAGAATTTCGGTCCGGTGGAATCGAGTAAGAAATTCATGTATTCTCAACCCCACAACCGCTGTAAAATTGTATGGAAATGCCCTTGTTTAAAAGAAATAACGAAAATTGAATTTATGGTAGTGCTTATTAGGGACCTTGACGATGGTTAAATGGTGGTCAGGTGGCTAGCAGGGCGACTATTTTCTGTAACATGCCCTCATAACTCCCCCCTCCTACCAGTTCGCCCCGCCGGCACTGGCCGCCAACTTCTATAAATCAGTCACTATGTTTTTGTGACCCCCAGTTCTATCCACCAAACTACCATCCGTTACGGCCTCGTATCATATTGAATGAATCTAAACCTCTCAGCGCCTCAGTGGTTATTTTCCCGGCCCATTCCTTCTCTGCCGTGGGCCAGACCTCCTCATACTGTCCCCATCTCCAAGTAGGCCACCAGCCTCCATCAGCGGCCTGATTGTCGATCTCCTCTTCGAGCATGCTCATGACAGTATCTCGGTCAACCTGTGCCATGAGAGAAGTAGGATGTGGCGCAATCCAGAATATCCTGATTTCGTTCAGGGTGTCCTTCTGCATCGGCCGATAATGCTGGAATGTGGCTCTTATCATCTGTTCTATCTTGGTTCGTAAAGGGGTCGGGAAACAATAATAGACTCTTTCCCAGCACATCACATTATACAACCAGCTGTCCACATAGTCATGCATCTCGACATAATCCATTACGATGTCCGAAAGAGTATCGAGTAGGTCCTCAGGCACATAATATGGGTACTTGAACAGATATCCTGCTAGCTCTGCACTTGGGTTGGCCCAGTCAGCACCCTGTGGACGCTTGACTTCCCTTAGGTGCCACCATGGTGCATGCGGAGAATCATTCACCTCCATTGTGGTGGCGGGCCAGTATTTTTGCTCTACATCAAAGGTCTGAATGAGATACTTGATTGCCCTTTCAATCAGCTCTTCCTCTTCTGGTCCATCTACCCCTGTGTAGTATTGCAATGCTACTGATGTTGCCATAGGTGAAGATGATCGCATTCTGAAATCCGGTTCGATAGCATGGCCAAATCCCCCATCTTTGTTCTGATATTTTGAAAGCTCTGATAGAACATCCTTACTGCTGGCATCTTCGAAGAAATATTCGTAATATCTTCTGTCCAGCTGCCTAGCGTTTGATTCAATAAACCTAACAGCATCTTGGAGTCTGTCTTCGGTCAGCTTTGGGGACTTCATGATTTTCAATATTTATGGAGCGTTACTTATTCAATTTGTCGCAGCCAATTCCGGTCACGAACCATTTATGTAGAATAGCAAAACACAATTTGCTGATATCTTTGCTGCCATTCACCTCCAAATCAGACATAAGCCTCGTGAAAATCTACGTTGTCTTTTCTCTGATTGCAGCTATCACCCTATTTCTTCCGGTGCTCACAATTGGGCTCAAGATGCTTGTAATTGTAATCAGCTACAATATTCTGCTTCCATTGTGGTCTCTCATAGATCGACAATCGGTTTGGCTTGATATCTGGATGTTTGTTATGCCGCTGAGTATCTTACAGATATTCCCGGACTGGTTTCTTACTGAGGTGTTGAATTCCATATCTTTCGAAACCGACCCATACACTATGATTGGAGAAGTCCCGGCATATATGGCAGGATTATGGGCTATTCCTCTATTTGTTATCATATATGTTGGCTTGAGAGTAAAGGAACTGCGTGGCGAAAACGTTGCACTCATTCTTGTATCCATCCTATCCCTTATCCTGTTTGTTAGCGCTGAAGCCACGCTCTGGATGTTACCCGCGTGGACTGCGCAGAATGTACTAACCATTTCACATGTTGCTCTGTATATCATCATTCCTGAAATTCTACTAGGAGTTTCCACGTTTCTTGCTTACGAGATTGTTCAAGGAAGGAAACTCGTCCTCAAAGTCGTGCTGGCGTTTGTTGTGATGATTTTCTATATCGGTAGTGCGTCCTTCTTCTATTTCCTGCTCGAGCGGCTCATTCTAGTTTGATGATCGTAGAGACACTACTTTCCTGAATACGCAAGAATTGCCAAACGCTAGTCATGGTACTTATTGACTATGGGCATCTTCCAACCCATGCCAAATGCTTTCTTAGTTATCTTGATTGCTGGAGGTGCCTGCCATCGCTTGTATTCTGCATTGCGAAATCGTGAGTATACATCCTCTATAGCTTCTTCAGGGAAACCCATCTGAATCAGCTCTTGCTTACCCTTGCGATTCTCCACGATTTCATCGACCATGGGACTAACGATATCAAAATTGAATGGATCATACTGATTGGGTTTGAGCTCGGCTGATGGCCGTTTTGTGATTGAACTCTCAGGAATTATCTCAGTGCCATGTCTTCTATTGATATACCTGGCAAGACTGTAGACTTGAAGCTTGCTTACATCTCCGAGTACACTTATTCCCCCCGTTAGGTCTCCGTATAGTGTTGAATAACCTAGAGCCAGTTCAGTCTTGTTTCCTGTGTTCAGTACAAGAATCCTAAGATCACGTAATCTGTTTGAAAAATCCATCATGCAGTTTGCACGAATTCGAGGTTGAATGTTCTCATCAGCAACGGGATCGTCTTGACTCGCATTAATTGAATAATGATCACGAGTTTCTTCCAGAGGTTTATCAAGCGTTTCTTGATATGACCGCATGATTTCCTGAATGGAAAACTGCAGGAAGAGTATGTCTAGATTTTCTGCCAGCTTTTCTGCATCCCTCTTACTATGATCGCTCGAGTACTTGGAGGGCATGTATACTCCAACCACATTATCAGTGCCCAAGGCATTCGAAGCAATGCAAGCTGACACAGCAGAGTCAATTCCTCCGCTCAGTCCAATAATACCGCGTTTGAAGCCCGTTTTTCTGAAGTAATCCCTGATGCCAAGGACCAGTGCATTGAAAACTTCCTCATCTTTGTCATATTCGGGTATCTCAGCCACATCAGCTATACCTTCATCCAAATCAATGTCAACCATAATCATTTCTTCTTGGAATGGTTTTCCAAAAGATATCATCTTACCCGACTTATCGGCTCCAACACTCTGTCCGTCAAATACTAACTCATCTTGTCCTCCAACTAGATTCACAAGAAAAATGGGGGTTTCGAGTTTCTTTGCCTTATCGGATACTAGTCCCATTCGGTCAAATCGTTTCCCCACGTGAAAGGGCGATGCTGAGATGTTTATGATTACGTCTGCCCCGCGCTGGCAGAGTAATTTGGATACCTTCGTAGGGTAGGTTTCGTCCCAGAGATCCTCGCATATCTCTACACCCAAATCAACCTCAGTACCATCAACTCGAACAGAGAAGGGAGCGATATCTGCAGCTGAGAGTGGTTTGAAGTATCTCTCTTCGTCAAATACATCATAGGTGGGCAGGAGTGTTTTGTAGGTCGTTCCTGCGATTTTCCCGTCATCAAAGACCATCGCTGCGTTATAGAGATTCCAATCGGAATCATAATCCACAAAACCGATAACCATAACCAAACCTTTGGTGTCATCTGCTAGCTCTTCCACTGCATCTTTTGCGTCGGAAATGAATCTCTTCTCATAGAGCAAATCCTGAGGTGGATATCCGTTGATGACCATTTCTGGAAATGCGATTATGTCAGTATCCAGGTCCTTAGCTTGATTTAGATACTTCCTAATCAGATTCTGATTTCCACTGATGTCGCCGACTGTTGGATTTACTTGTGCAAGGGCTATTCGCATAGGAGGACACATCCGCTTGTCTAGTACGGTGCTTATCTCCCCGTAAAGTCTTTTGTTAAATCCAAATAAACTACCATCGTTGAACTGCTGAAGCAAAAACAAAGAAAAGGCAATCAAAGTATGTGTAGGCATAAGAAGCTCGATTCTGCTGGTTTGTGGGCTCAATGGAAGTAAACAAGATCTTTGCATTGCTGACATTAGTATTACTTGGACTGGCACCAGTTAAACCGCTTATCACAACTTCGACTGACATTAGTCAAGAATCATTCAGGACATCATCAGGTGAGATTGTCTATGCGTCAGACCTTGCACAAAATGTCTACAACAATGTATCAAAGACCTCTTACCGCTCACTAATTATCGAGATGACGTCTATAGGTCCAAGACCATATGGGTCTGAAAACAACACCAAGGCCCGGGATTGGATTGTAAGCAAAATGGCTGATTTAACGGAGAACAAAGCAGAGGTTTCCATTTTTGGTAATTATGAGTCAATCATTGCCAGACTGCCGGGAACGGCAGGAGAGGATGGTCCTTGTATCATGGTAGGTGGTCACTACGATACCGTGGCAACTGCTCCTGGTGCAAATGATGATGGAACCGGAGTTGCGACGGCTTTAGAGTTAGCCCGAATACTCTCAAAGCGGCAATGGCCTATCGATATTTACTTCGTCTTTTGGAATGCAGAAGAATTAGGGCTATGGGGCAGCTACGAAGCCTCTCAGAGTTTTGCAGCTAATGATACTGATATTCTGGTCTACTATAATGTTGACATGCTCCTCGTACAAGACCCTGAGCGTCCCACTGATCAGAGAGTGGACATGACATACTATGATGGATTAGATGCATCATTTCATGATGCACAGTTCTGGGCTGAACTCACCAGAGTGATGAATGCTAATTTTGACAGTCCAATCATCAATCCTCGCTCTCACATCGGTTTTCCGTATTGGGACTATTCTGATCACCGATCTTTTCAAAGAGCCGGATACAAGAGTGTTCTTTTTGCCTTTGAAACTGGAGCCCATATTGACCATGCATACCACACTGTCAACGACACATGGGATAATCCGCAATATGATTATTCGATAGCCGCTGATACGGTCTCCAGTATCGGAGCAAGTATTGCTTTTGTTCTCTCAAGCCCATTAGGACAACAGACTATGGAACTAATCCAGAAAAGCGTCTCTGTGGGAAGTAAGGAGCAATACTTCATTGAAGCCAGTATGTCCACGGAGCTCAATATACACTACAATTGGACCGGAAGCACTAGCCCCGCAATCGAGGTCTTGGACCCACAAGGCATGTCCTTATCGAGCAAGGTTTGTCAGTTGGCGGGAACAATGGGGGTCATCTCGATCAACCTTCAAGACTTAGGCATGCACACGATAACAATATCGAACATGGGTGATAGCACATCCAATGTTGACCTTGTTCTGTCGTATGATTTAGATGTGGATGGAAATGAGATTGCCGAGAGCGAGGAACCTTGGCTAAGTGAATTTCTCAAGGACTCTGACGGTGATTTACTCTCGGACGCCGATGAAAGATTAATGGGCACAAACAAGCTCAGCAACGATACAGATTCAGATGGCCTTCTTGACGGTCTTGAGGTGTATGTTTATGGTACGAATCCGATTTTGACGGACTCGGACTCTGACGGTATGCCTGACGGTTTTGAAGTCGAGTTCGGACTTGATCCGACTGAAAAGGATGATCAGCTCGACTTGGACAATGACGAACTGACGAATGTTGATGAATATGTGCTAGGCACTCTCGTGAACGTCAGTGATACTGACAAAGATGGAATGCCGGACGGATGGGAACACAGAATGGGGCTGGACCCGCTCCACAATGACGCCTTGCTTGACAGTGATGGAGATTTGATCCTCAATATTGATGAGTACAAGCTTGGACTACATGCAAATCAGTGGGATAACGTGTATCTGTTTGCAGTTATGTTCACCACGCCCATCATTCTGTTCGGAATTCTGTTGCTACTAAGAAAGAGAATTAAGGCATGATGATTTACTTCTCACAATGGGGGCTAAATGATGCCAAAGAAATCCAAGACGCCTGAGATGTCAGATATCAGGGGAGTTGGCCCTAAGACAGTAGAAAAGCTTCGAGAAGCAGGTGTAAAGACTGTGGTCAGACTTGCAAAATCTGACCCTGCTAAGCTATCTAAAAAAGTAGATGGACTAGGTATGAGTACAGCAGAAAAGATAGTAAAGGCAGCTAAGAAAATTTCATCCAAGAAGCCTAGGAAAAAACCGTCTAAAGAGAAATCAACAAAGCAGAAAGTTGCAAAAGAAAAACCTCCTTCTGAACAAATGATTGACGAACTCATCGTTGAGCTTCAGAGTGCCGACCAACAAGTCGCCCTAGGTGCTGTTGACCGCCTGGCATACATGAAAAATGACTTGGCAACTGATGTCTTGATTGATCTTCTCGGTGATTGCAGATACATGGTTCGACTGCAAGCAGCATTGAATCTTGGCAAACGTGGCGATAAGAAGGCAATCGACCCATTGATAGACGCATTGGATGATGACTCCCTCTTTGTTAGACAGACAGCGGCTGGATCTCTGGAATCTATCGGCGGTTCAAAAGCAATGAAGGCAATAGAGACGGCAGAGAAGAAGGGTTTGCTCTTGAATGAACTGCCTGAAGGTATCAGATTGTAGCTCGAGCATGCAAACCTCTGATCAACAGAACCGAGAATAGTGTGCAGGCGTTCTCTTTCTGTTCTCCAAAACAGAGCTACCCGAGGAATCTATGTGGAAACTTCTGTCAGCATATAGAATAGAACAGATTCAGGAGATGGCGCAACATCGAATCTTATGCAGATAACTTCCGATATCGCTTCGTAAGTCACATTATAGAAATCACTTGGGTTATCATATTCAAATAGTAGCCAGTTTTCCCCGTTCCAGAGCTCGGCTGTTATCTGCTCAGAGCAGTTGAATTGGGTTGAATACATTTTCCCGCTTGTCAAGGTTGTATTGATGAAAAGCAGGCCCATTTCATGAATTGAGTATGGAAGAGGAATTCCAAAGTATTCTGTTGTATTTGGATTATACCACAATGGATTATCAATTGATGACCCCGAGATTGGCTGTTCCAGAACAGTGAGTTGACCTATTGCTGCTGATGAAGATCCACTTAGAATGACCTTTAGTAGAGCAAAGCCATCGCATGGATATTTCTCTTCAAAGAAACGTGGCAAAAGTAGCTCTCGTGGCCACTCACCGTCCGAATACTCTCCTTCGTTCGAAGATATGGGGCTTTCTAGATTGGTGGAATTATATACCTCAATATACCAGTCTGCCTCCGTTTCATATCCGGCATCTATTTCCAGGAACAAAGTATAGTCGAAATCTGGAACCAGCGTGAGATTGTACCATATAGATTCAGGCGTTCGCCATAGTTCGTTGTTGATTTCATGAGGCTCATCAGGAACTATTACGATTGGATAATCCGCAGCCGCTCCATCTCTCCAGCCCTCTAGGATTTCTATTGTTCCGTTGACCTCAGAAGTCCAGTTGTATTGTGCCACTGTTATCTTGTATTCACCAAAGGGCCAGGTATATTCTGGATCGAAATAAACCAGGATTTGTCCATTGCCGTATATTCCCGTTTCCTCAAAGACAGTCGCGTTTGGCGATTCGATTGTTATATTGAATGCGCTATCACTTCTTACCGATGTATGGTTGATTCTTAGGGTATAGTTCAAATTATCCTGATAATATGAGAAGTTCCAAAAGACCTCCCACGGCCAATTCAGTCGAGTGCTATTTCCCATGCCCCAAGGCAGTTCGAAGAAGTAGGGGCCTCCATTCGGGGTAATCTGTACTGGTCCTGGTCGGGGAATTGGCGAGACAGTCATGTTGATTCTCGCGACTGAGTCTTCAACATGGCTCTTGATTACAATAACCTCTACAAGCTTCTTCTCATGACCCTCAGGATTGACAGCAATATGCGGATAGCTTGAACCGTGATCATAGGGTGAACCTATCATTTGTTTTCGTGTCCCATCTTCATAGACATAGATGATTGTAATCTTCCACTTACTTCCTGCTTTTGCATTGAGTTTAATCTTGAAAGGTTGTGAGCTATTTACTTTGATTCTCTCAACGCCAGCTGCATACGAGCCTACTTTGATGCTGTCACCAATCGTATCATTATTATATGTAACATTGACATGTCCTTTTCTCTCAGGAACGCCATTGTCTTCTATAGCATCAGTCAGCATCCATGCATGAAACTCAGCTAGCACCTGTTCCCAGGTCTTTCCGAGTACCAGCGTGATCGCTTCTTTTGGACTGACATCCCTAGAATTATTGTTGAAATTATCCTGTGCAGTATCAAATATCTGTTTGAGTTTATCTTCCCCGAACTTCTCAGCTATGAACTTATTGAACAGATAAGAACCCATGTAGTCGGAATACCCGCCGCCCCATCCCTTGAATATTGACCTATTCAAATCGGTGTAATGCTCATGCCAATTGTGATCTCCAACTCTCTTGAATTCATCCTGAATTTCTTTATGAGTCAAATTATAATTCGCCCGTGTTGACTCAACTCCCCAATAAGTAGCTTGACCCTCAATCCAGAATTTATTGCCTACTGGTGCATGATCAACAGTATCATTCCCTTTCTTCTCTGTCTTGAATTGGAATAGGTGCATCAGTTCATGTTCACATACATACTTCAAATCCACATCGCTCTTGATTGTTCCAATCTTAATGACGATATGTCCCCTCGTTGATGCTGCTCCAACGGTTTCGGTTGTGGTGCTATTAAGTAAAGTCACATTGATTTTTCCTGGTTTATATGTAGCCGGTCCTCTAGTGAATCCCTTCTTGTGATAGAAATCCAAACTGAATGCAATGTGCTTCTTGATTTCCTTGATATATTTCTCATCGACTCCTCCCTTTGGATAGGCATCGACTTTTTCTCCCTTCCCGGCAATTAATGAATCATCAATTCCGTTAAATGAGAATAGCTGGTGTAGGCCATTAGTAATCGTTACAGTGTACCCGGTCTCAGAATCAAAGAAACTGTACACATTTGGCCTACCGGGCGAAGGTAAGCTTTCCAACCATTTACTCGCATTACTTGAGTCATAACCAAATAGGGAGATTGAGCCTGTGTGATTATCGGGGAGATGTGGTCCCATATTTGCTTCTTGCCAACCGGAATATATCGCATCTCCATTTCCACCTTCATAACGAATGAAATCAATTACGTGTCCTTCTCTATCGAATAGACCAATTTCATCGCCCGATGGGTCCAGTATTCGGTTCGGTAAATTGAGGAAAACCTTTGCTGTTCCATCGATCGCATCCAGATCATCTTCTCCTTCTCCTGAGAAAATGGCGATGTAGTCCTCTTCATCTAAATTGGCAATGGAAGGCAGAGACAACATTCCCTCACCGTCAAAGGTTGTGACATACCAACCATCAATACTCATCCCCGACTTCCATGTTTGAATGTATAGTTCGAAGAATTCTTCGTTCACTGTTAACGTTTCATTGAAGTGTATTTCATTTATTGAAACTGTACCGCCCTCAGTGGAAGGTGTATCTGTTGGCTCTGGGCTGATGCGGTTTTGCTGAAACAGAAGAAAAACGGCAAATACAGAAGCTCCCAGGATGATAATTACAACCGCTAGTGATAAGAATTTTCTATTCAAGTGATCTTTCCTGATGCCGATGGTGGCCCATGGCATCCCATGAAATGCCTATACTTGTGTCTTTCTGGTTTTGGAATCCGAATCAAAAACGACTTGAGGGAGTCAGTCACTCGATACCTGCTCCAGGACGAGAGGTTTGAATTTGCGGTAGTAAGAGAGATCGAGAAAGAATAGAAATGCCCCTTGTACAATAATTCCTAGACCATTGCCTACAATGAATTTATTTTGCCCTGCAAATACAACCAGCAAGACCCCCACAACTTGGTAGATGATATCCAATCCTGTGTTTATTTTGAGAATCCTTGCCAATTTGCTAGCTGGTTCGTCCTTCTGCCTAAACAGCGTATATGAGGCCACAACGCCATCAATAACTGCCCACAATATTGCCTGAAGACCAATTCCCTGAGCTATTGGAAATGTTGTAAAGAAAAGAATTAGACCAACAATGAAGCTTCCTAGGCTCCATACAAGTAGTGTTTTGCCAAGGCCTCGTGAGAGTTCTAATTTAGTTTTCAAGAATACTCGCCTAGTGTACTATCGGCTTTTCATAGATAAATAAACTGGATTTGGGATTTCTTTGACTACTGAATCTCAATAGAGATTTCATACCCGACTTGTGGAATTCCAGCAATAATGAAAATCACTTGAGCTACTACGAATATCCTTCTTGTCCGTAAGAAAATGCCCGCTGCCACCACTCTTGGAAGGTGATTCCAGTAGAATTTAGCATCTCTCTATAATTCCTGATTAGTGAACATAAGAATGCCGCTGATCCGACAAGCCTGTCAAATGATTGTAGAATCACCTTCCCTCTTTTCACTCTGAGGTAGATATCGAAGTTATGTGGTGCATAGCCTACATCCCATCCTGCAACATTGCCTAATGTGAACAGATGCGGCGCTGCTCCCGGATATACTCTCTCATCAAACATCACATAGGGCCAGTATGGCTCTCGATCTTGGTGTTCTTCAAGAAGACCGGAACAACTCTCTATGGTTGCAAAGCCAAGGTCGTTCAGCTGAGAAATGTGCCTTCGAATTGAAGGGTCGACATACCGAATAAACTCCTCAACATGTCGAGGAGTATGGTGAGGTGGACTCCATAGGGCTCTGTGCCACCTAGGTTCATAATGTGCCCAAATCGTATCTGGAATCTCTCCTTTGCCAATATTCTGTCTGAAAGCTCTTAAGCGTCCCATCAATAGTCTAAATGAGCCTGACAGTTTTGTAAGACCTGACTCCGTTTCATTTTCTGACTTCACAATAGGATGTCTGATTTCTATATCACCGACGGAATCTAATCTCGGTGTCCATCCGGCTGCATCTGCGGCGGTGAAGATATGGGCTTCAACATTGGGATATGACAGATGCGAAAATACTACCCTCAATTCTCTCTTGGTGCGCTTTTCTCCAATATCCACGGAAACGACCTCTAGGTCATGTTCTGCAAAAAGCCCCTTGATAGCCGATTCTGAAATACGTGTCAATTTGACCCGCCAAACAGGCTCTATTGCATTTTTTCCCTAGTAAGGTCTTTGCTTTCCCAAATAGTATCTGAAGCCATCTCAAAAACTATAGACGAGTGCTGCGGTTGAAAGCAGGAATATTGCGAGGTAGTAGGTAATCATGCTCATGGGCTCATCATATCGAAACCGGTGGTGGAATTCCCTGATTCCAATGAATGAATCACTAATTATGAAGGAAATTGCTCCTATGACGGGAATAATTCCTGCGATGAATCCTGTCGATAGCCAAAGCATCACAGATGAACTAAGTGTCAATGAGATTATTACTGCATACAAATCTACCGCAGGTAAGAGTTCAGTTGGCTTCTCCGCGGTGTTGATGTACCGATGATACAGAATAACATAAATCAGCAACACAATAAAGGCGCCTACAAAGCCAAGAATTGCATACCCTGTTAGTCTCGCGAATGCATGAATCATGAAATTGGCTACGAATAGGACATGACTAATGAGGAACATGCCCAGACCTGGCAATATACTATGTTCCATAGCTATATCTCCCAATCCGCAGAAGAATAGGGCGAAAATCAGGAGCAGATGGAAGAGGATTATCTGGGACGTGACCACCAAAACAAACACAACGGCCGACAATGCAGGAACCGCCTTCACTATTGTGCTTGGCGTATTTCCTGTCTTTTCTTTTGCCTCAAGTAGTGTGTATAGTATCGCAAAAGACCAGAAGATGATGCCATGTTCCAAGAGTGCCATATCAGGCTAGAATGATACACGCCCCTTAAGAATAGTGGAAGTCCTGCTGTTCGCTAGGTACATCAGTCTGTTCCTATGATCCGTTTTCTGTCATGGACAAAATTTTCGCGCAAAAATCGAGGTTCGGGTGACAATCAGAGTGAATTATTTTTGAGAGAATAAAGAAGAACGAGGAAGCATCGACAAGATGCTTCCTCACTAGGATTCTACTTCATTGATTCGACCCATTCATAGACGGGCGCGCAGAGCTCTTTGATTCGCTCTTTCTCAGGAGTATCTCCAACTGTGGGTTCCCAGCCATCAGCAGGCTCAAACCACCAGTCAGTGACCGTGCCTTGACGTTCATCCTTGGGCTTCCAGACCACCTTTACCGGCATGCCAAACTCCGCATCCCACGGTTCGATGTTCCGCAGCTCATTGGCAATGGCTGTCTTGCAACCATCGACGATGACATAGGCCAATACAAAGGGTAAACGCTTCAGAGAAGATTTGCCGCTCCATCCGGCGATTGTGTAGGTATGTACAATACCTTCCTGCTTAAGCTCAATCCATTCGGTCTTCTCAAGATTGTCATCGAGATTCCAGCAGTTCACTCGTGGCGGGAAGAACTTGTCTCCACACTTGGGACATTTAGTTCCCCAAAACTCACCATCGATGAAGCCTTTACCTAGCCTAGATACCTCGCCATATTTCCAGTAGTATAGCTGGTCGTAGTGTAGGTAGACTTTGAATTGGTCATCCTTTGAGGACCAGTCATAGCCCATGAAGCCGATGCCGGTCTCCTCGACGTCACCGCGGAACTTGTCTGGGTGTTTTTCATCCCAATCTACCTTCCCAGGTGTCTTATGCAGTCGTTTATCAACCATCTCTATGGCCTCCTCAGAATGAAGTTCGAGATACTGGTTCCTGTTCCAGCATGACTATTCACTAGCCCTGTTTCTGCGTCCTTAACATAGGTCTTGGAGCTGCGATGTTTCTTTGGTGCTAGATCATTAAGGTGATATGAACACTCGATAGCTGACATGATTCCCGTTGCGCCTACTGGATGACCGTAGCCCATCAGACCACCGCCGACATTGGTCGGCACTTCGCCCTCCATAAAGGTCTGCTTCTCGCGGATGAAGTCCTTCATGTTGTCCTTATCGCACCAGTGGAGCGCCTTGTAAATCTGGACCTCAGACGAGCTGAACGCATCGTGGATCTCAGCCACATCAATCTCCTTCGCGGCATCCTTGTACTCGATACCTGCCATATCATAGGCAACCTCACCAGAACGGCGACACGCTGCGAACTCTGTCATGTCTGGGTAACCCTTCCCATACATCTCATTCCAACCTGGGAAGTCGATTCTATCGCCAGCTCGAATGGTACAGCTACTAAGACCAGCACCATCGATTTCGACATAGGTATTGGGAGCGTGTTTCTTCGCCCACTCTTCGCTGGTCACGAGAGCAAAGGCACCTCCGCGACTCATCAGACAGCAGTCATATCTCTTCAGCGGGTAGCTGATGAGTCTGCTTTTCATAATATCATCAACGGTCAGGTCTCTCTTGTACTTCTGATACTCGCCACGATACCACTGGGTCTTCTCGTTGTCAGTCGCGTAGTTCCTGTTCTTCAGAGCAGCTAGGGCAAAGTCCTCTTCTGTCAGGTCGTGTTCTTTCATGAACTTATACGCCATAGCAGCGTAGTATATGGGGTAGATCCCGCCAGCAAGTGCTTCGTATCGTGTGTCGGATGCCAGTGCAATGAACTCCGACCCCTGCGACTGGGTCACATTGTCCATAGCTTCCCAGCCGTAGACGCCAACGACATCAAACAGCCCGGATTTTACTGCCATGAATGCTCCATATAAGGCGGAGCCGCCTGTATTTCCTCCATTTTCTATTCGCACATGCGGCAGCCCGACTAGCCCAAGGTGGTCATGAACGATCCACTCAGGACAGAGTTGCTTACCAAAGTGTACTGAGAAATGGGAATATACCATGAATTCCAAATCTCTCAAGGTGAAGTCAGGTATATCCTCCTGGGTTTCTACAATACAGTTAGCAGCCATTCCCTCTGGCGTGATATGCATTGGGTAGTCGAACGGTGTAGCGGCACCGCCTGCGATGCAAACTTTTCGACTCATTTATTCATCAATTCCTCAATCTCTTCCTAAGAAGAGTGAATTCCATATGCTCGCCTTCGGATTCTACTACTTATACATTGCCTATATCCGGAGAAAACATGCTGCTACACCAAGTAGAACTGAAAGGAATCTTGGTGCGATCTCAACCAAAGAATTCCTCACTCTTTCCTAATCCGCTTTGGTAACTGACGGTATCTGGAGCTGGATCCGGACGATAACTCGGTTCATCAAGTAGAACTCGGTCTACAATCTCCTTCCCCTTGTCAAACGCGCGGCGAAATTGAATCTCCAAGATTGGAGCGTAGAACAACAGAGGCAGGAAAATTGCAACCATGACAATTCTTAGAGGCCAGAGATTGTATGAAAAGGTAGGGTCAAACAGAATCTGATTGAGCTTAAAGCCAACCTCAAGCAGTCCCCAAATGCCTGCTAGGAAAAGGCTGAGCTGTCGCATGTACTTCTTTCTACTGAATAATCCGAATGTTCTTCTCATCCATTCATCATACATTGGAATTCCTAATGGATAATTGATGACCCCCTCGTTCCTAACTGATAGAAGAGCTAGCTTTGAAAGGAACGGCTTGTGTTCTTTCTCGAAAAGCACAATGGTCCTGTAACGCCTTTTGATGAAGCCCCCAAAGGTCATGATTGAAAATGCCAGCATGACAATTGCCCACACAACAGCGAAAAGCGCCATTATAACACCAATGATGATAATACAAAGGGCTGCCCCCTCACAACTATCTGTCGAAGCTGTTGGTGCACAATACGCTACGGTCGATGAGTAGATTTCTGGTTGGACCTTTACTTCTCCCGTCTTTTCACTCCTAACCGAATCATCTTCCATCTGCGCTCCCATAATAGTAGAGATTTCATCTCTGACACAACTAGCTGATACCCCGTAGGCCTGTACTTCTTGCATGATGCAATAGTCGCCTCCCAACCCACAATGGTGGCTTGTGCTTCATCTAGTCCTTGTCGCATTTGCTTATAGTTTTTCAGCGATTATATTGCAAATCTTACATCGGTTTTTTTGGGGGGTTCGCCGGGAATACGCTGAAAAATCAATCTTTGGAAGGGGATGGTGTTCTTGATATGATTCGGTTCTATCGAATTTGCTCGATTCTTAGAGAGTCCTTGTACGTATCCATCACAAACATTGTCAAGGTCTTGTCAACTGCCGGAATTTCACGAAGAAAATCAACGATAAACCCGTTCATCTCCCTGATTGAGGAGGTTCGCACCTTGAGAATCACATCATATTCACCGCTCAGGACATGTACCCCCATGACAAAGGGATGCTTTGCAATATCTTGGCAGAACTGCCTCTGAGATAGAACCCGTTTTTCTCCTGGGGCTCTGTAGCGGACAGTGATGAGGATGAACCCTAGAACGGCCCGGTTAACTGCATCCGGATTCACTAGAGCAGTATATCCCCGAATTGCACCATCAGCTTCCATCTGCTTAATCCGTGAATGCACGGTCGATATCCCTTTGCCCACCTGCTCGGAAATCTCCTTCATGCTCATCTTGGCGTCACTCTGAATGAGTTGGAGAATTTCTTTATCATCATCATCCAAATGAGGTGAATGTTTTTCAGTCATACATCATACTATACCGAATAAACTGAAAAAGATTCGCTTTTTTTCGGGATAATCTTTTGAATCAAGCTTCCTTCAAACTGCATTATTAGAATGAAGTGACTAACATGGATGGAAGAATCCCGGAGTTTCTTAGGCTCCTCTTTACAACTCCTCTCGGTGAAACAAAGGCTGTTGAGATTGCATCTGATAGGCTAGGTGAGATATCTAACTCTGGTGTCTGCTTTGATGGCTCCTCAGTAAAGGGCTACGCAAAGGTGAACAATAGCGACCTAGTATTGAAGCTAAGGGGGGAGCCAATCTATGAAACTTGGGATAAGGATATGGCATTAGCACTATGTAGAGTATATGATACGGACGATATTCCACATCGTCTAGACACAATTACTGTCTTGGAGCGCGTAATCTCAAATGCAAGAGAGATGGGTTTCAGGTTTATGGTTGGGGGAGAGCTTGAGTTTTTTCTCGTCCGTGAGTTGGGCAAATCTGGAATAATACCAGCGGATTCCGGCGGCTACTACGCCGCACCTCCTTCAGACAGAGGATTATCCATTCGAAGAGATGTTTCAATGACGCTTAGGAGAATGGGCTTACATACTACGGTCCATCATCACGAAGTTGCCAGAGGTCAGCATGAGATTGGGTTGAAATTCTGTGATGTCATGGAACTCGCAGATGCAATTCTAGTAGCTCGCGCAAGCATCGCAGAACGGGCGATAAGAGATGGACTGATTGCAACCTTTATGCCAAAGCCATTTGCAAAAGAAAATGGAAGCGGATTGCATATCCATCAGAGTCTCTGGGATCTGAAGGGTGAGAATAACCTGTTTTCAGGAGAAGACGGCGCACTCTCGAAGACTGCAGAACATTTTGCAGCCGGATTACTCAGGCATGCTTCGGGTCTTGCGGCATTGGTAGCTCCAACAGTTAACTCATATAAGCGACTCAGGCCTGGTTTCGAAGCCCCGACACAGATCGCTTGGGGACCGATGAACAGAACCACCATGATCCGAATCCCACATTATATGGGTAACCACAAGAATGCAAGAATCGAGTTACGATGTCCTGATTCCTCCTGTAGCCCCCACCTTGCTCTAGCCGCCATACTCGCTGCGGGGCTTGATGGAGTAGAGAACGAACTAGAGCCTCCCTCTCCCAGAGATGATGATTTATTCGAATCACAAGAAGGAGCTAGGCAACTTCCCCCGTCGTTGAGCATTGCGATTTCAGAACTGGAAAGCGACAGTGTCCTTCGTGAGGTCCTCGGAGAGGAACTGATAGAGTGGATTACTAGAATGCGTTTGAATGAGTGGCGAGATTACGTTTCCGTAACTGGAGATCCCGGTCCCATGCAGGTCACGAGCTGGGAGATTGATAGGTATCTCTTAGCCATGTGAAGGCCCCGAAACGTTTGTATCATAGTAATGGCATCTACAATGCCGTGAGTTCATTATGCCTTATTACGAAAATAGCGAGCAGTTGAAGGAAGTATTTCGCAACTTCTGGCCTCGTGCCAAGGAACAAGAAGAGGTACATGAAAAATTGGCAAAATCTGGAATTATTGTCAGATTTGATATCGAGCAACCCGAAGTTCATGTCACAATCAACTTCCAGGAGGAAGGCGAAGATGGTAAGTTGGGGACACTGAGCTTTGACTCCGATGTGGAACCTGAGATTGCTGTGTGGAGCACCTCTGAAACTACCAATAAATTCTGGCAGGGGAAACTGAATACGACTATTGCAATGGCAAAAGGAGAGGTTAAGCTGGATGGTTCCATTGCAAAAGCTCTGGGACTCCTGTCCAAAATAAAACCTCTGTTCAAGATTTACCCCGAGGTTCTCAGGGACATGGGGCTTGACCATATGGTACTATAGATCCCGGGGTAGTCATTTGAAGAATCTAGACTGTGCAGATGAAGTCGTTATTCGCTTGCTTGTTGATAATAAAATCGGATGGATTTCAGATGCATCTCACCCGAGTGCCAAGAGGGCAGGGTCATGGGTAGATTCAGCAGAAGCCACACCTCACTATCTAGTAGCAGGTCATGGATTTTCAGCTCTCATGGAAATATCAAAGGACGAACGCAGATACGAGATAGTCTATGATACTGGCCCCTCAGACATTGTATTGTCAAACAACGTAGGAGCGCTTGGAATTGATGTTCATGGGGTTGACTCGGCTGTCTTGTCCCATGGGCACTGGGATCATTTTGGCGGATTGCTGTGGCTCCTTGAAAGAGTGAAAACGCAGGGCCTTCCTGTATACATTCATCCAAGGATGTTTCTCCCAAAATCTGTGCACACACAAGAGGATGGCAATGTTAGAATACGCGAGCTAGATTCAATTCCCAGTCGTGATGAGATACTAGAGCATGGAGGGACTCTGATGGATTCCAGTAAGGCAAAAACAATTCACAATGACTTGCTGCTAATCTCAGGAGAAGTGCCAAGAAGGACCCCCTATGAAACTGGTTTCCCTGGTCACCACGCATTGGTCAATGGCAAATGGGAAGATGATCATTCCCTTATAGAAGACCAATTCGTTGCTGCCAAAACAAAGAATGGACTTGTGATCGTGACGGGTTGTAGTCATGCTGGCATTGTAAATATGGTCACATATGCCATGGAGCTTACTGGTGACGACAAAGTTGCTGGCATCATTGGCGGCTTTCATCTGGCGAGAAAGAAGGAATCTACCATTGAATCTACTGTTCATGAATTGAAAGAAGTACAGCCTACTCTTGTAGCCGCGACTCATTGTACCGGTTGGAAAGCCCAGCAGTCTATTAAGTCCGCCCTCGGCACTGCGGCAGTATATTCCAGTGTCGGAGATCAATATACCTTCAACTAGCCCTAACGTAAGGTATATATTGAAAAAATTATGAAGTATGGGTGAGAAACATTAACCATAGTTAATAGAGAGATGAACATAATGGCTCAAACAATCAAGAAAGACATGACAATCGCTGAAGTAGTGATGAAGTGGCCAGAAACAGCAGGAACTTTCATGGAGTGGGGTCTCCATTGCTATGGCTGCGCTGTTGCCAAATATGAAAATGTTGAGCAAGGCGCTGTTGCACACGGCATTGACCCTGATAAGCTGGTAGAAGCCCTAAATGAAAAAGTAGAGAAGGACGAGGAGTAGAGAACGTCTACTTCTCATTCGGTTTATTTCTTCCATACAACCGTCCCGATTCTTCTTCGGACATTTCAAAACTATGCTTCGGGTCAGGAAATTCTCCATTTCGCACTTCTTTTGAGTATTCGTTCACAGCATCTTTGATGACTTGGCGAATATTGGCGTACTTCTTGAGAAACTTCGGATTGAATTCCTCAAAGAGACCTAGCATATCCCAAATAACAAGGACCTGTCCATCGCAGTGAGGGCCCGCACCAATTCCAATCGTGGGAATATCAATTGATTCTGTGACCATTTTTGCGGTCAGTGACGGAACGAGCTCAATAACAATTGAAAATGCACCCGCCTTTTCCAATGCAACTGCCTGGGACACAAGACTCTCGGTTGTCTCCTTAGTTCTTCCCTGGACACGATACCCACCCAGCTCATAGATTGATTGAGGTGTGAGTCCAATGTGTCCCATAACAGGAATTCCTGCATCCACCACAGACTTGACGATCTCAACAACCCTGGCCGTCCCACCCTCGATCTTCACAGCTTCGGCTCCTCCCTTCTGAAGCATCTTTCCACAGTTTTCAAGAGCCTGTTCAGTGCTCACTTTATACGACATGAAGGGCATATCGCCAACAATGAAACTGTTGGGTTTTGCTCTAGAAACTGCCGCACAATGATGGATTACATCTTCCAATGTCACGGGGATGGTGCTCTCATACCCGAGCAACGAATTTCCGACGGAGTCTCCAACTAATATCATATCGACTCCGCATTCGCTTAGAATGTTGGCAGTTGGGGCATCGTACGCTGTCAACATGACAATCTTTTTGCCCTTCTCTTTCATCAACCGAATTTTGTGGGTTGTTATTCTAGCCAAGGGTATATCGCCTACTTGATTAAGGTCAAATGTGTTATTTATGTAGTTCCCATGCGGATTCATTACTGTATATACAAATTGATTAAAAAATTACAACCTGTTAATTAGATAGTGTCTTCGCATATTTTCTTCTCGTTAGGTCACAGAGAAACATCATTCATTCGCAAATACTTCTTGTAAATCTCCATTCCTATAATAGCTGGAGCTGAAGCCAATATGCAGATAATCCAGTCATAGGTGGTTAGCGGAATGAAATAGAAGTGCAGTCCAAGGGGAGCTAAGATGGCCTGCGCTATTGGAACATACATCAGAAGAAGATGTGCTAGGTATATGAGTCCGAGAAGGAAAGCATATCGCCAGATGCCTGGTTCTCTAATCGCATCAATAAGTGGGAGATTGATCCGTCTTATTACGAGGACCATTGAGCTCTCAACTAAGAGCAAAATAGTAAGCAGCATCACGGTGGCTTTGACGGGGCTGGTAATTGCAAAGGGCTCACTGCTAATGGGGTCAATCCAGTCTGCATAGAAGCCTGCTTGATTCTCCACAAAGAGTGGAATAATGTTACCCCATCCAGAATACGTGAGTCCATAGACAATAGCAGCTCCAATGGTCATCAATACAACGCTCAATCCCATAAATTTCGCAAGCTTCTTAGTAATTATCTCCTCGCTATCTCGTGGTTTCTCTTCCATTGCCCTAGGAGATGTCTTGTCAAATACCAATGCGAGTCCGGGGAAGGAATGCGTAGTAACCACAATGTAGAGACTTTGCCAAGCTGTCAGCATATTAAAACCAGCAGGCAAGAGGAACATCCCTCCAAAGAACACAATTGATTCAAACAGATTGATTGCGACATAGAAGTAGACCATCATTCGGATTTTGTTGAATAGTCCCCTTCCCTCATGCACTCCAGTGACAATCGACGAAAAGCTGTCGTCAGTTATGACCAAGTCTGCAGCTTCTTTTGCCACATCAGTTCCTGTTATCCCCATGGCAATGCCTGCATCACTCATGGCTAGTGCCAAGGCATCGTTAACGCCGTCGCCAGTCATCGCCACCACCTTCTTCTGGTCTTGGTATCTCTCTACGATGACCTGCTTATGTGCTGGATTCACCCGTGCAAACACATTGACATTCTGAAAGTCTTCAGGTGATAGTTCATCAATTTCGTTTCCTTCAATTGCGAGTGAATTTGGTTTGAAGATGTTCAAGTCTGCTGCAATGGTTTTAGCTGTAGCTGCGGCATCTCCTGTTATCATTATCACATTGATGCCAGCACTGTGACACGCATTCACAGCTTCTTTCACACCTTCTCGTGGAGGATCAAGTATACATGTGAATCCGAGATAGGTCAAATCGCGCTCTGTTGACTCTCTGGCATCGGGATTACTTGGAACTGATTTCATTTCTTTGTAAGCTAACGATATGACACGATATCCTTTCGCTGCAAAATCAGTAGTCATCTCCGTTATTCTTTCTCTCATTCTTGAATCCATTTTGTTGGGATTCTTTGAGCCATCGTGTTTCGTACATCTAGGCAACAAAATCTCTGTGGCGCCCTTCACGAATGCAATATAGCTATTTTCATCACGACAAATTTTCGACATCCGCTTCAGGTCTGACTCAAATGGGAACTCTTTCACGACTGGATATTTCTTCTCAATGTCTTCCTCATTTAGCCCACTCTTTCTAAAGAGAGTAAGCAGAGCTGCATCTGTTGGATCTCCCATCGGAACATGAACAATGCCCTGCTCGGGAAGCTCCTTTGTTATTATCTCTGAATCATTATTGATTCCACCACATACCAGCAGTTTATGAAGGCTCTTCCATCCTAGAACATCGGTCACTTTGACCTCTTCTTCTGGTTCGAAAGTATCCAGAGGCGTTCCATCTTTAACACGGTATATTCCTCCCTCCGGTATGTAACCCGCGCCTGACACCGAATACAGATTCTCAGTATCCCAGATGTATTTCACCGTCATCTGGTTTCTTGTCATAGTTCCTGTCTTATCGGAGCAGATTAGGCTGACTCTTCCAAGGCTCTCAACAGCTGAGAGGTCTCTGATGATGACTCCCATCTTAGCCATTGCTAGAACACCAGTGAGAAGAACAATGGTGGACAACAAGGGAATGTTGATTGGCATTATAGTCATAGCCTTGGTAATCCCTGAAGTTAGCGTGTCAGCAATTGTAGTGGGATCAAGCATAATTGGTTGAGCAGTGAGAAGCGGTCCCCAAATGAGTGCCCAAGTGACTGAGAGAATCATTAGAAAAATCGCAGCGATTCCCAAGTATTTGGCCAGCCGATTTATCTTACGCCGTAGCGGAATATCGCCAGTATTGAGTTCCTCAAGGGTTCCTTGAATCTTGCCAATCTGTGTTCCAGACCCGGTTTCGGTGGCAAGGACTCTTCCTGTGCCTGTTGCAACATACGTTCCGAAGAAGACCATATTCTTTCTATCTGTTAATGGGGCATCTTCATCAACAATAATAGAGGCATCCTTATCAACTGGGACACTTTCTCCCGTCAGAGATGCTTCATTCACCGTCAGATTATTCTCATTCAGAATCCTTGAGTCAGCGGGGATCTTATCTCCCTGTTCAAGTATTATGATATCTCCAGGGACGATTTCCTCTGGAGGTAGATTGAGTTGAGAACCATCACGTACTACTCGAGCCTCTCCCGCTGATAGCTTCTCCAATGCTTCAAGCTTTTTCTGAGCTCGAAATTGTTGGAAAATCGCCACGAAACAATTAACGCTCACCACACCTAGCCATAGAAGAGCTTGACCCACCTGGTTTTCAGCAGATTGGAAAAAGAATGCAAGAATCAATAGAGCAAATGAACTGACGAGGTAGATATTAATCAGCCAATTCAATATTGGAGCGAGATACACTTTCCAAAAGGAACCCTTCACTTTTTTGATTGTGTTTGGCCCGTAAATTGCCAGTCTATTCTTAGCTTCACCGCTCGAGAGACCCCGTTCTGAGTTCGATTTCAAAGAACCAATTACTTCCTGAAGGGACATCGCATGAAATTTTCTATGAGTTTCATCTGCAGTTTCTGCAGTCTGTGATGTCACGTTATCTACCTCTCGGCTCGTGGATGGTGAATCATGCATCAGTCCAAATAAATGAACTTATGCCGGAGTTGTCCATTCTTTCATCCATGGACACTTGCCCATGTCCACTCTTTTTTCCCGCATGCGGGTATTTCATCTTTTCTTAGTTGATACAAACTGGGGGGCTCTTTCAAAAACTGATGCGGATAGAGCATATGCACAAAATAAAATGCTCCGAGAATAGCGGAATTACCCCAATGAAAAGAGTTAACGTGCATTATACCCTCCGAAACACATCAGGGGCATATTGAATGGTTAGCTGCCTAATTGGTTATTTCTCTCAGATGGGTTCAACCGCAGAGGTTGCCAGATCATTAACGGAAGCTTTGCAAGAACAAGATTGGTCAGTTGATACCGTCAACATTCTGGAAGAATCGTTTCCACTGATTGATGACTATGATGTCCTGGGCATCGGAGCGCCAACATTTTTCTTTCGGCCTCCAGCTGTCGTTATGGAGATTCTTGACGAAATCCCTGCATTAGACGGGAAATCGTTCTTTGTTTTTGCTTTATACAGCCTTCATGTCGGCGATACAGGAAACGATATCAGAGAACGACTCGCAGAGAAGGGAGGCCGTGATATAGGCTATATGAAAATAAGGGGCACCAATCATTTCCCCGGATACACAAGAAAAGGGGTTCTCTTTTGCCCTGATAACCCAACCGAAGCCGATATGAGTAAACTATCGGAATTCGCCGATTCTCTAGTTAATAGATATCACGATAGTGGGTTCCTAGTACAGGAATTGGACCCCAAGCCTCCTAGAATGTATCGACTTGAGCGACTTGCTTCCAAGAGATGGGTGACTAACAATCTGATTAGCCGGACGTTTTCTGTTGATGAAGAAGCCTGCATAAGTTGTGGAAAATGTGTCGATGTGTGCCCGACCAAAAACATCCTTCTTGATGACGATGGACTTCCAGAGTGGGGTCGTGACTGCATTCTTTGTTTGTCTTGCGAGATAGTCTGCCCAGAAGATGCGATATCCTGCATTTTGGACTCTCGTCTCATGGGTCGGATAATTGACTATAACATCACAAAGGGCATTGAGGATCCTGATGTGGCATACAAAGAAATCTGAGATAGCGACCCTCGTATATTTGGAGCAGTAAACCCAATATTGACTTATATTATTGGGTTTGAGATTCATCGATGAAGTACGAATTTGTCGCTTGAACCGATACTAAAAAAAGTTCAGAAAAATTTGAATGAAGGAAATGTTAAGATCGCATTGCTAGACTTGAAATCTGCTGAGGGTATGGCGCCGGACGATTGGCGTGTCGCATACTACTATGGTAGATGTTATCTTGAAACTGGAGAAATTGACAAGGCTATTGAACACTTCAAGAAAGCTCATTCTGTACAGCCCTTGCCTGAAATCAGTTACTTCCTAGCGATGTCTTATGTAAAGAACAAGAGCTGGGATGATGCCGCATCTGTCGCAGACACTGCGCTTCAGAATGACATGGATGATTTAACAACTAAAGCTGCGTTGTACTACATCAAGTCTGGTGCAAGCATGGAGAAAAACAAGCTTGATGATGCCATTGCGGCAGCAGAAAAGGCTGTGGAGCTTGTTCCCAACGATGAGCAGTACAAGACTCATCTCGAACCGCTAAAGAATGCAAAAGGCTAGCCAAGCTTCTAGAGCAACAGATAGATGATTAACTCCACAATGGCGGCTAAGACTAGAAATGCCGCCAGCAATTTTATGTCATATGCAGTCATGTTGGCAAAGAGGCTATCGTAGTAGTACTGCTTGTCATAGTCGGTCATATACTTGGACTCATCCAACAATGACCGGTAAGACTCCTGGGCTTTTTGGTGATTTTTATAATTGATCCAACTTGTCACCATCATTATGATACCGCCAGCTAGCAGGGTGAGTTGGCCACCTAAAATTCCGAATGCGTACCAAACTAGTGGAAGTGTCAAATAGAAAAAGATCAGAAATAGTAGATTGAAAATTATCAGCACTCTCCAACGAAGACCCAATTCTTTGAAATAAGGTGTTGCTAATCTACGAAGCCGGGAATCAACAAAATGGATTGCTGATGATTGATTTAGATCATTGACTTCGAAGATGAGAGTATCCTCGTCTGTATAATAATGGAATAGCCTGCAGTGTGGGAATGGAATCTCCCTATAATCAACATCAATTTTCGATGCATCCAATCCTGTTTCTCTCTCGAAATAATCGGAGAGGTTCAATTCATCTATCTCTCCCGCTATCTGGGCACTTAGTCTGCTGGCGATATTGGCTTCGGATGTAGTAGGGTCTCGAAGTTCGTCATCAATCCAGTCAGTTTCATCAAAACAGCTCTCATCAAAGAACCCCCTCTGCATCTCAACAAACAAGGTGAGGGCCGACGCAAATAGAGCTACTAGGGCTATTGGTGAGATGATATCTAACTCAATAGCGGATACCTCTGATTTGAGAATCAACAACAGGATAGAAATTCCGGCACTGGACGCCATGGTAAGAACTGATGCATGTTGGTCCGTCTCATATTCATCTCCATCATAGGCTGTCACTGCATCAATTTCTCTCATATACTCTGAGAACTCACTCTTCCATTTGTGGTATCTCAGGGATGCGGTGTAGGAAAAGAAGATTAGAATGGACGCTATGATTATCTCACTGATAATAGATATCGATATGGACAAATCCTGAAACGCAGTAATCCCGAGAAGCTCCAAGAGGGTTACGAGTACGATGAGAAGTGAAGGAATCACAGCGAATCGATAGGGATGTGCAGCTAGTAGCCACTTGTAACCTGGAAACATCTGTTTTACTACAAACCTTCCCGTTAGCCTTCGTACCTCGGCCTCGTGAATTGCAGTGATTTCCAATTGTCCATCCTGTGTCACTTCAAATCTTGGCTTTAGACCCAAATCATCAGATGACATTCTTACAATAACATTCTTCTCTATGCCCGCCTTCTGCAGTACCTCTTTTCCCACTCTCTCCAAACCTGTTTCTTCCACGATATCCCACCGAACCCAGACCTTCAGCTGGTAGCAGCCTTATGAGATTCTAGTATCTTAATTTTTCTGGGATTATGAACGCCTTGTCACATTAGTTCGGCACCCAGAAGATTCGTCAAAGCTCATCAAGAGCTGTATGTATTCTTTCTACAGCAGCCTGTAAGTCAGTTTTTGATTTGGCAAAACACAGACGCAAGTGCTTATCTCCATGTTCGCCAAATGCCACTCCGGGCACAGTAACGACAGATGCATTCTCATAGAGAAACTTGGCGGCATCTGTAGATGGCCGTCCAAATTTGGCTATATTTGGAAAAAGGTAGAATGCTCCTACTGGTTTAGTAGAGTGAATCATGTCATGTCTGCATAGTTCTTCATGAAGGAAATCTCTTCTTTGCTGTAATTGAGTGACCATTTCGCTAACCGACTTGTTACCCTCCTGCAAGGCTGCAAGCGCTGCCCGCTGGGATATAGATGAAGCACATGTAACATAGAATTCCTGTATCTTGTTCATCTCTTCAACGATTTTGCTGTTTCCAACTGCATAACCGACTCTCCATCCGGTCATAGAATGTGATTTTGAGAAACCAAAGATTGTGACGGTTCTCTCCTCCATTCCCGATATTGACGCGATGCTTACGTGCTCCTCTCCGTTGTATACTATCTTCTCGTAAATCTCATCAGATAGGACCAGCAAGTCGTGCTGTTCAGCGAGATCAGCTATTTCCCTTAACTCCGCCTTTTTCATCATCCCTCCTGTTGGATTGCTGGGGGTGTTTATGATGATCATTTTCGATTTACCGCTAATAGCTTGCGCTAGTTCGCTACTATCAAAGGAAAAATTGTTCTTCTCCCTTACTGGAACGGGGATCGGCACGCCACCAGCAAATTTGACTTGCCTACTGAAGCTCTCGTATCCCGGGTCTGGAATAATGACTTCTTCACCCGGATTGACTGTAACTAGAATTGCAAGGGATAGAGCTTGCATTGCACCAGAAGTCACAATAATCTCGGATGCGGGATTTGCTATCATCGAGTTTTCTCGTTCCAATTTCTCTGAAATGGCGGCTCTTAAATCCAAATAACCCGAATTTGGCGTATAACCGGTGAATCCTTCATCCATAGCTCTCTTAGCTGCCTCAATGATGAATCTAGGTGTGGGGAAGTCTGCTTCTCCGATTTCCAGATGGATTGCCTCTGTATCACCAAGAGACAGGTTGTACATCTCGCGAATACCGGAATGGCTGACGCTTTTCGATCTATCTGCAATTTGGTTTCTGTTTCTTCTCACTTTTTAACCTCCGACATTGCCGCTTCCATTGCATCGCAGAGTTTCTCCAAATCCCGCTCAACGTGAGCCGCAGATATGCCATGGCAAAACAGATGCGCAGGCCAGAAGTAGATTCCTTCCTCAAACATGACCTTTTGGAAGATGTCGTATTTCTCCTTCTCAACACTGAAGGTGGACCGATAATCCACAACCTCTTCATCGGTGAAGTATGTCTGAAAATTACCTCCTATGCCTTGCATCCTAGCTGAGATTCCTTCATTTTCTGCTATTCGATGGAAGGTCTCAATGAGATTGTGGGTTGACTTGTTCAGGTATGCTTGTACTTCTCCTGTTCGCAACTCATCTAATGTTGCAGACGCCGCAGCTACCGCCATTTGGTTGCCATTATAGGTGCCCCCGTACAATACCTTGCCATCGACTGGGTCTGTAACATTTATTATTTCGCTCTTTCCAACCACTGCGCTCAGTGGAAATCCGTTTGCAATCGCCTTTGCCAGCACAGTCACATCCGGAGTTACACCGTAGTATTCCTGTGCTCCGCCTGGTGCTGGCTTGAATCCACACTTCACCTCATCAAAAATGAGTGGTACATCATTCTCTTCTGTGATTTCTCTTATCTCTTGAAGGTAACCTTCCCGAGGCAGCACGCATCCTAAATTCATCATGATTGGCTCAATGATCAAAGCCGCTAATTGATCATGATTTCTTGATATTATCTTTCTAGCAATATCCGCGTTATTATAGGGTATCACAATTGTGCTATCTGCTCGAAGCCCCGAAGAATCGGGAACTGCATTCGGTAAATCTGCAGGACCTGCTTTGTCCAATGGAGGGTGATAGCTGATCAACATATCGTCAGACCAGCCATTGTAACCCCCCTCAATCTTCGCGATTTTGGATTTACCAGTGAAAGCTCTGGCCATCTGGATGGTGTGCATCATGGCTTCAGTGCCAGTGTTCGATAATCTTACGGATTCTGCTGAGGGAATCATCCCAGTAAGTTTCTTGCAAACCTCTAGACTGAGCTCCGTTTCCAGTCCGACTGTAAGGCCGGTTTCCAACTGATTTCTTACTGCTTCCAAGACCTTCAGATGTCCATGTCCAAGAATGCAGGGACCAAAATTCATGACGCAGTCGATGTACTCGTTTCCATCAACATCCCAGATTCGGGATCCTTGTGCTCTTTCGAAGTAAATTGGATGAGGCTGAATGTATTTGAAATTAGTCTGTACACCTCTCACAGTGTACCCTTTTGCAGATTCATAGATTTCTTTGGATTTCTGTAGTTTGGTCATTAGGTCACCATCATTGTGTCTGTTGCGGTCAAGATGCTCTGTCTAGTGTGTGATGATATCAATGCGGAAATACACTCCATCTTTAGGGCCATCTTTTTCGCCAGGATATGCGAGCTAAACTAGAAGTTAATTGTTGTGAAATAGATGCAAGTTACTTTGGTGGCGTAGCATTTTCACAAGCAATGTATAATTTTGGGATAAAGGATTTAGATGCACAAGTCGCAATATTCATCGGGGGAACCAATTGAGGAATCGAAAGACTGCAGCATCGGCAATCATAATTCTGTCCGTTATAGGTATCACTGCTATTCTTCTTTGGCAATGGACTCTGGCTCCGCCAGAACCTGATCCCCTACCCGCTCCACCAAGAGCTCCAGGATATATCGTGAATCCTGTTCAAGTTCAGGACCTACAGATGAATGCAATAATGGACAACTTGCGCGGAGCCATAGGACACGAAGGATACTACCATCTTGGTTTCGATCTCACAGTAAATGTGTCCAATCTTGGGGCAAGTGACATTACAGATTTCGATACTGTGAAAGCAACACTATTCAGACAGAATTTATCTATAATTTATACCTTTGATTTATCTTACCGGAAGAACCGTACTGTTCAGGCTGAATCAAGGAATCTGTTCTTGTATGAAATCCACAGCAAATTTGTGCCTCGAGGTAGATTCCGTGCCTATGAGGAAGATCTGTTTCTGAGAGTATTGGTTACCTTTGACGGATCCAATGAAGCCATTGTCACGACCCCACTCACCCCCATCAGGGTAGCTATTGCGTGAGCTGGACCTTTCTTCGAATCTCAATCAATGAATAGCTACGTTGATGCAACCGGATATATAGCATCCAAATTCTCCACTTCATGATGAATATTAACTCTGATTCTCAATCAATCTCTCTAGAGAGTCTCGGTATTATTTACAAGCAAGTGGATGTCATGACTGTTGCCAGTCAAAGATTCAGGGGCAAGAAATGGATTACAGAGATTGGCTCCAAACTAGTTGAATTAGAGGAAGGGCTGACAGAATACATCGCAGGCCCGGCGTTTGTACGCAACCACTGGGGAACAAATCGTCAAGACGGAACGATTGAAATCGAGTACGGATTTCCTGTTTCCAATTCTGCAGGGAATTCTGGATTTGATTGCTCCCAGTTCGAAGGAGGTACGGTTCTCTCGATAATGCACAAAGGATCAGCAAACGAGATTGATACTACCAGAAATAAGCTGGTTGATTTCGTGGGAAGAAACAAACTTCTCCTCTCTGAATGCTACGAACGTGAGATTCTCTTTGATTTCGGCGAGAACAAGCCGTCAACTACCATTGAGATTCAATTTCAGCTTCTTCCTTGGTTGGAGCAATTCTCTGAGGGCTTGGACAGAGAACTTGGCTCGGTTTTGCGCAACTCCGTGCTCGAAGGGCTAGAGGCATTTCATCCCCAGTCCGGGGCGACAGCAAGAACTCAATGGGTCAGCTCAGCGATCAGTAGGCTTGATGACGTAACCGATGAATCCCAGAAGCATGACATTCTTACTGAGTGTGGGCATAGATTTCCCGAGGAACGTCTCAGAAAGCCAAGGGCTGCTTATGAAAGAACAAAAGACATTGATGAAGTCCTAGTCGCCATGGCCGAAGATCCATGGTTTGGAAAACCTCACCGTGAGGAAAACACTATCTATTCAACCAAAGGGCCCATAAATCCTGAAGGCTATGAGAATGCAACATCAAATTTAGAAAAAAAGTGCAATTATTGCTTCTGTGGTGTCGTTCGAGAATCATTGATGAATCCCGATATCGACATTTCTCCAACATACTGCTATTGCGGTGCTGGATGGTACCGTGGCATCTGGGAACGCATCACCGGCAAGCCCGTAAAGGTTGAGATACTAGAGTCAATTCTGAATGGTGATAATGTTTGCTCTTTTGCGATTCACTTGTTTCAATGAGTGGATGCATCATTCTAATGCCTCTAACTGATCCAAAGCTGAATCAATTGAGGTCTCTTGAGATAGGAATATTTTTCTGCGAAACTGGAATCTACGGGGCTTTTTTCTTGCATTACGCTATGACTAGCAAACTACTTAAATGCGTCTGATGCTCGCCTCTCTAGCTTCGCTAAGGAGTGATGAAGCACGCCAATTCTGCTTCTAATCCTCCGCGAGTTAGGAGAATATATCTTTGAAAACGAATAGAAGATTTCTGAGTGTTTTTCTTATCATGCTGTTTCTATCATCTGCCGTTTCTGTCACAAATATTGAATCGGATGCAATGCCGACGATTTCTGCGGAATTTGATAGTCCAGATGGTGTAGGACTCTCAGAGGACATGCCAAACAAAAAGATTCCAAAGTCAATGCTTGTTTACACTGAGTTTGCAGATTCTCAAATCTCTGCAACTGGAGAACTCAAGAACACCTTGGACATCGTACGTGCAAACTTTCTGAATGATTATCATGTCGATAACTTAACTGATTATTCCGAACTTGCCTCAGTCATAATGGATTATGATGTGGTACTAGTTCCGGAGCAGGAAAAACTAAGCAGTGAAAATATCACAACAATTGGTGCTGCTTGGGCTGGAGTCTTCGATAGTTTTGTGGAGGGCGGTGGCGTACTTGTAGTAATGGACTGCTATTCCGCCACTGCATTAATAGATGGTCCTACCCTGCACCTATTCAACGAAACAGGGCTTATTATGACATATAATCTTGATGCATATACAGGTGAAACAAATACTGTAGTGAATACAGATGATGCGTTATCAAGAGGCATCAATGCAACATTTCCTGGTACCAATGGCGCATTGCGTTTCAATGGAACTGGGGGCGTATCTGTTGTGGAGGATAGCACCGCTTCTACTGTATATCATATCACGAGAGGCTCAGGACACATTGCTCTCCTTGGTTTCGACCTGTACAATTCAGGAGAAGCTCAGGAGCAGATACTCATCAATGCTATTCAGCTCACTAGACATGTTGTGTTCGATCAGTCCCATTCATCTCATTACAACATCCAAGGGGATTATGTCAACATAAGCATGGAGCTTGTAAATCAGGGATATGCTGTATCGAGTATGTCTACATTTTCAGCAGATATTCTTGCTGCCTGTGATTTGCTGATACTTCAGGTATCCTATGTAGCTTACAATACAACTGAAGTCGATATTATCAGTACCTTCGTTGAGAATGGT
>SDNP01000023.1 GCA_004524445.1 Candidatus Thorarchaeota archaeon | reverse complement strand
CTCTTCCTTGCCAATTTGCTGGGTTTTACCGGACCCACAGAGGATGCAGCAGCCAATGCCGCTTCCATTTCATCATCAATTACAGATTCTTTGGGAGTTGAAGCAGCAACTTCTTCAAGAACATCCTGTGTCATGATAGGCACTCCACGCTCACGTTTTTCCATTTCCTCAGGAGTGGTATATACAACGAAGCCACTTTCACGGATATATGGAATAAGGCTTCCTTCCTCTTCATGCTCTTTCAGAATCTTCTTCGCAACGCTAGCCCTGATGCCAAATTTGTTTGCAAGATCGAATCTTGTGACCGATTTGGCATTCTTCAGGTAATCATTTATCTCTTCTAGGACTTCGTCTTTTGGCACAGCATCTCTAATGACACGGTCTGTCTTAACTGCTGATTTACCCCATTTCTTCCGGCTAATAGTCATTACTCTCCTAGGTATTTTTCCCGGGTCATCGCGAAGCTCCCGAGTTTGGCTTTTAAAGATGCTCATACGTTAGACGAACTTATTGCATCATATTGTGTTTCAGCAGGATTCTGTTTCGTCAAGCTTAGAAATGACAAGTTCTTGCTTTGTTGAAACTGCAGATTTGGGAGGAATATCCCTATCAACTATACACCCAGGAGCAATAACACTACCTCCACCCAATCTCTTAGCAGGATAAATTGAAGAATTGACCCCGATGACAACATTGTCGCCTATCATCGCTCCAAATTTCTTCAGCGGAATCCTAATTTTCTCTCCGTTTTCCTCAAGAAATAGTGGTTCACTACCCGGCCGCCAATTCCACATTTGCGCGCCTGCTTCTATGCAAGAATTCGCGCCAACTATTGAGTCGGCAAGGTAGGTCATTCGTCCAACGTCTACACCATTGAATACCATGCTATTTCGCACTTCTACGGCGTAGCCTATATGCACCCCATCACAAAGGCAGGTATAGTCTCGAACCAGTGAATTGTTGCCAATATAGACTTTCTTTCCAATATAGACGGGCCCCCTGATGGTAGTGCCAGGTCTAATTACTGCTTGTTCATCAATGTAAACCGGCCCCTCTAAAACTACAGTATTATGGACTGTTGCAGATTCTGCGATGAAGCTTCCTCTTCCCCGAAGATTACGGTCCATTATTATTCGGTTAGCTTTGAGAATGTCCCAAGGCCAGGTGAATTCTGCCCATTCCTTCTCCCAAACAGCGGCAGTAACTTTCTTCCCAGAGGAAATCATTGTTTCTACGGTTTTCTCCATAGTTTCATTTTCCTCCAAAATAGGTAGCACATCAGTACTAAAAACTGATACACCTGCAACCGCATAATTGCTTACATACCTATCAGGCCCACCCTTCTCCACAAGCTGCTCAACTACGCCGTTCTTACCTATCCTTACAGTTCCAAACTGCTCAGGATTAGGAACCAGTGTAACAAGCATCGTAATGTCAGCGTTCATGTTCTTATGATTATTCAAAGTCCGCTTGACCATATCAGATTCTACAAGAACGTCACCATTTACAAGTAGAAATTGGTCGCTATCTTCTAGCTCATCGCGAGCGGTGAGGATAGCATGTTCCACACCCTTCTGCTCATGCTGGATTACATATCGAATCTTGAGACCACGGTCGCTACCATGCTGGAAATGATCGATAATCTCTTCACGACCATGACCTACAACCACGACTACGTCATTGATTCCGTTGTCCTCCAAGCTATTCAATATGTAGTCTAGGACGGGTCGACCTGCAAGCATGAGCATTGATTTCGACCGGTCAGTGGTGAGTGGGCGAAGCCGTTTTCCTTTTCCCGCAGTCAGTACAAGAGCCTTCATTGGTGTCACACCTAATTATGAATCATATACTCGGTTAAAGATATTGGCACAGTGAATGCCCATCCCTTTTCAAGTTAGTGAGAAGTAGATTCTTTGTTTGCCTGAGCCAACATTCTTCGTCTTATCAATGGTGACGCCACCAATTTCACGGGTGTTTCTGACATGTGTGCCAGCACAAGAAGCAGCGTCATAGTCACCAATGAGAAGGATTCTGAACTCCTTAACTGACTTGGGCACCATGTCCAAATACCGTGTCTGATAGCCTCTCTCTTGAAGAAATTCCACAGCTTTTTCACGGGGCATAAACTGAATTTCGACATCAATCTCTTGGCTCACTAGGTCAGCAATGCCATCCTCTAAATCGGTAATCATTTCATCAGTGAATTCATCGATGGGAGAATAGTCTGCTCGACTCTGTCCAGTTTTAATCTGATTGCCGACTGTTTCCAAGTCATGATTCATTTGTAGATATCGAGAAATCAGGTGCTGCGCGGTGTGAAACCGCATAAGCTCATATCTTCGTTCCCAGTCGAGAATACCCCGCACCGAATCTCCAATACCAAAGGGTACCTCATTTTTCGAGATGTGATGCACTTCACGATTCCTTCGCTTGGTGTTCACCACTTCCATGCTGGACTTATTGTTCTTGAAGAAACCTTTGTCTCCAACCTGTCCACCGCCCTCAGGATAGAAAGCGGTCTGGTCAGTTACAATTGAATCCTCGGTGACTTCCATCACGACTGCTTCAAATTCCTTAACATAATTATCCCGCATGTAGAGCAAATCAGTCATTATTCATTTCACCTAAGGTGATCCGATGCCTCTCCTACGTTTCCACTCTTCAACAGCAATTTCCTCAGCCTTTTCCAAGAAGATCCCATCAAGGTTTACGTCAGGCGTATCCGCTGCCGCTCTTATTATTCCACGAACAGCCTCCTCAGATTCTTCTTCATCAAGTCCCGTTTGAATTGCATCAATAATGTCATCTGAAATATTGTATTTCTTGAGATAATTTGCAAGAGGCGTTTGAGATGTGGGGATATAGCCCGAGTCGTCAGAGGGAGCCATTCCTACAGCATTCATTTTTCTTTCAAATATCTCGGTTATGATATCTTGTCTTGTACTTACTTGTAGCGTAGGTGGATCTTTACCTTTTTCAATTGCGGACTGAAGTTTATCAATTTGCCTGATTCTTGGGTCCATAGATCTTCGCCTACGGACTCTCAGTCCTGCAATTACAAGTATGATGACAATAATGAAAAGCAGAACATAAACAACGGGAGGAGTGAGCAAACTTTGTATTATAGTTTCAATCTGCATGCCTAGTGACCTTCGTTGTTCAGTTATACAGAGCTCCATCGTATCAAACGTCAACTTTAAGGTTTCTCATGAGAGGATTGACGGCAAGAAAGCGAGGTAGAAGAATGACCAGAAATATCAGAAACCTGCTCGAAGACTTGGTAGAAGAGAGAATCTCCCTCGAGGATGCAGAGCAGTTATTGAGGAATCTCTCCCTTAAGCGAGTTAGTGATTTTGCAGCCATAGATACAGAAAGGGAGAGTAGGAGCGGTATTCCCGAAGTAGTCTTGGCTGATACAAAGGACACCGAGCAGTTCATGGAAATAATGCGCAACATTGCAACAACACACGGAGTTGCAATGGGCACACGAGTAGATGATGAAAAACGGAATAGGCTAGAGAAGGAATTCTCTGATTACAATTTGGAGGTTCTCGGAAAACCGGGTCATTATACTGCACTCGTTTACTCAGAAGACTGGTCGCCTCCTGATATCAATGGAAAGATAGCCGTGGTCACAGCGGGAACGTCAGACATCCCATTTTCCATAGAAGTGGAAATGATTGCTCGTGTTATGGGGATTGAGGTTTTGAAATTCTACGATGTAGGCGTCGCAGGAATTCATCGTTTGGTCGAGCCAATGGAGGAAATTATCAAGAATGATACTGACGCAGTGGTTGTTGTAGCAGGCATGGAGGGCGCTCTCCCCACGGTGGTTGCTTCCCTTCTTGACATTCCTGTGATTGGACTCCCGGTACCGATTGGATATGGATACGGCGGAAATGGAGAAACAGCACTAGCATCGATGTTGCAGTCCTGCGCCCCAGGGTTGGCAGTCGTGAATATTGGAAATGGATTAGGTGCTGGTTCGATAGCCTGCCTAATAGCAAAGCGGTGTGCTAAGATTCGTGATAAGCAAGGCTAGAGCCTGAAAAAATTGAAGACATTGAACTCTATTCCTCAGAAACAAATTGGCGCGCGATATCAAGATATACATCTACAGCATGTTCCATTTGTTCTATCTCTATGAATTCATTTGGTTGATGCGCTTGTTCAATTGAACCAGGTCCACATATGATGTTGATTATGCCAATCTTTGGTTGCAAAACCGAGCAGTCTGTTCCATATGTCGCGGCTTTCATATCTGATTTCAAACCAACTATGGATTCCACTGATGATACTGCCCTCTCAACAATTTTTGAGTTGCGCGGCGTAATTACTGCAGGCTTTCCATGTATGTATTCGATTTCGACCCTATCGGATAATCGGGCATCATCTAGTACCTGTTGCATGGCCCCCATAATACCCTCAATTGTTTGCCCTTTTACCAGCCGCATGTCTAAGTGGGATTCACAATCACTCGGAACAACATTGATTTTAACGCCGCCCTTCATAATTCCAAGATTGACAGTCATTTCGCCCATGACATCATCGGGTTCGCTAGCATACTCTGTCTCGAGGAGCAATGAAGTAGCCCTCATGCATAGATCGATGGCATTGATACCTTCATTTGGCCTTGACCCATGAGCAGATTTTCCCGTTGCCAATATCTTTGTCCATAACATGCCCTTTTCGCCGACCAAGACATTAAGAGATGTAGGTTCTGCGCAGACACCATAAGTGACGCCTTTGAGAATACCACTCTTAGCAACCTCTTCTGCGCCAGAACACCCGCTTTCCTCATCAGAGGTGGCCAGCATTAGAAGGGGCGTTTTGTGTTTCTCTTCCTTGTAGCAGATCAAGGTCTCAGCCAAGGTAGCAAGCGGTCCCTTCATATCACATGCACCACGGCCATACAACCTACCAGATTCAATTGCCCCTGAGAAGGGGTCGTGGGACCACTGGTCAATATTCCCGGCTGGTACTGTATCCATATGTCCATGTAAGACGAGATCACCGGTTTCACCATCATGGGTAGAAAACAATAGATTCGGGCGAGAAGAGGGGCCCACGCTTCTGCATGAGATTCCTTGATTCTTCATAAACTCCCTCAGGTACTTCGCCACATCCTCTTCTCTGCCAGGGGGACTCTCTGAATTTATGGAAACAAGTTGTTGTGCCAGCTTTATCATCCTAGTGGTATCCAAGTCTAATCACCTCGGGATTAGAAGGAATGAGTTTCCTTCGTTGACGATATCCTACCACATGCCCCTCGTATTATTGTTTCTCCTTTTCTCATATTGCAGTCCTATCTTCGCTTGAATGTATTCGAGAACCAATCTACTATGGATTTCATTGTGATTTCATAGGCAGTGGGATCAGATAGCACGTGATTGGCGCCTTCAACAACAACCAGATTCTTTGGTGCTCCGGCTGCTTCGAAAAGCCGTTTGACTCCAGCTAAATCGATCCCTTCGTCATCGGACCCATGAATGATAAATAACGGACGGGGCGAGATTTTCGAGATCTCATTCATCGGATTATGTATCTTTGCATCCTCAACAAGGTTATTGAGGATTAGTTCTTGCGTTTCAGAGTCTTCAATTCCCCTTATTTGACTTGGATCATTTTCTACTATATTGTCAACAGCTGGGCGAATCATGGATGATTGGGCGAACCATAATGTGTCATAAACAGGAGCACGAAGACACAAAGCGCTGATACGTGGGTCTCT
Organism: Candidatus Thorarchaeota archaeon; assembly: GCA_004524445.1. Taxonomy (GTDB): domain Archaea; phylum Asgardarchaeota; class Thorarchaeia; order Thorarchaeales; family Thorarchaeaceae; genus TEKIR-14. The sequence goes on along the minus strand of SDNP01000023.1, from coordinate 42,459 downwards.
TGCGGCTGCACATACACCAATCGCACCACCATAGCTGGCTCCGTAAACTCCCATCCATGATCCAAGAGAAAGATCTGATTCCAGAAGATGGCTTACCGCTTCTCCTGCATCTTCAATAGATCTCGCAAGTCTAAATATCCCCTCGCTTTTCCTGAACCCAGTAAAGTCAAAGGTCAGAACCATGAACCCTGCTTGAGCCAGCATTGTGGCAATTCCCGAAACTTGGTCAGGTCCGCCGGGTAAGCCATGGAACTTGCAGATCCCGGGAAATGGGCCAATCCCATCCGGAATCACAAAGCTGCCCTTCAGAATTCTGTCGCCACTAGAAAACTCCGTGGAAATAGTCATTACACCTGGCATACTTCTTAGGTATAACTTAGGCAGCTATTAAATGAAATGGTGGATTGGACACTGAAAAGGGATAATGTGGATATTATGGTCAGATGCACGCATCATGCCACATATTGATAAGGATTCCATCCTCCAGCTATTTGGCGGTCGATGAAGACGCTACCCCTGTCGGAGCCACGAGGCTATGAAGACCAAGAGCAGGCTGAGACTTGCCACATTATTTCTTTGATTCTAAAACGAAAGGGTGGCTGAGACCCGTCTTGCTCAATCAGTAGGACACAGAACCTAACCCACAATCCCCGTCAGTTTTGTAGGCATAGTAGATGTCATCGGATATCAAAACCAGCTTGTTCTGTTTAATTCCCACATCATAGAGACGTCCAGATGAGTCCATAACTGACACCTTTTGTCCATTGATGAAGCTTCGCACTTGACTCTGTAAACTGCGTGAGGGTAGCTCCTTCAGCTGGATTATGCAGGTCTCAACCATATTTGTTCATTCCACGGATGCGGTGGTGACGCCGTCGCCGTTAGGGATGCTAAGCGCAGATATCAACACTGCACCTAGCTATATATAGAAATAGAAGGAAGAGAGGCTGCTAAAATCGCCATCTATGGCATTATATTGGACGCTCAACGGATGGCATCAATGGGCATGATAGAAGATGGTATTGAGAAGCAAGTAGAGAACATCATAACAGGCAACGAACTTAACAAATGGACAAACAGATAATTTCAGCGCTTGCTCGATGATTAACCTAGGAGGGAGAATTGACACCCCACATGGTGGAGTCCAATTGCGGGGTGACTTCAATAGCCCAGCAATGACTTACACAATCTTAAGGATTGTAGGCGAATGGATGCCTAGCTGAATCAATTCGAGCTTCTATCTCATCTCGTGACTGCCTACCTTCAATTGCTCTCCGTAATGCATGACGTACTGCTCTGAAGTTGTTGATGTGAACCCTTTTGGGATTAGTAGCATCAGGATGAACAAACACATTGACAGCTAATATGAGATCGTCAACTAGTTCCTCTGGTACTACACCATCCGTTATCGACCGTGAAACCGCATCAGAAACGGCTTTCTGTGCAACATCATAGATGAGCTTTTGATGCTTCTCGGTTGTCACAGTAACTGTTGGTGCAAAGACCGTGGTTGGTTCCAGGCCCTTGATAGTATTCGACGAGTGAAAGCCATCCCTAATCTTTCCAGCGTTCTTCAATGCCTCTCTCATAGGCCCATCTCGTAACCCCATAATCAAATCAACATGGGCAACCTCTGTTCCTCCACCACAGAGTGACTCACCATGTAGCAGACTGATATCATCTACAGAGTCGGGAACTAAGCCAACAGCCTTCGGATACGCCTCAGCCACAATAGAATTCTCACCGGCCCTGAATGTGACTCTTCCCCGAGGAATCAGTTGCAGGTCTTCTAGACAGGTACGTAACTCATCAATATCCTCATAGCTCAAGACATCTCCTTCAATCAAAGGAGGTCTTGCTTTTCCAACAGGAATGCCGATCATATTCAGCGCAGCCTTAACTGCAAGACCGCCTCCCTTGTTTACGATGATTCTGACTGTTCGTTGGATACTTCTTTGAATGATTAGAGCTTCTCGCAGGTCACCCGCTGCCAGGGCATTTTGCATCCTGATATATCTACCAGGAAATACGTTTGCACTAGCGAGAATAGCACCATCACAGCCACTTGCTAGAGCAGGTAATGCCACCTCATCGTGCCCAACCACAACCTGAAAGTCGTCTGGCCTCCTCACTAGGATTGTTGTAAGATTGACTAGATTCCCACTTGAATCCTTCATTCCAATTATACCGTCAATTTCTCGCAGACCATCAACGAGCGTCCAATGAATGGGAACTCCAGTTACTTGAGGAATGTTGTACATGAATATCGGGATATCAGAGTTGTTAGCAATTTTCTCGAAGTGCTCGAACACTTCCTTGTTGCTAGGCTTAAGGAAGTAAGGTGTAACCACAAGAGCGGCACTCGCACCGAATTCGGCAGCGCTTCGTGTTAGCTTAATCACATCTCCCGTATGTGCTGCTCCCGTCCCAGCAATAACTGGTACACGACCCTTTGCGGCGTCACAGGCAATTTTGATTGCGTCCAATTTTTCTTCGAATCTCATAGATGTGAACTCGCCAGTTGTACCACAAGGTACTATACCGGTGGCACCCGACTTTATCGTAAAATCAATCAGATTCCTGTATTTTTCTTCATCGACACCATTTTCATCGAAAGGGGTCACAAGCGCTGGGTATACACCTTTGAACTTGAAATCAGACATTGTATTTACCTCCATATCTCCCTTAATGCAGCATATACTGCTTCTTCAGTTGCATGTGTCACAGCTCTCCGATCCCTGAAATTCAAATCAGCATCCGCAACAATCAGTAGAACCTCGCTGTTCAACGTGTCATGAGGAATCTCGTTCTCTCCTAAGAGTCTAGATATTGCTTTCCCAGCACCAGATTGTACGGGTCCATAAAACATGGATGCTTGTCGCATTGATTTGATTCTCCTTGCCGGCCACATAATACTACTGGGCTTCACTGCAAGGTTTGGCTCAAGTATTACTGTGAGTGCCTCGTGACCGTTTCTCGGAGTTGTTAGTAGTTTGACAAAAGCACGTCCAAGATCTCCGGTCTTTGGACCGATAGCAATGCCTACTGATATGGTTTCATTCTCGGAGTTTGAAGTTTTGACTTTCTCTAGATTTGAAATCTTGAATCCTTCTTTTTCCATTGCCTGAATGACATTAAGGTCAGTCTTCAGTTGCTTATGTTCCTTCTTTTTGATAATGCCAAGCTTCTCAAGTTCGACCTTTATTTCATCCCTCAATTCGACAGTGAGAGTGCCACCGCTGTTCAGAGGCATCCTTGCTCTGCCAGCATCTATGCCCATCATTCTGAGCGCGGCCTTTACTGGAGGAGCACCGCCCTTACGTGTAACAATTCGTGCAAACGTCTGAGCTGAGAGCTGCAAATCTCTTGCTTCCTCAATCTTGCCCTCTTTCACTTTCTGCATGATATCCAGCCATAAGTCAGGCATGATATTTGCTGACGCCATTATTGCAGCATCAGCCCCCGCAGCAACAGCAGATAGAAAACATTCATCGTGACCTATGACTACAGACATCTTTCCTCTGAGCTTTTGAATGAGTTCTATTGTGTGTCCGATGTTGCCGCTGCTATCCTTTACACCGACCATGGTGTCAATCTCAGCCAAATCTTCCAGCACATTTGATTGCAACCATCCCAAGGTGCATTGGGGGATATTGTAGGCAATTATCGGTAATCCACCCTTGAGAGCAACTGATTGATAATGCTCGAAGTATCCCTTATCAGCCGGTCGCAGGTAAAACGGTGATATTACAAGAGCGGCGTCACAACCGATATCGGCTGCATATTTTGTCAATTCTATAGTCGCTCTTGTGCTATTCTGACCTGTGCCTGCAACCACTGGAACCCTACCATCAACATACTCTACAGTTAATCGTAGAAGCTTTTTTCGTTCCTCAGTCCGCATATATACGAATTCACCAGTAGTTCCTGCAGGAACTACGCCAGTAGCTCCCTTTTCTATTGTATGATCGATTATTTGCCGAAAGCTTTCCTCCATCATGTCTCCATCCTTACTAAATGGAGTTACGAGAGCGGGCATTACACCCTGCGGATAGAATTTCTTCCCCATGAATGTCACCAGATGATACCTTCGGATTCGGCACTCTGTATATATGTATCTCTTTCACCATAGGTTGTATGACGGAATACAAGCTTGCTATAACGACATGTCCCGCGGATGAAGCATACAAACTGGCCAAAGTAATTGCGGAATCAAGAAAGGCAGCATGTGTGAACATAATTGAGAATGTTCATAGCATATTTCATTGGAAAGGCAATTTGGAAACTTCCAGAGAATCGATTTTGATGTTGAAAACATTGGAGGAACATCTCAAAGAGCTACAGGCGGTGGTTGAAGAATCCCACTCTTATGAGGTTCCAGAGTTCGTTGTAGTTGACATTGAATCTGGGGCAAAGGCGTACCTAGAGTGGATCTCAGACGTCGTGGGCTAGGGCGCTGTGTAAATCTCTATGCGATATCTGCACTACGAGCAGCGTACTTCAAGGAGTCATTGAAATACTGTCCGATGATCTCTGCAATTGCAGGGCCGACTATGTAGTTGATTTCTCCTGGAAGTAAATTGTTAACATCAGTTTTTCCTGTGATTTTGCCTCTTTGCTTTAGTTTGGATATTTCTCTTTTCACAAGAGACCGGGCTTCATCCCATGTCATTGATTCACTCTTAGGTCCAATCAGACCTTCTTTGATATCCGAAACAGCTTGCCTAACAAAATTGCTCAAGTTGTCTATGTCATTCGAGTTTCGGATATTTGCTGAGCCATGCTGAGGACAGTATTCTTCAGATACCTCTTCCCCGCAGGAACTACAGATAGTGCGTCCTCGATTCCGCCTGATGTAGAAAGACAGGAGATTCGCCAGCTTGGTGTCATCGTTTGAGTTCCATTCTAGCCCTCTCTTGCCCACTCTGCCAATTGCACGAAAAGCGGTGTATGCTTTGGTCGAAACATAGTTCATCACATCCAAGTCGTCTTTCTTGGACTCGAGAAGTCTTTCTTCTCTTTTCTTTGCCTCAATCATCAAAGCCTCCCGTTCCACTTTCTCTTGGCGTTGTTTAGTAAGAAATCTCTGCATGAGGTCGAATGCGATAGCATAATTATCTATCTTGAGATCCGCTGTCTTCAGTGGTTTTTCAATTATGTCCTTGAAAACGGGTGAAGGGCTCTTTTCAACTTCGGAAATAGCGGTATTCAAATCTATTCCCTGAAGCCGTGCGTGATACCAAGACCGTATTATCGAGGCGTCAAGATCAGGATGTACCCGCTTAGTTTCGAGTAGTCGATCTGAGGCAAGATCCATTAGGATTTCCTCACGAAGAAATTGCAGTTCTAATTCTGACTCTTCATAGATGCTCTTGAGAATGGCCTTAATCCGGACCAAGTCGTGCTTTGAACGGATGTATATTTCGATGACTCGAGCCAGGTTCTTCAAGACTGAAATAACTGAATGCCAAACCAGGTCATACTTGAGTTTCTCCACAGTTTCACCGTATTGAAGTTTCTGACCCATTCTTGCTGCAGTAGAGCCAATTTGATCCAAGTTCTTGTCTTCATATTCCGCTCTGAGCTCCAAGAGTTGTGAGATTTCCTCGGGCGTAGGTAGACGCAACTTCTTTTTTAGTTCTGCAATAACTTGGGATTCAATAGCAATGAGTTCACTTGGATTTTTTGTCAAGGTTTCTACCGAAACCTTATCGATTTCAGACGACCTGAGTCCTCTGGCTCGAAGCATTCCTTTCACTGGCTTCTCTAATGTTTCTTCAATTTTCTCCAACCGACGCAATGAACGCGAAATCTCTTCAAGCTCTTCTCGGGAGAGATTCAATTCACTATCCTCTTCCTCATCTGGAGCTTTGATTGAAAGACCCTCCATCAGGTTATGTCCTGTTCGTATTCCCCCGGAGGCTAACTCCTCGGAAATTTCGTCCGTTCTCATTTCAGTCAGTACAGAGAGAGCATCAAAAATCTCGTCCGGATTCTCTGCGAATGAGTCCACAAGGAGGTTTGAAGCTAGTTCAGCCATTTGAGCTTCAAATGAGTCCAAATTGGTAGGCATTTCAATTTCAGCTTCAAACGCTTCTAACAAAGAGATTCTTATTTTGTGCCCTGAACGAAATCCATTGAGAGATATCCTGGTATTAAGTCGGTTTTCAATAATCGCCTCTGCGACCGTATGCTTAGTTTGAGTCGCCAACATATCCTTCCAGTTATTTTCATCGATAGACTGCAGATTAATTGATAACATGTCTTGTGCGCGTTTGACTAGTGTGCTTTCAATCACTTCTTCCTCATGATTCCTTAGCAGCTCGTCCCTTAGGGAAAGAGAAGATTCTTTTAATCCAGAGGCTTTCATGTAGATTTCTTCTCGCCATTTTTCCCCCCAGCCCGTTACTTCTAGAAGAAAATCAATAACAGCATTCAGGGAATACTCTCCCGGAATTTTTTGTAGGAATTTTTCAAGCAAGTTGATAAGTGGTTCAACTACCTTCGAATGCTCCTGCAGGCTATCCGAAAAATCATCTATTGCTGACACGAAAAATTCGCTAACCAGTTTCGATACATCTAATTCCTCACGTTGCTTATTGCCCAGTAGTTGACGTATCTCCAGCTCAAGCATTTCTCTTTCTTTCACGCTAAGCGCTTGTTGCTCCTCAATAGTCATTTCCCCCTGATCAGTAATATCTAGCAATCGAACCCCCTGATAATGGTACAGATAAAAGGCACCAAAAAAGGAAAAAATGTCTTCCAGTGGTTTCTCCTCAGCCATACTCTCTCTAACCAACTCACGGTCTCTAGGACTCCTCATGTGGGTTGCCAGAGCTTGGGTAAGCAAGAATTCTTTTCCAGCCTCACTCATTTGACGGGTTTTGAAAAACCATGAACTTGACATATCTTCACCCCTTCAACAGATTATTTCCAATTTCGACCAGAAACTCATTTTCAGAAAAGCTGTATTTCACAAGATACAGTATATCCGGATTAATGGTATTTCGCAAATAAGCACGAATTGGCGTAGCAACAGCTCTACTCAATCTGCGGATCTTCGAATCCATTAAATACTCCAAGAACTCAGTATCAACGCGGATTGTAATATTCTCGTACGCTTGCTCTGCTTGTTGCTGCAAATTTGACAATTCATTCAGAAACCGGTCTTGCATCTGACCCTGACTTTTTCTAAGCTTTGATACAATATCATCCAACAGGGCTGCCAGGACAGAATACTGCTTTGTGATTTCAGGTGTCTCCGGTTTGGGAGGGAGAGGAATTTCCTTCTTGTGAGGGTATTGTTCGTCGATTCGCACAAGCCTGTTTTCCAAAGAATCTGGTTCCTGTGGTTTTTGGACAGCATAAGAGTCCGCTTCATCACTTGCCCGACTATTGTATTCTACTAGTTTTGCCTCATAAGCATGCGTTTCCTTTTCATATTGCTCTCTGGCGTTCTTCTTCATTTCCTCTCTTTCACGATTGTGTTTCCGTATTGGAATATTATCATCTTCAATTCTTTTACATTCAGCCTTCCATTCATCTACTACTTGTGCATATTCATTCTCTCTTAGGTCGGCTTCTTTTCTGACGCGGTCAATGATAGAGGCGGCTTTGCTTCCTTCCATCAATTCTGAAAATATTGTTTCAATACTAATCTTCATTCGTTCTGAAACGGGAGCATCATTGCTAATCAATACGTCAATCCGATCAATCCACCGTTTTGCCTCTGCATACCACTCTTCGGGCATATCATCTTGAGATTGAACAACTACATTCAATATCCGTAGAAAGTCTTCTCTGGTGGATGAAGTGAGCTTCAGGATACTCTCCTTTGAGAGAATGTGTTCAGCCAAGTGGGGGATTATTTCAGTTTCCAAGTTTTCATAGCGAGTCAATAATTGAGATATTTGTGAAGGATCGACTGTTTCATATTCACCAGAATTTTCTCTCATAGCTGCTATTTCATTTCTGGTAACCTCAGCAACATCAGCAAAATCTATCAGGTCCCAGATATTGATTTTTTGGAACTCGTCTCTAATTTCATCTGATGCAATTCGAAGAAGGTGTTCTATCTCTGCATCGCCCTCGTAGCTCTTTCGATCGACTGTTCTGTCAATTTGGTTTGTTAATGCTTTTTGGAATTCCTCAAATACTCTAAAGTCTTCTGAAGCCATTCCGTCAGGATTCACGTCCCCCTCAAATGATCTCAATGCTTTATACATCGATTCCTTAACCGCTCTTGCTGCAATGTAGTTAGACAATTCCTCCTCAAAGAAGGAATGAACACGCTTTGCCATATAATTGAAATACGTTATGATACTTCGAAGCATCCATGCCCGATAGGGTCCATCAAAGCTGATTTCCTTTTCAATAGATGATACTAGATGCTCAATCAAGACTTTGGCATAGGCTTTTTGTAATTCATTTTCTTTAAGGGTTGACGCTTCCATGTGCTCTACAATCTTCTTCTTATGACCATGAGTGGTTAACGATTCACCAGAGCGGATGTGGGCCTCGGTGATATCCGAGAATGTGTTCATAATTGATTGAATCATCAGCCCAAAATCATGTATGCGTGATGCAACCATATCCAAATTGCTGATAGGTACACTATCAGTCCCAAGATACTTCACCAACATGGCAATTGTGGCGCGAGTGATGTCAACCTCTTCGGTACTATATGCATAGGTGTTTATCTCAGCTATTATTGCTTGTCCAAGCTCAGTGATACCCTGCACGAGGCTATCCAAAGAAACGGGGGAAATGATGCGATTCCTGAGATGTTCCAAAATCTGATTTTCGGAAGCAGATGGATTGTCAAATGTAAAAGACATTCCTCCAGTCAGCGTCAGTCCAGGTGGCACGGTTGAGTAGTCCGTTCTAATCCCTGCAGCTAAGGAAGTGAGAAGGTCAACATCATCTTGTTGAATCTTCTTCGAGTCCCAACTCTCTTGAAACCTGCGATCGAGCATTTCAACGAAAGTGACAAGATTGAATCTGTCACAGAATTGGCGAAGCACTGACATGCCTTCTTTCTCATAATCAAGCTGATTAGAAAGAATTGCATCTTCGACTTGTTTCATCTTTGCGGATAGACGATGCAAATACGAATTCAAACGAAAGGGATCGACTACTCCTTTCTCCCAGCTAATAGCACAAGTATGGGTTGTAAAGCTGTCTGCACCGCCTGCACAGACTATCAGATGTTCAGGTAGAATTTCAGAACTTGAACCAGATCCTAAATCCCACTCCAATGATATCAGTTCAACATTGGTTTTATCGTGCAGTTTTTGGGAAAATGCAGAAACAAGAGGGACCACTCCCATTGCAACAATCCGAGAATTTTCTTCTAATTTCGTCCCAGAACCCGTGGCGCTGCCCAGGGCAATATCTTGACTAGTAGTGGTTCCTAATATGGAAGCCGAAGCCATGCGAATTGCTTCTGCAGTGCTCACTACTCGGTCATCGCTATGTTTAGATTTGGACATTGCTTATTCACTTCTCACTATGGCTTCTATTCCTGCATTAACCTTGCATAGTACGATTTTCATCAATGAGAGTAATAGTGGCAATCTTTTGAATATAGCTCGAATGTAGCTGTTTTTGGCTCATACTTTATGCCATATGTCATCCAAATCTTGACGCACAAGCCCGGCTTTTTCCAAATCGTGCAGGCATACCACGATTGTGGTGGGCAATAGGGAATCTAAGCCCTCAGGGATGGGAACACTTCTAGACTGTTTTATGTCATAGACTAATTGTTCGATGTCTACATCGCCGCGTGCGGACACATGATTCAGAATAGCATCCTGAAAATCGATTATTCCGCTCCGGACTTCCCTGAATTGCAGGGGCACATCCGCATCCAGATGTACTTCATCGTGACTCGGAATCAGTGTATTAATTTCAAGCTCCTGAAGCTTTCGTGCGGCATCGGCTTTTGCAGTCAGGCTGCCAGATAAGTCAACATAGAATTTTCTAGGATTATTGGGATAATTGTTGAGTTCGTCTCCAGAAAATAGCGTTTTCGTATCTCTCACATAAAACACGCAGTGTCCCTGGGAATGCCCTCCAGTATGTATTACCTCAACTTCAATATCACCAAAACTCAACGATTCGTTCCCCTGGAGTTTTTTGTCCACGCTGATCGATTTGTAATTGACCTTGAGTGGACCTCTTTCGAGTTTCATTGCCAGTTTCCCGGCAAAATCAAGTCTTAGCCTATCTTGTATGAAAGAGGAGGGGTTTTCAATCAAAATGGCGTCTGAATTATGAATCATAACTGGAGCTTTTGTATGTTTTTGAATTCTCGAACAGCCCCCAATATGGTCAGGGTGCCCATGAGTACAGAGAATCGCAGCAACATCACTTTTTGAATTGAAACCCAATTCCTCAATTGTTTCGATGACTTCCCGACCGGGCGAACCAGCAGTTCCGGGATCAACAATTACTAGTTCTTCATCTCCAAGTATCAGTTGGCTAGTTAGATACCCGAACCCAGGTTCATACTCACCCTGGATTGACACTATTCCAGGAACAATTTCTCGAGAAGCCATTTTCACAATCCGATTACTTCATCAGTCCTTAAGATGCTATCGCCAGTAAGGTAGCATCAGAATATTTGGAGGCTTGATCATGGTTGATAAGAATCAATTTTCTGTATCTGTTAGAGAAATTCGAGATAGTCTTGATTACGAACGGGGCGTTGCCCCACTTATCTCGAAAGTTATTGAAACTGAAGACCGGCTACATGTGCTTGTCCCAGATCGAGCAGAAAAAAGCCTTCTACTTGGCCCTGGCGGGAGAGTAGTAGCAAAATTAAGTGAGGTGTTTGGAACTCCGATTACTGTTCACTCTAATTGTGAGTTGCTACTGAGAGAGCGGCAACTTAGGCTAACGTTTCAGAGAATTGGTAAGCTCCTTAGTGATTCGTCGCCAAATCAAAAGCCGATTTTACAGCAACTGAGACTGGATATTGAGAAAGAAATGGAGTATCCAAGAAGGCAAATCGACATGAGAAAGGAAGATACCGGAACAATAGTTGCAGTTGCCTTCTCTGGCGGGGTCGATAGTGGCGCTGCTTTATATTGGGCGACCAGACAAACAAGGTCGGTTATTAGCCTAACTGCAGACTTGGGGTGTCAAGTAATGGGCAATCCCGAGAAAAGAGCCATTAGATATATATCTGAGAATTTGGAGATATCACAATACTTCATTGACGCATCTTCCAATCTAGAGAAGATTTTCGAGGGGGCAATCAAGGAAAAACTCCACCCTTGTGGACGATGTCATCGAACGTTGATGGAGAGCATCAGAAACTCAGCCCGAGATTTGGGAGTAGATCTTCTACTCACAGGCGAATTGCTGCCAACAGGACGACAGAGTATTGAGCTAATGGATGATTTAATGATTATTCATCTGCCAGCTACTTTGTCACTATCGAAGTACAGAACCAGAAAGATTTCATCATGCCTTGGGATGAAACATAAACAAGAGCGATTCGGGTGTAGACTGCTATCACGTTGTCATCAGAAGGGATGGAAGATGATAGGACCATCAATATACCGTGTACTTAGAGAAACAGAAGCAGGGATCCTGAGTACAGGACAATCGCTACAACAAATCAAGAATATCTTAGGACCGTCTTTAGAATGCTTGAAGAAACGAAACCGTGCCAAGAATGATTGCTGAATGGAGTTGAATCTGGATTGATGGGGGTCTATGGATTGATAATTGTGGTTCCCTGTCCGATTAAGGTGAGAATTGGCGCTCTAGGGGAAACAAAGTTTCTTGAAGGATACTATGTGTATGTGGGTTCAGCTCAAGGACAATCAATGAATCTAGAAAATAGACTATCTAGACATTTCAGCAAGGAGAAGAAAGTACATTGGCATATAGACTATCTTCTAGATGCAGATGTTGAAATCCTAGATGCGGTGTTTTCAGAAAGCGCTGAGCCGGTTGAGTGTCTGGTTGCTAAGAGGCTTGCTTCTCGCGACGAGGCAGACTGGGGACCCATTAGGTTTGGTGCGAGTGATTGTGAATCAGGATGTAGGTCCCACCTTATTCATTTTGGACTCGATTCAGATATCAAGAAAATAGTCGGTGAAACCTTCAAAGATATGGGTTTGAACCCGTCCTTGTATACCCATGTATTGCATAAGCCATCAAGTTAGTAAGAATAATGTGTAACTACTTTTGTAAGCAACAACTATTAAATTCGCAAGTTTGTTGCACCATAATGGAGGAAAAAATATGCCCAATTGGAAGAGCATTTTTCAGGATTTGAAAACATCAGAGAAAAAATTCACAGTATATCTTCGTTATATGCAGAAGGAAACACTTGCAAAGATTCCTAACGTAACCGTGAACGAAATCTATGAAGATCATATTAAACTAGAAAACCCATCGGGATATGGGGTATTAGGATACGAAGATATCCTATACATCTCCATTCCTAGACAGTGAGCGTGTTTCATGCAAAATAGGAGGATGTCTACGCTCAACCTTTTAATACGCTCAAGTGTAGAAATTCTCAACGCAAGATATTCTGAGGTTACGAGTCTTGACAACCCTTACTTACATCCCCATTGATGGCGAAAGGCTGATTGCTGAGAGTAGTGAGTATCTCATCAGCAACTACAGAATTGTTCAATACGACCGCGGCTCAAGAACAGTGGTTAGTATTCCGCTTCACATCATAAAGGAATACAAGTTGACCTCAAGAGCTGCAATGTTCAAGGTAATCAATGGCATCATCAATGTTCTAGGGGCAATGCCGCGTCGTGAGGAACTTCGAGGAGCTCTAGGATTACGAGAGTTTGAGAACCTCAACATTGGGGAGCAGCGAAAAATATGCGAGGTCTGTGGGGTTCCTTTTGTTCATCCAAATCAGCCCTATAATCGATGGGTATCAGTTGGTTATCACAGAAAATTCTCCAAGCACTTCTACACCGAGTTTGCGTGGCTAAAGGGTGAAGCAGTATTCACATATTATCCCGACAACTTCGTTATGACAAACTATAGACTCTACCAAAGAGACTCGAGAAAGAACAAACTCTACATGTTCCCGTTCTATATGATAGAAACATTCGAGGCAAGAAAAGGGAAACTCAGGGTAAAGGCAACCACTGGGAATTTTGAGGTAAGAGGTCACGTACCACGACAAGACCACATGTTGAAAGTATGGCAAAATCGAGAATGGACCTCATTACCAAAAGAACACCTGGATTGGCTAGTGAGACCCTTCCGATATATTCAAGCCCGGCATCCGCTCTCTCAGTATGAAGTTGCAGATACTGCATCACAAACCTATAGTCCCGTAGCTGAGGAAACTTCCGATGAAATTGAGATGGACTCAACGAGCAAGGCAAGTGGTTCAACAGTTTTCGTCCGACCAGTGATCAAGAACAAATGTGATAATTGTGGAGCCCCAATGTCTTGGGAACAAATTGACTGGACTGGACCAGATCAATACTCCTGCCCGCACTGCCGTCATACTCATACCGTGCAATATAGCAGGATGTAATGCAATTCTAGCGTTTGATTAGAATTCAGCCCACTCTAAAGATAAGCGCTGCAGTGTTTCAGATGTTGGAAGGCCTGTTTCTTTGTCCCAGCCCCTTCTTTGATAGTAATCGTCGAGCATGGGCTCTAAATCAACAACTTGTCCCTTACCAGGTCCTTCAGGCATTGGCTCATGGGTAAATCGGTGCGGCAACGTATCGTCCTTTCTGGTTATACCTTCTCGAGCATTGAATAGACGCTTAAGATTTAGCTGCCGTTCAGCAATTTCTGTCAGATTTTTAGTACTACCGAAGTAACTCACACCTGTTGCTAATGGAAGCATCTCCGCGAAGTCTTCCATCCAGAAAATAGGCGGCCAGGAAACGGAATACCAACATACAATCAGAGTGTCACGAATGCAGTATGCATTTTCAGTTTCGACTACAGCTGCAGCCTTGTATTTCTCCACATATGGATTCAATATCTCTGGTAGCTTGTCTGCCCCCCATCGTTTGGCAGCCACATCTTCATACCCTAATTGGTCAACTACTACGAGACTCCTCAGGTGGTCTGCACCTCTTGCTGCAGTTGCATGTGAGAGTCCGATACTACGATGTGTACGTCCATCTTGTCCCGACACCTCAAGGCCCTTTACATGCATGGCATACTTCTTTGTACGTTCACCCAACTCTTCAGAGGCAGCTCGAGTACCTTTTGCAAGGATGTCTCCAAATCCTTCTCGTTTTCCAATCATTTTGAGTAGCTCGATGATTAGGTCTGAATTACCCCATTCGAGCGTTATGCCACCAGTATCATCTTCGTCAATAAGTCCATTCTCAAAAGCTTCAATAGCAAAAGCCAGAGTCCCTCCAGCTGAAATGACATCCATTCCGTATCTATTGCAGATTTGATTGGCTTTCAGGGTAGTCGGATAATCATCAATACCCAAACTGCTACCTATGGCCATTAACCCTTCATACTCTGGCCCTTCTTCAAGAGTCCCTTCGAACTCACCTTCAGGAACATAATTGACTTTCTTACAGCCCAGTGAACAGCCAAAACACGCACGGTCAGATATAGTAAATCGGGGACGTATGTATTCGCCGCTCAAGGCCTCCCATCCCGAGAAAACCCCAGTACGATGATTATAGGTGGGGAGTTCACCAATTTCTTGTTTGACGGAAGTCAGAATCCAGGTCCCCCATTTATGCATCTCTTGAGCTTGGGGATTCTCTCGGACCTTCATATGGGCTTGCTTTGCCAATTCTGTAAAACCTTCATGATCTGCAACATCCACTGCGCCTGTGCCACGAATAGCAATGGCCTTCACATTCTTAGAACCAAGTACAGCACCCATTCCCGTTCTGCCTGCAGCTCTAGCGTTGTTTACGATAACCGAAGAGAAGCTAACAAGATTCTCACCCGCAGGCCCTATAGCTGCAATTTGAGTGTCTGGATCAGCATGCCGTTTCTTGATTCCAGCTGAAACCTCGTTTGTTTTCATCCCCCAAAGGTCAGTTGCGTCAAGAATTTCTAGTTCATCATCCAGAACCGAGATATACACTGGTTGCTCTGCTTTTCCTTCCACGACTAGCATGTCATATCCGGCATATTTGAGTTCGGGGCCGAGAAAACCCCCGACATGACTCTCGCCCCATATTCCAGTAAGCGGAGATTTGCTGACAAAGACCGTTCTGCCACTCATTGGCCATAAAGTGCCTGTGATGGGACCGGTGGAAATCATCAATTTGTTATTGGCTGATAATGGGTCCGTTCCGCTCTCAACTTCCTCATACAATAAACGGAGAGCAAATCCATCCCCGCCAATATAATCTCGTATCCAATCAGAGGGGGTATTCTCCAGGGAGAATTTGTTGGATGTCAAATCGACACGAAGGATTTGACCGGTATATCCGCCCCTATCCACTTATGCCTCCTCCAGTGATTTCTCTGTTTTTGCAGTCCTAGAAATCTCGCTGAGATAGCTTGATACCTTAGAGTGTTTATCCACTGTATCAATTGGGCTAATCAGTCCATAACGAATTGCACCTGTCGGGCATACGTTGGCACATTCTGGGTCGCCGCCACAGTGATCGCATTTGATGATTCTCATTTTTTGGGTATCGAGGCGGATAACACCATTGACACAAACGCCAACGCAGGATTTGCATAATATGCATTTATCTTGGTCAATGAAGACCATATTGGTTTCTGGGTCCCGTCGCATCGCATATACTGGGCAGATGTCAACGCATGGTGCATCTTCACACGGCCCACACACATGTGGGATATCAACACCCAAATCATCGTATTTCACAATCCTTAGACGAGCTAAAGTGGGCTGGAATGTCTTCTCATGCTTTGCACTGCAGGCAAGTTCACAGATTCTGCACCCAGTACATTTCGAATAGTCTACGATTAACTGTGACGGCACGGTTGGTACCCGAAAAGAATGTGGGTAAGGAACTGGCTAAAAGGTTTAGCTAATGAGATGGCCTACACTTGAAGCGTTTATATGTACTGAATGTCTCCAAATGCGATGTGATTCCCATGGATAATGAGAAAAAGGACAACTATATCGAAATGGAATTTGAAATCGGCGATATCGAGTTTGAGGCAAGGGGGCGTAGTGATGCCGTTGAAAGGATGTTCCAGCTACTCATTGAGAAGCTTGAATCTGGAGGTCTTGTTGCCACACTGGAGATTCCTGATGAAGATGAATGGGAAGACGAGTCGTGGGAAGAGGATGAAGAAGATTGGGAAGAAGACCAAGAGGAAATTGATGAGTGGGAAGAAAGCGAAGAACTTGAAGATGAGTGGTCGGAGGAAGAAGATTCTTACGACTATGAGGAAGAAGAGTCCTACGATAACGACGATTCTTTAGAGAGCGATGCCGAAGAGGAAGAATATACCAGTGAGAAAGTTGATGACGAAGAGATTCCTCGAGAGGCATATCTTGAACCACCCCCTGATTGGGAGTCTTTAGAAGAAGACACCCCGCCAATATCAGAATCAGAACTGGAGTCAGACGAACTTAAGCGGGATTTATAGTATAATTCAACAGACTGAATGTACCCATCCATAGTTGTCCTTTCTCTCACCAGATTGGATTCCGGTTAGTTCGTCATAAAGCCGCTTAGTGACATTGCCAATTCGGCCATTAGAAATCGGATATTCTTTTCTCTGATAGCCCAAAACCCCGATAGGAGCAATTATAGCAGCAGTACCACATCCAAACATTTCCGTTAGATGACCATCTTGCACTCCAGCGAGAACTTCATCGACAGAGATTTTTCTCTCCACCACATCCATATCCCAGTTGCGAAGAAGGGTGATAACAGAGTCGCGCGTTATTCCAGGAAGTATGGTCCCTCCAAGTTCGGGGGTAGCAATCTCATCTTCAAAAACAACGAAGACATTCATGGTTCCTACTTCCTCCAAATATTTGTTATCACATGCATCGAGCCACAAGACCTGTGAGTATCCCGATTCTTTTGCCCTCTTTTCTTCTTTTAGACTAGCAGCATAATTGCCAATTGTCTTTGCAGCTCCAACTCCACCAGGGGCCGCCCTTGCATAACTTTCTGCAATCATTATTCGGATTGGCTTAAAGCCCTCTTTGAAATAGGGGCCGACAGGACTAAGGATTATGAAGAAAATATACTCATCCGATGGTTTCACACCCAGCTTCCTTTCAGTAGCAATCATTGTTGGTCGAATATATAGAGACGTCCCAGATTTTGATGGAATCCAATCTCTTTCGATGCATATTAGCTCTTCAATTGCTTCTAGCATGAATGTTTCATCCATTTTTGGCATTACCATCCTTGATGCAGATCTGTTGAATCGGCTTATGTTCTGAGTCGGCCGGAAGAGAAAAACATCGTTGCCTCGCCGATATGCTTTCATACCCTCGAAGATGCCCTGTCCATAATGCAATACTAAAGATGCTGGATCCAACTCTAGAAGTGAATATGGAGTGATTCGAGGAGAGTGCCATTTTCCACCCGAATATGTCATCGTTAGCATATGGTCGGTGAAAACTGAGCCAAAAGACAAATCTTCCACCTGTTGGGGTTTTTGCTTCCTCTCTGCATCAGATAATAGATTCTTCTCAATCTTCATTCTCTTCCCACACACCTGTATTGTGAATACATTCTCCCTCTTAAGAGAATAGGTCAAAATTTGGCGCCCGCTATTCTTTGTACAACAAGAGCATGATGTTATTTTTCATATTGACTCAGAAAATGCCTTAAGTCACATTTGCAGATTCATAATCAGATGCCGGAGGATAGAGGATGAGTCATGGAAAGGATATCCCTGAAGACCACCTGTTTTTGGACCCTAAGGAGGTGCTCTCCCAGTATTCGGTTGAATGGATGAGTCTGCGAAAATCCTATGAGGAGATTAAAAAGAAGCTGACTGATATTCAACGAGATCTGAGTGAGATTGACAGCAAACTCGAAGAGGGGAGTATTTCAGAAAAAGAACACATCCAACAATACAGAGATAAATGGCTCGAATCCACGGAGATTGTTCAAGTTAAGAGGGAAGTAGAGTCTAGGCTGTTTGAAATTCAGAGAGATATTAGGGCGGCAAATAAAGCGCTCAAAGAACAAGAACAACAGAAACGCCGGAGAGAGAGAATTGAGCAAGAGAAAAGCAATGCCATGATTGAATGGATGTCATTGAAGAAGGGATTCGAACTGGTTTCTAATGAGCGGAAACAAATATCGGATGAGATGGATAGGCTTGATAAAAAGAGAGAACAAAATGAAATCTCGGATGAAATTTATAGAAAAGGAAAAGTTGAACAAATAGGAAAACTTGCTGAACTCAGTAGGGTTGAATCCGATATTAAGCGTAGGCTGAACGAATTGTTAGATGTGATAAGAAAATAGATTGTGCAGCCTTTTTTTAAATCTTGCAGGAGTTTTTCTGATGTTTAAAGAAAAAAGAGGGGGAACCCTCTAGAGGGTTCGCATCTTGAAATTTAGCTTATGTAACCCTGAGCAACCATTGCATTGGCAACTTTCAAGAAACCAGCAATATTCGCTCCCAAGACATAATTGCCCTTTTCGCCAAAGAGCTCTGCCGTATCATAAGCAGTCTTGTGTATGCTAACCATGATTTGGTGCAGCTTCTGGTCTACTTCTTCGCGCGTCCAGAAGTATCGCATACTGTTCTGAGCCATCTCGAGACCGGACACAGATACACCACCAGCGTTAGCAGCCTTGCCAGGAGCGTATAGGACATTGGCCTCTTGAACTATTTCGATGGCGTCTGGTGTAAGTGGCATATTGGCACCTTCGCCTAATGCTATCACACCATTGTCGACAAGAGCCTTTGCCTCCTTTGCATCGACTTCATTTTGAGTTGCACAGGGCATAGCAATGTCACATGGCAGGTACCACGGACTCTTGTCTGTGTGATATTCGACACCCTTGAATTCTTCTGCAAACTCCTTGATTCTGCCTCTTCGTACATTCTTGAGTTCCATAATCCACTCAAGTTTCTCTTGGTCTATACCGTCAGGATCATGTACCCAACCGGAAGAGTCACTCATTGCAATGACCTTGGCACCCAACTGATTGCTCTTTTCAGCGGCAAACTGAGCAACATTTCCTGAACCAGATATGCAGACTTTTTTGTCCTTCAGGTTTTCGTTCTTTGTCTTGAGCATTTCCTGAACGAAGTAAACAGTACCGTATCCGGTTGCTTCAGGTCTGATTAGAGATCCACCATAGGTGGGGCCTTTTCCCGTTAAGACACAGGTACCATGCTTATTGGTTATCTTGCGGTACATTCCATAGAGGTAACCAATCTCTCGAGCACCTACGCCAATATCTCCTGCGGGTACGTCAGTAAATTGCCCTACATGTTTGTAGAGTTCAGTCATGTAATTATGGCAGAAATTACGGACTTCAGCATCTGTCTTACCATGAGGGTCAAAGTCAGACCCTCCTTTTCCGCCACCCATGGGTAGGCCGGTAAGACCGTTCTTGAATGTCTGCTCAAATCCAAGAAACTTCAGGACCCCAAGATTCACAGTGTTATGAAACCTAAGTCCTCCCTTATAGGGGCCAATAGCTGAGTTAAATTGAACTCTGAATCCTCGATTGACCTTGACCTCACCATCTTTATTGAGCCAAGGAACACGGAACAGAATCACACGTTCGGGCTCAACAATCCTCTCTAGAATGGCATGTTCTTTGAATTTAGGATACTTTTCAATAGCGGGCTCAAGAGATTCGAGCACTTCTTCGACGGCTTGGTGAAAGACCTCTTGACCGGGATCTTTCTCAACGACCTTATTGTATACATTTTCAATATAGCTTTTCAATGAAATGACCTCACAAAGCTTCCACTAATAGGCAAGCTGGCACCCGTTCGCTCTTATTGATAAATGAATCGTTTTAGGATAGATTCGTAGAATTTGGACGAGCTTCCTGTGGAATAAGGCTATGATTTAGGGCAACGGAGAGTACGGTCAAAAAGAAGGCGGCTATTCTAACAATGACCCTTTTTTTGTTCTCCCATATCCAGTACGTTCTCGTTCTCTGCGCTTTGCTGCACTGCTGGTTGCATCTGCGAGTGCAGCGTTGCATTTTCTACATAATAGCGCATATGTTTCCTTGACATTCACTATCTCACCGCACGAAAGACACACCCACATACCTGATTGGAGCAGTTTTGTTTTTCTATAGATAGACTTTGCAATTGACTTTGTCTTATCATCTAAGCTGGGAGCAATGCCAATGATTCCATCTTTGCCCCATTGGCAGATGAGTGAAACCAATGTTGTGGACATCTCAATTATGGCAGCAGTTTTGTCATCCACATCCTCAGAGGGTTCTTTTTTGCGAATCATGGATTCATCAGGAATATTGGACATTATCTCTAGAAAGGCAAAGAAAGCAGGTGCAGGAAAACGGTCTCTATCTTTTGATTCCACCATCCTTGCCAGTACAGCAGATATCATCAGAGTTTGTGAGTAGTTTTCTGTCATAATGCGTTCTATTTCTTTGATAATATCTTCCGAATTGAGAGTGAATTTGTTCGGGTCTAAGCCATTCTCTGTGGCCACTCTGTGAAGCGATTTTAACAGTGGAATACCCTTTTGAACATCAGAATTTACTCTCTGAGCTATGACTCTATAGGAGATACCGGAGTCTTGTGCTATCCTATGGAGAATCTCTCGGGCCGTCAAGCTCAAACCAAACACATTTCCTTGGTGGTGTGATATATAACCAGTAGGCTCATTTTAAGTGTGTCAGTATTACAGGTTTGCATGTGGCTAATCAGGGTGACTACAAGGATGCTATCAGATGTAGACATACTAGAAGCTATCAAATCGAAAGAGATTGTAATCACGCCATTTGATCCTGAGGTAGTGGGGCCCTGTAGTGTTGACTTGAAGCTTGACAGCGTTTTCAGGATATATAGCCCAGGAGAACCTGTTGATTTTAGATCTGAAAATCTTGAAGGCCAGCACACCAAGTTGGTTGACACAGGAGAAGACCCGTTCATGATTTTGCCAGGACAATTCATTTTGGCCCAAACCTTAGAGAAGATTTCTCTGAGCAAGTCATATGCAGGACTACTTGAAGGGCGCTCCAGCGTTGCTAGGCTTGGCATAATTGTTCATGCAGCAGGTTTGGTGAATCCTGGTACTGGACTTGAAAAACCCAGCAAATTGACTCTGGAAATATTCTGTGAAAATCTCAGTCCAGTCCTACTACACCCGGGAATGAAGATTGTGCAACTGATGTTTGTTCCACTAACATCACCGTCGAAAATGGGATATGACCAACGACCGGGTAGTCACTATGTAGGACAAGACAAGCCAGAAATAGGATAACTGGGGAAAGCCACATAAAGGAAGACAGTCCGGGAATAAGTGGCGGATAACCATGAGAGATTACGATGTTATTCTTGCTAGTGGAGCTGAACATCTAGGCTTGAGATTCAAGCAGCATGGCTTCAATGTCTACAGATCAGCATTGAATTATGATAATAAGCGAATGTTTCCCAACGGGGACTTGTATGTCAGAATTCCTAGAATCTCTCGATTATCCAATCGGAAAGTAGTGGTTGTGCAGTGCTGTACAGGATCAGGTCCCGCCGAAGAGGAGTCATACTCCACATCTGACAGACTGGTGGAATTGATGCTCATCTTGAACCTCCTTCATAATCCAGTAAGGGTAGATCAATTGAATCATAAAACCTACAAAGCTGATCCCGTAGAACCTCCTCGAAAGGTCGAAGTTGTTCTGAGTTTCCAGCCTTTTGCTCTTCAGGATAAAGCTTTCAAGACTGGAGAAGCAGTTTCTGCTAAATGGGCTCTTCAATTGGTTGCCGGTGCATGCAACAAAGTCTGGGTGATTAATCCTCATGCGCCAGAAAGCTTGGATTGGGTGGAAAACCTTCAGCGTAGAGGTCTACTGGAGTATATAGATATCACTCCTCGTCTAATAGAATTTGCAGGAAACCAGTTTGGCTTTGATGATTATGTTGTCATCACGCCCGATGAAGGGGGCCAAGAAAGATTTGATGTCGCAGGCTTTGGAAAAAGCAGAGAGAATTCATTTTCTGTGGAGCTTCATGGTGATTTGAAAGTCAAAGGAAAGAATGTGGTTGTTATAGACGATTTGACCAAGAGTGGTGGTACACTACTGAAGACCGCTGATAGACTCAGAAAACAAGAAGCCAAGGAAATCGCCTTTGCGGTTGTTCATGCGCTTCCACTTATTGAAGAAGGCGAGGAATTGCTTGAAAACTTGGTTAAGAAAATCGATGGTAAAATTGTTGCATCGAACACGGTGAAAACAGATGTATTCTGCGTGAAGAACCCAGAACTAACCTACAATGTTGTTGACTCACTTGTGAAGCGATTATGAGTCGCTAATTTGATGCCTTACTCGTCTGTTCTGAGAGAGCAAAGCCAAACCTAATCGATATAATCTGCGGCACTAGGCTTTGCAAGCCATGTCTTAGATGTATACCTTTCCACCAGACCCTTATCTTCTAGTTCATTGAGAGCCTTCACTACTTCATTCTGAGTACAGTTCACACCACGACCATTTACAATGCTCGTGATTGCTGAAGGCCTATGACTATCCTCCAAAATAGCGGACAATATTGCTTTGTCAATTTCTGAAATTTCTTCACTCATGGCTACACAATCGAAGCTGACCTAGGTCATTCTTTTAAGACTATCTCTGGCTCCGGTAGATAGTAACCTTCGAAACCCTTTTGTTCAGCTTGAGAACCGGGGAGCTGGGATTGCATCACCAATGCGAAAGGACAAGCAATATCATATTGACATAGCACCGAATGAGATTCCGGAACGCGTACTACTGCCAGGCAACCCATTTCGCTCCAAAAAGATTGCAGATGAATTCTTTGACAACCCCCAGGAAATAGCACACAAGAGAGAGTATTGGAGTTTCAAGGGGACTTGGAAGGGAGTACCAGTCGCAGTATGCTCAACTGGAATCGGATGTCCATCTGCAGCAATTGCTCTAGAGGAACTAGTGAAAGTCGGATGTAAGACATTCATAAGAGTTGGAACCTCAGGAGCAATCGATTCATCGCTCAAGTCCGGAGACATCGTCATTTTCAGTGGAGCGGTCCGAGATGATGGTACTTCAAAACAATATGTTCCTGTTGAATTTCCGGCTGTCGGAAACCCTGAGATGGTGATGGCACTAACTGATGCTGCAAAGAAAAGAAGGGCCAGATTCAAAGTGGGCATAGGACACAGTAAAGACGCATTCTATAGTGAATATCCATCAATGGTTGCTGATTCTGAAGCAATGGAAAGGAGATGGAATTGGCTCAGGAATTCGAATGTGCTTGCTACAGAAATGGAGGCTGCAGTACTATTTACATTAGGACAATTGCGCGCTGTTAGAGTGGGCAGCGCTTGTGTCATTGTTGGTGAACCCATTGAAGAAGAAAAGGAGATTCAGGGAAAACCCAAACTTGATGATCTGGTCAGTATTGCCTTAGATGCAGCAATAACTTTCTAATTGAAGGAACCTCATATTCTTCGTCAGATGCCACTGAACCAAATTCGTTTCTGAAGTTTTATCTGTAATTTCTGAATCTCTGAAACCTCAATTCCAGTATCAGAAGAAATCTGGTCAGAACTGGTTCCCATGAGGTCAGTGATGTTTCCAAATCCAGCATTGAGCAATGCATCAATTGTAGCGGCTTCGATTCCGATTTCAGTTAGTATGCTTCTCATTTCTGCAATGCTTTCTTCATTGCTTTCAGGTGGTTCTATGGAAATCACTTCCGCTTCGACCCGGGGTGCCTCATCAGCATCAGCACGCAACTTGGACAGTTCAGCGCTCTCAGGTTTTGTCCCTGATGACTTGACAAAAGACGGGCGCAGTATCAGCAAACCGATAGCAAGCATTGCAACCAAGGAGGGAAGGACTATAATTGGACCTATGCTAAGACCTCTTACAATTCCCTGAGAGTCGATATAGGGCAACCCATCTTCAATACCATTACGCAGCAAATTCATGAAGGGTTCTCCTGAGAGTTCTGTTGCAATTCCCAGCCAGAATGGTGTGAAAAATGATACTCCACCAATTTCAAACAGGAGGATTTGTTTGAACTGCTCTTTATAGGCTATGAAGGCGATAATGAGTGGTGAAATGAGAATAATCAGGGAAATTACAAACCACACCAGGAATAGGTTCCACATACTGGCAAGAGCAGATGAACTCTCTGCTGCAAATCCGAGAATCTTGATTGCTGTACTTCCAAGAAATATTACTCCCGAAAGAACGAAACCAAGCAAAATGCCAAAGCCGTATCTCATGGAACATATACACCCTGCAGAGCGCTGCGATTATGCCATTGATTTGAATCTTAAAGGTGTTTTCTAAATGTCCTAGTCTGGTCATTATACCATTCGACTTTTATCGTATGCCATCGATACACATGTCCATGGCAGAACCAGACATCTTTGTAGTGATTGGTACCCGTCCAGAGATAATCAAGATGGCACCCATCATTCATGAATGCAGGAAACGGGGAACACCTCATTATGTGCTTCACACTGGGCAGCACTATTCACGAAAGATGAGTCAAGAATTCTTCAAGGACCTGGACCTTGCAGCACCAGATAAGAATCTGAATATTGGATCCGGGTCGCATTCAACCCAAACAGCAAAAGCATTGGTTGGAATAGAAAAGGAATTGATTCAGGAAAAACCTGATGTTGTACTAGTCCAGGGCGACACGAACGCAGTCTTATCAGCAGCACTGGCCGCTGTAAAGCTGAACATACCGGTTGCTCATGTTGAGGCGGGGCTCAGGAGCTATGATGTGAGAATGCCAGAGGAACACAACCGCCGCCTGACTGATCATGCATCAGCGTATCTGTTTGCACCAACCGAGAACTCAAAGAGGATTTTGGAAGATGAGTCAGTATGGGGAGAGATTTTCGTGACCGGCAACACCGTAATTGATACACTAGAATCCCGGATTCCTATTGCCCAAAAACGGTTTTCCAATAGCGACATGAATCTGCCTGATGAATTCGCCCTCCTGACATTACATCGTGCAGAGAATGTGGATGACAAAGAAATATTGAGTGGAATCATTGAAGGCCTGCTAAGGTTGGAAACTCCCATTATTTTTCCAGCTCATCCAAGAACCATCTCTAGACTTAGAGCATTTGATATGCTTCTCAAGTTGGAGGATTCACCGAAAATCCGCATTATAGAACCAGTGGGATACCTTCAATTCCTCTATTTAATGGAGGAGGCGTCATTCATTATTACTGATTCAGGTGGGTTGCAGGAGGAAGTTACAGCACCCTCTTTGAATAAGCAAGCTTTTGTATTGAGAACATCGACTGAACGGCCTGAAGCGGTAAATTCGGGACATGTGATGGTTGTAGGCATCGATAAAGACGTATTTCCTAAACGCATCAAGAAAGGATTAGACAATCCAAAGAAGAGAAGGAGCTGCCCATATGGGGACGGGACAGCGGCAATCAAAATTTTAGATATTCTTGAGAAAAAACAAAAATAAAAGGCCCCTTATAAGGTCATCATACTATGGGCTCCAGAGCGCCCTAAACCTCATTTCTGGATATGCTTATAAGAGGGTATCTAGATATCTATTGTTACCCATTGTCATAAGTGAGGTGTTCAATTGTCATATATTGTAAAGAAAGCAATTCAGGATTTCGCGAAGAGAAACAACATGCAGGTTGCCGGGGATTTCTACGGCGCATTGGACAAGCACATTGAGAAAATGCTCAAAGCAGCTGCCGAGCGCACTAAGTCAAACAAGCGTAAGACGCTCAAGCCTTACGACCTATGATTAATCCTCGAATTAACCTAGTAGTATATGAAGTTCGGAGGCGGCTAATCGCTTCCGGCCCCTATCTTTTTCTTTCCGTCAATCTTATCAGCAAACTATTTCGCTCTCTTTAAGAGGCAAGTGGAGAAAGACTATGAAGCTGGTTTGCCTGACAAATGATGACGGCCCATATAGCATTGGGCTTCAGAAACTTGCGGAGAAAATATCCGAGAGGCAGAATCTCGTAGTGGTAACGCCAAATGCACAAAGAAGCGCAACAGGCAAATCTTTGACGCTTAATCGACCACTTCGTGTTTTAGAAAATCATGAAATCAATGGATATAGATTAATAACTCATGATGGAACTCCTGCAGACTCCGTTGTTCTT
The DNA here is from genome assembly GCA_004524445.1 of Candidatus Thorarchaeota archaeon. Classification (GTDB taxonomy): domain Archaea; phylum Asgardarchaeota; class Thorarchaeia; order Thorarchaeales; family Thorarchaeaceae; genus TEKIR-14. The sequence goes on along the minus strand of SDNP01000023.1, from coordinate 16,232 downwards.
GCGGATTCAATGTTAGAGGAAATCGAGCTCTTTGTATCCGGAATTAACGCAGGAGGTAACTTAGGCTATCAGAGCTTGCTGACTAGTGGAACCGTGGGCGCAGCAATGGAAGCTGCACTGAAGGGGTATCCTGCACTCGCAGTGTCAATGGAAGCCGGCGCCGATGATTGGTTCAACCCAAATGGTCCAAGAAGAAGCTATGAGATAGTTTGTGATCTCACAATGACAGTTATCAACAAGATCCTGAACAAGGGCCTTCCACTTGGGATTGATTTGCTAAATCTTAATTTTCCATGTGAAACAAATAGAGATACCGTCATAGAGATAACTAGACCTAGCAGAGTGAGAATGCGAAATGAAGTAGAGGAGCGGATAGACCCTCATGGAAGAACATACTATTGGTTCCGTGGTGTGGAGGTAGCAGGTAAAGAGGGGCTAGATGTTCATACGGTTCTGGAGAAGAACAAAGCTTCTCTCTCACCAATAGTATTAGACTGTATATCTGAGAAACATATGCAGGATTTGAAATCATTCATGAGCTAGAGATTTTCTTTAGCCCAAGCCATAATTCATCTGTTTCAGGATAATCGAATTCCTGTGTCCTCTCATCCATTATCAGAACCCTTCTAGTTCTGTCAGTAACAATCTTGCCAATAACTGATGCTCCAACTCCAGCTTCTTCTATTTTCTCGATGACGCTTGATGTGTGTTCTTGCTTGCAAGTGATTAACATACACCCACTACTGATCAGCCGCAGGGGATTAATTTCAAGCCGCTCACAGATGGCCTTTGTTGAATTCTCGATAGGAATTGAATTGTACTCAATTTCACAACCGACTGAACTGGCATCACAAAGCTCGTGTAGCCCTCCAGCTAGTCCACCCTCTGTTGGGTCATGCATCGCAGTGATATAACCCGTTTCAAATGCGGCGATTCCTTCCTCGACAACGCTGATATTCGCTCTCAGAGATTTGCCTTGAGAGAGGAGTTCGGGGGGAAGGGTTTCAGATAGCACATCATAACCCTCCGTAGCCAAGATGGCGGTTCCTTCTATTGCAATTGACTTTGTCATGATGATTGAATCACCAGGCTGTGCACCAGAGGAGGTCACATACTGCCCTTCTTCAGTCACGCCCAACATGAATCCGGCAATTATTGGTCGGTCTAGTCCTGCAGTGATCTCAGTATGCCCGCCAGCTATACCTATTCCAAGACCTTGAGCTGCTTCATCAATTTGCTTCATTATCTTCTCAATGTCGTGAACTCCTGTTCCTTCAGGCAACATAATCGAACACAGAAACCATGAAGGACGCACTCCGAAAGTTGCTATATCATTGGCATTTACATGAACAGCTAGCCATCCAATATCCTCAATTGAGCCAGTAATCGGATCTGTCGCCGCTACAGTGATTCTATCACCAATACGAATCAGAGATGCATCTTGACCCATTGCAGGACCTAGAATCAAGTCAGGATGCTGCTTTCCCAAATGAGTGAATACATGCTTCTCTAGAATCTCTGGCGGTACCTTTCCCGGTAGCAATCAATCATTCCCCATGTAAATAGTGCATACGGGCCCTGTTCCTGAAGTATGAAAAGTGATTTCATCGAATACCCAATTCAGGGCTCTCAACACTCACTATGACATCAGGAAATGGTGGGATCCCGTACGCAAATATCGCTTCACATGGGCGCTAATAATCTAATCGAGACGGCATTATTCAGATTGATTGTTGGAAATCAGCGCTGCAAATAGGATTTTACCTCACGAAGATTCTTGACACTCATTTTTGTCTTAGATTCAATTGCTGCCAGAATCGTGCCAATCACAGATTGAGCGTTCAGGAGTTCCTTAGAAAGAAAGGCATGTCCCCCACTGGCACGGGCAATAATATACGCGCCGAATGTTTTTCGGAACGGAGGAACGGACAGAATGGTCTCCATTATATCATTGTACCCTTCCTTTCTCATCCTGAGTAGAGCTGCAAGTTCCATAGCATCATGAAACGGCCTTTTCAGAAATTTGGAAAAATTCGCTTGCTCATAGTCAACGCTCACTGTCGCAACTCGTACCTTCTGCTTCCTCAGAATTCGTGATGCTCGCACTAGGTCTCTAATTGGAGTATATCTTTCATGCCCGGGGCCAACAGATTGAGCCAAGGGTATGTTTGGATTAAAGTCAGAGATGACTATAACGAGTGGTTCAATTAGGTCGTTTCTCATTCGTTCGCGCTTTATGGATTCTAGAGACTTCACCAAGGCATCAGCAAGAGGGGTTAGACCAGAAATGCGCAGCCTCGCGAGTGAGCGATAGATTTTGTTCCAGTTGGTTGTTGGTGCTTGAATCTCTACAGCACCACTGTCTTTGAAGGCAACAATTCCGACTCGGTCCTTGGAGCCTCTGGTTTCTCTCTCTACCCTTTCGACCAATTTACGCACTTCTGACATGCTTCTCTTCATTGAGAGACTCACATCAATAACGAGTATGACAGTCAGGGGGGTCTTCCCACTAAATACAGTCTCCCTGATATCTTCAGCTTTTATGGAAATGCCTTTGCCCTCTCTATTCTTGCCTTCTCGAAGAACAGTAGCCAACAATGTTGAGGGGAGGTGAATGTTTGAGATTTCCCTATGAGGTCTACGTGACCTAGTTGGGCGTCCATGCTTCTCTGTTTCCGATGCTTTTAGGCTCCCCGTGGCTCGTGAACTGACCCGTTTATCACTCCATCCACCTGACGACACCTTCGATTTAACCATCGCTCTAGCCTTCAGTTTCTCGGGGTCGAAGAGAGGCTGCCCAGTATCCATATCTGGCGTCTTCACGAAAAACCCGTCATCTAGCGTAAGGGGCGTTCCACGAATCTCAGATTTTGATCCTGTTACCTTAGACTCGGCTTTTGCCTTATACGATCTTGTCGCTGTCCCCCACTCATCACCGGGTTCTGCGACCGCCTTGCCAGGCTCCACAGTATCAATCCCAGCAGCAGGACCACCCTTTCTGTTCATCATTGTACGGAGCCATCTCCGAATTAAAAGAAAGATGAGTGGAATGTATAGAATGGAATTGATGATGATTAACGGGGCAGGAGGAAATGTGGCAAATGGAATTCCGAATAGAAAATTGATTGGGCTGAAAGCAAGCCAAGCAAAATATGAGAAAGCTACGACCATCATAATTACGAGGATTGTTCCCTTTATGGGATTACCCCTTGGATTTCTTATTTTCTTCGGAGTTTTTTTTTGCCATTTGCCATATCAGTTTCTGCAACTGTTGACTGGCGACCGAATTTGCCACCACTCATCCTGGGGCCAGATTTATCCTTGGATTCCTCAGTCATTTCTGTTGGCGATTTTCTCTTGTCTCTTTTTTTGGCGACTTCGTGTGCCTTCGAGATAGATTCGTCAATCTCCGAAGCAGAGGGTGGCTCCAATAGACCTCCACGTCTAGTACGATGGCTCAGAGCCAGCTGAGATGCTAATTTCATATCCTCAAGATTTACTTCTTTTCTCCCGTCAAATGCGGCCAGAGAAATTGCGGCTTTGCTGATTATGATATCAGGTCGGACACCGTCGACTTCCAATGCATCGCAAGCCATTGCGATAGCTCTTAGTTTTGCATCCGGCAGGAATACGGAGTCCACTAGTTCTCTCGCTTGGACAATTTTGCGCCTTAACTCGTTTTGCTCTTCCGACCATTTCTTAGAGAAAGCATCAGGATCTTTTTCAAACTCTAGATTTCGTCTAACTAGTTCCATGCGTTCCTCAATGCTATGTTTTCCTCCTACTGATATATGGAGTGGAAATCTATCAAGAAGCTGAGGCCGCAATTCTCCTTCTTCGGGATTCATCGATCCCATGAGAACAAAATCAGAAGCATGTGAAATCGATATGCCCTCACGTTCTATCACATTCACTTTTGTCGCCGCTGCATCAAGGAGATCATCAACTAAGTGGTCAGGAAGAAGATTCACTTCATCAACATAGAGAACGTTTTGATGCGCTTCTGCTAGAATTCCGGGCTTCAGAGCTTGAATTCCCTCTTGCAGGACTTTCTCAATATCAAGCGAACCCACAAGGCGGTCTTCTGTGGTCGAAAGAGGGAGATTCACCACTCTCATCTTCCGCGTTGTGGTTTCTATTTTCTCACCGTCATCTCTTCGTGTACGGCATTCAGCACACAACGCATCGGGATTGTTTGGATTACAGCCAAAGCGGCAACCTTTTACCACCTCGACCTCAGGCAGAAGATCCGCAAAGGCCCTGACAATAGTAGTCTTGCCCGTTCCCTTAGGACCAGAGACCAAAACGCCACCAATTCGTGGATTCACTCCATTTAGCAGTAGGGCTAGCTTAAGGCGCTCTAGGCCAACTAATGCAGTGAATGGTAGAACTAGTCGTTCACCAGTTTCCAGTTCTATTGCCTCCGAACCCCAAAAGGCACAGACACATATAACAGTGAGGATAGAAGTAAAGATGAGTTGATTTAGTGTTCACACGACTGACTCATCTTGAATGCCCTGCATGTGGAAGAAGTCATTCTGTAAGGAGAGATGTTTCATACTGCGTCTGTGGATCACCTCTATTTGCACGATACAATATGAAGCTGGTTGAAGAAGCTGCCCAGTCTAATCAATTCCCATCAACCGAGAATTCTTTGTGGAGATATGCAGATTTGCTTCCCGTGAGACCTCCATCAAACATAACCACATTGGGAGAAGGATGGACCCCGCTCTTGTTTGCAAATCGGCTTGGAAAGCATCTAGGGCTTCAGAATCTTAGGGTAAAGGATGAGGCTCGAAATCCGACACTCAGTTTCAAAGATAGAGGAATATCAGTTGCAATATCAAAACATCTAGAACTTGGATCCACAAGATTCGCATTGCCCTCAGCTGGGAACGCGGCGGTTTCAGTATGTGCTTACTCAGCAGCAGGAAATGCAGAGGCTGATATCTTCATGCCAAAGGATACGCCTAAGGCGTTCTTTGAAGGCTGTGAAATGTATGGAGGAATAATTCACGAAGTCGATGGCAATATTTCAGATTGTGGAGAAGCCATGGCCAAGGCTGGAGGGAAGTGGACAAACCTTTCAACTACGAAAGAACCCTTCCGAGTGGAAGGCAAAAAGACTCTAGCATTTGAAATTGCCGAACAGTTGGATTGGAATATACCGGACGTTATCGTTTGCCCCACGGGAGGGGGAACAGCAATGCTAGGGATTTGGAAGGGGATTGAGGAACTACAGCAAATCGGGTTGCTTGAACGCAAGACACCACGGATGTTTGCTGCGCAAAGCGAAGGATGCGCACCAATTGTAAGGGCGTACGAAAAGAATTCAGGGGATATCGAACCATGGACTGATGCTGAAACCTCCGCCTTCGGGCTAAGAGTTCCATCACCTTTTGCAGACCGACTAATAATGAAGATTATCAACCAGTCAGAAGGAGGCGCCGTTGCGGTAGCCGAGGCAGAAGTAAAACCCATGATGAAACTGGTACCCAGAATTGAGGGCATTGATATATGCCCGGAAGCCGCTGTAGGATTTTCTGGTCTCAGGAACTTGGTTGAAAGCAGCATTGTAGACTACGACGAGGAAATTGTTGTTCTGAATACCGGCTCCAGCATGCGATATGGCTGATAAAGTTACAATGATACTGAAACTTAGGCCAACTCAAGATAAGAAAAACACTCTTCTAAAGGACATGCTTGAGTATCGCTCTCAGATCATTTCCACGAACAACTATGTCTGCCGCTCTTGCCACTTCTTCATGTTCGGGATTGAAGGCAATAGAAAGACCTACAACAGAGAATGCACTAACGTCATTCTTTCCGTCTCCAACGAATGCAGTGTCTTCTGGAAGGACTTTGAAATCATTGAAGACTTGTTTGATCTCTTCAGCCTTTCCACCCCACCCAACAACAACCTCAACTTCTCCTGTCAAAGCACCATTCTCGTGGTGGATTTTATTTACCATGACATAGTCAATCGCCAGACGCGCAGCTATTCTGTTGGCTAATATGTCAATGCCTCCTGAAAGGATAGCAACATCAATAGAATGTTTCTTAAGCTCTTCAATCGTTTCCCGAGCTCCAGGAACAAGGTGGGTTTCATTGGCGATTCGTTCAACCTCAGCAAGAGATTTACCCTTCCAGAGGCCAGCGTCCAGGTCTGCCCATTGCTGATAGTTAATTTCACCCGCAAAATACTGATCATAGTATTTCTGTCCCTCTTCATGAGTGCCAAAAACCTCATGCAGCCGCCACCACGAACTATTGTGGGTTGTTAGAGTACCATCTAAATCAAATACAACCAAACGTATGGGCATGAGGAATCCTCCATTAACTAGTTTTTGCTCAGCTCTCAGCCTCTCGCTCTTTCTTGGCTTCTTCTTCGAGATTGGCTAGCAATTCATCAATTCTCTGTTCTTCGCTTTCTTTTTCCTTATCTGATTTCTCTTTCTGCTCGTCTAATGGAGGTAAGACGCCCTCTTTCTCTAGAAGAACCTCTGCTTCCATTTGCTCGAGTTGTCTTTCAATACGTTCATCAGATTCAAGCGAAGTCCCAGTTGTTGAGATATCTTCGGACAGTAGTTCACCTGCAACCGAAATATGCTCAAAGGAATCCGATAACTTATCCAGTTGCTGCTGTATTTCCGTCGGACTTAGCATCTTCCTTGCAGACTCAAGGGCCTCGTTCGCAATTTTGAAAGCACGGAGAACTTCTGCTTGATCTTTTGCTTCTTCCAGATTTAGAAGTGCCGTTTCCAATGTTAGAAACTGCTGCTGATAGCGATTTCTTCTATTCTCTAAGTCAACCACTATAGATAGATGGGAACGAGCACCGGAGCGATTGCCATTCGCCATGGCCTCTTTTGCTTTCTTCCGCTCCTCCGCCATTCTAGTTTCTAAACGTCGTATCCTCAGGGTCAAAGCATTCATGCTGCCTTTTATTTCCAAGATACCGCGTTCGGTGTCGACCTTCTTCTTACCGCCTAAGAAACCCATTGGTTATACCGCACCAGCCCATACATGATGATGTCATAATCTCACGTATTTAAAGAATTGTGAGGGAAACCAATATCATAGGGAAGCATATTTCAGTCCCTCTCAGAGTTGAATTGCAATGTCCTTACTTAGTATTGCCCAAAAAGCTGCACGGAAAGCAAAGAAACTCGTACTTGATAATCTGGAAGACGCAGCTGAGCTGACTGGTGGAGAGAACCCTTTTGGCGATGCAACTCTACTTCTTGATAAGCAAGCAGAGGACAGTATCATTGAGGTGCTTCGAAACTCAAAATACGATTTCACCGTTTTGACAGAGGAAGTCGGAGAGATCGATATTTCAGAAAATCCGGAATATGTAGCGGTGATTGACCCTATTGATGGTTCAACCAATTTATCGAGGGGGATTCCTCTTTGCGCAGTTGGAATAAGTATAGCACCATTTGACAATGAAGTGACGTCCTCTGACGTTGAAATCAGTGTGATCACGTCAATCTTCAGTGAAGAAGAATACCTAGCAATTGCGGGAGAAGGAGCCAAATTAAATAACAAATCAATACAGCCCTCATCAAGAAAATTATCTGAGAGGGTCATTATTTCTTATGACACAAAGAAGGCTTTGAAATCGGATTTTGGACCAGCCTCATTAGGAGCATTACAGCAGGTGTATGATATGAGAAGAACAGGAGCCAATCTTCTCGACCTCTGCTGGACAGCTGCAGGAAAACTTGATGCCATGGTTGATATGCGCAATATACTTCCTGTAGTGCATGTGTCTGGAACACATATGGTTATAGAGGCAGGAGGAATTGTAATTGATGAATCCGGTTATCCCTTCGAAATTCCACTGAATCTGGACCATAGAATGAGTTTCATAGCTGCAAATACAAGGGAATTAGCAGAAACCATTCTCAAAGGGTTTCGTCTTGAGTGATTGTTCTAAAACTTAGTCGCATCTAACATTTTATAACTCATCTAAATTTCTCAAAAATAGAGGTTGCATTCATGTCACAGCCAAAGCTCGAAATTCCCGAAGAAATCAAAGAATCGATGAAAGATGTGAAACACAAGATAGTGGTTCTCTCTGGTAAAGGCGGTGTCGGCAAGACAACTGTTGCCACTAACTTGGCCATGTCGTTCGCAAAACAGGGATTATCTACAGGCATAGTCGATGTTGATATCTACGGTCCCAACGTGCCGAAACTGCTCGGATTAGAAGGACAGCATCCTGTAGCAGAAGAGAACAAGATTCATCCAATTGAAGGCCCACTTGGGGTTAAGGTCATGAGCATGGGTTTTCTGCTCAGAAACCAAGATGATGCAGTTGCTTGGAGAGGCCCTCTAGTTGCAAGAGCAATTAGTCAGTTTCTGTCAGATGTCGAGTGGGGAAAACTAGACGTGATGGTAGCAGATCTGCCCCCAGGCACTGGTGACGAGATTCTCAGTATCCTTCAGTCCATTCCCGACATTGACGGAGTGGTTATTGTGTCCACTCCACAGGAAGTTGCGGTTCAGGACGCAAGACGGGCAATACAACTGGTGAACAAGATGGGAGTTCCGGTCTTGGGAATCATCGAGAATATGAGTGAGTTCATCTGTCCTGAATGTGGAAGTTCGTATCAGATTTTTGGTGGCGGGGCAGCTAAAGAGGCAAGTGAGAGATATGAAGTCGACTATCTTGGATCACTTCCTCTAGATCCCAGAGTCACAACAGCTAGTGACAGGGGAACCCCATTTGTTATTCAGGCACCCGATGCGGTCGCTGCAGAAAGGTTTGAAGAGATTGTAACCAAACTAAAGGAAAAAATCGGAGCCTCTTGAGAAGGTCAAAACGTCTGAAGATATTCCGATTGGTATCTTAACTTCATGAGCAACTTCATCAGATGCATTATCAGTAGATTAGCCTTCAGCTGAATGTATTCAGCAACTCATATCTAAGGCCGGTGGTTAGCTTCAGGAAATTAGTAGTAACTATTGAGATTGCATTCCTGCTCTAAAGCTTCGATTTCTGGTAGCGAGATGGAGTGATAAACCTAGATGTAATCAGGATTATGACGCTGAACCAATGGTAACCCCGATAGACGAGAGACCTTGGGGGATTCTATCTTATTCATCTTCTTGTAGCGTAGGTCTCTCTATTCGTCTTCATCAGAGAGTATGGCATCGGAATCCGACGAAACCGTGTCCCCGGTCAGGAGAAGTCTTGTGACATAGAGATATCCGACCACAGAAGATACACCGCCGAGTCCCAAGGTGATGAACACAGCACCAACCGGACCGAACCAAGCAATAGGATTGACAAGCAATTGAGCTGTAGGAGTGCCAAAAACCACCTGCTGAATCCACATGGGAACCACAAATGCTAGTGGAAGACAAATGATGATGAGCAGGATAATCGATGCTATGATCTCCGCGGTGTAAACGAGAATTCTTCGAATGGTACTATCTACGGCTTTCCTGGCACCTGACAAATCGTATTCCTCTGGTTTGCGAGAGCTTTGCCTTCCTTTTAACATTTGCTGGAAAACAAGACGAAATTTGGAGTGAGAGTAGGAGCTCACAGGTTCAAGCATTTGCCGGTGCTTTCAACTAATGAATCTGAGAGAGATACTGTAGCGGATTCCTGCGAGCTCGTACAACATATTATTTAATATTATTTCATATAAGTTTAGTCGTCATATCTCAAATAGGTTTCATAAAGGAACCAAATACGAAGCAGGATTAGGATCAAAAACAAGAGAAGGTCGTTAGGAAGAAACAGAAAAATCGTGACGGGGGCCAAAGAACGTTGGAAGGAGGAGAGAGAATGACACTCTATGAGAGGATGGCCCCCGAGCTTCTCGATTCATATTATGTTCAAATCCACATATAATATAATCTCGTTTGAGAAGAGATTTACTAGAGAAATCAGGAATAGTAATGCTTCTCGCAACGAAAGCGGTTCACATCTCAACTATTTCCTCTTTACAAGGACCTGACTCGTGTACTGTTGAAGAGTAGAATCAGAGGGGATACTCATATTTGACAGGTTATGTTATGATACGCGGGAAAATTTACATGTCTGAATCAGACGCGAGCACATAATTAACGTGAGGTCATCGAGTGTCCCCTAATCTTACAATGTCAAATGAACTATCAGATGAAGATATCGAAAAAATCCATTCGAATCTTTCGCATTTCAATGCGGAACGAAGTGATGGATTATCAAGGGATCCGGGCATAAGTATACAACTTGTTCTGAAGGATGATAATGGGGAAATCCAAGGAGCACTCTGGGGACGAGCGATATACAAGAGCTTCATGATTGATGTATTGTGGATAGCTGAAGACTATCGGGACCGAGGAAATGGAGGACGACTTGTGGCAAACGCAGAGAAGGTTGCGAAGGAACATGGCTGTATATCCGCTCAGACTTCCACTTATTCCTTTCAGGCCCCCGAGTTCTACAGAGGGCTCGGTTATGAGTTGTTTGGCAAGTTTGAAGGCTATCCAAGTAACATCAAGAAATACTATTTCGGCAAGACTTTGTGAAAGCTATGAATGAGTTTGGTACTTGCCGTGCTCAAAATCCAGGGGAATATTGAATCTAGTTTCCTACGCCCAGAATAATCGGCTGCGTTCCATGAGAAAACACTTCGACCATAAACGGACTCTTTGATTCTGCAACTTTCTTCCACCCATCTGGGTCTAATCTGTAGTATGAGTACTCGTGGCCATTATGCTTTACCTCGATAATGGAAAGTGATGGGAGAGTATCTAGATCTGCAGTTTCGAGCTCACCAGAAAGGTCACCGAAATCGCTGGGTGGTTGAGAGAGCACAAATCTAAAGACCTCTTTTTCATCTACACCGGGAAGCAGAAGAGCGACATAAGGACGGTCAACGGAATTCCAGTTTTTGGGTATAGGCGGTCTCTTGCAGGAATACGCTCCATTTGCACTCTTCAGAATTGATAAGAGACCCTCATCTATCATCATTGTGTTTATTCTCTAAACGCTCCTGTGTTTCACTGACGAGGGAAGGTTTCTACTGCCATAGTGCATCGAATAGTATATAATAGAATCGAATAATGCGGTTCGGAATATGTGTTCTAGATGCCCGAATTTAGGCACTAGATGGGCAGAAGATGCAATTCTGTCAAATTGGAACTAAAGTGGTTCGCTCGCCGCTTTATCTGGACATAGGGAACATGAAAAGGAAGAAAAAACCGATATTGTCTTAACAAATGGACACACTCTTCGTAACAGTTTCGTTAATTCATCCGCTTTCTTGCCAGGTCAATAATGCCTGATAACCTGTCAAAAACCTCACTTGCACCGGCTTCTCTTAGAGCACCTTCAGATGTTTCGCCCGTGGTAACTCCCCAGAACTCTATTTGAGCCCTGTTTGCAGCAACAGCATCGATTAGGGCATCTCCCACATAAACCGACTCGTCTGGTTTCACGGAGAGATCACGCAATATTTTGTTTAAGCCATCTGGGAATGGTTTGGGATTAGGAACCTCATGGCGAGTATGTATTAAATCAAAATATCTATGCAAAGGAATCTGCTTCGCGATAATATCAACAGCGGCCCTCCCGTTGTTCGTAAGAATTGCCGTCTTGAAACCCATTTCCTTTATTTTGCTCACTGTTTCAAGAGAATCTTTCATCAGAGTTACTTCTTGGGCCGAGCCACCTTCGTGAGAAGATAGGATTTTATCTATTTCACGCTCCATTCTACTCCACTCCTGAGATGATATTCCACTCTCCTCAAAGTAGGTCTTCGCTTTCTCCGTAGAACTCGATATTCCATCCGCGGCATCAAGCAATTTCGCGGGAAGTCCCTTTCTTATGTAGTAGTTCTTTGTATCTCTACGCATGTCTTCAAGTGGTAGCTCCAATTTTGTTATTGTGCCATCAAGGTCAAAGATGATAGCCTTCAACATACTCGTTATCCCAGATTTCGCCAAAAGAATAATCCACTTAAGCCTACTCATTTGTTGGTTTGCATTTCTGTTCGGCCTGAAATTCGATTCATAGAATCGCCCTCAGGAAATCTTTGATTCTAATTCTGACCCGATTCATGGAGTTTTGATAAAAATGTCCTTCATCTGCAATTTGAACGACTTCAGAGTTACTCCCGACGGCATACGAAAATCGGTCAGCATCCTGCGGGGATATTACGGTATCATCCATGCCGTGGAAAAGCAGAACGGGGCAATCTATTGTTGACAATGCATCCAATTTCAAACCAGTTGATAAGAAGATGTCATACGAGGCGCTTAGACAAACAAGAAAGCTAAGCCTTTCTTGAGCTGCAACACCTAGACCAACGGATGCCCCAAATGAATAACCTAGAAGTCCTAGATTTGCAGTGCCAAGCTCTTTCTTCATGTAGTTCAATGCAGCCATCGCATCGTCAACAGCTCCTGAAACGCCATCAAAACTAAATGGATTACTGGTTGCACCTCGGAAATTGAAGCGCAGAGTTGCCATACCTGAGTCTATAGCAATCTGCTCAAGTTCACGGACCACTAGATTATCCATCGATCCCCCAAAGCGCGGATGGGGATGTAGAAGCAATGCAGCATGGGAAACAGCACTGGATGGCGTATTTAGCATTCCAACTAGTGTATGACCATTTGAACTGAATTCGATATCTGTCTCAGCCACTCGGGTCACACACATCATGAGTCGTCAGTGACGAGAGCCTTAACACATGTCGAATCATCATCGGCGGGCCTTACAACTTCCATCTCTACTTCAGGGGCAATACCTTTTGCTACAGCTTCAACGTATGGCAGACATATAGATTCACAGTAGAGGGTTCCTCCTTCCTTGAATGATTCATATTGAGGACAATACGGATGATGGGTTTCTGCCCGTTTCTCGCTGTCCCATTTTGCCTCCATCTTTGCACCCATAACGTTACCAACAACAATCCACCCATCGATTGCATCTTTGAGACTCGATCCAAGAGATAGGCGGTCTTTCATAGCTTTGGCGTCCTCTTCACCAAGCCTCCTGAATATCTCTGAAATTGCGTCTAAACCTTCTGACCCAAAACGAGATTCTAGGACAGAAGCCATTGTAGTCATCAGTCTAGTCAAGTTACCTCTCAGTTCGCTTATTTTGTTCCCTGGTGGAATCAATCCTTTTACTGCTGCGGTTCGCATTATTCCCATTCTTCAATCGCTCCATTGCTGCGTTCAGCCAATTCAGTACGTTCATCGTGGCGTATTAGTGTTACCTTCTGATGACAAGATTTACTCCGATTGAATTAATAGCAGATTAATTATTCAGATTGAAAATATGCGAATATCGTCATTCAGGCTTTTCTAGGTGGTAGATTGCTGCAAGCAGCATAATTCCAGCAACTGTAGCACTGGCTGTGACAAACAGTTCCAAGTTGCTTACCGGTGCGATATATGATGTCGTTGGTTCAGGACGAGAGCTGTAGAAGAAATGCGGGTTGTACGTCAGCTCGGTATGATCCCATGGCACATAATTTGAAACATTATAGGGACCCGAGGTTACCATCTCATCCTCGGGGGGCTCCGGATTCCAATGGCTCCAATCCTCAACACCGATGTCTTCGAAAACGTGCTTCGGAATGATGGGCTTGTATCCGACGGTGTGGACATGCCAGTATGACTCTGTTTGGAATTCGACTGCAACTGAATGGTCGGTTAGAGCATAGATTGCATTCACCGAAGTCAGATCCATGCCCAGCGGATTATCCGGAGCGTCTCGATAGTAGTTAAGCGAGAACGCTACATCTGCAGCCGTTAGAGGAGTACCGTCAGTCCAGGTCGCATTCTGAACCAAATCGAAAGTTAGCCGCGTATGACCATCGGGCACAGATGGATTATCATCATGTGTTTCAGCTCTACAGGACTCTGCTAACCATAGTACGTCCTCGCCTTTCTCATCTTGCATAATGAGGCTATCGTATAGCATGTTTAGAATGTCCATAGAATGCGCAGAGGAGGTGACCATAATATTGAACGAGTCAATAGCCAGAGGTGTACTCCAACGGAGTATTCCGCCAAACAATCCATCGACAGGCTCCTTCAGATGAGCACGGTAGTTGGTCCAGTAACAAGAAATTCCATGGTTGACATCCTGCACAAATTTGTTGAATCTATCCCCCCTATATGCAGAAAGCAAGGTATTCTCATAGCAGATGATTATGGGGCTCTCATAGACCAAAATTCTCTGCATCTCGATAGCTGCCTCGTAGACGTCCTCATACTCGGTAGCATGAAGGAGCTGATCTCTCCAACCATCATAGGTCGAGTTCTGGAACATTGGAAAGTTCCAGTATGGCTCATCAGCATATTCTGACCAGTACTCGTAGGCAAGCCAATCAACATCAAAGGTGGAGAAGCTAGAACCTAGGAACATCATGTCATAGTCCCCATGGAAGTACAGTCGAGGGAAAGGATTCCAAGGCCAACCAACATAGTTTTCGATTTTCAACTCGTCCAAAGCATTGGAAGCCACACGACATGTTTCATAGGCTGTGCTGGAAGACATCGCAACCTCCAAGGCAATATGAAAAGCTGTACCATTTGGAGCAGTTCGATATCCGGTTTCAGGGTCTATTTCGAATCCTTCTTCATCAAGAATATGATTGGCGATGTCTACTTCAGCCTCATAATAGGTGTAGGGTAATTGTCCCTCAATTGAAAAGGGATTGACCTGCGGCACACAGCTATCCTGAGGAACAGCGAATCCGTCCCAAACATCAGTACAGATTGCTTCTTTGTCTAGTGCAAAAGCAAAGGCTCTCCTGAACGCGGTCAAATTGAGAGGGTACTTCTCACAGTTTATTGTGATATATCCATAACCGTTTCTGGGTGTTTGGACGGCTTCAATTCCTTCTGCTTGCTGGAGTGTGTCATAGAAAGCATGGTCAACGAACTCCCCAATTAGGTCTATTTCATCGTTCTGTAAGGCAAGCACTTGCTGGTCCTCACCTTCAATAACATTGTAGAGGATTTTATTCACGAAGGCACCGGTACCTGCATGAGTATTCACGCCTTGTGACGTCACAGGAAAAGGCATGATTGCTGCAAGGAGCATAGAAAGAAGAATTGCATAGAAGCAATTCCGAATTCCGATTGACAACTAAGTCCCATCCTGCCTTCTTAGAACATGGTACTGAATAGGCTAGACATATGAAAAATGTTCTTGTGTTGATCCATTTACAAAAGAACAACCGATTATTCAATCTACGAAAATAAGAAAAATAGGGGACAAGCGTCCCCTTGAACTGTTTCTATCTCTGTCGCATCAGGACATAGCCACCAACGAGGATGACCACCGCGGCACCAACAGCACCAGCCACAACCGCTAGAAGTAGTTCTTGTGGAAAGACGTCGCTATCATCGCCATTACCTTCTCCATAATCGAAACCATAGAAGAAATTGTCGTAGCGAGTGAGTTCTGCAAACTCGCCAGCTACATAGTCTGACACATTATAGGGGCCAGAGGTGACCATCTCATCATCTGGCGGAATTGGATTCCAAAGGTTCCAACCTTCAAGACCGATATCCTCGAAGATGTGCTTCGGAAGAATTGGCTTGTACCCCACAGTGTGGAGGTGCCAGAATGACTCGGTGCGGAACTCAACAATCACACGATACGTGGTTGGAGCATAGGCAGCGGTCATCTCAGTCAGGTCGGTTCCATATGGATTGCCAGGTGCATCCCTGAAGTAGTTGAGGGAGAATGCTATATCCTCAGCTGTCAGTGGGGTTCCATCCGTCCAGGTTGCATTCTGAATGATGTCAAATATGAACCGTGTGTACCCTTCTGGAACAGCAGGGTTGTCGTCATGCGTCTCAGCCTCATATGACTCCGCCAACCACAACACGTCCTCACCCTCTTCATCCTGTGTAATCAAGCTGTCGTACAGCATCATCAGGATGTTCATAGAGTAGGCGGAGGAGGTGACCATAGTGTTGAACGAGTCAATATCCAGTGGATTACTCCAGCGGAAGGTGTCGCCAAATGGACCACCAAGCTCTTCTTTCAAATGGACACGGTAGTTGGTCCAGTAGCCTGGAACTCCGTCGCTTACATCGTTGACGAAGCCCTCGAACTTATCGTTTCGGTATGCGGACAGCAATGTATTTTCGTACGCAATGATATTGGGACAGGCATGTACCCAAATCCTCTGCATCTCGATAGCTGCCTCATAGACGTCCTCGTACTCGGTAGCGGTGAGTAATTGCTCTCTCCAACT
>SDNP01000046.1 GCA_004524445.1 Candidatus Thorarchaeota archaeon | reverse complement strand
GAAGACAGATACAAATTCAGATGAAATTGAGGTTTATACCAAGCACCTCTTTGAATTGAACAAGGCATCCCAAGATGCAGTCTTTGACTTTGCACTCCATGATATTGATGATACACAGGAACTCGAAAACAAACGGATTGCTATGCATGATGCATTTACCCAGCTCTACAATGCTACGGCATCCCTCGGTGAGAGAATAATGGGTCAAGACTTTGACATTGCATACTTGAGGAACCGATTGATACAGGCCGAAGGAGAAGCTCGCGAACAACTCGAAGAGGCAATGAAACAGCTTCAGGAACAGGTCCAAGAAAGTCTATCCGAGATTTGGATGGCCAAAGTCATGGCATGGTTGCATCAAGCAGCTGCTGCTAGTGGCCCCTTTGTCGAGAAGGAACATGCGGACAAGGTGGAAAAAGCATCCACATTTCTTGCTTCTGTCTATACCATGCTCGAAAGGTCATTTAATGCAGTTCCTTCAAAAGTTGACGGTACGCAGAAACTAAGGCGAGTGGCATTAGGGTACAAGGCCTATAGCCTCCTAGAAGAATCTCCCAGTAAGAACGAAGAAGAGTTGGCGACTGTTCTGGGCAAGAATAAGGCGGCAGAGGCAGAATTCTATGATGAGTTTCTCAATGAGCTCATACAAGAAGAGAGTACATTCCGGCAGGCATTCAATCCCTTTGACGAGATTGTTTGGAGAGATATCCTTAGCTCGTTCATATTCGAGCAGGCAACTGACCTCTACAATGAAGCATTAGCCGATTTGGAGAAGGGAGGAAAAGGCAACGAGGCCATCATTTCAAGGATAAAATCATGGAAACACAATACTGCGGGGCTTAGTGAGGTGTACCTCGCTATGACCTACGATGATATCGCTGACACTCAACTGAGAGATGGTAATTTGGAAGACGCTGCAAAGCTCTATCAATCATCATCTGATGCATTTGCCCGAGCTGAATCTGTTTTCAATGAAGTTATAGCTCTGAGAAGGAATGCAGAGCAATCCGGGAAGGACAAAAATCATCGGAAATCCCAAGCCCTGTTTTGCAAAGCTGAAACCTCCTTGAAGGTGCTATCGGACCTTCTTGAAGTAGAGAATATTGATGGAGCCCAAGAGGTTCTCGGAGATATTGCTAAGAATTTGAAAAAGGCTGAAAAGTTGGCTGGAAGCAGGGAACTCATTTCAGCGATTAAGGAAGACCTCAGAATCATTTCATATGTTGAAGATTTGATGAATAAAAAGGAGAGAAAAGCCAGCAGCATCGCTGAACAGATAGACTTTGCAAAGGACCTTAGAAAGACAGGGCTAATACAGGATGTGAATAAATTCCTAGATGATGCAAGTAATCAATTATCAGATGAACCATCTGATGCTCTCGACTCAATCCGTGAAGCACTGAATAGTCTTGGTATTCTGCTGAATCTTGACTCGGAAGACGAAGAGGTCACTCTTCTTAGAAATAGAACGCGAGCGATACTCAGTAATGCGAAGTATGTAATCCAGTTTCAACTAAGCTCAAATCTGCAACATGGTGTGAAATTCATCATGTCCCGGATTTTGGAGAATCTTCATGCAGCTGATGCAGCCAAGTACTACAAGATACTGGGAAAGGATGAAACAGCCGAAGAATTGACGGATTTGGGCAAGCTCGCGCTTGCCACTGCCTATGCCTCGGAAGCACAGGTGTTCGCAAGACAATCGGAGCAGTGGGCCTTTCGATCGCAGATTGAGAGAGGCAATATAATCCAAAATATCGATGATGCGATACTGGAATTGGAAGAGAATGACACTATTGAGAAGGGAGTCAATGTTCATGATGAGGCAATTCTAAGGATACGGCATGCTATTGCTTCATTTGATGAAGCCTCGAAAGCACTCGACAGTGTAGAAGGAGAAATAATTCGTAAGAAGAACAATGTAGACGTTCAAGTGAAACAGCTAAAGGCAGTCGTAATGAAGTTCCAAGGAGATTTATCTCGACTCCAGGGTGCGCGGAGCGATTTCATTGCAGAGTTCATGTCAAGGCGGGGACAGAATACTAAGGCACAAAGGCATTACGATGATGCCAAAGATATGCTCAGAGAAGCGGTGGGCAATTATAACGTAGCAGCACAGGCGTTTCAGGAAGTGGGAGATTCGCAGGCAGCTCAGAGTGTTGACAGAAGGGCGAAGACAGCAGACTTACTAGCACGAAGTATGTGGGACAATAGACAACGTCTGAGTCGCGATCAAGAACCCCAGTACAAAGGTGACCAAGAGCTTGCAGCACTCTACCTTGGTGGAACTGGCTGACCAACAGAATAGATAATCAGTTCAAATCGTCAAATCCGATGTTTGATTCGGATCTAGTATGGGAGCAGCACTATATATTCAACTTACCTTGAAGGGATGGTAAAGAGTATCTCCAGCATGAAAGAACTATGCTTGATTCTTTTCATCAACATTCAAATACTAGAAACGCACATGCCAGATAAGGCGCAACAATATGACGGAGAATAGTGTATCCCAAAACAGAAAGCTCTTCGATATTGGGTCTCTCTTTCGCAATTCATCTATAGCCACCTTCATTGTTGAGATTATATCCGTCATTGTCATGATTGGAGCAATAGCAGCATTCTACCTAGATGAGTTCATCCCTGGCATTGCTGAGGATCTAAGAGTCTTACTTCTACTCGTGGGGAGTATCATTACTCTCATGGTCTTTCTGATTGCCTTTAGCTTCTTTTTGCGCTTCTCTAGGAGAATCAGTTATGCAGTAATTGGCCCAGGAATTGAAATCGTAGATATTGATAAGCCAAGAGTCAAGACCCTGGTCTACATGTATGCCCTAATTGTGGGCTTGGTGGGGATAACAGGTATATACATCTGGTATTTGATCCACAAATACTACCTTGCGCCTTGGGCTGCATCGTATGACTCGATATCACTACTTGTGTTCAGTTTCGCGCTGGGTGCTTTCTTCATTGCGCTCCTAATTCAAATCATTATCGCAATTGTGGGAAGAACCGCATCAAAAGTGATTATTGAAGTTCTTGACACTGATGACTCAGAATTCTTGGATTAGAAAGGTTACGGGTCACCTTCATTTTCAAAATCAAACTTCACATCTTCAGGAATTTCTTCAACTGAGGATGGGTGTAAGATTAATGTGAAGCCTGTTTCTGTTCAATTCTTTCATAGACCCGAATTGAAATGAATATACTAATCACACCAAAAAAACGGATCCTGCTAAAGAACCAATGAGTGCCCCCACATCGCACCTCGTGTGCCGCCAAGAGAGAAACCAAATTTTTGTCCTGCGGAGAGGAAGGTTATCATAAAACAGGGTGGCTCTGATTCCACATCTATTCATCGGCCGATAGTCATATCAAGGCTATCCTGTCTTTCGTCATTGTCCATAGATGATTTTTCGTTCCAAGTCGAATAATCATTTTGGTTTCCACGAGAGTGCATCTTAGTGAATGTTTTTCTGGTACCAAGACAGAAATAATACAGGGGTATTCAATGAAGGTCAGCCTTACGTACGGAAGGGAAAAAATAGAACTTGAGATTCCTAAGAAGAATCTTGCAGATATTATTGAGCCAAGAAATCCTGACACTATAGCTGATGTGGAGCATGAACTGAATCGTGTCCTTGACAACCCACATGGCGAAATGCTCGAAGACCTCAGTCGAGGAAAGAGTGTCTGTGTCTTGGTAGAAGATCATACACGTGATGAGCCTCATTGGGAACTTCTGAGTACCACAGTTCCACGCCTAAGAGATGCAACTATGGTCCAATTCATTGTCACAACTGGCTCACATGAGGTCAAGCATACGGGAAATCTCGAAATAGTTGAGATGATTCATCGAGCAGCACGCTCAGCAAAGTTAGAAAACTATGATGTGGTTATCAATGACTGCGAGAGCGAGGATGTCACTGATGTGGGCACCACATCTAGAGGAACCCCTGTCATAATAAATGATGCAGCATTAGGCCATGAGCTGTATGTAGCACTCGCTGACATGAAGGCACACTATTTTGCTGGTTATTCCAATGCTCTAAAGGACTTATTGCCAGGCATCTGTGCGTTTGACAGCATAGAAGCAAACCACTCCATGGCTCTTGATGTAAACTCGACCTTTGGCCTTCACCCATATCATCCAAATAAAGACAGACGAAATAATCCTCTGGCTGATGATATGAGGGAGGCCTTTGAGATGATTACAAAGGATGCTAGGGTCTTCACCCTATCCGTCATTTCAGCAGGGGAAGAAATTGTCTGGGCGGATGCTGGCGAGGTGAAACCGGTCATTGCCGGTGGGATTGAAATCTTAGATGAGACTACTAGTTTCACTGTCCAACCAACCCCTAAGATAGTGGTATCTCCCGGCGGTTATCCCCAGGATAAGAGCTTGTACCACGCACAGAGGGGTTTAGAGCTAACCAAGAATGCCGTGATGGACGGAGGAGATATCCTATTCCTAGCAGAGTGTAGAGATGGAATTGGACCAGGTTCCGCTATCGAGAACTTCTACAATAAGCTCACAATGCCGCTTAACAAAGTGATTGATAGCATTAGCGAAGGGTACAAACTCTACCAACACAAAGCATACAAGTTTGCCCAGTTACTCAAACGCGTGAATTCAATCGATATGTACACCAAGCTCGAAAAGGATGATGTAGAGGCTGCTCATCTCAACAAGGTATTCAATCCACAGGAAACTATTGATAGATGGATTGAAGATGATCCAAATGTGAAGATCACTGTCTTGGATAAAGCGAACAAGATAGCGGTCTATGCATCTTAGATAGTATCCAATCGAATCTCGGAGATGGCGTCGTATAATTCCCGATATCTTTCGTATGCCGTATCATATACTGTCCTATTTTCCTCAGATGGTTTCAACTGGTCTTTCAGTCTGACCATCTCTCGTGCAGCAGCTGAAATCGATTTGAAGATACCAACACCATAGCAAGCAAGAATGGCAGCACCCAAAGCAGTGGCATCCTCCAACTCGGTTCTGATTACGGGGACGCCAAGCACATCTGCCTGTATCTGCATCCATGTCTCGCTACGAGCAGCTCCGCCTGTTATCCTCACTTCATCAGAGGGGAGACCAAGAGATCTCATTACTTCCAGATTAGCCCGAATTTCATAAGAAACACCTTCCAAGACAGAACGAATCATATGACTACGAGTATGACCTAGAGCGAGTCCAGCAAAGACACCACGCGCATGTGGATTCCAATATGGTGCACCTGCTCCAGCAAGGTGGGGTATATGGATAACACCTTCTGATCCGGGAGATATTTGCTCAGCCTCGGCTGTCATTATATCATAGGGGTCCATATTCCTCTTTTCCGCAATATTGCACTCCTCGATGGCTATGTTATCTCGTACCCAACGCAATGCGGAACCGGTAGTAAACATGCTGGCCTCTACCACATAAGATTCTGGAACAACGTGCCGACTGCAGAGAACTCTTCTTTCGTCATCCAGTCTGAGTGCATCCGAGTGGGCTAGAATGAATGTACCCGTACCCGTAGTAGCTTTTATCATGCCTTCTTCGACTACACCAACCCCCAATGCGGCACATTGCTGATCGCCACCTCCTGCGATAATTGGAGTCCCGCGCTCAAGACCCATTGATTCAGCAGCTTTAGTGGTAAGCTCTCCTGCTTTTGTGCCAGGAGACACAGGTTTAGGCATCTTTTCTGTGGGTATTTCCAGCTCGTTGAGCATTAAATCAGACCATTGAGATGCGTCTATGTCAAAGAGAAGGGTACGACTTGCATTCGAGTAATCAGTGACATAGTTGCCTGCCAATTTGTGAACAAGGTAATCATGAACAAGGAGAAATTTGTGCGTCTTCTTGAATACCTCTGGTTCATTGTCTTTTATCCACAAGATTTTCGGCGCGGAGAAATAAGGATCTACTGTCAACCCAGTCGTGTGATAGATTTTCTCAACGGGAATTCTTGAGCGGATTGCATCACATTGGACAGTCGTTCTTCGGTCCTGCCACACTATGGCATGTCTGAGTGGAGTACCATATTCATCGACGGGAACGATTGTTTCTCTCTGGTTCGTAACACTGATTCCAATGATGTCCTCACCTGAGAGCGTGGTCTCCTTGAGTGCAAGCCGGGTTGTATCTGTTGCTGCTGACCACCAAGCATCCGCATTTTGCTCCACCCAAGAGGGACGGGGATACATGCTAGTGAATTCATCATAGGCGCTCGCCTTTACTTCGCCGTTTGTATCAAATATGATAGAACGTACGCCTGATGTGCCAACATCGATAGCTAGGACATATTCAGCCATTTCAACCACTAGCTGGTTAGGAAGCGCCTCCCTGATAAGAAGTATTCGAATTCTCTCAAGAAATAAAACTCTCATTTGATGGATTAAGGTTAGTTGTCACGTTTCAATGAATGAGAGCTCGTATGATTTGACTCTGAGTGGTTGATTCTTTTGTGTTTTATCAGTGAACAACTGTGTACTTTGAAGGGCATAAGGCTAAATAGAAATTCCAGCAGAAGAAGAGAAGGGAGTTCCTTTGAGCAAAATATGGTTCGCAGAGCCAAAACAGTCCTTCGGAATCTATTATTTTGTCCTTTGGGACCAGTCTATTGATTTTTCTGACCTCAAGAATAGCTTTGTAGCACACCATTATGAGATTGTGGGCTCTGCTGAAGAGGATACCTCAGTGTGCATGGAAAAAGACGATATACGGCTAATGCTGTTTGAAGGCTCAACAAAATCAAACTCCCAGTTTATAGGAGGAGTATTCCTCCCGCAGCCAGACGCATTGGAAAAGGCAAGAATGGCATCCACCTCATTATCGCTGCTGGCGGTCATTTTGCTTATTGGTCTACTTTCATATGTGGGTCTTATTATTTCATCCTTCATTTTGGGATTATTGGAGAATTGGCAGTGGGTATCGACTTTTGAAGTAATTGTAAACTTGATTTGGTCCATGAATATTGTCGTATGCGTGCTCATACTTATTGTTTCGTATTATCTCTTTAGAATTAGTCCGTCTGATTATAGTGCTTCGGCACATTCCGGCCGACAAAGCGTATCCAGGGCGATACAAGCTGCCTTGCCGGCATCCTCATGGCAAGATTCCGGGGAATCACGCAAAAAAGAGAAAGTTCAAAGACCACCTCAATCTATCCTTGAAGCTATTCCAAGGCATATTCCAACAGAATCATGTGCGGAACTTTCTGGCCTTCGTTTCTGGTCAATTAATATCGAAAGAACATGCTTCATTGGAAAGTAGAATGAGGCGTTGGCACTAGTAGTACCCACACCTGTATCTTGTACAAACTAAGACAGTTGGCTAATGGCTTCCAGTATCGAGCCACAAGGGACTCCATCTGCGTCTGTATAATCAGCCAGTCCAATAACAGCAGCATTAGTTGTTGCAACAGTAGCTGCAGCAGCACACCTCGCTACTAGTCCATATCCACCACTCAGGATAATCAAAACTATCCTATGCGTTCTCTACGATGTCTATAAACAAGGATGATGACTAATGTTGCGAACATGATAGACACCAAGATAATTGGATATGGATTTGCAGATTCGGATTCTATTTCGTTCCATGCCAATGATAAATCCCCACCATACATATCTAGAATAACTGGCTCAGGAACTGAATTGTTACAAATTTCAGCATAGTCTGGGAAAGCAGGAAACACTGTGTTCTGAAGGTACTCCTGTGTGTTGGGGGAAGCTAGATAGAATGCCTCCTCAACGCTGACATCTCCATCATCATTTGTATCAGCTGTTGCATTAAGGAGTGCTGAAGTAAAGAAGTGATTGAAGACCTCGCCAATGATAGGCAGGTCTTCTTCCGGAATTCCTGCCCAAGCGAGCTCGTCACGTTGAACCGAGCCAATCCTGACTTGAGGGTCATCACCCGGTATTCCCGTGACAAACTCCCCCGCATGACATGTTGAAAATACCATCAGTTTCTTGTTGCTGGGAATATCCTCCCAAGCCGCCCCTATATCAATTCCATCTCCTATGATATTTCGCATCCAAGATCCATGTGCAAAGACAAAGAATACCACTGCATCATTTTCATCCGTGTTTTCTTCAAGCCATTGAAACTCGTCTACAATTCTACCGAATGTGATTTCTTCATGAAGAATCCGAATATGATCGCTGTCCCAACCAAGTGCGTGAAGTGTGTTATTCCATTTCTTACTATCCGCATGCTCTGTGGGAATGTCATTCCACCCCTCGGGATATTCAAGCATCTCCATAATCACTGCCCAACCCACTTCAGAATCTTCCTGCGCCGAAACAGACTCTATATTTATCGAAAGAATGCCATAGCTGAAAATCAATATAGTAAGAATAAAGACTGCCCGTTGTCTACCAGTTCTCGTAACTAGCTCACGCATAAATGAACCACTTCCTCGCATACATGATTATCTTCATTTCTGCAAATATAAGGATTCTAACTCCTCATGAGAGTCATATTACCAAGCAAGGGATTGTTGCAAAGGCCGGGATTTACTATTTGTAGCTCTCTTCAGTGGCAATTACTTCCCGGATATCCCGCCGTGGCCCAATTAATTCCATTTTGAGCTTACGATTGTTCTTTATCTCCAGTTCCCTCTGCATGGCTTCCGACCTGCTTTCAAACTGTTCCAGATGTACCACAAATTTTGGCTTATGCATCCGAAGATAGAAAGATCCATGTGAATTGCTATAGGCGTGCTCTTTCAACCTGCGCGCTAAGTCATTGGTCTGTCCTGTGTAGTAGGTACCATCTTCAGTTTCTATAATGTACACGAAGTACATGCTGAGTGTCACTATATTATGCGTAGCAGAGTTCAAAATATAGAAGTTTGCACTCTATGATGGGGCAGCATTCATATGCTGGCTTCTTCGCCCTATGAGCTGGAAATGATGGCGGAGAGACGTATATTTGAGCCTGTAAGAGGACTCAATAACTCTGAAGCCAAAAACATAACGGAGACCTGATGTGTCAATGAAGGCAATTGTCACTGGCTGTGCAGGATTTATCGGGAGCCATCTTACAGAAAAATTGTTGAATCGCGGGAGCTCAGTTCTTGGAGTAGATAACCTCAGAACTGGTACTAAGCAAAATATGGCAACATTTCTGGGAACTGACAGATTTGAGTTTTTACAGATGGATATCACGAATCCGAAACTCAGAGAATCTGTAAATGGTGAATATGATGCTCTGTTCCATCTTGCTGCAATATCCTCGGTAAGACTATCCTGCGAGCAGCCTCTAGTAGTACACGAAATAAACGCCACAGGCACGCTAATGATGCTGGAACTTGCTAGATACTGTAACACCCCTCGAGTTGTGTTCAGTTCCAGTGCAGCAGTCTACGGTAAACCCGAAGATTTGCCAGTCAAGGAGGATGAACCAACGCATCCTCTGAGTCCCTATGCTGCATCCAAATTATCAGCTGAGAACTATCTAAGCGCATATCAGGAAGCATTTCCTATTGATGCCACCATTCTTCGATACTTCAATGTCTTTGGCCCCAGGCAAACCTACTCCGAGTACAGCGGTGTGATCTCAATATTTCTGAATCAAGCTCTTAGAGGGCAACAACTAACAGTAGAGGGGGATGGAAAGCAGACTCGTAGCTTCATTCATGTTGATGATGTAGTAGAAGCAACAATCAAAGCCGCTGAACAGGACAATGCCATCGGGCAGGTTCTGAACATATCAGGCACCGATCAGATAAGCATCCTAGAACTGGCTAGCATGATTGATGAGTTGGAGAAGGATAAAAAGCTTGAAATCCTACATCAACCGAAGAGACCGGGAGATGTTAGAGATAGTATTGGATCCATTGCCCGAGCTAAGAGAGTCCTCGGATTCAACCCCTCAAAATCATTGAAAGATGGTTTGTCCGAGACCTTGTCATGGTATCGAAATCACACTGAGTAGGTTTCTCAAGTGATTGTCAGTATCAGACTCAGCTGATCCTCGATGCCATCTTCGGTTCTTAGTGTCACAACTACCAGGTATTGAGCTGATACAATGCCATCGGGCAGATATGCAGTCAAAGATGGAGTTGTCCCGTAGTAATCACCTGAGCCTACAGTTCCAATATTGAGTGAAAATGTTGTATTTGATGGGTTGGCAATTGGTGACACTTCTGCACCATGCCAGAACACAGAGAAGTTGCCAGCTGCAACAGTTATGTCAACGGTTAGATTATGTTCAGTATTGTCATTGTTTCGTAATATCATAGAGAGCTGTGATAGTTCGCCCGATTCAATGGTCAGTGGATTGAACGCAGCATTCTCGATACCAACCTCACCCTCTCCAATAATGCTACGATTCAGTAGTCCAAACATTTTGTAATATGCCTCAATGACATTCTCTCCCAACGTAACACGTTCTCCAGTGCCGGCGTCAACCAAGCCAACGCCTCCCAGTTTCTGAATAACTCTGTCCGTTGAGGTTTCCACGACAAGAAACACTGGAACTACAAAGAATAAGTCACCACCCAAATGATAGATAAGACGATTGCCATAGCGATAATCGCCCCAAAGCTGTAATTGCGTTCTCACGTCTTCATTGGTTTCGAATGCCTGAACCGCAGCATTAGGACCAAGCAATGTCGAGAACCCTTGACTTGAAGCGCTATAAAATTGGAGTTTTCCGAAGTCCTTGTTTCCACAGCCAATCGTGTATAGGCCAGCAAGATTTCGTCCTGCTGAATCTAAGAATTCTGAGTTATGGATTGCAACGAATCTGTCAAGTCCACCAATACGCATCACGATGTAACGAGTATCAGACCCTTCCGGTGACTCGTGAAAATCATTTCCACCCTTCCACAGGAAACCATCAGTCACGTGGTAAATATATGCTACATCCAATTGACGCTCATACAAGTCCTCCGGCCATTTCATTTGTCTTTGAAGCCAATCTGGTGCCTGCTGCCAGTCATAATGGTCTACGAATGTCTGGTCAATGAAGAAAGAGGAGTTCACTAATGGCTGACTATAGAACTCAATATCGCCATTTTCAATATCAACGAGGGCAACGCCCATGAACCGCATGTACTTCTCGTGGGCATATGCCGTGGCAAGGCGATAATCAACATATATTGATACAGCATAACTAAATGTGCCATCAGGTGCCACCACGATATACGGATCGTTATCTGCTCGAAGACCTTGTAGCAAGACATTCTGAACACGCGACAGAACATTTCTCTCAATCAGAATATCCATCTCTTGTCCAAGGAATGACCAAGCTTCCGGACCCTGAGTGAGCATATAGTAGAATGACTCAAAGCCTTGGAGCTTATAATCTGGTGTTCCCTGAAATGAGTTGTTGCCAATTTCCTGAACTGATGGAACATTGGGAAATACTGGTCCTCGGAACCCAGTGCCCTCACCATAATACATCGTGACCGGCTCTGTTCTGTTGAATAATGCGACGAGGGCATCATCTTCTACAATGTCGCCGCTATAGGCATCTAAGATAACAATCCCTTCAGTATGTGTATATATCAGCCTCTGATTGATGAAACTGGTTGATATTGTGCCGTAGTCAAACGTCAACGGAGCTATCCAATACTGCTGCCCATTCAAATACACAATGTCCGAACCCGCCAACTGCATCCAATTTGTGCCTATCTGGTTTTTCATTCGAAGATAACTTGCTTCTTGGTCCCATTGTCTCACGGTTGTGAGGAATTCAACTTCGCTCTCAGGAGTCGCATTTGAAATCAGGTCATCAATAGTGAGCTGCTCTATATCGGTCACACCCGCAGCCCAATTTGTAATGGCGATCTCCTTTCGTGTTTCATAGTTGAACTTCCATTCAATGTATTTGTCGCCCTGCATTTGAATGCCATAGTAAAATCCTTGAATGACAGGTAATAGGACAACCATGACGATGAGTATGGCAGCTAACAAACCAAACTTTCGAGGGGAGGTTCCAATTGGTAAGAGACGTTCCAGTTTTAATCGACGCAATTCTTTGCTTATGTTGGCACGGTCCTCCATCAGCATGGAAACCCTTCGTCTGTATTCTTCCATAGAGAGAGATCCCGATTCATACTCAGAGCGAACGGAAATCAGCTCTCCTTGTAATCTCGCTAAGTTCTCTTCCAGTTGCTGAATCTTGCCTTGAAGCCGTTGGTATGCGTCCCCTGCGTGAAGCCGCATGACTAGGAACGCAAGAGCGCCGATTAATGCTGCAGCCAAGGAAATGATGAGTGCGAGGTAACTCATCCAGGTGCCTGCATTAGCTGTCCACATAGGCACACTGAGGATTTCCAGCACAACGATTAGAGAAACTATGAATAACGCCTTCGAAATTATGGCATATGAGTCGCGTCGCGGAGCCATGAAATCTGCTGCTATTGAGAGCCCAATGCGACCAGCCGTGAACACGATGAATGTGGCTATCAGCCCAACATAGAGCTGATATGCCTCCAAGGCAGGCATCAATTGGATAATTGCATCTGACGGCGTACCCGGGTAGAATGGAAGAGAGAATAGAGTCGAAATATTCTGCTGTGACAATGCTATTGATCCATCTCCAGTTAGCATCATGAGAAACGCAACGTTCTGCCCCGTAACAGAATATCCGCCACTTGAAATGTAGAAGAGAAGCAGACCGCCAAATTCGATAATTCTCCAGATGATTGCATGAGATAGCTTGAGTCTCTTGACTACAGGCCCAGTTTGAGAGAGGGCTGAAACAAAGGAGATGAATGTTGAGCGCTGAGGTAGTGTGATTATGCTTAGAACTGCAAGAAGGATAGAAGCATAGAAGATGTTATTCTCGAGAGTCCAAGTTGCCCAGTAATCTACACCTGCCTTGGCCGAGTAAGTGGATTGGTATATTGTTTGTCCCAATATCCAGCCGTAGGTCGTAACAGTGATGGCAGCAACAACGGCGATGGAAATAAGTATGGCGAGTATGAGCCGGACATGTTTCATTCTAAGTCATCTCAATCCTGAAGCTTGAGAAGAAATGGAACGAGAACATATGAGCGTTGTCAATTGGACACTATCATAAGCAGATGAAACTGCAAAAATATTAGGCGAGGGTTAAGGCAGATTGCTCTAACGTTCAGAACGTAGAGAAAAGGATCTGGAGTCTTTCGCTCGCTGGACAGCGAGAATGCCATCAAGATGGTCAATCTCATGCTGTAAGAGTTCAGACATATCATCTGAATACTCCACACTTACTTGCTTCCAATTCAAGTCTCTATATTCCACTACAATGTTTTGAAAGCGCTCGACCTTAACTAGCAGGTTTGGGAATGACATGCAATCATCCCACAACTCAAATGTCTCTCTGCTATGATGTACAATCTCGGGGTTGAGGAGAACAATGGGCTCATCTATGTTAACATATACTATTCGCTTGAATTCACCAATTTGAGGAGCAGCAATCGCCCTGCCAACGCCATGTTCAGCTCTGAAGGCATTCAATGTTTCATGCAAATCGTCAACTGTATTCTGTAAGTCTTCAAGCTCACCTTCAGAAACAGGAATAGAGGGTTCGTATAGTCTGGGATTACCCAGAAGAAGTATCTGCCGCCTAGCCATTATTAGTCCTCATCTACTGAACAATTCTCTGAGTTTATCAGTTGTATTCTTATTAATTTCTCTCAAATAGTATAGAGAGTCCCATTTGGGGTTTTTTGTCTGGCAACCTTCTTCAACTGGAATAGCTGTTCAAGTT
The DNA here is from genome assembly GCA_004524445.1 of Candidatus Thorarchaeota archaeon. GTDB lineage: Archaea > Asgardarchaeota > Thorarchaeia > Thorarchaeales > Thorarchaeaceae > TEKIR-14. The sequence continues at coordinate 2,663 of SDNP01000046.1, read as the reverse complement.
GCTCTGCTGCAGCATCCTTTGTTATGCAAAGACCCTTTGCTGCCCTCAGTGGAGTGAGTTTCTTCTCTCGAAGAATCAGTTTCGCCATTCTCTGCAGACCGATAGGAAGACTGACTATACTAACACCATCCAATGGCTCTATCACTTCCGTAGGTTCAACTTCCATGAGTGTACCCGGAAGGATATTGCTCAGTACACGACCAAAGTCCTGAAATCTATTTGCATTGAAATCTCCATTCTTGATGATATCCGAGTACTTGCTCACGAAGCTGAGAGCGATTTGTTCTAGAAGACTGATAGAAACCTCGCTCTGTCTATCAGCAAGCAAAACGACAGTTATGGGTTCTTGGTGATAATTGAAAATATACCGGCCATCGGCTTCGATTCCACTCAGTCTATTACCCATGGCCTGTTTGCTGAATTCAGATATAGCTGAAATGAAACTGCTCATGAGAAATGGATCCGCCTCATTTGGATTGTATACCTTACTAAAGAGGGAAACGCCGCCCTCAGCGAAGATATAGACCGCCCGTATCATTAGCATTCGCCACTTGCTGATTCAGCGTAACCAGACACGATTGATAATCTGCTTACTATGTCCTTTAAGTTTCGAGTAAATTTCAAGTCTGGAGATGTGAGTGCATGAACCTCAATTCCCATGGACAACGGTATTTCGGGATAGTATTCCATGAAACCCATGAGAACTGCGTCAGAGCCAAACGCATTTTCAATTATGTCTTCCACTTGAGATCTCCTGGGTTCTTCGAGCATAGGTGGAGGGACCTTGTTGAAGAGGAATGCAGTTTCTTTATCGAGGCGTTCATAGAGAACATCCATGAGCTGCACTGTGCCATCCAAATCAAAATTGTCGATCTTGCAAATTACCAAAGTCAGATCCGATGCGACAACAGCATTCACTGTCGAGGAATGAATTCCGGGAGATGAATCCATCACAACATAGTCAAATTTCTCATCTCGTAGCTCTTCCTTCAGATGGAGGAGCCGTGATAAAGCATTCATGTGCCATTTTCTGTCCTTTGAGAGATTCTCTCGAATGACATCTATATGATAGTCAGCGACGCCCACATGAAGTTCACCCTCAAGATTCAGTGCAGGGGTAAGGTCAGTGATAAGCTCCCTGTGGTCAATACTTCCAGAAAGGTATTGATGCATGAATCCCGAGTTTGGTTCTATTCTAAAAATAGTATGCAGGCTTGGTGACCATGAATCTAAATCTAGTACTGCAACCTTGTTCCCGCGCTGCGCTAGGATTGCTGCGATGTTTGCGGCAAGGGTTGTGCGTCCAGTACCGCCTTTATAGCTATGGAGCGTTAGTGTTTTCATTATGCAGTCACGGGGTTGTGGGTTTAGCAGCCATGAAGAGTACTTTAGTCTTGCAGTAAGTCAATTATCTCTTTGGTGGATAGAACAAACACTACTGGATAGTCATTCCGCCGTCTATAACAATCAATTGACCTGTGATGTACGATGACTCTTCTGATGCCAGAAATGCAACCAGGTTTGCTATGTCTTCGGGTTTCCCAAGCCGCTTGAGTGGGATGGATGCGATTGTTGCTTGTCGTGTTTCTTCATCCATGGTTTCTTTGACTGTAGGAGTTTCAACTGCGCCTGGAGCAATCGCATTCACTCGTATCCCGTCCTCTGCAAGTTCAACTGCTGCACTCCGAGTGAAACCGCTCATTCCAGCTTTGGATGCGCTATAGTGAGCTAGTTGAGCATACCCTACAGTTGTGCCAGCAATGGATGATATGTTGATGATGCTTCCGCCGTGTTCGTGCATGTCGGGCAAGACACCCTTTACGCAATTGAACATCCCCTTTAGATTGATATCGATTACCTTATCCCAATCAGCTTCGGTCATTTCTTTGAGCGATTTATAGGGATATATCCCAGCATTGTTGACCAATATGTCAATGTGCCCCCAGCGCTCTAAGACATTGCTTACCATTTTCTCAACATGATCCTCGTTAGAAACGTCGGCAACAACATACATGACCTCCTCTTCTCTCCCAATTTCTCTGGCCACCTGCACGACTTTCTCATTTATGTCGCTCAAGGCAACTTTTGCCCCTCTCAGAGCGAGTTCTTCTGCAATTTTGCGCCCGATCCCCTGTGCAGAACCGGTCACAATGGCAACTTTGTCTTTCAATGTGTTATTAACCATAGTTATCTACATACATACTCGAGGCCCCTTTCTCTTAAATGCTATGAAGTGTCATCTGGTAAGGTAAAATACATTCCAAGGAGTCACTAGGCGACTTCACATCCAAATCGATAGTAATATGAGGATAGAGATGATGGACACGGGATATGGGCACTCCACTCTGGCTCGTTGAGCTGATAAAGAAGACATTTCCTAACCGAAGAATGATTGCAAAGCTTACTCATTTGCCAGTTCTTGGAACCATCGCTGAAAAATTCCTTTTTGAAGGGGATGACATCATGTATCTTCCCAAAGATGACGTGATCAACATCAATGTGAATCAGAGTCTAGACATGCCAACAGAAACAGCTCTTCCGTCAAAAGTCATACACGAATTCATCGACAAAGCCAACTTCCATTGGGTAATGAACAAATGCATCTGTCGGGACGCATCTCAATGCGAAGACTACCCCATTGATCTGGGCTGCCTCTTTCTCGG
>SDNP01000045.1 GCA_004524445.1 Candidatus Thorarchaeota archaeon | reverse complement strand
AGCCAACTGGCGACCAACCACAGGCAATCAAAAAACTAGCGCAGGGTCTCGAAGATGGACATCGTTTTCAGACTTTGCTCGGAGTCACCGGGTCCGGAAAGACGTTCACGATGGCTAATGTGATTGAGAAATACAATCGACCAACGCTGGTTATCTCGCACAATAAGACTTTGGCTGCTCAATTAGCTTCTGAATACAAGCAATTCTTCCCAGATTCCGCTGTAGAGTACTACGTCTCATATTATGACTGGTTTCAACCAGAGGCATATGTCCCGAGTAAGGATATGTACATCGAAAAGGAGGCTGACATCAACGCTGAGATTGAGCGACTCCGCCACTCCACAACGCATGCTCTTCGGTCCAGAAGCGATGTGCTAGTTGTAGCGTCAGTGTCATGTATCTACGGAATCGGAAACCCAGAGGAATACGATCACTTCAGGATGTTTCTTGAAGTTGGCAGAGAGATTGACCGTAGGACTTTGCTCGAGCGACTGGTAGAGATGCAGTATGATAGAAACGATATGGAAGTGGAACCGGGCGTCTTCCGCGTTCGAGGCGACGTGATTGAAGTCCAACCTGCTGCATCAAGAAATAGGGTGCGCATAGAGCTTGATGGAAACATCATTGAACGGTTGTCTATCATCGATTCTATCTCATCGAAACGGCTATCCGACGAGCACTGGTTTGAGCTATATCCGGCTCGACATCACATGGCTCGATATGAGAAGGTGATGGCGGCACTAGATCCCATAGAACAGGAAATGGAAGAGCGTGTTGAGAAACTGAAGAAACAAGGCAAGCTTGTCGAGGCTGACAGATTGCGTAGACGAACGCTCTATGATACGGAGATGTTGCGAGAGACTGGTCATTGTCAGGGGATTGAGAATTACTCTCGCCATATCGATGGGCGGTCAGAGGGTCAGAAGCCCTATACCCTCTTAGACTACTTCTCTGATGACTTCCTGATGATCATCGATGAGTCTCATATGACCGTTCCTCAAATCGGCGGAATGTATCATGGAGACCGTTCCAGAAAGCAAAACCTGATTGACTACGGATTCAGACTCCCCTCTGCCTTTGATAATCGGCCGATGAAGTTTGAAGAATTCGAAGATTACATGCGGCATGTCATCTTCACTAGTGCAACACCGGGCAAATATGAGAGAAAGGTGAGTACCCAGATTGTTGAGCAGCTTCTGCGACCTACTGGGCTGGTGGACCCAGAGATTACAGTGAAGCCAATCGAGAACCAAGTTGACAGCCTGATTGCCGAAATTAACAAGACGGTTAGTCAAGGCCACCGAGTGCTTGTCACAACGCTCACGAAAAAGACGGCTGAGATGCTAACAGAGTATCTTATTGAAGCTGGAGAGATGGCTCGATATCTCCACTCCGACATAGGTACGGTGGAGAGAATCCAGATTATCAGAGAGCTCCGTCAGGGTAAGTTCGATGTGCTCGTTGGCATCAACCTTCTTCGTGAGGGCCTGGACCTTCCCGAGGTGGGATTAGTTGCAATTCTAGATGCTGACAAAGAAGGCTTCTTACGAACAGACTGGGCACTCATTCAGACTATGGGTAGAGCAGCACGGAACATAGATGGTCGTGTGCTTCTCTATGCAGATCATGTGTCCTCCGCCATGCAGTCTGCAATAGACGAAACGAATCGAAGACGCAGATATCAGATAGAATACAATGAAGAACAGAATGTGACGCCACAGAGTATCAAGAAGGAGATCAAAGACATCGCACAATCAATGCCGGTCAAGCTAACTAAGAAGCAAACGAAAGTTACCGATTATGATCCCGTCGAGGTAGATGAACTGACGGACTACATACTCGAACTTGAAGAACAGATGAAAGAGTCAGCTCGTAACCTTGAGTTCGAGAAGGCAGCTGCCCTGCGCGACAAGATTGCAGGGCTACGAAAGCAAATAGAGGACTTCCAAAAATGAAGGCGCTTTCGACTTCTGATACCGCTGACAAAGGTGCTGAACACAATGGTCCCAAGTCTATAGTCGTTATTGGAGCTGCTGAACACAACCTCAAGTCAATCTCGGTTGAGATTCCAAAGAATAAGATGACGGTAATTACTGGGGTCAGCGGAAGTGGAAAATCCAGCTTAGCGTTTGACACGATTTTTGCAGAAGGACAGAGACGGTTTGTGGAGAGCCTCTCTCCCTACGCCAGGCAGTTTCTTGGCATGCTAGAAAAGCCCAATGTTGACTACATGTCGGGTCTCTCACCCTCTATCTCTATCGACCAGAAGAGTGTAAGTAACAACCCTCGAAGCACTGTTGGTACAATCACAGAAATATACGATTTCCTTAGACTACTCTATGCACGGGTTGGCGTTCCTCATTGTCCTCAATGTGGAAAGAGGATTGAGCCTCAGACAGCACAGCAAATCGTAGACAGAGTTCTGGAAATTCCTGAGTACACTCGCATTGTAATCTTGGCTCCCATTGTTCGAGGGCGCAAAGGAGAATACCGCAAGGAATTCTCGGAGTTGCTTGGGAAGGGCTTTATCCGAGCGCGTGTGGATGGAGAAATCGTTGAAATTGAAGAGGGCATGTCCCTTGATCGATACTTCGAACATACCATAGAGGTTGTCATTGACCGTTTGAAGGTTGACATGTCATCTCGCGGTAGAATCTCTGAAGGCATAGAAATCGCATTGGAAATGGCCGAGGGCGTTGTAACGATAATTACTGATGAGCGTGACTTAACTCTCTCAGAACAGTTCGCCTGTGTTGATTGTGGAATATCACTCCCAGAGATGGAGCCAAGAATATTCTCATGGAATACACCTCAGGGTGCATGTTCCAGATGTACTGGGATTGGTGTCGTACGGGAATTTGATCCAGATTTGTTCATTGAAGACCCTGACATGCCTCTGAAGGATGGCGCTATAAAATCAGATAAGTGGCTGCTGAAGCGAAGGATTTTCAAACTGGTTGCGGATCAGTACGGTTTCACTTTGGATGCGCCCTGGAAGGAACTCACAGCTCTCCAGAAGCAAGTCATCCTGTTCGGAACCGAGGAGAAGTATGAGCTGCATTGGAACAATGAGAATCCTGATTCCTCAGTGCAATGGAAAGGCACATTCAATAGGCCATTCGAGGGATTTGTGTCCCGGGCGAAAAGAGTCTATAGACAGACAAAGTCAGATTACAGACGCCGGCAACTGGAAGAGTTCATGGCTGAACAGACCTGTCCTGAATGCAATGGTGGAAAACTGAAGCCCGTTTCACAGGCTGTGAAATACGGTGGTCGGTCTATTGTTGAAGTCAACTCCATGTCGATCACTCAACTGGATGAATTTCTCAAATCAACCGAACCAGAGGACAGATTCAAACCTGTGGCAGAGCCAATTCTGAATGAATTAGAAAGCAGAATAGGTTTTCTCAAGGATGTTGGTTTGGAGTATCTGACACTGGATCGACCTGCTCCCTCGTTGGCAGGCGGTGAGGCTCAGAGAATACGGCTTGCCAGTCAGATTGGCTCGAATCTTGTTGGTGTGACATACGTGTGTGATGAACCCAGTATAGGCCTTCATTCACGTGACAACAAGCGCCTATTGAATTCGCTGAAGCGACTTAGAGACCTGGAAAATACAATACTGATTGTTGAGCATGACGAGGAAACTATCAGGTTTGCTGACCATATAGTTGACTTAGGACCAGGTGCTGGCGCTGAAGGCGGCGAGGTTGTTGTCTCAGGAACATTGGATGATGTCCTTGCATCCAAAGAGTCTATCACTGGTCAGTATCTCCGCGGAGATGAACAGATACCAGTTCCCGATGAGCGACGAGAGCCAAATGGTCGTATACTCGAGATGAGGGGCTGCAGGCACAATAATCTGAAGAATATTGATGTCAAGATTCCACTAGGTCTATTTATCGCAGTGACTGGTGTGAGCGGGAGCGGCAAATCAAGCCTGGTTGTGGAAACCTTACAGAGGGCTCTTGCAAGAGAGTTCCATAACGCAGAGGCAAAGCCTGGCGACCACGATGGGATTGTTGGCTCGGAACAACTCGACAAAGTTATAGTCATCGACCAGAGCCCAATTGGCCGAACTCCTCGATCAAATCCGGCGACTTATGTGGGTCTCTTTACTCCGATACGGGAGCTATATGCCAGTCTTCCCGAGGCGAAGATTCGCGGCTATAAGAAGGGACGCTTCAGTTTCAATACTAAGAGCGGCCGATGTGAGAAATGTAAGGGTGCGGGAGTTGAAACAATTGAGATGCAATTCCTCCCTCCTGTTGAAGTAAAGTGTACTGACTGTAAGGGGCGGAGATACGACCGAGATACTCTGCAGGTGCGCTACAAAGGAAAGAATATTGCTGACGTTCTTGAAATGCGCATCGATGAAGCCGTCAACTTCTTTGAAGAGATCGAGCCTATCTATCGCAGACTGAAGACTCTCTGTGATGTTGGAATGGGTTATATCAAACTCGGTCAACCCGCCACGACACTGAGTGGTGGTGAGGCACAGCGGATTAAGTTGAGCAAATTCCTATCCCGACCAGCAACCGGGCAAACTCTGATTATGCTTGATGAACCAACTACCGGGCTTCATTTTGCTGACATCAAGAAGCTGCTAGAAGTACTTCACCGATTAGTTGATCTCGGAAACTCAGTCTTGGTCATAGAACACCAGCTGGATGTCGTTAAGACCGCAGACTGGATTATCGACCTCGGACCAGAGGGTGGCGAAGAAGGAGGACACATTGTGGCAGAAGGTTCACCTGAACTCATCGCGTCCTCAGAGGATTCTTACACAGGATACTATCTCAAAGAAATGTTTCCGGCTTTCAGAGCTGATAATGAGGGGAGTGATAGCAAATGACCGGTTATATCAGCGTAAAGAAGGCAGAGGAACATAATCTAAAGAAAATATCATTGAATATTCCCCGCGACCGCCTCGTCGTAATTACCGGGCCATCGGGTTCCGGCAAGAGCACACTTGTGTTCGATACTGTGTTTGCTGAGGGACAGAGACGATATGTAGAGTCTCTCTCATCCTATGCCAGACGTTTCCTAGGCCGATTGGATAAGCCAAAAGTAGAAAGCATAACTGGTCTACCACCTGCAATTTCAATCGAGCAGAAGGGAAGAACAAAGAACCCGAGGAGCACCGTTGGAACCAGTACAGAGATTCATGACTACTTGCGGCTCCTCTATGCGAATATTGGCATTCCCCATTGTGTCGAATGCAATGAGCCAATGGAACAACTCACAGCTCAATCCGCAGCGAGATTACTTCTAAATGAAAATGGAGGGCAGCGTATCTTTGTCCTCGCCCCAGTAATAGAAGAAGAAACTGGGAAGCATGAGGAGACCCTGCATAGTCTAATCGAAAAGGGATTTGTAAGAGTTCGAGTAGACGATAGGATAACCGAGATCGATGATGTGGATATTGACGGACGCAAAAAGCATGATGTCGATGTTGTTGTTGATAGAGTTGATGTGAGCCACTCAACGAGAGAACGCCTTGTTGGCTCACTAGAAACAGCCTTGGAGATGGGTAATGGAAAAGCCATTGTTTCACGACCGGGACAAGCGGACTTGGTCTTTGCCGAACAACTCATGTGTCCCAAGTGTGGCATTCAGTATGCAAAATTGGATCCAAAGGCATTCTCGTACAACAGACCTAGCGGCGCATGTCCTACTTGTAATGGACTAGGCGTTACGATGTCCATCGATGTGGATTTGATTGTTTCCGACGAGGAAATGACCGTAACTGACATTCTAAAGCAAGTCAGAGCCAAGAGGAACTGGTTCATGCGGAGAATAGAGGTCCTCGGAGAGCGATTCGGATTCACTCTCGATACCCACTGGAAAGATATGACTGAGAATCAGAAGGATGTCTTTCTGTGGGGGAAACCCAACTTAACACTAACTTACATTTCTGAGAAATCTGACTCTAAATGGGAGATTAAGAGGAAATGGAATGGTCTTATTCCATGGTTGGAAGGCATCTTTGACAAAGGTAAGAGCAGTGAAAAGCAATGGTACCAGCGTTGGTCCCAACATATTGCTAACAAAATCTCGCGAAAAGTAACGTGCGAGGGGTGCAACGGGCGGAAACTGAAAGCACAGAGTCTAGCTGTGACAGTTGGAGGTAAGCCGATCGACGAAGTCAATTCCATGACGATTGAGCAAGCCTACAAGTTTTTTGACAATATTGAGTTGAGCGATAGGGACTTGAAAATAGCTGAACTGGTCCTGAAAGAAATAACCTCACGTTTACGTTTTCTTGTTGCTGTCGGGTTGGAATATCTGAATCTCGATAGACTCAGCATGACTCTCTCCGGCGGTGAAAGTCAGCGGATACGACTGGCCACTCAGATTGGTTCTGCATTAACTGGTGTTCTCTATTGCCTAGATGAACCTAGCATTGGATTGCATCCTCGTGACCTGAATAGGCTTTTGGACACATTCCGAGAACTGAGAAGTCTGGGAAATACGGTCTTGGTCATAGAGCATGATAGAGACACAATCTATTCAGCCGACCATATTATCGACCTGGGTCCTCAGGCTGGAAGGTACGGCGGAGAAGTTGTCGCTGAAGGCCCCCCCGAAGAGGTATTGAACAATCCGAAATCTCTTACAGCTCGCTATCTTGCAGGGGCTGAGCAAATTCCCATTCCTAAGAATCGGAGAAATGGCAATGGGAAAGAAATCACTATCAAAGGTGCAAGACAGCACAATCTGAAGAATATTGATGTATCATTCCCGCTGGGCCGATTCATCTGTGTGACCGGCGTGTCAGGATCTGGAAAGAGCACACTCATTCATGAGACTCTCTACAAGGCTCTGGCAAAAATCTTGAATGATGCAAGTGCACGTCCTGGTGCGCATGAAGATATCACCGGTTACGACAACATCGACAGATTGGTACTCGTCGACCAGTCGCCTATCGGCAGAACACCTCGCTCAAACCCTGCCACCTACACGAAGACCTTTGGCTACATTAGGAGACTCTTTGCAAAGATGCCTGAGGCAAAGGCAAGGGGCTATGAGAAGGGTAGGTTCAGCTTCAATACGCGAGAAGGACGATGCTCTAAGTGTAAGGGAAGCGGTGTCATTCAGGTAGAAATGCATTTTATGTCAGATGTCTTCATGACGTGTGATGTCTGTGAAGGACAGCGCTATGACAGAGAGACCCTCGAGGTAGAATACAAAGGCAAGAACATTAATGACGTCCTATCAATGACAATAGATGAAGCCCTGGAGTTCTTCTATGACATTCCGAAAATCAAGGACAAGCTACAGACCCTGGTAGACGTTGGTCTTGGCTATTTACAGCTTGGGCAACCAGCCACCACCCTTAGTGGTGGAGAAGCCCAGAGAATGAAGTTGGCGTCTGAGTTAAGCCGAAGAAGCACAGGGAATACTCTCTATTTGCTGGACGAGCCGACAACAGGTCTGTCAGCCTCCGATGTTCACGTGTTATTGAGGGTTCTAAAACGGCTTACTGACGCGGGGAATACTATCGTCATGATCGAGCATAATCTCGAAGTTATCAAGACAGCAGACTGGATTATAGACTTAGGACCTGAAGGCGGAGATGGTGGCGGGGAAGTTATTTCAACAGGCACTCCTGAGGAAATTTGTGAAGTATGGAACTCATACACGGGCAACCATCTGCGAAAAATCATCTATAGAGAGGATGCCATCTATGCATCTTTGGAGTAGGCACTCATACCAAAGCCCTGATTTACACTAGTCGTGAAAAAGTAATAGCAACCTATGATGGATGAAGATACAGTGTCTGACCTCACCGCCTTAGTGAAAGACCTTCCAAAGCAGCCGGGAGTATATCTCTGGAAGGACAAAGATGGCGAGATATTGTATATAGGCAAGGCAAAAGAGCTGCGAAAGAGGGTTCCCTCCTACTTGCGGAAAAAGCTGGACAGAAAGACTTGGAATATGATGCAGTACGCAGCAGACCTAGAAACCATCATCACAAATACGGAACGAGAGGCTCTTCTCTTAGAAGCCACCTTAATACGAAAGCATCAACCGAAATACAACCTGGCTTTGAAGGATGATAGGCGGCATGCCTGGATAAGGGTGGATCTTGATGCGGATATACCAACATTTGAGGTCACCCGAGAAATCGAAAAGGATGGCGCAACGTATTATGGTCCCTATGGCAGCACGAAGCGTCTAGATAAGTTCCTTGATACTGTGAGGCGTTTTATCCCTGTGGCAATGTGCCGCGACCCCACCAATGTGAAGCGAGCATGCATGGATTTCCACCTGGGGAGATGTATTGCTCCCTGTTCAGAACAAGTGCCGATTGAAGAATACAGAGAAGCTGTTCAAGAAATGTGCCTCTATCTTGAAGGTAGAGAAGAGGAGCTAACCGACATCATCAGAGAGAAGATGGAAGAGGCATCTCGAAATCTTGAATATGAAAAAGCAGCCAATCTCAGAGACCGTCTATTGGACATTGACATTATAATGCGAAAGCAAAAGGTTGTGGAACCCAAAGGAACTGACAAAGATGTTCTTGGTCTTGCTCGAACGGAGCAAGCCGCATTGATTGAAATCCTTCTGATTCGGTCCGGGCGTCTGGTAGGACATGATAACTACTACTTTGAAGTCGATATCGACACTCCCGATTCATCGGTGCTGCAGGCTTTTGTGGAACAGTTCTACTTCACAATTCCTAGAGTTCCAGAGGAAATACTCCTTCCGATTAAAATTACTGGAATGAAAAAAATCGGGAGATGGCTTGGTGAGACCGTGGACACCAAGACAAAGCTGCATAATCCCAAAAGCGGTAGACCATCTGAACTAGTGGAGATGGCAAACAAGAATGCATACCGCAGTCTTCGGAAAATCTTGCTACTGGGTGAAAGCGACGAGGAGATTCTAAGTGAAGGTGTCAAGAACCTGAAGGAGTATCTAGATTTATCACGTGCCCCTTTACACATCGAAGGATTCGATATAGCAAATATCCAAGGGACAGATCCAACAGGCTCTTGTGTTGTATTTCATAATGGTGAACCCGACAATAGCAAATATAGAATGTTCAAAATTCGCTCAAAGACCACTCCCGATGACTACGCTATGATGTATGAAGTTGTTTATCGTAGATACCGGGGGGTACTTGAGAAAGGGATGCCATTGCCGGATTTGATTATCATCGATGGTGGCAAGGGTCAGCTGAACGTTGCTCAAAAAGCATTGGAAGAACTGGGACTTGAATATCTCAATGTTGCCGCTATTGCCAAGAATAAGGAGATTCTCTATACAAGGAACGCCCCTGGCGGTATATTTCTCCCTTTGGATTCCGATGGCCTTTTTTTGGTTCAGCAGGTTCGTGATGAGGCACATCGCTTCGCACAACGGTACCACCACAAACTCAGAGAGCGCAGATTCTCCGGTTCAATACTAGAGGATGCTCCTGGGATTGGACCAAAGAGAAGAAATACCCTGCTCCAATATTTCGGTAGTTATGACAAAATCCGGAGGGCTTCCATCAACGAACTGAGGCAGGTGGAAGGCATGACTGAGAAAGCTGCAGCTTCATTGAGACATTGGATAGACAGTGAAGACCCTCTTCCTAGGTGACACTGGAAATTCGGTAGAATCTGAAATGTTGGAACTACCCTGAGATTTAAATGCTAGATAAAAATGGCAAGTAATTGACAGACTCTTCAAGAGTCCAATGAACGAAGTGAAGCAAAAATGATGTGGAAAGTAACTGACGCATGCACAGCCTGTGGAACCTGCGCTGACGTTTGTCCGGTCGATCCAACTCTATACGTAATCGAAGACAAAGCAGTATACCAGGCCGACCGTGCCGATGAATGTACCGAGTGCTATGCTTGTGTAGATAGCTGCCCAGAAGCCGCTATCGAAGAGGCATAGTCTAGTTGAAGTCTTGCTTGTTGTCAATGATACTGACACCAAGTAATGCCAATAAGGGGGCCATTTCAGAAATGGAAGAGGCTCCCTATCCCCGGCTATTCCTCCATTTTTCTAAAAACCGCTAACCTAAGATTGAACCAAAGCCCAATCGATGAGATCCTTTTGGAGGACAGTTTTCGGGCTTTTTACAAACAAAATTTACAGGACTGCATCATTTCGATTGAGTCAAATATATGGAAAAGATTCAAGATATGGCATATGGCTTCAGAAAGCGCCGTTGTCAAAATATCGGTGTCTGGTGATTCAGAGTCCATGCATAGATGGCAATCAATGAATTGAGAAAAATGGATGCAGCATGGTGTTTGACTGTATCATTTCTTGTTTCAAAGATTCTATGCTGGTCTAGTAACTAGAATCATTTCACCTTGTAGGGCTCGCCAAATACAGAATCTAAGAAATCCTTCAATGACTCGTCCACAAGCACAACTCGAATCATAGCATCTCCGCCTATGGCTGGGTTATATCTACCAGTGATCTGCTCGATTCGGTCCTCTGACTCCTCCATGAGGAATGTGGCAGCTTCATCAATCTCCTCATGCAATCCAAGTTCATCTCTTACCTTCTCCATCATCTCTCTATATCTCGATGGGTCAACTTTGTAAAACAGCTTCATGGTGATATTCCTCTAAATTCGATTACGGTATAATGCTATCAGAAGGTATAAGTGATTCCTTGAATGCTCTTCTCTCACCCTTAGACGAGGATGTTTGAACCATGAGAATTTGCCGTACTTCCAGAAGCCTATTGGCTGTGGGTTTATTATTTTCATTCTCCATTACAATGCTAGTTCCGGCCGCAAGCGTGTATAATCTTGAACCGAAATATGTGACCGCTGACATTGAATGGAACACAATATCAACAAATATGAATGTGACTACTTTTGTTTCTCCTGACGGTAGCAGAGATGCGCTCTGGCATTTTCTAGAATCAGCAGAAGAGAGTATCTATGTCGAGATATATGGTATAAACAATCCCTATATACTAGACTTAATCCACGAAATACAGGATTCTAAACCAGGCATCGACATGAAATTCTTGCTTGGTAGGAGCAGCCTGGGTTATTATGAACCAAACGACTATGTTGCAAACAATCTGACACTATTGGGTTATCCTGTAAGATGGACCAGTAGTGGGGCAGGCGGCGATTTCACATTTGCTCATCAGAAATATGTCATTATTGACAACGAGACCACTATTGTTCATTCTGGGAATTGGGCAAAAACAAGCTTCCCAGAAGAGGGGAAGAAGGCAAATCGCGAGTGGAGTATTGCCATGACCGATGACCAAGTCACTAACTACTACAGAATGGTCTTTGATAATGATTGGAGTCGTGGAACTGATTATGACCCAGATGAGGATGGAACTGGCGAACCGCTTTCCTATTCTCAAGTAGGAACAACTTACCCCCGACCATTTGCCGCTCCTGGGCGGTTTAGTGGACCCATGAATGTGACGCCAATCTTCAGTCCTGAGACCAGTCTTCAAGGAATTCTGTACTGCATAAATTCTGCTCAGGCGACTTTGGACATCCAGATTCCCTATTTTGCTAATATTGATGAAGAAGGTTCGGTAGAGCAAATTGTTGATGCCATCCTTGCGGCTAAGAACCGGGGTGTAACAGTCCGAGTGATTTCCGAAGAGGGGTCATATGCTTGGGAGGAGATTTCAGAGTTGTTTGTAGAGCATGGAATTCCTATTGTTTGGCAGATGACGCGCTGGTTTACTGCAAACCACAACAAGGCTATCATTGTGGATGGTAGAATCGTACTCATTAGCAGCATCAATTATAGCGACAACAGCATTGAGAATAACCGAGAGGCTGGCGTCATCATCGAGAACGAGGATGTAGCCCAATGGTATTCAGAAGTATTCGATTATGATTGGGGCATTGCTGACTTTGATGAGATAGAATATGTCAATACCTATTGGGACCCAAACATTCCCACCAGTTCTTCGAACATCAATGTCACCGTCTATGGTCATGAGCTATACGATGATGGCATAGATGAGGTCGAGTTGGCAGTCAAGATTGGCGATGATGCTTGGGATAATTACACCATCACCGATAATGCCTATGATTCGCCAGAGTCAGAGCTTACTGAGGATGATGACCCGGAGAATTACTTCCATGTGATTTCACCTCAGGCTGATGGAACAAATATTACCGTTGTTGGAAAAATACGTGTGGGTACCAATTGGCATGTTGGAATACCCATGGTCATTCGAGTACGAGATTCAATCGGGTCTGTAATAACAAGTCCAACGACATCCCCCACAACTACTCCCACTGATACAATTGATCCTCTAATGCAGCTTCTGATCGATTATGCAGTCTACATTGCAATTGCAATAGTAGCAGTCATCATTGGAGCGGTCTTCTATAAGAAGAAAAAATAGTCGAATATCATGAGGTGGCACTTGCTGCCGCCCCTTCTTTTCTCATTTTTCTAGCCCACCTTCGGCCATTTTTGCAAATCTCAAACAGCTCTCGGCGTCCTGGTTTTCTCCCCGCTTCTTATGTAATTTAGCTGCAATTCTATATGCTCTACCGACCTCTTCCCACTTAGCTTTTGCATCCATGCAGAGTGCAAGTGCTTTCCAGGTTTCAGGATCTTCCGAATTGACCTCAAGAGCTCTTCGAAATGCTTCTATGGCATCGTCAATTCTCATAAGACTCTCAAGAGCCCTTGCCTTTTTCTTCCAAAGGTCTGCATCATCCTCAATCCGTTCCAAACCACGATTTGATGCTTTTAGTGCGTTTTCAAAATCGCCAATAGTCAGATAGGCTTCGGTCATGTTACTATACCCTCTCGAATCCATTGGGGCGATTTCAATGGCCTTTGAAAACAACTCTAATGCCTGCTCTTGTTCTCCATTGTGAATTCTGGCAAGGCCCAATTCATTTAGCGCGATGATAGATTCTGGAGAAACATCTAATATTTTCTCGTAAATGTCTATGGCCTTCTTCGTTTCTCCTCGTTGCCTTAGTAGTTGAGCATTTTGAAGCAGGGATTGGGTTTCGGAATCTTGAGCCATATCAGAATCTCGACAGAAGTGGTAATAATGCTTCTTCAGCTGAGCTAAGTATATCGGCACTAACCAATGACAAGAATTTTAACTCAGACCGCTCAGGAAAGCCCACTCGTCTGAGCGAGGAATTACAAATGGACTACGAAGAAGACCAACATGATGAAGATGATATCGAAGCTGAATTCGATGATTCTTTTCCTGATGAAGAAGACGAGCGAGATATGTCCCTGTATGAGGATTCACTCCGTCCAGAACTATTGGGTGACCTTGGAGATTTTCTGGCTGACCCATGGCCGCGTGTGGTCTTCGTTCTCATTTTGATTGGGTTTGGTTTTGCATTTATCCCCCCCTACCCAATTTGGCAACAGTGGAATTACTATTTTATTATCAACTATGGCATTATCGTTATGGCTACCGTTGCAGCCGTGTTATCTTTACGAATTTGGAAACTCACATCTTCACGTATTAGATATGGAGGTTTCACGAATCTCATCGTTGTCATTGTTGCAGCGATAATAGGTACATTAGATACGATTAGTTGGGTTCTTTTCTCCCAGTCCATAATCCCTGGGACTGCAACTCCTATACTATCCTTGGCAGCTGTTGTAATCCTATTCTCACTCTACAGCCTATGGATTATTCAGCGAAGCTTCCAACAGAACAAGTAAGAGTGTGCAATCATTGGTGGATGAAGAACCATCCCTCAATAAACTGACGCAAGCCATCCGCAAATTCGTCAATGATAGACAGTGGCAAGGTTTCCAAAAGCCTAATGCCCTTGCTCAATCAATTGCCATAGAAACAGGAGAATTACTCGAGCTCTTCCAATGGCTACGCGAAGATGAGATTGAGGAGCTTCTCTTATCGGACAAATATGTTGAGGCATTGTCAGATGAAATTGCGGACATTCTAATCTATGCTTTACGCCTTGCAGATGTCATAGGAATAGACGCGTCGAAATCCATCAAGGACAAAATGAAGAAGAACGAGCAGAAGTATCCTCAAAAGGATTGGGCTGGACGCATCCCAGATAAGATTACGAAGAACGAGTGAGCCTACTATATATCTCTGGTTTTCGATCTGCCAGTACATCATTTCGTGGTGTCAGCTTCTTTTCATCTGCGTCGCTAGGATTGATATTCAATACCCCTAGTTCCGGTTCGCCCTCACCAAGCGAAAGAAGCACCTCTCCTTTCGGTGAAGTGAATTGTGACTTTCCACTGAATTGTAGGTTTCTCTCAGTTCCAGTCCGGTTGCATGTAGCTGTAAACAAATGGTTCTCAAGTGAACGGATTTTCATAGCGTCGAAGCAATATGGCAAGACCAGATTTGATGGGTGCAGAATCACTTGTGCCCCCTTCAATGCAAGAATCCTTGCCATTTCCGGAAAGGCCCAATCCCAGCAGACCATCACTCCAAAGCAGGCATCGTTGTGTTCGAAGGTAGGGGGCTCTGTCGTACCTGGGGCGAACCAAAGTTTCTCTTTGTTAAACAAGTGAACTTTCCGATAAGTCAGAATATGGGAACCTTCAGCAAAGACAACAGCAGAATTGTAGATTCTTTCATCATCCCTTTCACAGAGTCCAGAAACAATTAGCCTGCCATTCTTAGACCAATCTTTCAGCATATGAGAGAACTCGCCATCGTCGACTCTTTCAGCAGATTCGAACGCTTCGCTTTTGGAATCAAAAGCATACCCTGAATTAGCTAGTTCAGGAAGAACTAGAATTTCAACATCGTTTTCCCTTGCTTGGTCCAGGATACTCCTGATATTCCGAAGATTCTTGTCCATCTCGCCAATTTGAGGTTCTATCTGACCTAAGCCAATTCTCATGCGCTTCAGCTCCATATCTCATTTATCTTTCAATCTAATGCACATGATTTGTGTTTTCATTGAGCAAACAGGTATTCAATCCCGATGAAGAGAAGTGATCTCTGCTTTGCTACGAACTAATCACATGCTTCGTTCTTAGCATCAAATTATAGGTCCGTTTTAATTCTCTTCTGAGATCAACACCCCACACCACACGAACTACCTCATATTTGGATCTGAGATTTCTGTAAATACTGGATATCTCAGAATAACGTTCCTTCAGCTTTTTTCGAATACCCTCCCCCTCTACTGCTGCTTCTTTCAGTGTTCGGAGCTTTGCCTCAAGCGAACCAATCTCAGATTTAGACATTTTCTCTAGCGATGCATAGAGCAACTCATTACTGGCCTGATTTACTAGTTGAAGCCGTGTCCATCTGGCTACATTGCCGCCCATTTCTTCCAATACAGCAGAGAACTCTTTCGATCCAAGAACTGACCGCTCTTTATTCTTCTTGAGATACCGTTCTCTGTCTTTACTGCGTAGATGCGGGAATAAGAGAACACCCGGTCTGAGTCTAATGCAGGGAGCTCGATGTATAAGTCTCTGCACTCTCTTTTTCTGGCCAGCTGTTGGTGAAGCGAACTGGTACCATACAATCGCGAAGACCTTCTTCGCCCGTACCTCTGGGTCTCGCGATTTGATAGGAGGTATTTCTCGTACCCTGCGGAACCTGAAGTGAGAGATATCTGCGAGGTGCTCTTTGATATTTGTGGTCCCCTCCAGAATCAAATAAATCCCGTTTCCTACCCTGGATATTTCTTGCTCTCCCAGTAGCTTTACATTGATTTTTTCCTTCTTGGGGAGGATGACCAATCTTGCATCAGAGGAGATTTCTGGTTTAACATCAATATCTTCCGAACCTTTTGCATTGTTCATTGGTCACACCTCCACTATCTCTGGTAGCGTCACGGGTTCCCATAAGATCGTTTTAACCCTTGTTCGTGAGAGGTTCTGAGTGACATTTAACAATTGTCTTCATTTTACCGATATCGACAAAAAAAGCGTTATGATGCCTTTTTTCAAATCTATAAAACGTGATTATCCTACTAATAGGGATTTGAATTTTATTTGCTTTTCAATAGCAAATTACTTGGTGCATTGTGCCATTAGTTCCGTTCCTTCATATTTAGATGAAAAAGGCGACGGGGGGCATCTGAGGTGAAAAAATCATGGTCTTCGACGAAGAATGGGACGACGATGAAGATTGGGACGACGATGAAGATTGGGACGATGACGATGAAGACTTGGATGACGACGACGATTGGTAAGTCGTCTTGCGTTCAGACTTGTCGTTATTCCGACACAAGAAAGTGAATTGGACGGTTGGCCCAAGGATATGACTTGGGCCAGGTCTTATTTGTTTTTTCTAAAACAGTCCGCCTTTCAGGGCAGTTTGGCAGGAACATTCTGGTTCTTTTGGTATATTCTCAATCATTGCGAATGTGAGTTTGCGGACTCTCTCGATGTTCTTTGACATAGTTTCGAGAACTTTCTCATGAGTCACATGCTCCTCCGCATGGACGTCGTAATCAGTAGGCATGGAGATGTTTACAAAACAAATGCCAGCTTCACGAGCTCACGGCGCCTCTGGATATGCTGTCATCCCAATCACATCCCAGCCCTGGTTGTGGAAAAACATCGATTCGGCCGAAGTTGAAAATCTTGGGCCATTTATGCAGACATAGGTCCCTCCATCATGAACCTTAAATCCCAAATCATCAGCAGTTTGTCGGGCAACTCTTCTCAATTCTGGACAGAATGGTTCTCCAAATGGAAGGTGAGCGATAGTTCCTCCTTCGAAAAATGTATCTTTTCGCTGCCCGAAAGTTCGGTCAAATATTTGGTCTGCAATTACGAACTCCCCAAGTTTGATTTTATCTGGCTGTAAGCTTCCGCATGCAGCAGGGCTTATGATCCTCTTCACGCCCAACGCTTTCATCCCCCAAATGTTTGCCCTGTAGTCGATAGCATGTGGGGGAATTGTGTGCCCTCTGGCATGACGAGCAAGGAATGCAAAGCTTCTTCCCTTAACAGTCCCGACGATGAAATTATCTGATGGTGCACCATAGGGCGTGAAGACTTTTGCCTCAATCGGATTTTCGATCATCTCT
>SDNP01000044.1 GCA_004524445.1 Candidatus Thorarchaeota archaeon | reverse complement strand
TTTAGTATCCAACTGCTTGCCCGTCTTTTCGATAATCTGAACCTGCTATCCATGCATTTCCATTCACAAAAATAGCTTGTCCACCACCAAAACCAAATGAGGTTTCATGCACCAGCCTATGTCCTTTGAGACGTAATTGACCTTGAATATCTGCTTTTATTCCATTTTCCAATGCTACAGTATTGGATTCTTGGTCATGATGAAATCGTGGAAAGTCCAAAGCAGCTTGAGGAGACCTGTCGAAATCTGCAATGTGGCTCACGAATTGTGCATGAGCCTGAGCTTGATGTGCGCCACCCATGATTCCAAATACGCCAAAAAACTCTTTATTCCTATACAGGGCGCCGGGGATTATTGTATGGAAAGGTCTCTTTCCGGGTTCATAGTGATTGGGATGCGTTGGATCCAGACTGAAGAGATTGCCACGGTTTTGCAATTTTATGCCAGTTCCCTCAGCAACCAGTCCACTTCCAAATCCCATGTAAAGACTGTTTATGAAAGAAACAGCCATTCCTTCTTCATCCGCAGTTGCGAGGTAAACCGTGTCTGGTCCCTGTTTCATGCTCATATTCTCGAGGTCCATGGCGTTATTCATATCAATCAGATTTGCTCTGGAAAGAGCATAATCCTTGGATAGAAGCTGCTCTATTGGAACATCATAGAAATCAGGGTCAGCATTATGTCGATATAGGTCATCGTAGGCAAGTTTCTTCCCTTCAATCATGGCATGGAACCGTTCTGTACTCATTTCGCCCATTTCTTGGATGGGAAATTGCTCCATAATATTGATCATTTCTAGTGCTGCGAAACCCTGTCCATTAGGTGGGTGTTCAAAAACCATCAGGCCATTATAGGACGTGGATATCGGAGTTGTTTGTTCAGTTTCATGCGTGGCTAGGTCCTCAAGTTCTAGAAAACCGCTATGCTTTTTGGTTGTCGATACGATTCTTTCTGCGATTTCGCCCTCATAGAAAGATTTGACTCCAGTTTCAGCCACAGTTTGAAATGTTCGTGCCAAATCTTGGTTATACATTATATCGCCGATCTCTGGACTACTGCCATCAATTGTGAAAATCCTTCGAGCATCATCGTTTCCAAGCACGGGCAAAAGGATATTCCATAACTGTGCAATCAAAGGAGATACTGGAAAGCCATTCTGTGCATAATTGATTGCCGGCTGTAGAACATCTGATAATTCCAAATTACCAAATTCAGAAAGGAGATGCCCCCATAGATGCATCGCACCTGGAACAGTGATGGGAGGACCACCACGCAGAGGGATTCCTTGCCATTCTCTGTCTAACAAATCATCCAATGTTGCACCAGAACCTGCTCTGCCTGAGCCATTGAATGATATTGGCTTTTCATTCCCCGGAAGGTGCACAAGGGCAAAGGCGTCACCTCCGCACCCAGTGCTGAATGGTTCCACGACATCCAAGACTGCTGCGGCCGCGATAGCTGCATCTGCCGCATTTCCTCCCTGCTGCAGTATTCTTAGACCTGCCTGTGACGCCAAGGGTTGAGAGCTTGCAACAATTCCATATTTAGCCAGAACATCCGAACGCCCTGTCGGTCGTCTCCAGAACATTTTTTCCTTCAGCTCGGTTATTCTTTGAGTTCATCCTAATGTGGGATTCATGACTCGCTGGAATATCCCTTCTTCTTCCAGCCAACCAGTCCTTCTAGAGGAATACCAACACTATCAAAATTTGCTCTCTGCAATAGGCTTGCTGCTGTAAGACTGCGAATCCCTGATGGGCACAAGGTAGCATAGGATTCTGATTTGTCCAGCTCGTCCATTCTATGAATGAAGTTTGACAAAGGAAGTTCTATGGCTCCGGGAACGCCCTCACCTGCATATTCATGCGGCTGGCGAACATCAAGGGCTTTAACTGCGTCTTCATCAACGAGTCGTTTGAATTCCTCAATCTCATAGTTACGAGTTTTTTCCGTGGGATTCCCTTTTTTCTCCCAACCCGCATATCCCTGCGCCAGATACCCTATTGTGTTATCAAGTCCTACTCGATATAGCATCGCTGCAGCTCTCTCAAAGTCCGCATTATTTTCTAAGACATATGCGAAACGTTGGTCCTCTTTTAGTACCCAACCTACGAAGAGACCCATATGGTCGAGCTCAAGACTAACAGAAGAGGGAATATGTCCGGATACAAAATTGTTTGGAGAGCGTGTATCAATTATGACATTTCCTTCAATATCTAGAAGTTTTTCAAATGCATCTACAGTGAGAGATCTCGGGTCTTCCATTTCAGCCAGAAGAGGAGGACCGCGAGTATTGAGTCGTTCACATCTAGAAAAGTACGGTGATAAAATCAATTCCTGAGATAGCTTTTCCTCAACAAACTGGTCCTCATCCATACTCAACCATATATTGTTGGACTTTTCATATCCTAGGGTTGAGAACTCTCTTGCACCGATGGCGCCACCACAAACCGAACCTGCGCCATGGGCAGGATGGATTATGACACCATCACCGAGCGGCAGGACCTTTTTGTGGATGCTATCATAAATAACCCGAGCAAACTCCGCGGTCCGGTCTTTGTCAACTAAATCCGTTCTACCCGTTTCATTAACAAAAAGCGTATCCCCAGTAAATGCAACAATTGGGTCGTCACTGGTTGCAGTGTCGCCCAACGCATAAACCATGCTATCGGGTGTATGTCCCGGAGTGTTAATGCACTCTATTTTCATTGCGCCCACTCGCAAGGTTTCCCCATCAGCAAGACTCTCACCATATTCAAAATCTGTCGCATCGCTATGCCCGATTCTGGCATCAGGAACGTAATGCTTTAACTCCCGAGAACCAATAACGTAATCCTCATTCCGGTGGGTTTCTAGTATCCAAGTAATAACAACTTCCGCTTCATGGGCGAGGTCCAGATACACTTGGCAATCTCGCCGTGGATCAATAACCAATGCTTCATCTTCCGAGCTAATGAAATATGATAGATGCTGCAAACCCTCTGAACGTACCTTTCGGATTTTCATTGAACTTCTCTCGCGCAGGTTAATTGAAATAGGTCATATATAAGGAATCAGATAAGTAGGATAGAATTGCTGACTTCCGCCATCCTTGATATTGGACTCACCTCATTCATGAAAATAGGGGAAAAATCACCTATTAGTATGAGGCACCAGGTTATAGGTAACCGGCGACTCAGGTGAGTCGACATACTATAGCGTCGTAGTTGTTGCTTCGCCAGATCTTCTTAGAGAAGCCCTGAAGGAAATCTTGTTTGATTGCAGTCTTCATGCTGAAAATCTCGAAGGAAGAAGAAACGTGAGTTTGAAGACCAACGGATGGGCGATGCATTGGTCTACAGCGAGAACCTAATCCATATGCCTGCTGGGATAATTGCAGTGAAAATAGGAGAGCAGCAATGGTTTGTAATCAGTGGCACAGACATGTTAGAATCGGTATACCCACCACAAAGGATGCCATGAAAGACGCTGCTGCCAACCTGAAAAAGCTGGCAATAATCTAGGAGCATCTTGCTAGAGAAGCAGGTAATCTCATTATAGAAAATGTAGAATAATCGGAGTCATGTCAACCCCATCCTAGAGAGGATGCGCATAACATCGGAAAACTGATTCAAGATGCTAAAGGAAGATAGAAACACTAGTACTTTCGTAGGGATTCTCTAAACTTAGTGTTTATTAGAATGGAAAAGATAGGGCTAAAGGGGCACATCATGGAAAAAATCCGACAAAAAATCCAGTGGGATGAAAAACCTGAATTTGTGAAGACTGGATTTCTCTTATTCTTGGTAGTTGGAGCAACTCTCGGCGGATATGGAGTGTTTATGTTCGCAATGGGAACAACAACACCAATAGTTGTAGTGACTTCTGATTCCATGGAGCCAACTCTCTATAGGGGAGATCTCCTTATTATTCAGGCTAGAGAGCCGGACCAAATCGCCCTGAACGATATTGTGGTTTATCAGGATGAGGTTTGGCACTCAGACGGCCCAATTGTTCACCGCGTCGTTGAAATTGAAATAGTAGAAGGTGACTATTATTACTTCACAAAGGGAGACAATAATCCCACTAGAGACCCCTATAATAGAACCTACAGTGAGATAGTTGGTGTTGTTGTAGCAACTATTCCTTGGCTCGGAAATATCAGCCTGTTCTTGCGAACCCCTGTTGGGATAGTCGTAATGGTTGGCCTATTTGTTGCGATACTTGTATTGCCGGAGATTTTTAGCAATGATGAAGATGAGGAACCCTCGTCCACAACTAAAGCTGAAGATTCACAAAGGGAAGAGAGCCTATCATCAGGTACGGATTAGCTTGAACTCTAGAACCTCATGGACTATTCTTATGATATTGCGTGGATTACCATTCGAAATCTGAAAAATGGTTTTTATGTCATTATCTGAGAAGGGATATATCTCGTCTTCAGGAATATCAACGCCCTGATTCATCCAATATGCCGACATGAAACTCCCGACATACTCTCTAAGGTGGTCAACTGTGAATGGAATCAGTTCGACAGGTTCCACTGAAATATTATCTTCTGAGGGAATTATGGTTGATTCGATGGATTTCCAGATTTCATCAAGGCAGGCACATATGATTATAGCATTCTGCGACTTCTTGCTTAGCAGGCGAATAAAAGATAGGAATTGCTCTTGTCCATTCTCATCAAGAGTTCGAAATGGACTCTCCATTTCGTCAAAATAGAAGACTATTGGAACTGGCGAGGATTCAATTAATAAACATAATGTGTCCAAGGCCGTTCTATCGTCATCAAGACACTTGTCCACCTGCAATTTCTCTCTCTCTTTTGCATGAAGATGATGCCCCAGAAGCCATCGCAAAGCTATAGGTCTCAGCTTAGAGTCGGTTCCATATCGGGCCACTACTGCAAGGAGGTCACCCGAGTATCTAGGAAATGCATTCTTGAGTCGGGTTAGATGTTCTGCATAATTCAGATGCAGGCTTTTGATACCCCGCAATCCCGCCTTCGCAAAGGCATGCTTCACGCAGAAAACGAAGTGCGAGGATCCCATTTCTTCAACAAAGGGAGTATATACCTGAATGCCTATTCTTGACGGCGAGCTAGGGGGAGGAACGTATACGCATCGATAAGGTGTTGATGTGTGGCGCTTTCCCAATGATTTGATCGCCCAATAGAGATGTGTCTTGCCCATCCCCGTACCGCCTACAATTGGCAAGAAACGGGATTCTCCCCTATCGATTACCAATGAAGCCAGCCTCAGTAGCTCTTTATCGACATGAACATGAGGCTCAGCAATGTCGATTAGATCTTGTTTCGTTCCGCGAGATACGTAGGGAGAAACTGGAGGATTTTCATGGAGAAGTCTAAGATAGTAGAGTTCCCGTGATTTCGTGACATAGCCATCCAATGTTAGATTTCCTCGAATAAGTGTGATTTACATCGGATATGAAACCGTGTAACAGGAACAAGTTTCACTCCATACTATCTTATCACATAACACTAGGAATATAGATGGATGTCATTGTTTATTCATTGGTTGATACCATGATTCTTGATGCGAAGCTACTTCAAAATACAATCGAATCACTACATGTAGGCATAATCCTTGTAGACAACGATAACAGAATTATTCTCTTTAACCGGATTGCGGGGCAGATGCTTCAACAGAAACCAGACGACAGAATTGGCACATCGATTCTTCGATGTCACGGAGAGGTGTCTGAAAAGCCCGTGAAAGAGATGCTGTCAAATCTTAGAAGCGGCAAAATGGAAAAATATGAAGGCTGGGTCAATTTCAGGGGGAGGATGCTCTATGAACACATATATCCGCTTTTTGATTCGACTGGCGATTGTATTGCAGTTGTCGAAGAGCTTCATGATGCCAAAGAGAAGGCTGCGTACTTGAAGACCAAGGGTCATTGGAAAGACATACATGTTTCAGGTATTGGCGAAAAAGCACCCAGAACACCGCTAGCCGATTAAGGGCACAATTCTTACCGGAGAACAAGGACTTATGAATATCGCAACATGCACTTCACTTACATTTGCATAGAGAGTTGACTAGCAGCATGGAAGACGAAAATCAAGTGAAACTGTCTGAGAACACAGCCAAGGTCACTCGCTTATCAATTCTCAGCTCTCTAAGCAGGGTAACTCGCTCCTTTATCCACGTAGCTCTGCCTCTATTTGTTTTGGCAATTGGTCAGACTGAATCATTTTATGGAGTCATGGTTGCAGCGGCGGGTTACGTGCAGGCTTTCGTACTCTTCCCAGCGGGGATATTCAGTGATAGGAAAGGGAGGGGACTTAGTGTATTGGTTGGGAGCATTTTTTCGGGAATTTGCTATTTATTGATCCCCTTCACAACTGATAATCTGCTTATCCTGGTCCTCTATGCCTTGACAGGCGTTGGCTCCGGATTTGCCAGCACTTCGATCAGTGCGCTAGTCGCAGACTATACTGAAAAAGGGGAAGAACGAACAAAGTCATATGGGATAACTATAACAGCAGCCACCCTAACCGCGATGATTGGTTCATTTCTGGCAGGATTCATTCTCGATCCCTCAGCGCTTCCAGGAATCAATCCGGAAATGGTGAGATATGCGATTGTATTCTTCATCATGGGAGGGACGGGAATCGTCACTGGCGTCTACGGATATTACACCGATAGATGGCTTCACTCCAATCATGAGAAGGTTGGATGGAGGACGGAAGAAGAGAGTTATGAATCAGGTCATACTGCTGAACATGACACTAGAACCGCAATTCTTTTCGGCGCCACGCAGACAATAATGGGCTTTAGTTCAGGAATGGTAATTCCTTATCTCCTGCCTTGGATAAATGCTGCATTTACTCCCGACCCAGTAGTTTTGGGATCAATCCCTGCAATATCCAGCATTACACTTGCCACCGGGACGCTATTTGTTGGACTTCAGAGCGAAAGAGTTGGAAAATTGAGAATGATATTTATACTCTATCTATTTGCACCTATTCTAATGTTTGGTCTTGTCTATGCGCCGTTCTTCCTATTAATGGTCGCATTCTATATCACGAGAATGGCTGCAGCTAACATGGCACGACCAGCCACGAATTCTCTCTTCATGGGTGAGGTGAGTGGAGCAAGAAGAGGAAGGTCATGGGCAATCATTCGTATCGCATGGACATTCAGCCGTCAAACCGGTACATTGCTCACATCTTTCATGCTTGGAGCGGGATTAGTTGGTGGAATGGTAACTTATGGTCAAGTCTTGTTCCCAATAGCCATGCTATTGTATCCCGTTTCAGTAATTCCGATGTATGTGGCTGTAAGAAGAAATTCCAGAAGACAGCAAGAAAGTGAAGCAGCTAGTCAATTGCATGCCGTTGGCGAGTGAAACACTGCCGTCTACAATTCTACCAAACACTAATTATGGCGAATGGGTAACACCTATGCGTTGATAATTGCGAGTGAGAAGATATGAAGGCAGACAAGCCCAAAGTGATCACGCTGGCCGTTGCAGCCCTATCAATTGCGCTCATTGCAGTCTACTCTCCAACCCAGGCGAGCATAGGCATTATTATAGTGTCAGCCATGATAGCTGGAATCTGTTCAAGAGAAAAATCAGAAACAACCGATGATACTGTCGAGTCATATGTTCCAGAAGTTGAGGAATCAGCAGCAGAATTGAGCAATCTTCCCATTGAAACAGTTGAAGGGATAGGGTCTGTGCACGGAACTAAGCTACGAAACGAGGGAATTGGGACACTAGAGGAACTTATGAGGGCAAGAGCGGACGAGGTCGCTAATATCTGCGATGTAAGCATGGAAACCTCACAAAGATGGATTGCCATGAGTAGATTCTGTTGGATGGGAACCGTATCAGAGGAAGATGCAGAAGCAATTGTCTATGCGGGTGGTATCATGGATGTCACAGAGCTAGCTAACGCGGATGGTAATGGTCTATTCAGGAAAATAGATGACGCCATAGAGAAGGGTTATGTGAGAGTTCCTGACGGATATGAAATCTCACGAGAAAAAGTCAGTTTATGGATACATGAAGCCAACTCCCTATTGAAATAGCATCATCTACAGCGCTTTCGCAAGATGTGATGAATTACGCAGAAGGACGTACAGCGAAGTGCATATATAGCTGAATTTCGCGGCTCAATCCAGATATCACCTCGTGGTTGAGAAAGATAACGACGTAGCGAGGAGTATGGTGAATACGATGGCAAAAAGAGATCCAACCGGGTGGATGAAAGAAGAGTATGAAAGACTTGCTAAGCAGGATTTGGATTGGAAGATAAGGGAACTCCAAGGACGGAGCCAACCTGTATCTACAATTGATGGTAAAGATGTGATTATGCTCTGCAGCAATAATTACCTCAATCTAACGAATCATCCAAAACTTGAGAAGGCCGCGAAAGAAGCAGTTGAAACCCATGGTGTGGGATCAGGTTCAGTTAGAGCGATTGCAGGTACGATGGACTTGCACTTGGAATTGGAACGGAGATTGGCCAACTTCAAAGGAGCAGAAGCCTCCCTAACATACAGTGCAGGTTTTACAGCAAATGAAGGTCTTATCCCTCAGCTTGTGGGCAAAGAAGATGCCATCATATCCGATGAATTGAACCATGGTAGTATCATCGATGGTGTTAGATTAACAAAGGCTAAGCGTTTTGTCTATGCCCATAGGGATATGGGAGGACTGGAGAGAGTCTTGAAGGAGGCTGAAAAGGACAATCCTAGAAGAATTCTAATCATCACAGACGGAGTATTCTCTATGGATGGAGATATTGCCCCTCTTGATGAGATTGTTGACTTAGGACAGGAACATGGTGCAATGATATATGTTGATGATGCTCATGGTGAAGCAGTCCTAGGCGAGGGTGGTAGAGGTATTGTATCACACTTTGGTCTCACTCATGATGAAGTACACTTCGAGATGGGTACCTTCAGCAAAGCATTTGGTGTGATGGGCGGACATGTTTCAGGTGGAGAATACATGGTCAAGTACGCATACAACACAAGCAGATCATGGTTACTGAGTGCGTCGCATCCCCCGGCCACAGTGGCTGCATGCACCGCTGCGATTGATGTGCTCGAAACAGAAGAAGAGCATGTCAAGACTCTATGGGACAACAGGGAGTACTTCATCAAGGGCCTCCAAGAAATGGGATATGATACTGGCGTTACAGAAACTCCAATTGTACCAGCAATGTGCGGCGAAAGCTCTAAGGCGGTACAACTCAGTGATGGTCTCTTCGAGGAAGGCATCTTGGCATTGCCAATTGTCTATCCTATGGTTGCTCGTGATAAGGCGCGCATCAGAAACATGATGAATTCAGGCCTCACCAAGGAGCACCTTGACAAGGCATTGAATGCCTATGAGAAAATTGGCAAGAAACTCGACATCATCTAGACGATAGTATGAATTCTAATGACTCAGAGAGCAACATTCTCTGGGTCTCATACTCCTTTTTCTGACCTAATTCTAAAAAACTTATGATGGCAGATGTATAATTCTGTTATATGACCTCAGAAAATCGAATGACTCTAAGTCTAATACTTGATAGAGCTGCCGATGAGAAACAACGCATGCGCTTCTTTGGATATCCTATGAATATTATTGCAGAGGGATTCATAAGCGACGTAGGCGAAGACATAGTCGGCATCGCTCACAAGCTAGATAGCGAAGCTGATGAGTATGTGCTCATCGATGCAATCATCAAAGTGCAAAAGCTTGGGGAGTATACTCACTTCTAAACATCTGAGTTTGAATCCTCTAGTAATGCCCAAATGCCAGTAGCATATACAGCATCACGATGAATACCGTAATCATAGCTATAGCCTACAGATTATTGACCTTCGAATCATCAGAGATTATTATTCTCAGTATGAACATTGAAGGAAAGGCAAAGAATAGCAGCACCACTGAGAAGAGGTCAAAAGGAATTATTCCCCAGCCAGACCTGACACAATCAATGTAAAGGCTAACACTACAAAGAAGACCTGAACTATCCCACCAGAGGCATTGGATGACGCCGCTTCAATTCTCTCCTTTATGTGGCTAGAAGCCGCGATTATGTATTCTGGGCTCCCAGACACTCAATCAACAGTATTGACAGGACAACTATAAGCCCGCTGATGTAGGAGATTCGCCAGCCTTTGGGACGCAATATTAGAATCTGCACCGGAAATGACACAATATCACCTTCCAATGAAACTTCACTATTGTAAAAGTGTACTACGCTATTCTTCTCCAGTCAATACAGCCTTGACAATTCTTGTTGCTGTCCGTCCCAGGGCGAAAACCACAATCTGAATGAGAAATGCAACCACGAATGCACCAAGTCCCAAAGAGAAACCAAAGACACTAAGAGAAGTTGAAGCAGGTACTGCCAAGACATGTTTCCACAAGAGCCAAAATGAATACATACCCATAATCAGTATAAGGCCCACTGCCAGTCCATAGATACTAACCACAGTCTTAACGCGAGGGCGGTTTAGATCGACGTCCTCAATGCCTTGCCCGACTATTGCACGATTTATTCTCCTGCTAAACCGAATGAAAAACCCGATAGCCCCGAGAAAAATGAAGAGCGTAATCATGGAGCCAAGCATTAAGAGCAGAATGGCAAGGTCAATATCTAGCGTTTCTATAAAGCCAGATCTACTGACTGAATAGGCCACCCCAGACCCGAACATCATAATCGCCGAAACGATTTCTACGACGAATGTGAAAGTCCCGGTTCCTCGAAGTAGTGACCCAATATCTACAGGTTCATCTAGCGAAACAACATTATCTTCGGAGGGGCTTGACATTTTGGCGGTCTCCTTGCTAATTGCGCAAGATAGCATCTCATTCTTCACAAATAAAGGATTATCAGACATCCGCTGCAGTTGTGCAACATTGAAAAAGGAGTGCTGTATCCTTATGGTGCAAGGAGAGCCCTCAGATGTTCAACTACGTTCACGACCTATCACCGGGCCCTGATCCACCATCAGAAATCTATGTAGTTGTGGAGCTAACCAGAGCTAGCAAGAACAAGTATGAATACGACCCAGAGATGGGTGTATTCAAGCTGGACAGAGTCCTATACACATATGCCCCATTCGATTATGGCTTCATTCCCCGAACTTTGGACCAAGATGGGGATCCAATCGATGTCGTATTATTGGTTAGCGAGCCGACATTCACAGGCTGTCTAGTTCATGCACGGCCTATCGGAATAATGGAAATGTATGACGCAGGACATGTTGATGACAAAATCATTGCTGTCCCACTTAATGATCCCTATTATCGAGATGTTAAGAGCATTATTGACCTGCCACGAAGTAGAATGGATGAGCTGAGACATTTCTATGCTACCTATAAGATTCAGGAAGGCGGTCATACAGAAATTCGCAACTTCAGGGAATTGAATGATGCCTATAATTCTATCAAGAAATGCATTCAAACATATGAGGAAGATTGGGAAAAGGTGGCGTCAACAAAAAAGCCTGAATCCGAAGATTAGATAATATCTCACGAATTACATATATACCGTAATGGTCTAATACCGGCCATTTTTGAAAGAAATGGAAACTGACACGGGTTGGAAACCATTGTGAATAGGCTCGAATGCGCTGCAATCATTTTCGATTTTGATGGAACTCTGGCGGACAGTATGCCATTCCTTGAATCTATCGGCGTTCAAGTGATGAGGAAATATTACGATGTGTCAAAAGAAGACGCTACTGAGAAGTATCGTTCAACAACGGGATTGCCATATGAACAGCAAATCAAGTTGAATTTTCCAAACAACCCGAAGAATGACGAGGCCATTGAAGAGTTTGAAAAATTCAAGATCAACCGAATCTTCGAGCAGGAGCTATTTTCAGATACGGAACAAACCCTTCAAGAAGTCCAGTTGATGGATATTGACATATTTGTTTCATCTAGTACCTTTCAATCGACAATCGTCGAGTACTTCAAGAGAAAAGGTCTCTTGGAATATTTTGTAGAAGTTCTAGGCTACCGCCCTGGCTTTGAGAAGGGAGCTGACCATTTTGAGTACGTATCGAAGAAATATGAGATTGCGGTCGACGAGCTAGTCTTTGTTGGAGATTCACTTAAGGACTACGAACGATCAATCGGATACTGCGACTTCATAGCAGTTTCTAGAATGTTTTCTGAAGAGCAATTTAGGAAAATGGGTCATGAGGGGCCGGTAGTTCATGAGCTTGCAGCGGTTCCAGAGCATCTAGAAAGGACTTGAAATTTGCTTAACTAGTAGTTGCCTTGGTAGTCACTTTCGCAGCCTTTCCATTACCCTTCACTCGATTCATTTCATCTAAGATATTCTTTATGTGTTGGACCATGTGTTCTGGTACAGTAACACGGTTCTCTTCGGGCAGATTCTTCAGTAGATTGTATATGCCCTTCAATGTATTCCGCTTCATAGTGAAACAGATCGCATCCTCCGAAACCGGGATTATCGTTTTTTCTGGATTATTCTTTTGAAGTTGGTGAACTAGGCCCATCTCTGTAGCTATCAAAAATGTGTCAGCTTCAGATTCCGCAACGGTCTTGACCATCATACCGGTGGAGCCAACCAGGTCGGCAGCTTCCTGTACCTCATCAGGACATTCGGGATGGGCGATTGCGATGGCATTCGGATATTGCTTCTTTAATTTCTCAATCTGTTCAACTGTGAATCGCTGATGGACATAACAATGACCTGATGGTTCAAGATCAATGATTTCAACATCGGTACTCTTTCTTACAAAATCAGCCAGATTCGAATCTGGCCCAAATATTACTCGAGGACAGTTTGCTGCCTCCACAACCTCCGCTGCGCTACCACTTGTGCAAATCATGTCGGCCTCGGATTTTGTTTCAGCTGTGGTATTCACGTAAACAATGACTGGAACACCCGGGTATTCCTTTTTCTTCTTGCATACAACCTCAGCGTCCACAAAGGCAGCTAGTGGACATAGAACTTCAGTTTCGGGAATATACACGGGCGTATTTTTTGCCAAGATGGCGGCCATTTCAGCCATAAATCTGACACCCGCGAAAACAATCATGTCATACCCCTGTACCTCTGCAGATGTCTGTGCCAATTGAAGCGAATCACCGACAAAATCTGCAATTTCCTGAATGTCCATTGTTTGATAATTATGTGCAAGAATCAACGCATTTCGTTTCTTCTTAAGTTCCAGTACCTTATTCTGAAGTACACTGAGTTCGTCGTCCATGGACTCACATCGAGTATGAACGGATTGGCTAACGTTATAACGAAATCCCAAACGGCAAAGTTTGTCGGAAGTTGATTGAGGTGGCAACAATTGCCCGAATATCCCGGTTATTTGATTCCGGCAGGTTCATTTATGAAGAATAATTCAACAGTAGGAAAAAAGTTACCAGAAGGCTGGAGGCTTTATTACGAGAATCGGTATCGTCGCGGGTCAAAGCACAACGCAGATAGATGACGCAAAGAAAGTAGTTGAAGAAATCAAGAAATATGGAGACGAGGTAATTTATGAGGAAAGCTTTGCAGACAATATATCAGAAAAGGGCGTCCATCTGAATGCCATTGATGTCGATATTCTGATCATAGTTGGTTCAGATAGACTGTTGTTGAGAACGCTGCTGGAGTTGGGGAACAAAACAATCCCAATCCTGCCAATTTCCTCAAAAGGGCAGCCGGATTTTCTATTCGACGTGACAATTAGTTCATTTCCAACAATTATTGAAGATCTAATGGATAAGAAATGGACCAAGGATCCTCGAACGAGACTGACTGCAAACATCTCAGGGGACTTATCTCCTCCAATCCTCAATGATATTGGACTTTTTGCAAAAAGAAGTGCGACGTTGATTCGATATGAGCTATATCTTGATGGAGAGCCTTTCTGGAGTGATGGTAGCGATGGTCTACTAATAGCCACTCCAACTGGTAGCACCGCGTACAGCATGAGTGTTGGAGGACCTGTCGTTCTGAACACTGCTGCAGTTTTTGCTATTGTTCCTGTAAACAGCGTTAATCCATCTCGACATCCAATCATTGTACCTGAAGGCACGGAAGTAGAAATACGCCATCTTAGCAAATCAGTACCTACAGAAATTGTCTTAGATGGTCAGATTAGGACCAGGGTGGATGGTAGCCCAGTTGTAATCCAAAAATCAGATGATGATGCCATATTCGTAAAATT
Source organism: Candidatus Thorarchaeota archaeon (assembly GCA_004524445.1). Taxonomy (GTDB): domain Archaea; phylum Asgardarchaeota; class Thorarchaeia; order Thorarchaeales; family Thorarchaeaceae; genus TEKIR-14. The sequence continues at coordinate 3,073 of SDNP01000044.1, read as the reverse complement.
CGATGAAGAAAAGGTAGCAGCACTCAGAGGAAAACTGATGAAAAAGGCAGAAATCACAGAGGATCTCGTCCACGATTTGCCACCCAGCGCGAAATTGGTGCTCAAGATGCTGGAATATCAAGGGCAATTAACACATAAACAAATCATAGAGGAAACAATGCTTCCACCAAGAACAGTGCGATATGCACTCTCTTTGCTGCTCTCAGAAGGACTCATAAAAAAGCGGGTTTCTCTCAGGGATGGTCGACAAGCCCTCTATGCAATGATAAATATAATAGCCGAAAACGAAGATAATAAGGATGCAAAATGATATGGAACTGAAAAAGAACCTTCTTGTTGACGTAGAGAACGAAGCCGTTAGCAAGCTTCTTGAAACTGGATTGAAAAGCGCAACAACAGCTATTGAAGGAGATTTCGAAGTTCACCATAGCACGATATTCAACGAAAACCCAGAACTATTGCCTTTTGAACTTCTCAGAAAGTCAGAGGTTGAAACTGATTGCCTTCCAAGAGCTAGAGATGTGCATGAAAATCTCTTGCTTACTTTTCGGGATGAAGTAGATGGACAAGGAACAGATGAGTTTCTAGAAGCTATGAATCTTTGTGCTTTTGGTGTACTCGTAGGCAATTATACAGATGAGGATTTTCGATATCTTTACAGATATTCACTTCGAAAATCAATGAATACTGATGAAATTCACAAGCATCTACAAAGTCTCATCTCTATGCTTGCTGCATCCCATGCTAAGGATGAAGATTCTCATCTGGAGAATATACGCCATTGGCTCCATTTTCTAGGAACTCCATTTTTCCCAGCTAGCGATTTTGTGGCACCCTCTTTGCAATGGGGTATTGACCTTAATCAGAAGATTGCTAGCGAGGAGTATCGATTAGTTGAATCGCTACACAAATATCCAGACTATACTGATGAAGCTGTTCGCGGAAGACCATTCTTAGAGGTTTACGAAGCTGTCAAAGATTGGCTTCCGGACGGTATGCTACAGCAGATTCATGATACGGCAAAAGAAGAAGCATACGAAACCGTTAGCGACGAGCTGGATAGGCAAGCAACTATTTCTGCAACTCATGAGAAAATCAGACATCTGTTTGAGAATATTGGATATCAGAGCCATCCAGACTCCACTTTGCCTGTAAGAATTCAAAAACTGCCTAATCCACCTCCTGCTGAGGAAATTGACCCAGTTGTATTTGAGATGATCCCAGAGAAAATGAGAATGAACTTACTTCCTGCTGTAGCCTATGCCATGGATACGAAGGAAATTGAAATCATCTTCATAGGAGGCCCACGGATTGGACATAGTGGTATCGTTATCAAGACCAACAATGGAAGCATTCTCCTGGATTTTGGCCTTTCTGTAGCGAATCAAAGAATTCCAGAATGGATTCCTGAATTAGATGCTCTAGACAGCATTTTGATATCTCATGCACATCTGGACCACATTGGCGGACTACCAATTCTGTTTGATTCCTATGAGGGTAAATGGTGTGCCACAGGAGTTACGGGAGCAATCACAAAGGAATTACTAGAAGACGCGCTCAAGGTTGGAACACCTCTACCTCCGAGGAGAGAAGACAAAAGAGATCTCATTTCAAAATTCACTGGCAAAAACGTTGCAAAAGTGACAAAGAATCATGTTTCTCTTGAAAAAGGAAAGAGTGTCGAGGTTGGTCCCGGGATTATAGCTACACCTGTCGATGCTTGTCACATTCCCGGTAGTGTGGCATATATTATTGATATCGAAGGCCTCCGGATTCTCTATACGGGAGATTTCAATCTGGATAAATCGGTTCTATTCGCTGGGGCAACTCTGCCCTCCGACTGTGATTATGTGATTTTTGATGGCACCTATTGGGGAAGAGAAGACTTCAATCGTGCGGCGGTTGCAAAACTCCTCTCTGAGTCAATAGAGAAGCATGGACCTGTCATAATCCCCAGTTTCGCAGTTGGAAGGTCGCAAGAAGTCCTCAAAATATTAGATGAGATTGGAGTCACTTCAAAACGAAATGTGATGGTAGCTGGATTAGCAGAACGAATAACCAAGATGGTTGGGCTCAAGGGCAAATGGGATGGCATGAAGAAAAACAAAGTGGACTTGGACAAATACGATGTCTTGGTCGCTGGTGGAGGGATGATGGGAGGAGGGCTAGCACGCTATCACTTCAAGCAGCACCGTAACAATCCAAATGCAGCTGTTATCCCTTGTGGGTATCTTGCTCCAAGAACACCCGGATGGAATCTGGTCAATGGATTTGAACCACATGATTGTGACGTTGCTTATGCTCGCCTGAGTGCGCATTCGTCATCCCGAAATCTAACGCAGTATATCGACAGTTGCAAGGGAAAGCCGATCATTGTTCATACTCCATCAACAGAAATCCCCAAAGGTATCATGATGCCTGACCTACGTCAACGGATTACAATCAAAATCTGATAATCCTGTGGTCCTAGGCAACGACTTCAAGTACGCCTTTCAGTACTAGTTTGGTTGCCACAAAACCCATGGAGTGTACCGTAGCTCGCTTTTTGCCCTTCGAGTTGATTTCATTCACGATTTCCTCGAGTTGTTTGTTGCCATCACAGAGTGTAACAAATTCCAGGATAACAGGGCCGTAGATTTTCACAGTATCGGAGTCAACATCTCCGCTCTTCTTGAGGTGACTTGTGGGTCCAATCTCCACTTTGAAGTCTACCCAGCCGAATTTATTCAGAATCTGAAGCGACCCCATAACTTTCTCTCGTGGAAGATCGAGAGCTCGGACGAGAGTCCCAACCGACTCAGATCCGTCAATCTCGCTTTGGACCTGAACAATTGCTCTTCCGACATCCCTATTTTGAAATGGCAAGGGTCTGCCGGCTTCTCTTGCTCGTACGACGTAATCAAGACGCACCGGCATCACGGGAAATCTGTCAAGAGTTGTAAAGATTGAGCTCTCAAAGGTATCTGGCTCTACTTCACCTCTCTCCCAGTTGTCCCAGATATCTCGAAACTCATCCTCTAAATCAACAAGCAGGGCGGACATCTTCTTTCGCTGTTCCTCTTCCTTGTTGTCA
>SDNP01000064.1 GCA_004524445.1 Candidatus Thorarchaeota archaeon | reverse complement strand
TATCGTTTCGGTATGCGGACAGCAATGTATTTTCGTACGCAATGATATTGGGACAGGCATGTACCCAAATCCTCTGCATCTCGATAGCTGCCTCATAGACGTCCTCGTACTCGGTAGCGGTGAGTAATTGCTCTCTCCAACTATCGTAGGTCGCGTTCTGGAACATTGGAAAGTTCCAGTAGGGCTCATCAGCGTATTCTGACCAGTACTCGTACGCAAGCCAGTCCACATCAAAAGTGGTGAAGCTTGATCCCAGGAAGACCATATCAAAGTCCCCGTGGAAGTAGAGTCTTTGTAGATACTCGTAGAAGTCAGTGGGAATTGACCTTGCATCAATGTGCAGAGCCTGTAATGCCTCAGCAAAGATTTGTCCAACTTCGATGGCAATGGATGAAGACTGTGCACACTCAACGAGCACATCAAAGGCCTCACCGTTTGGTGCGGTCCTGAAACCTGTGTCTTCGTCTATCTCGAAACCGGCATCGTCAAGCATCTGGTTACCCAGTTCAACATTTGCCTCATAGTAGGTGTACGGCAGTTGCCCCTCAATTGAGAAGGGGTTGACCTGTGGTACAGGGCTGTCCTGTGGTACAGATAGTCCGTCCCAGACGTTATCAGAGATTGCTTCTTTGTCCACAGCAAACGCAAGAGCTCGCCGAAAGGCAGTGATATTGAATGGATAATCACGGTTATTGATGACAATATACCCGTAGCCATTCCTCAATACATTTGCAACGTCGATATCCTCAGCCTCGGTCAAAGCCCCAAGGAACTGAGGGTCGACCATATCTCCGATGAGGTCGATCTCATCATTTTGTAGTGCAAGAACTTGCTGGTCATCGCCCTCTATCACGTTATAGACAATTTTGTTTACATACGGACCGCTTTTCCAATTACCACCCAGATCCTGAGCAGTTACGAATAGCGGAGAAATTGCCATGAACATGAACGCGAGAGCAAGTGACATTGCAAGAACTTGTCTACGATTTGTGTTCATCATTTCTTTTCTCTATCTCCTCAAGTCGAATCGGATGGAAAGAAATGATTGCAATAAGTGTAAAGCATTCTTATGTACATAAGCGCACAAGCATCACAACCAGAATTTTGACAAAGTCCTAAATCGAATATACACATTTCTTAGGGAGTGAGAATTGATTCTAAGAACTCAGAACACTTGCTTATGTAAATAATGCACGTTCAACTTAGCTGGATATCATCCTTATTCATAGCTGCATATCTTATGTGTATCCAAGTACACAAATATGCGGTTTCCAATCCAAATTTCCGCCATCTTGAATCCCCTTCATAGCTTCTCAATTATTCGTAATTGTGGAGATGCATCTATAAGTGTACAACTGCTCTTTCTTCAAAGTGACATAGAATGGGTATTCCTACTGACTTGGATAAATCCAGCATGAAAGAGTTGATTGCATTCTTTCCGAAAATGATTGGTTTGTCCGATTTGCCTCAGGTTGTTGAAAGTGAGGCCAAGAATCTTTCCAAAGCTTCGCCAAAAGGCATTATTATGGTGGGCATGGGAGGCAGCTCAATCGCGGGACAATATTGCAGTGAATTACTATTGAATGAATCTCGAATTCCTCTTCTCATCATCAGAGATTATGACTTACCGGGATATGTAGACAAAAACTGGATAGTTGTAGCTGTCAGCTACTCGGGCAATACAGAAGAGACCATCTCCTGCTTCAATGCAGCCAAACAAAGAAATTGTGAGTCGTTCATCATTAGTTCGGGAGGGGAGCTGACTCAATTAGGTGAACGAAACAGAGTAACGCCACTGCCCAAGGGGCTTCAGCCAAGAGCAACACTGCCTTTGATTTTTTCAGCAGAATTCCAGCTTATCAGAATGCTATCAGGTCTTGAAAAGTTCAATTTTGATGCTACACGAGTATCTGTCGAAGCTGCGAGAAGCCTATGGGGTAATCATATTTCTCATCCTAGTGTCCTATCTGAGCGTATTCAGCATAAGATTCCTGTCTTCATGGGAGCACACCATCTTGATGCTGCAGCCTATAGAGCGAAATGCCAGATCAATGAGAATGCCAAGAGCGCAGCATTCTATGCTTCCATTCCAGAAGCAAATCATAACGAAGTTGAGGCAGTAGGTACCTATTCGAAGCATGACATCACAGTAGTTCTCATGCGGAGTTCTTTCGAGAGTGCATCCATGTCAAGAAGATTCGATGTGACCAAGGAAATCTATGAGGAAGAAGAGGTGGATGTCAATGAAATCAGAATGAAATTTGATGACAAGGTGGCTGAAACCTTATCATTCACTCACTTTTTTGACGAGCTGTCTTTTCAACTTGCTCTTTTGAATGGAGTAGATTCAGTGGAAGTCCCGAAAATATCTAGGTTGAAGAAGAAGCTGTAAAAATAGCAGATGACTACAGCTCTTCATAACCCTCATAGCTAAATGCAAGAACACGTACTTGGTCACCTGGCGAATCAAAGACATCATAGAATATCGTTAGCGTGATGCCCCAAATCCACTCTGCGTCAGCTGATGCATTGTAAAGGGTGTATTTGTCTATTGATTCACGTATTGAACTTGCTATCGTGAAGGTTTGATCGTATCCGGGAGTCACGGTCCTGTGCTCAGTAGGAATACTCCTTCTGAAAGAGGCGTATGATAATTTCTCTCCGTTGAGGTACACACTAGCAGTTAGAAAAGTCACATAAGCCTCTCCTGCATTGGTTTCAGGAGCTACAATTGAGAAATCCATCTGAATGGTTGGGTTGATAGTGAGATTCCCAGGATCGAGATTCCCTACTCTTACTTCCTCCAAATCAATATCCAGATATTTCACGATTACATAGCTTCCACCATAGAAGTTGGCAGTAGTTGCAATACCGATGCCGCTAATAATGCCAATAATAAGCATCGCAACTACAATGACATTTTGAGGTTTGGTGTCAGCTATCATTACTAGTTCCTCTATGTCTTGGATTATAGATATTGGGTTATCTTACTTCCGCTCTGCGCAGAAGTCTCTCCATTTATCCTATACCGCCATTGCGCTTAAGGCCACAATATGCACAATCCATGGTATCAAGGCCAAGGTTGCTGGTAGAGGTATAGCAGGAAGGGGGTTATCCTCCTCAGCCAACACAAACACATTGACAACAACGCCAGCCGATGCGAGTAGCATTGACATTGCCCAAACATGAAATGGCAGAAACACAAAGGCGTGAGCCGAAATCAATGCATATGCAATATAGTCGCCAACTCCAATTGAAACAGATTCGGATTGAATACGGGTGTAGTCGAAAGGGTCTTCTCCGATGCGCCCAGCCATCATTGCCTCATCTGCGATAGGAGAATGACGAGTAAGCAAATAGTCTTCTACAATCAGAGATATGACAACAACGAACATGGTTGGTGTCACCATTGTGATTCCAAGAAATATTCCGAAAATACTCCCGTAGAAAGCCACGAAGATGTTCTTAACTGAAGTGGGAATTGCGTCCATAACAATCATGACTAATGATAACATCGAAACGGCAAGTGATAGTATAAGGATAAATCCTTGAAAGACATTCCGAGACCCCTTGAACAGAATCAAGAGGAAGGCTTCTCCAATAAACACAGAAACGAAATACAGAATCGGAGATATGAGGAAAGCAATAACTAGTTTCCTTGCCCTACGGCCTCTTCTTTGAATTAGCTGGAACAAAGAGAATACAACAAGCATTCCCAAGACAATAGATATTATAGACTGTACAATAATTTCTGCAGGGTTATATCCCTGTGAATTTGATATGATGTTGCCTATTGTTGATGAGTCGAGCACAAGGAGCGCAAAGACAGATCCTATCAAGAGCGGCAATCCAGAGAGGCTACTCAGAATTAGTTGACTACGCCCATTTTTCATGCGAACCACTCATTTCTTGGCTATGAAGAGGATTAGCTTATAGATGTGGCTCTTGAAGCAATTTTTTGAGCGCAAAATATTAGAAAAATAAGAAAGATAGGGGACAAGCGTCCCCTTGAACTGTTTCTATCTCTGTCGCATCAGGACATAGCCACCAACGAGGATGACCACCGCGGCACCAACAGCACCAGCCACAATTGCTAGTGTTAGGTCGCCACTAAGGAAGCCACCGTCAGGCACAGTGCCTGGTTCTCTCTCAAGTCCGTAGAACCAGTTGGGATTGTATGAAAGCTCACAGAACTCTCCTGCAACGTAATCAGATACGTTGAATGGACCAGAGGTGACCATCTCATCATCTGGCGGAATTGGATTCCAAAGGTTCCAACCTTCAAGACCGATATCCTCGAAGACATGCTTCGGGAAGACTGGCTTGTACCCCACAGTGTGGAGGTGCCAGAATGACTCGGTGCGGAACTCAACAATCACACGATACGTGGTTGGAGCATAGGCAGCGGTCATCTCAGTCAGGTCGGTTCCATATGGATTGCCAGGTGC
>SDNP01000003.1 GCA_004524445.1 Candidatus Thorarchaeota archaeon | reverse complement strand
GAGGGGATTGACTTCACAAGCAACCAGTATAGTGGTTTCTTCACATGGAAGGAATCGGCCTCCGTAGATGGTGTTGAGTATCCTATTAACTCTACCATACACGAGGCTTCTGACAGTGAACAAGAGATATTTCTCAACTATCCTCGTGGAGAAAGAATTGTTCATGATCCCAAGATTGGTGTTGCAAACATCCTTCAGACCCCCAATGGTATTATCGGTACTTTTCCCGACTTGGGAGAATATCTACCAGTGATTGCAGTTGTTGGTGCAATAGTCGTCATTGGTGTTATTATCAAGATACGACGCTAAACATAGACCAAAGGGGCTTTTTTCGAACTTTGTGGTCGTCTTCTCAGAGATGAGGGGATGCCACTAGTTCCCCCAGTACATGAATAGTTCTTTTTCAAGAAAGCTGCCTATCAATTACGATGTATCCTTGGATGCTCAAAGCGCATTTATAGCATCGTGCATCAGAGGAACAGGGAATAGGCAATGTCATTGAAGGAGAATCTGTGTCGATGTGGGATTTATTGCGGTCAGTGTTGGGCATATCGCGCAGTGATTCCAAGGACTGCATCTACTTTGAAGGAGATGATAGTCAAGGACCTTTCATATCTCCGAGATACTGATCTTGACTTTGACTTCGACGAATTCGTTCAGAACTTGGATTACTTCGCAAAGATGGAGCCATGCAAAGGAAGAAACGAGGAAACAACCTGGTGTGATGTCAAGAAGTGCTCTAGAATCAAAAACGATGAAGTGGACAACTGCTTGTTGTGTGAGTTGTTTGCTGAGTGTGAGCGTACGGAATATGTGAGAGGCCGATACTCGTATCTATTCGATCATGTCAAGATCATCCAAGAGGAGGGCCTTGGAGCATACCTTGAGGGAGAAGAAAAGAAAGCGAGAGATGGCGTGAGATTGCCTGACATAAGGGACTACTGAGAACACCCCTGCCTGAGGTTGAATGAATGAGGCACAAGAGCATAGACTATGACTCTGTTTCAAGAATCTATGATAAGGTAAGACCGGGAGATTCAGAAATGGTCACCAACCTTCTTCAGTCTTGGAACGTCAGCCCTGGCTCTCTCATCCTTGATGTTGGTTGTGGAACCGCTAACAACACTCATCTTTTGTCTTTGGCAACAGAGTCTGACGTTATAGGTCTTGATTTATCCAGTGGCATGCTCGTGGAAGCAGTGGCTAAGTTTCCAGAGGGAAATTTCGTTCAATCAGCGGCCGAAAATATTCCCTTCAGGAATTCAATCTTTGATTTTGTCTATATGACTGAAGTAATTCATCATATTTCTGATATTCCCTGGGCTATTAGAGAAATGTACCGTGTTCTTCGTAACGGAGGACGGACCTGCATTGTCACTCAATCCCACGCACAAATAGAACATAGAGACACATCCAGATTTTTCCCGGAAACGGTGCAAATCGACCAGGATCGATATCCACATATACCTGCTTTGCAAAAAATGCTGAAAAACGCTGGCTTCTCGGGAGTGACATTCAGAGAATGCACCTTCTCCCCTGTACTGCTGGGAAACGACTACTTGGCAACAGTAGAACAGAAGGGATTCTCAATGTTGCATAAAATCTCGAATGATGCCTTTGCTTCCGGGCTAGAGAAGCTAAGAAATTCACTAAACCGTGGCGCGAAGCCAGATTACTCGGCAGAGTACACATTTGTGTGGGCCGTAAAGTGAATCGTTATAGGTACACTCTATTCTATGACAGTCACTTCAACATCGTACGTATCTTCTACCTCAAAGCGGAACAACTTCGTGACAGTGATTATTGTCTTGCCATGCTTTATTGCTTTGAAGAACCACTTTCCGATTTCTGCATCCCCACCTGTCCACCCGGGCTTCATCCTCTCGGGATGTTTATAGTGAATATCTGTTTCCAGATGTTCGACGACGCTGTCATCGTGTATTTCAAATGTCCTATCCTCACCAACAGATCCATGGCGGTGAAAATTGAAATAAAACTCTGTTCCGACAGGTAGGGTTACTGATGGATTATCTACTTTCCAACTCACCTCAATAGGTTCACTATCTGGGGGCTTCACTTTTACTCACCTAGTTGCTGGACTAAGGGCTTTCTTCCGCGGTACCATTTGTAGACAATAATTGCAGCGATAACTCCGAATGCAATCCCTAATGCCACCAGTAGAATCGTAATGACTGGTGTGTCAGGAGGCAATACAGTTGCCATTCCAGGATGCCACTGCACGAAGACAATGTCCACCACATTGGCACCTTGAACTGTATTGGTGAACTTCAGGTAATTCAGAGTGCCATTTTCTTTCTCATACCGCCATTCAAGATAATAATCGACAGTCGTATCTCCTGAGATATATTGTCCCGATTGAATGGTTCCCCACTCTTCGTCAGTGTCTATGAGTTCGACTTGGGGAGCACTCTCGCTCAATAAATCGGTCAGAAATTCCCAGTCACCTATAGGAAAGAGGAATGCAGTTGAGTTAGCGGCGAGGACCACTTCATTGTCCTCAGTTAATACATCACAATAAGAAATGGGGGCATCCTCACTAGATTCAATCTCCTCAGGGATGGGATACAGATGTGTCACGTTCACTTGGACTTTTTCTCCGGTATCAATTAACTCTATGAAGTTCATCCAAGCGGGTAGGTTACCTTCTAGAGCTGGCGAGATTGTCTTTCTTTGAAGAGCATAGGTGAACTGCTCGCCCACCTCCACTCCCCATTCAAGGTTATGTGTCTGAGCAAAAGCTGGCATAAGGAATGAAGACGATAGAACAATGAACAACGCCGAGGCAACTGTTTTTCTCCGAAGCATCCTAAGACATCCATCCCGTCTAAGTATATACCTGCTATGAGAATTACTGTAATTGAAGTTATCCTCTTGGGAATTCAACATGCGTTTCAAGGTCTCTCAGATGTTCTATAACAATAGTCCCTTTCGGCACTTTTTTCTCTTCTTCCTTATCTCCCCATGCTAGGAGTACAGGCAACATCTCCGCACGGATGGCTGCATTGACATCATATTCAACAGTATTACCAATGTATGCACAAAGGCGCGGATTTACACCCATTTCTCTTGCAGCCCGAAGGAGCATGTATGGGGAGGGTTTCATGTATCCTGGCACGTTAGAATACTCTATTACTTCGAATAGCGAATCGATTCCATCGGCTGCAAGATACCTTGTTGGATCTCCGAAGCGATTGGATGCCACGGCGAGCCGGATGCCATCAGAATGATATTGATATAGCGCTTCCTTTACACCATCTACCAGCTCGTACCGATAATCCGCTATGGTGGCATCCCATAGGTCTTGATATTTGACAGCCAGTCGTTCAATATCCCCCTCGACACAGAGTGCCTCCAGAAATCTGCGATCATGCTCAATCCACAGGTCCCTCGATGGTTCCCAGTGAGGCCCTACATTTTGCTCTATCATATACTGATTCAGCCATCCATCTCGTTCTCTGAGCAGCGCTAGTTCTATCTGCTCATCAGTCATATTCTCGCAATCTTCGACCCCCGCCTCCACCAGGTGTTGTCGAGCAATATCTATCAAATCTGGTGCAGGATGATAGAGTGTTCCACCAAGGTCAAAAATTAACCCCTCTATCCTGCTCTTGTTCATGGTTATCCCTGCATAATATGTACTTCTTAATTCTTGTCGCTTCTTTTAATTTACTGCAATCATCTGAATGCTTTTCAGCCTCTCGGGATATTTCCACCAGATACTAATGCCCTCAGTTAGAGAAGCTCTAGATTCGGTTGAACGTCATTTGGAAAGACATCCGGATGATGCCCATGCCTGGAATAGCAAGGGGGTTCTCTTAGCACAATTGGAGGAATTTGGTGATGCACTACGAAGCTTTGAGAAAGCAATCACATTGAATCCTGGTCTAACAGAGGCCCATTTGAACAAGGGAAGAATTCTCCTATCCATTGGTCCCGATAACGCGGAGAAGGCACTATCTTCATTCCAGTCGGTATTGGAAATGTCTCCAGAAAATGCAATGGCGCTACAAGATGCTGCACAGGCTTTCAGGAGCCTTGGAGAGCGTGAGCAAGAACTCAGTCTATTGGAACGGCTTCTGAGAGTTGCTGAGAATACTACACCTGTTCTCCTGAGAATGGGGAACATTCATCTTGAGTCCGGTCGTTTTGATGAATCGCTGGTGTACTATAACAAGGTCTTGGAAGATGATGAGAAATTAGTGCCAGCTCTATTACATCGTGCTATAGCATATTCTATGATTGGGGACTGGAAAAACGCTCGGAACTCTGCAGATAAAGCACGAAAAATCGCTCCTGGCAATATCGAAGCATGGCGGGTTCTGGCGGATGTAAATTTGAGAGCGGGACGTAACAGGACAGCTTTGAAGGCACTGGAGAAAGCATCAGAGATTGATCCAAGTGATGCTAATGTTGAAAACACAATGGGCATGGTCGAATACAAGGAAAGGCGTCTGAAGGATGCCGAAAAGCACTTCAAGCGAGCCATTATCAGGGACCGAGAACACATTCGCGCTCTCCGGAACTTGGCCTTGGTTTCCATGGAATTGGAAAAATGGCGACAAGCAGTAAAGGCCTGGAAACGGTATCTGTCAATCGAGAACGACGACCCGGATGCGTATGATGCGTTGGCTACTGCGAATGCACGGCTGGAAGACTTTTGTGCTGCAGCAAAGGCATGGCAACGTGCACGGAAAATTTTCAAACGAAAAAATCATGACAGTGAGGCATCGCGTGTTACACAGCTGGGTCGTGCGGCCAGAATAAATTGCTCACGTCAAAAAGAGGCTGAGCGAGAGGCGCGAAAGGATGAGAAGGCAACCCGGTCTTTCTCAGACCGTTTCAGACTTAGAGAAAAGAAGTGAGAGAGGAATATCTACTTATCAAAATCTACTTCAGACTCGATTGCACGGGCTAATGCATCAGCCGCTTTGTCATTAAGTTCCATCATTGTATATAATTCACTTAGTTGAAACCATGCCTCTGTGTGGTTTGGACGGATTACAATGGCTTGTTTCAATGCAAAATGCGCCCTCTGATAGTATCCCTTCTCTGTCAGTAGCTTCCCATAATAGGTCCACCCATCAAAATCTAGCGGTTTCAGCGCTAGGAGATATCCATACACTTCCAAACGCATGCTTGCAGCCATAATGGGCGTAGATATTACCAGGATGGCTAGAACCACCAGCACCAGAATCGTCATCTCACAGCACGCTCAGCAGGATTCTAAATAGGCACCCTCTTCTTGACTTCTAACCTTAATACTGCTCTGTTTTCTGAGAATTCATTGCTCCTGCGCTTTATCATGAAGCATTGATTTGACAAGAAAATCAATTCCGAAACGTCCCTCAGTTAATCCGAGATACCAGGGCCCTTCCCAGCCCATTTCCGCGACTATCTCCTTCACAGTCATTCCTTTTCTGTTCAGGTCTCTTACTCTCTGTTGAGTTTCGGTCAAATAGTCAATTCTTCTCTTGATGTGTTCCTGTGGGTCAATAATGGGGCCCTTATGTGCATCAAACAACACCTCAAGATCAAGTTCCGAGATTCTCTTCATTGTATCGACCATCATCGGAATATTTTCATCTGGCATTGCAATATACTTCTTCGAGGGTAAGGGAACTGCATCAGCGGAAAAGAGCCAACCCTTTTCGGGTTCGTGGAATCCAACCATATGCTGATGGTGACCAGGCAGCTCAATGACCTTGAAGTTTAGTTCTTGCACTTGAAATGACTTTGGCATATCGTTTACGGACTGAATTCCTTTTGGCTGCCCCCAAACAAATTGAAAGAATTCGTCGAGTTCTGTGGGATGCATTAGTTCATCATGGGCCAATTTTGGTGCAAAGACCTCGCATTTGTCAGCAAGAACTGAAAGTCCTCCAAAGTGGTCTTCATGGGCATGGGAGATGAAGATTCTCGATATATCGTACTCGTTCTTGATTCGTTTAAAATCACTCGCAGCATTAGCGCATCCTGCATCAAACATTACATCGTGTGCCAAGTAGGAATAGACCCACATGATTGGCTCCCCGTCTTGAATTGTTGCAGTCTTTATGCATTTCACAGTATCATTGAAGTCCTCAACCACAAGCATAACGGGGGCCTCCAGTTAATCTCATTCTTTGGTCTGATAAAAACATCATCACAGACTCTCGATAGCCGTTGTCTACCATGCGAAGTGCTCTAGAATTGCCTCTTCGGGACAAATATTCTCGCATGCAAGGCACTCTATGCACTCGCCAATCCTATCTGCGTTGACCTTCCCATCAACCAGCTTGTAGCATTCAACAGGACAGACATCAACACATGCAGCAATACCTGCGCAGAGGTCCATGTCGATTGTTACCCAAGCTTCGCCATCCTCAAATTTCACTCTGTCAGCCACGTTTCTTCAACTCTGATGTTTTATCGGATTCACGTCTTCGCCTTTGAGCGAATCAATTCCAGCAATTTCTTGCCATCCACTTCTCGCTTGTACAATGGACTCTCATTCTCATCATAGACCCCGGAATCGTCTTCGAAAGTCGTTCTATCGGGATTGGTGTAGAAGACGCCCAGGGGGAGCTTGTCTGACTGCATGGCCTTTTCTAACGCTGCAGTTGGATCCCTCACATCATGTGATTCGTCAAGATAGTACGTATTATCCTTGAACCACTTGAACGTGTTCAATTTGTTGTAGGTGACACAGGGTTGAAAGACATCCACGAGAGCAAAACCCTTGTGGCTAATTGCCTTCTTTAGAATCCCTTTAGATTCGTCCCGGTCACCAACAAATGCTCGGGCAACAAACGAAGCATCCATGGAGATAGCCAATGCCACGGGATTGAACGGTTTGTTCGTCCATCCTCCTCTGTCTGCTGGTTGAACTGGTGTAGCAAATCCTTGTTGAGTTGTGGGCGATGCCTGTCCCTTTGTGAGTCCATACACCATGTTATCATGTACGATCACGGTGATGTTAGGATTTCTCAGAATCGTATGCACGAAGTGATTACCGCCCTCACCATACATGCATCCATCGCCACTCTCCGCAATGACTGTCAATTCAGGATTCGCAGCCTTGATAGCAAGCGCCGGCGGTAGTGCTCTCCCATGAAGACCATTAAAGAAATTGACATTGAGGTAATGCGGGATTTTTGCTGCTTGTCCAATGCCAGACACCATCACTACCTCAGTGGGTTTCAATTCCAGTTCTGCCAGTGTAGACTGCATGATTTTTCGTAGCGGATAGTTCCCACATCCTGGGCACCACGCAATATCATAACCAACGCTATCCATTATCTCGTAATCCTTAGCATCCAAATTCATCGCCTCCTCTTTGTAGCTTCTTCAATAAATTCCGTGACCATCTCAACTGGGAACGGTAATCCATCATATTTCAAGAGCCTATCGTTTTGTGATATGCTCACTCCTAGCTCAGTCAACAGGAGGTCGCAGAATTGTCCCGTTGCATTGTTTTCGACAGCTAGAATCTGTTCTGCTGTTTCGAAGTGTTCCTTCAAATCCGAAGGTAGTGGATATACCTGTTTGAAATGCAAAAGCGCAACATCATCCAAATCCAATTTATCTAGGGCTTCCTTGACAACATAGTAATTTGATCCCCAGGCAACCACCAGAGTCTTGTAGTCCTCGCTTCCGACCAGCTCGGGGTAGATATAATCCTCCTTGATGGCTTCAATCTTCTTGTGTAATCGCTTATTGACCATCTCGATGCGGAGGTTCATGTCCTCGGTGATATGACCGTTTTCATCGTGTTCGTCACTATCGGCGCGAACAAAACCGTCACCAAAACCCGGGATTCCCCGTGGAGAAATACCGTCTTCAGTAATAGCGTACCTCTGGTAGCCCTGGTCTGTCTTGACAATATGCTTCTCTACCTTGAGATTAGATATATCAAGCTGAGGAATGTTGTAGGAAGAATCCACAAAGAACTGGTCTGTTAGCACAAATACTGGGACCTGATATTTGTCTGCCAGATTGAATGCTTTCTGTGTGAGATAGAATCCATCTTCATAGGTTCCCGGTGTCAAGACAATCCTTGGAAATTCCCCGTGTGCTGCCCCCAGCACATGTTTCAAGTCTTCCTGCCCGGTTCTTGTTGGGAGCCCAGTTGCAGGACCGGGTCTCTGTGCAACATGGAGTACCATAGGAGTCTCCGTCATTCCTGCAAGACTCAGCCCTTCTGACATAAGAGCAAAGCCACCTCCCGAAGTCGTTATCATAGCTCGTGCACCAGCATACCACGCGCCCAGTCCCTTGTTTATTCCTGAGATTTCGTCCTCAACTTGATCAACAACTATCCCAAACTCTTTCGATTGTTGACTGAGGAATACAAGAAGGCCTGTCGAGGGGGACATTGGATATGATGCAATGAAATTACATCCTCCTGCAATAGCACCTAACCCGATTGATTCAGTTCCACTGATTAGGATGTCATCTTTCACTTTGTTTTTCTTTTCGACTTTATAGTTGAGCTTGCCCTCTTGCTGCAGATGATTCCCAATTTCTACTCCTCTATTGTAGGCATCGATGTTTTCGTTGACAACATCTTCTCCTTTGTCACCGAATCTTCTTTCGAGGTAATCCCGAACAATATCCAGATTTACACCAAAGAGAGAGGTTATGACTCCTGCCGCTACCGTATTGGAATATATTTTTCCACCCACTTCCTTCGCAATTCCAGAGAAATCAACATTAATGACATTATCTGGGTCAACGCCTGCTTGCTCTCCTACAATACCTTCCTCGCCTAAGAACTGGGTGTCTTCTTGGGTCCTTCGATATTTACGTAAATGAGGTATTGCATCTTCAGTCAACGGTACGAGAAGATCTGTGCGTCGAACATATGCTGCTGTCCTCTCAGAGCAAATTCGAATCTGGAGTGAGTTGGTTCCTCCTCTAATCCTAGACATGAATTCACGAGTCACAAAGACATGATATCCAGACAGTTTGAGAACGGTTGCCATGAAATCAGCGACCGTTTCTATCCCTTGTCCTGCCGCACCGGCTATGACTATTGATACATCTCTTTTCAAGGTTCAATCCCACTAAAACACACTATAGACAACGTGGGTATTAAGACTATAGACATAACATTTCAGACGTATCTCGATAGAAATGCGACGCAAGACATGGCTTAATCCGCCAGTCTTCGCCGCTCATTAATTACCATTCTTAAGCCAGAGATATCACAGAGCTGTCCATCCACCGTCTACATTGATATTCTCGGCGGTGACATAGTTTGCTGCCGGAGACGACAAATAGATGACGGCTCCCTTGAGGTCAAAGGGCTTTCCGGTGCGTCCAAGAGCTGTCCTAGACTTGATTAATTCAAGAGTTTCCTCATTTTCGAAGATATCCTCTGTCATCTCACTCGGGAAGAATCCTGGTGAAATTGAATTGACATTGATTTGATATTCTGCCCATTCGATTGCGTGAGCTCTTGTGAGGTTTATGACTGCGGCTTTTGATGCATAATACGGTGCTGCATGAAATCGGTCTCCTACTTGACCATAGATGCTGGCAATATTGATTATCTTGCCATAATTGTTTTTCATCATCTCTTTGGCAGCCACTCTTGAAACAAGAAAGACACCAGTAAGATTCACATCGATAACTTTTCTCCAGGTCTTGATGGGCATTTTAACTGATTCTTCCATAGCTGCAATTCCTGCATTATTAACTAGAATCTCTAGTGATCCAAATTCGTCTACTGTGGTTTTGACGAGTTTCTCTACATCTTCTTCTATAGTAACGTCCGCTTCAACAGGCAAAACTTTGGAACCTGTTTCTTGTTCTATTCTATCAGCTACATTTTTCAGTTTCTCATATCTTCGTGCGCAGATTGCCACATTTGCCCCAGCTTCAGCGAGGGCTTCTGCGAATGTGACTCCAAGCCCTGATGACGCTCCTGTCACTATGGCTGTTTGGTCTTCTATTCCGAAACACAAGTCAGTGATCGTTCTATCACTCATATCCATCAATTAACTATAATAAACAAGGGTTTATGAGTACTTCTATCCATCAATTTAACTTCTTGACTGGCAAATTTGCGGAAAAAAATGACTCCAATCAAGAGATTTATCCCGCACGGCCTTTCGTGTGGGATTTCAGTTCTAGCTACCATTTCGTATAACCGGTGGAGAAAATTTCCTGAGTTTTCTCAGTCCCACCACTTGGTCTCTACGGCCAAGCTTAGCGTCTTCCAAGACCCTCTCCAAGAATGAGATTGCCTCATCATATGCCTTGCGAGGGACCGGGAACGGCACGCCATCCTTTCCTCCGAAAGCAAAAGTCATCCTGACAGGGTCTGACCATGATGGTTCGTCACCAAAAATAAGGTCGGATATGAGTGATAAGCCTCTGACAGTTGCAGGCCCCATGCCCTCCATGAGAATGAGTTGTTCGTAATCGTTAGGATTAGCTTCATAGGCTGCACGTACTGCTCCCCATTCCATCCGGTGTGGTATCACCTTGTACGACGGAAGTTCGGTTGGTTGATCCATACCTTCAATCCAAGGTATCAAGGTTGTCTTCCCGTATGATTTGATATCATTGAAGAGACGACGAACGCGCAATTCCCCCTCTTTAGCAACATCCAGTGATGTCTTCCGGCACTCCTCTGATTCTTTCGAAGTCATATCAAGGGTGGACTTCTTGACATCTCTGGAGATCATGCCAGTGTGCGGTTCCTCAATGAAGCCATGAAATGCCTCTGACGTCCAGTGATACCTCCGTGCATCATCAGATTGTTGGTCCATACCTTGTTGCACAACTGTCCAGTTTTCATCTCCGTCAACGAAGAAGACATGCTGATAGAGGTTGTATCCGTCTTGTAGGGCTGCATTGTCGATTTTGGCGACGGCCTTGCTAGTCTCTGCAAGCCCTGCGCCATCTAGACCGTAGTCCTCTAGCGCACGAAGTTGTCCTGGTGTTTTTCTTGAGGCTATGCCCTTGCCCCCGGCCCCAATCATCCCATGCTTCTCGAAGCTCAAGGCAGCCTTCAAAACTCCACAAGTGACGGTAGTGCTACCGCTGGAATCCCAATCATATCCGAGAGCATTAGAGAGAGCTTGAAACCACACAGGATCTGAA
This sequence comes from Candidatus Thorarchaeota archaeon, assembly GCA_004524445.1. GTDB lineage: Archaea > Asgardarchaeota > Thorarchaeia > Thorarchaeales > Thorarchaeaceae > TEKIR-14. The sequence continues at coordinate 107,685 of SDNP01000003.1, read as the reverse complement.
AGTCGCTTCAGGAGTTCGAGAGTGCCATACTCATCTACTATGAATTCGCATAAAGCACTAGCCATAGGAATCATTCGCTTGACTAGCCAATGGGGTGCCTTGCCGGGATGTAGTTTGAGATCTGCTATGCCCGAGCGTTTCAAGTCTTGCTGCCTCTGATTAGATATGTTCGTCCGGTTAAATAAGCGCAACAGATTGCCGAAAGTATTGCGCGTCTAAATATCCTCTAATTTTCTACTTCCTTCTCTCAAAACCAAAGATGTCATCTTATTCCTATTTTCTCTAATGAACTCTCCGGCCCTCTCAGGTTCTCTCTTGCTGAATTCGCGTAAAACCCATGCCGCCGCCTTCCCAACAAAGAATTCCTCATCGTCAATATGTGGCTTGATGGCTCCCAATATTCTCTCTGCGAACTCCCCTTTATAGACGGTCTTCTTGGATAGATGCAGGTACGGAAGAATAGATGCACGACGTCGCCAGAAGTTCTCTGCTGATGCCCAGTCCTGTAGAATGTTCTCTATGCCTGAATCTCGGAGTAGAAGAGTTCCGATACAATTAGATCCCAGTGGGTCCATATGCGCCCATGTATCAACTTCTTCAATCCATTCTGAGGCTATCTTCAAGGCGGTCTTGACATCGCCCTCCTTGGCATATTTTTTCATAACGTCAATTGCTGCTACTCTCGTTTCATGTTTTCCAAGTTTCCACAGTTCTTGCATAATTTGAATTAGTCCGTTTGTATCGACTTCTTTCGTACATTTGTCGACCGCTTTATGGATGAAAGGCAGCTTGACACCAAATACACTATGCACGGGCATTTTGAGGTATCTAGCTATATTTCTTGCTTGTTCAATATCGGCTCTTTTCATTAATTCTTGAAGAATACAGTCCACCGGATTCATTGCCATGGGAGCTCTCACTCCCCAGAAGTTATATTGATTTTATGGGTTTTCTTGCTACCTATCAAGGAACTAAAAGGTCCTGGGTGTCATCAGAAAACCCTTTTATTCATCCAAAACCAATGTCTTTGCACCGGTTCCTCCGGTAGAATTCTGCTAAATCAATAATTGAAGTGAAAAGCATGACTGAAATCTCAGAATGGAATGAGGCCATCGAATATGAGAAATTCCTTGAAACTGCTAGAGAACATGTAGAATTGATGAAAGCAAGATATGATGATATCATGCTAGATGAGCAAGATGAGGATCTTCTATCAAGTATACAACATGATATCAAAATTCTGGTAATTGGTACTGACAGATGCAATGATACTGCAGGTAATCTCCCCGTCATTGCTAGAATGGCTTCGTATTCCCCACATGTTGAGGTCAGGGTGCTAGATAGTGATAAGCATGCTCGGTTTCATCAGAATTACCGAATAAATGGCAAGAGAAAGACCCCTGTTGTCTTGTTCCTGAGTACTGAACTCATGGAATTATGTCGGTGGGCAGAGCGTCCAAATGCCGTTTACCAAATAATTAATGAGAAAGACCTCTCACTTGATGAGAAACGAGAAGAACTCAGGCAGCTCTATAGTGATTCCGAAATTCTGCGTCAGAGTCTGGGCGAACTGTCTGATCTCCTTCTGAGAGCAGACTTGATTTTAGGAAGAAGCTGATAATGGACAATTTGGCAAAAGCTGATTGGGCCGACCCAGAACGTGTTCAAAGTCTCGCAGAATCATATAATCGCCGTTATGGTGTAGATTTTTGGTCCGCATTCTGCGATATCATCCGTAATCCTCATCCTGATGTTGTAGCAGACTTTGGATGTGGACCGGGATTGTTTTTGGTTGATTCGGTCAAGAAGCTCGGAGCGACCGCGGTCTATGGGTTCGATGAAAGCGGTGAGATGCTGTCACAAGCAGAGGAATTCTTGCTAACTGTTCTACCACAAAACAAGATTGCCCTTCAGAAGACAGATTTTGACGACGAACAAATAGAACTAGAATCGTCGGTCATCAACCTAGCGTTTAGTGGGTACGTGATTCATGAAGTTAAAAACCCACTTAAGCTACTAGAACGCGTCAAGAGAACCCTGTGTCCAAATGGCGAGTATGTGTTACTTGATTTCATTTCTGGAAAACCCGAGGCCTTCGTTCAAGCTATGATCGAACAGGGTATGGATGAATCACAGGCGAGAGCACGCTACCCACACATGTGCAAGAATTCTCTTGATGACTTGCATGACCTCCTTCTCGAAGCTGGCTTTGAGGAGGTACGACATAGAAAAACTCATTCATTCCGAGGGATATTGTCGGGAGTAAAAAGGCATGGAGCAGATTAACAGAGTAGATTACAATGCCACCTGACTGCTATAATTCACAATGGGCATATGATGATGCTGAGCTAAAGTGCCCCAAGTCTGGTAGCGAAAAAATTCACAGAGTACTGGAACAGTGGTGCCGAATTCGTGGTATTCGAACATTCAGTTGTGCTTCATGCGGAAATCATTTCTACGGTAGAGGTCATGACAGCTACCAGCTTACCTTTGAAAACTAAATACTCAAGTGGCGAGATACCCGTCATCGATAAGAGGTGTGAATAACTGCCGACAAGACTCCAACTTCTGAGATATCCGTTCTCAAAAGAATCCAGACTAGCCACCAGAAACATCGCAAAAGACATAGAGGAGCTCATTGAGAGAATTGAAACTCGAGAGGGAGAGTATGTTGTGGAGGAGGCAGCAAACAGGGTCTTAGCAGCCCTAGATCAGGAAGAGATTCAGACAGTCAACACGAATCACGAGTACGACCATCTAATCTATCAGACTGCAAGAATAATGACTGAAAAGATAGGCAATCCTCGATTGAAGATGTACCAAGCCGAAGCTGAGTCAAAGATGGTTAACAAACATTTGCGCAAAGAACCAGCTGATTTTGTTATCCGTCTCGCCAGCGATTCCTTTGATTGGGGCATAAAACCAATAGGTGAGGGAACCCACAAGGCAAAGTTACCATATCACATTCGAACGTTTGACCTTGATATCAGATTTGAGAATTATCTCGAGGTTGCCCCCTCATTTCATTCTGCCGAATGGAAACTGGTCAATAGACATGTCAAGGATGGGTGGTTGGCAATAAAGCAGTCCGAGTTGAATCGATTAATCTCGGGGAAATTTAAAAAATTAATACTTGATAGCTCCATCAACATTCCGAGCCTGCCTAGCAATTTGACCCTGCAAATTCAACGGATTGAGAGCGAGCTGAAAAGCAAGATTCGGAGTACGCGACCTATCGAAATTACTGAGAATATGGTTTCTGCGTTTCCACCCTGCATGGCCCAGATGCATTCCGATTCGGTCCAAGGGAAGAATCTCTCTCATGAGGCTAGATTCGCTCTCGCCGCCTTTCTGCTGAAAATCGGTATGACCGAGGAGGAGGTCTTGAGCGTTTTTCAGCCTGCTCCTGATTTTGGTGGTGGTCAACTAGCGAAATACCAAGTTCATCATATTGCCTCAAAGGGCGGAGAGGGGTACACACCTCCTAGCTGTCAAAAGATGCAGGGAAATACGCTATGCCCCGTCTACTTGGGTGCTGCCTTCGACCCACTATGCGAATACATTCTCCATCCGCTACAGTTCTATCAGACCCGCGCGTGGGAGATATCGAACGACGTGGAGAACCGTTCTTGGTATGCTGAAAAGAAGGAAAAGAAACAGAGTTTCTGAAGCGGATTAAGTCCTTTCTAACTCAGTCTAGTAAGAGATGCGAGTACATGAAATCAAAGATGCTCTATCAACAATGCTTTTCTTTTCCAAACTGATTGGTGTCATAGGTGCTGCGTGTATAGAAATAGAGATACTCCTGAGCATATCCAGCATACTTGCCATAGTATTTCCTTGCTGCCTCCGATTTCTTCGCATAAGATTTTCCCGCCCCCTCGAAGATATCATTCTGTTGTTTAATTGCCCTTTCTATCCAAACATCTATGGGGAACGCTTCCAAGTGTCCCAGTGAAAAGAGACAGACGCAATCTGCCACCTTGTTTCCAACCCCATGCAGCTTCTTCAACTCAGAATGAGCTTCTTCATATGGCATCTCTGCAATTCTGTCCGGCTGCGTCTCTCCAGTGAGAATTGCTTCTGTTGAGCGTCTAATGAACTTGGCACGGTAACCCAGTTCACATCTCCTCAGGTCTTGTACCGTCACATTGCTCATTTGTTCGGGGGTGGGCATTCCATAATATGAGGCACCTCGGAAATCGAATCGAGTGCCGTAGCGTTCTCTGAGATTATCGAGAATCCTCTTTATCGAAGGTATGTTCTTTCTCGTGGAAGAGATGAAGGAGATGAGACAGGGGTAGAAAGGGTCGTTGACAATGCGTAAGCCCGGTGCATATTGGATGCTTTTCTGTATGAGACTATCCTTGTTGATTTCTCGTTGAATGTCTTGCAGCGGGTCGTCAAGCCTCAGAAGCCTCTCAACATTCATGGAAAAATCAGAGGTTTCGTAATAGAGAACATCATCCTGTTGCTCAACGTAAATAACCTGTCCAACATCCGCGTTTACGTAACCTGCTCCGGCCCTCTTCCAGCTGAAAGTCTGTCCACATTCCACTGATGCTTTGAGACTGAAATTCTCGACTTCGATGTCCTTCATGGTTCTTTGAATTCTTTCTTATTACAAGATGAGTATTTTGCTACAGGCGATTGGCTTGAGTTTCACTTGCTACATCTCGGAGTCTTTTCATCGATTTATCATCAATTTCCAAATCTGAAGCTTGGGCTATTTTCATCATGACTTCAGCGAAGTGTTCACCTATTTTTCTCTCGATTTTTCCCTGTACTAAATCTAAAGTAAGTTTGGACAGATTGTAGACATGGATTTTGAGGGCATCATCGTCCAACTCAAAGACATCCACATCCCACTGAATCATCTGTGAAATATACTCTCTATTTGTCAAAAGGAGTGTGGAATCCGTTTGAACTGCATCGTGGCCCGTGACTAAGACCATCCAATCCATTTTCCTGTAAGAATCCAACGTATTCAGATAGGTCTGGAAATCCAAGGTGTTCAGGTAGGGTAAAGGATGTTCGACATTGTCACCAACAAATAGGACCTGATCTCTCTCATCATAACATGATGCAGAGTCTTCTGTATGTCCCGGCGTATGAAAGAACATCACTCCGTCATCCGTCCATCTCACACTATCCTCAAACACGAGATTGGGTGGAATCACCTTTACCTGTCCTTGGGTGTGAGAACCATACTTCTCAAGTGCCTCTTCCCCTTCTCTGATAGCCCTCTCGCGGCATAGTTTGTGACCTACAATTGTGCTTTTGAACAGGCAATTTCCCCAGATGTGGTCGTAATCTGCGTGCGAATTGAAGATAATCATCTCTTCGGCAGGGTTCTCATTTTCGCTCAACCACGCCATCAAATCAGTCATAGAATCAGGACCACAGAATGTGTCACAAATATAGGTCCTATTTCCTCCCAAAATGACATATACATTTGTCAGGAACGGTTCGGTAAATGAAAATACTACGCCTCTCTGTCCAACTCTGGTCGTTTCCATTATTCAACCCTCTAAGATTGTCTTCCTCTGTACAGAGCATTCAATCTGCTCTATATGACTAGTGATTTCATGCTCGGTGCAATTGGCTCTTGACATGGAATATCGCAGATTGCGTCCTGAAAAGGGTTCAATCCTCTTGTTCATCCATGCGTGTATAGATGTCATACTTCATGAGGCTGTAGATGACTGCTAACATGATGATACTGAGCAATCCCACGGGTGCCACCACTGAAATCCAGTGTTCATGTGGATCCCAATCGATTCCATCGGGCAACCCATCAAAATCCGTATCTCGGTTTGTTGGCGATAGGCAGTACTCAACTTCATAGGCATCGGATAGACCATCTCCATCAGTATCAGGCGATAGAGGATTAAGGCCATTCAGAACCTCAAAGAGGTCGCTTAAGGAGTCACCATCGGTGTCTGGGGATAAGGGATCAAGGCCAAATTCAATTTCAAACCCATCATCAAGGCCATCACCGTCGGTATCTTTTCGCGTCGGATCTGTGTGGTATACTTGCCATTCATCAAAGTCGCTAATCCCGTCTCCATCGGTATCTACCTTTATTGGACTCGTTCCGAGTTCCGCTTCCTGTCCGTCAGAGATTCCATCCGAATCAGTATCGGTGAGTAAGAGGCTCGAGCCTGTTGTGTATTCATAGTAATCTAGAGCCCCATCGCCGTCAGAATCTGCCTCTGTTGGATCTGAACCCAAACTCACTTCAAAATCATCATCCAAGCCATCAAAATCGCTATCCAAAAAGAAAGGACTAGTATTCAGCAAAAACTCGTAATGGTTAGACAAAGTGTCCCCATCAAAGTCCTCTAACTGGGTAAAATTGAGCCAAAATTGTGTTCCGTTGGTCCCAATATTTTCAATGCGGATTTTGTGAGGTCCTACATTCATTGAGAGGTATTTTAGTTGAATGAAACCGTCAGACTCGATGCGCTGATATACCACTGATCCCGATTCATCCTCGATGATACTTGCCTGCATGGTCGTGTCATTTATCCAACTCAAGCTCACATTTACAAAGCTGGATATTGATACAGTGAAGGTATGACTGGAAATATTCGTTGGGTAAAGAGCCCCTTGGTAGTATCGATAGCCCGCAGTATCCACTTCTATCATCGCTAGATTGGCAAGAACACAGGCTACTATCGCGACCGCTTCTTTCGGTTTCTGAAAGCTATAATATTGACGATCCCAAGTGTCATCTTCAGAACTTGCGTAGGGATCAGGGAAGAAACCCTGTGCAACATGAATTGCTGGTCTTCCTACTTGCCACATCTCAAAAGCAAGTGAACGTTCTGCGGTATCGAGGTCGCCAACTTGTTGAATCCAAGAATGTCCAAATGTTGACGATAGATCTATCATCAAATCAGGAATCCAGCTATTTTGATGATACAACTCATTTTTGCTGAAGCTTCTCAAAGAAATGAGATTGCCATAGACATATTGGGATCTATGGAAGAGCAACCTATCAAATGCGAAAGTAGTATAGGTTTTTACCTCATTCTCCTCTAACCACTCAACGAGTGCTCTGCCTCCCAAATCCACATCTTCTTCGATGTGTGCACCGTTGATCAATACAAGATACAAGTCGAAATTCAGCTCATAATCATTAATGACTCGTGCCAATTCAAGAACTGCGGCTACGCTTATACCCGCGTCATTCGCTCCAGGATTGTTGTCGGAGTCAATCATTCCTGATACGACAATTGCGGGACGGGGTGCTGGTCCGGTTCCGTTCCTAATTGCAACAAGCGATTCATATTCTGTCACGTGTTTGAAACCAAGCTCGTTATCGGTGTAATTGAGCAGGGTTTCATTTGCCCACCACCACGCGTCAATAAGATTCTGACTTGGTTCTAAGTCGTCGGGGTTCTGTGAGTCCCAAATTCTACTAGGATATTGCTCAGTGAGCTCTTTGGTTAGATTTCCGAGACTGTATTCAGAGGTTTCGTCCCAGACAGATTCAAAAATCTCTGTCATATTTGCTATTGACTGACCGGAGAGTACGCTGTGTCCTTCGGGCTTCTTTCTATCCCCAACTGAATCAATTGGTTGAGCGAATCCACTATACGCTAATAGCTGACCCAGTGTAAGAAATAGGGCAACACCAACAGCTAACGCCCGAAGTCTCTGAGCATTCATCTTGCCCCTTTGAATTCGAGTCCGATTAAATAGCTTGCCAACCCAGCATCTGCATGCCGCGGTCACTGAAGCATTCACAAGTTATCCACCCTGTAGATACTCCTGGCGCTTCTTGAGCAAGAAAACCACTATTGCAGCTGTGAATAATCCAAGGCCCATAATTGGCAAAGTCGCTATCCAGTGCTCTCTGGGGGCCCAATCAAGACCATCAGGGATGCCATCTCCATCCGTGTCCGGGTCGAAGGGCTTTAGACAGTGTTCGACTTCATATGCGTCGGATAAACCATCTCCATCAGTATCAGTCGATAGAGGATCAAGACCATTCAATACCTCGAAGAGGTCACTCAACCCATCTCCATCGGTATCAGGCGATAAAGGGTCAGTCATGTAAATCATAACCTCGTCATAATCGGTGAGGCCATCTGAATCCGAGTCATTTGATAGTGGGTCAGTTCCCAACTCTCTGAGCTCATATCCATCTAAGAGCCCATCGCCATCCGTATCGTTGCTTGTGGCATTCATCCCCAGTTCGATTTCTTCACCATCGAGAATACCGTCAGAGTCTGTGTCTTGAATGAGCGGGTCAGACCCAATGATATACTCTATGCCATCCATTGCACCATCTGAATCAGTGTCTGCATTTCTGGGGTCGGTACCTAAATCCCGTTCCAAGTCATCCCGAAGCAAGTCATTATCAGAGTCTTCTGAAAGTGAGTTCGTTCCAAAAATGAACTCTTCATGGTCATCTAGATTATCTTGGTCATAATCATGCCAGTGTGAGAATGTGTATTGAATTATTGCTGATTCATTGCCCGGATTCTCTACCGTTATGTTATGCACGCCTTTGGTTACCGGTAAGTACTCTATGTCAATAGGCCCGTCAGATTCGTTTACCGAATAAACAGACGTACCAAAGGGATCGATGATTTCAGCATTTAGCGTAGTGTTAGCCACCCATATGATTGTGGCGTTCAGAAATGACATACCCGATACAGGGACACTATACCTCCTGCTAGCATCGACTGCAATGCTATTTGAGCCAGAGAATTGGGGCTTCTTGCCATTGCCCATGTTTCCGAGAAATGCCGCTACACAGGCTGCAACTCCCGCCGCTTCTCTTGCCTGCGAGTAATCATATATTGTGGCATCCCACTGGTCATTTGATCCTCCTCCCAAACCACCTGCGCTATACTGCGAAAATGAGAAGCCGGGAGTTCCTCGTACCCATGCCTCCGCCGCTCCCGTTCCTGACCAGAAGTATGAACCCGGTTCATGAATAGCAAAGACTCTCCCACTCCCAACTCTAGTTGAGGCCTGTTCCGCCAGTTGTACAACGAGCTCTTCGGAACCGAATCCACTCTCAAGCGTATCGTAGTGAAGGGGAACCATATCGCCCAGCACTTCTCCGCTATCCCTGTAGAGAAGACGGTCAAACCAGAATAGTGCAGACGGCTTGGTCCCAGTTTCATTTAGGTGCTCTATGAGGCTCTGAATACCTAGATTTCCCGATACTACACCGTATGTAGAGGAATAGGCGTTTACGAGCACGTAGTAGACATCGTTGGTGAAGTTGTAGCTATGGAGTACACGAGAAATCTCTAGGACGGCGCCTACCGCCGCGCCCCACATGTTTGCGCCCGGAGAATACCGGCCTGCAATGTTTGCTGCAAACACTATTGGTGCCGAATGTGGATCAGTTCCCTGCTGTATCGCAACAAGCGTCTTCTCTTCCGTCACAAACCTAAATCCCAGTTCATTGTTTGTATACGATTTGAGGGTTGAATTAACATAGTTCCACGCCCCAATGAGTGGATCAGAACCCTCTTTATGCAAGGGGTACCAGATACGGTTCTCATAGTCTTCAGATATTGTCTTAGTGATTGATTGGATGTTCGATTGGCTTATGGCGGAATAAACCGAGCTCCATATGTTGTAGACATCAAGCGTTTCACCCTGAGCCAATACATGATCAAGAGAATGCAATTTTTCGGCTTCAATTTCGTTTGGAGGTGTGACATCAGAAAATGATGTGGTTGAGGCTATAACAACGAAAACGACCAAAACGGCAAGCATTCTCCTTCTCATACTGACTGTGTCGAAAGGCAAGGTCAGTTATAGTTTCCGAATTCCGCTGTTTTACGTTGCTATTGTAGTAAGCTTAAAAATCAGTTGCGTTCGTCAAGCTGGAAGGAGCAAAATGCCCTTGGACAGCAATGTTGCAGTACAATGTATAGACCTCTATCGAGAATTTGAAGATGGTCGAAGAATCATCAAAGTACTCAGAGGTACTGACCTAGCCGTTAACCGAGGTGAATTCGTTGCCATCGTTGGAGCAAGCGGTTCCGGGAAGACCACCCTTTTGAATCTCATAGGTGGGCTTGATCGCCCCACAGCTGGCGAGATCATAGTGAATGGGGTCGAGATAACCAAGCTCAATGATGAAGACATGTCGGAAATGCGGCGTCATAACATCGGTGTGCTGTTCCAGGACCAACACCTTCTTCCTATCTTTTCTGCAATAGAAAATGTGCAAGTTCCTATGCTCCTGGATGAAGTGCGTGCCAAAGAGCGATACGGGCGTGCGATAAAACTTCTTGAAGCAGTTGGTGTGGACCACCGTGCTCACCATATGCCACATGAACTCTCAGGCGGAATGCGGTCGCGGGTCGCCCTGGCTCGTGCACTGGCAAATAATCCGACTGTGCTGCTATGCGACGAGCCGACTGGCGATTTGGATCACAAGACCGGTGGAGAGATTATCAAACTCATGAGGGACTTGGCTAAAGGGGAGAATCGAGCAGTTATCACAGTCACGCACGATCCAGAAACCGCAAGAATGGCTGATAGAATCCTGTTGCTTAGGGACGGACAATTGGTCGACGAACTTATTGGCGAGTTCTTCAGAGCAAGTGGGGTCGATGTTGAGTCGCGTCCTTCGGATACAGTACGGGATCAAAAGGACACTGCGGTGGAGGGTTGATTCTTTGGCTGATAGAAAACGGAATTACCGCAAGCTTCCCGGTAATCGTGCTTACTCATTCTCATATGCCCTGAGCTCTATGAGGGCATTTCCATTTAGGGCATTGAGTCTCGCACTAACTCTCAGCCTCGGGTTTTCTCTTATTGGTTCAGCTATGATTTGGGCTGATACCGGAGTACAAGTGAGTATAGAGGAATACTTTGATGAAAATGCATTCCAATTACTTCTTACAAATGCACCAGGACAAACCGAGTCTGTTGACGCAGCCTCGTTGTATGCCTCTAGCAGTGATTTCGTTGATAGCACAACAAGAATAAATTCAACAGTTGGATTGGTCTATGGTACTCAGCTCCCTGATGATACTGCATACGGGCTGGATCTCCCAATATATACCAATGGAATCAAGGACTGTGAGGTTATCTTTGTAGACAATGAATTCCTTGAACAATCCAAAGGCCAATTCGAGGTTGAAGGAAGATTCGCGTTGAGTGATGACAAGGCTTTGGTTTCAACGCAGTTTGTTAACTATGTGTATGAGGTATTTGGGCAGACACTGACAGTGAACTCAACAATAAGTGTAGAACTATTGACTCGGCGCCCAACAGGTACTGAAGGTATTATTGGCGATATGGCCAGAACAAGCCTTGATTCGTTGACTATTGTTGGAATATACGAGATTGAGGGATACAACTCCATAATAGAGACCGCTTTTCCATCGCAACGGCGTAGCAATTACGATTATGTCAATTATGATGCCCCTGTCCTCGGTATTCGCGATAGTATAATGGTGCTTTCAAGTGCTGTGGATACAGGCGGTCTGCCTGAAGTTGGGTTCTTTGGGGCAAAAACCTTCATCAGGGCATCCAGCAGCTCTCTTGTTGCTGCGGGACTAGAAATCATTTCTGAGAATCTTATAACGCTGAAGACTCGAATTGAGGAACAATTTTCTGTTGTTGTTGAAGGGTTGGATGAGGTTTTGTACCTCCAGAATCTTGTTGATACTTACATCCAAACTATGCCTCTGGCTTTGCTCAATCTGCCTATTTTCATTCTTGCGTTGTTTCTATCAGTATTTGCTGCAGACACCTTCATGGCGACCAGAAAGACTGAGGTCAGCGCTCTAAGATCAAAGGGTGCCAGTTCCCGTCAGATATACGGGATCTTCTTCGCTGAATCAATCATAATTGCATCAATTAGTGTAGCTCTCGGTCTTATTCTGAGTATGCTATTTGCCGCACTCATTCCTGCTGCAACGGGTTTCATGAGCTTTGATTGGGAAATCTACTCCTACTATCTATCACAAACTGTTCTCAATCCCCAGAGCATTTTTACTACTATTCTGGTATGCATTCTTCCTCCGTTGCTATTCATCTTGAATTCTGCTAGAAATGCAGCTCTAACCGAGATAGGAAGCCAACTTATGGAGACTGCAGATACTGAAACATCCGAGCAACCTGCCTATGGCTTCACAATCGGAGCTTCAGCAGTCCTGCTGGGGCTGGTCATGGCCGCGGTTCTATTTGTTCCGGGAAATCCTATTCTCTTACTGGTGGAAATCGGTCTAGGTACTGCAGCTTGGTTCTTTCTATCTTATAATGGATCAAGAATCACCCGAGTGGGCTTTGCCAAATTCACCTCCCGCCTCTCATTTCTTCTTGGTGAAAAGAATATGATTTCATCTGGGAATCTCAGGATGAGAAAAGGACGAGTTGTACCGCTGATGGTTGTTCTATCTCTGACCCTCTCCTCCACAATTGCTTTTACTGTTCAAGCAGAGAGCTTTCAAGCAGATCTGCAGAAAGAGATTTCCTACGCCCTTGGTGCTGATTTGCGGGTGGGGACTACCTCCAGGCCATTCTCGTTTGGAGAAGCATTGGAGGAGTATCCCGGTGTTAACCGAGCAACTCCAATTCTAAGGACCTGGGCCCAACTTGGAACCGAACGTATGACACTTGAAGCCGTAGATGCTATTGAATACTCGCTGATTGGGAAATTCGACTCCTCCAGTTTCTATGGAGAGGATTCAGGCTTCCTCCTATCGCGGCTCTCATCCACTCCGAATGGTATTATACTGAGCAACTATCACGCTACCAGATGGAATAAAACCATTGGCGATAACCTGAATCTTCGTATTGGTGGTAGACTTCAAGCAGTATATGTCAGTCTCCAAGTTGTCGGTCTGGTGCAGAGTGCTCCTGGTTTTGGATATGCATCAGCAGAAGATATACCTCCATCAAGGCTGGGGCCGGCGTTTGGTTTCCAGGCTAGATACTCTGGATTTGCAATTGCCAATATTGATTACATATCTGAGAGAACTGAGATATCTACTGCGAATCTATTTCTTGCTGACTTGGTTTGTGTAACTGACCAGGATTTGGTTTTGCGAGCATTAAATGACCTTCCAGGCGTTTCTGCAACCACTCCGGAGTCTTTTGAATTGGATCGGTTCTCGTTTGGAACCGCACTATTCCTTAGCACAGTAGAAGGGTTGTTCTCAATTGGATTTGCTATGTCAATGATTCTAAGCATGTTCGCTCTGACATTATTCCTCGGTTCAGTTGTTCGAGAGAGAAAACGGGACTATGCCATTCTTAGAGCAGTAGGTGGATCAAAGAGCCAAATTGTTCGTGTGGTATTGTCGGAGTTTTCTGGTATCGTCTTTGCGTCTCTAACACTGAGTCTGGTGCTAGGGACAATATTTGGATATGTCATGAGTGCAGTGGTCTTTTCGATGAGTCCTTTTGCTAGAGTTCTCCAAGCAGTCATCTCATTCCCGATAGGATTCCTTACCACTGTCTTACTAATTGAAATCGGTGCCATGATTGCAGGGGCTTATTGGCCAGCAGTACAGGCATCAAAGACTGACCCTGCTATAGTACTACGAAATCTATGAGGAAAAATAATGGCGAAAACAACAAACCCCCGACGACGGATGAAGGGCAGCTCAACATGGTCTCTGTCATATGCCCTCTCTTCCATAACGAAATATCCCACTCGAAATATGGGTATTGCGTTAGTCCTGGCCATCGGAATTGCGCTGCCTACCACTGTGTTCGTGTGGTCCAATACGGGTACAACCTTAGTTGTTACAAGTTACTTCGAAGAGAATACGTATCAAATGTCTCTTCGCTTGAAGCCAAATGCCCTGTATGATAGGAGACTGCTTGATAGCATAATAGAGAGTGCAGAAGATCATCCTCTAACGGATGCAGTCCATCGTGTTGTTTCGACAGTGGGCGTTTTGGCAAACGATACTTTTCCGGATTGGGAGTACTATGATGCATATGGTAGCTATCAATACAACTATGCAGAAGGAGTTAAGGATGGTCGCGTGATTCTGACCAATAATGAGATACTCGGGTATTGGTCACGGGAATTCGATTACACAGGTAAGTTCACCCTAAATCATGGAGAGCTGCTTGTATCTGAGGGGTTCATATCTTATACACAAGATGTACTAGACATCGAACTTGAGATTGGAGATGAAGTGGACATCGACATTATTGCTCATGAACAGAGAGCAGGGCAATTACGTTCTCGTGAAGAGCTAAACGTTGAACCCGCTCATAACCTAACAATCGCAGGCATTTACAGCATCAAGGACCTAAACTCACAGATTGGGAATGCATTCGTTTCCGTCATGCGCAAGAATTGGGATCCTCTAGGTTTTGCTGAATCCGTCCTCGGAATTGAGGACTCAGTAATTGTGCTCTCCAGTGAAATAGGCGAAGAAAAAACAGAAGAGATTGCAAATTGGGGGTACTTTAAATCCTCCATCCTTGTCCGCGCGTCTGAGAGCGAATTAATTGCCAGAGGTTCTGAGAATTTCGCTGACAATCTCATAACTTTCAAGTCACAATTTGAGGAAGAGTTTCCTGCGTATCAAGTTAGCGGCCTGCTTGATATATGGGAACTGGATGCCCAGATACAGACTTACCTAGATAGCCAAATTCTGACGATTGTAGCATTCCCCGTATTGATCATGAGCCTTATGCTGACAGTATTCACATCAGAAGCTGCAGTGTCGCGCCGAAAGGGAGAAATCAGCGCTCTCAGGGCTAAGGGCGCATCTTACAACCAAGTATTTTCTACATTCATGTGGGAATCTCTGTTTCTTGCTCTAACTGGTCTTTTGATTGGTATTGGTCTCTCGCTAGTGATGGGTCCATTAATCGGATCCTCTACGGGATTATTTGTCTTTGATATTGGAGTGTTTATGGATTACATCACGCATCTTACTATGCCTAGTCTTGGATTGATAATTGCAGCAGTGATTGCTATGTATCTCCCTGCGACCTACCTGCTCCATGTTGCAAGACGAATTGATGTATCTGAAGTCGGGCAGCCAATGGATAATCAACCCGATGAGGTTGCTGACACTGGGAATGGATGGAGATATGGCATTGGGCTTGGATTCACTCTTTCTGCACTATTATTGATGCCAACATTAGTTCCCCCTATAGGCATGATGGCAATTCTCGAGACTCTAATTGCAACCTTGCTGTTGTTTGTCGCTTCATATTTTGGTTCTCGTGCAATGCGTCACTTCACCGCCCGCGTGTCTGGAAGCACAAGCTTCCTCTTGGGTGAAAAGAGTCTATATTTGAGCCAAAGTCTAAGGAAACGCAAGGGCCAATTTATTCCACTGCTGGTAATTCTTACCTTGACTCTCACCACGACAACAATGATGCTGGTTCAGACATCCAGCTTCCAAGCAACGGTAGATAACGAGTTAGCCTACGCCATAGGTGCTGACATGCGCATTGAATGTGAACCCAAGCCGTTCGATTTCAACAGAACCCTGAAGTCATATCCAGGCGTCATAGATGCGACCCCCGTTATGCAGACATGGGGTCAAGTATCTACTAACCGATTCTTCCTGGAGGGTATTGATCCAATCCGATATCTCAATATAGGTCGTTTCTCAGAGGGTAGCTTTGTTGGCAATTCTTCTGATTCAATTCTGATGGAACTAAGTCAGACTGATAACGGGATTGTAATAAGTCAATATTATGCAAGCCTGTGGAATAAGACGACGGGAGATGGGGTCTTGGTCTACTATGGGGGCATTGAAGATACGTTATTGTCATCATTCAAAATCGTCGGAATTATGAAGAGCGCTCCAGCTTTTGGGATTGCTTCAACACAAGAAATCGACGGCCCCTCGTTTGCTGCACAGTTTGGATTCCAAGCGGGACAAGGCGGCTTTGCTCTGGTGAACCTTGACTTTCTCTCGGAGAGAAGTAGCATAGATAGCGCGGAGCTGTTTTTGGTGGATACAGTATGCTTTGCAGATGTAACTCCTATCATTGAGAATCTCTCAGAAGAGAAGAACACTCATGTCTTCACTGTTGAAACATATGATATCTCAACACAATCATATTCGCTGCAGCTATTCTTGTCAGGCATTCAAGGATTAACTGTAATCTCATTTGCTCTATGTGCTGCTATGGGGCTTTCGGCAATTGCTCTGTTCCTTGGATCCTCAGTGAGTGAACGTAGTAAGGAGTATGCCTTGTTTAGAGCAATAGGTAGTACGCAGAAGCAAGTTGTCAGCATGGTCTTTGGCGAATTTGCCGGCTCTGTGGTCGCGGCCATCTCTATCAGTTTGATTCTTGGGTTCCTCTTCGGGTACGCTATGAGCATCCTCACCTTTGGCGTTTCACCTTTCTCTCCAGTACTAGCAGCGGTCCTATCATTTCCAATTGCTATGCTGATAGTCATCATATCACTGGAGAGCCTTGTTATGTTGGCTAGCTGTTATATCCCCGCCAAACGGGCTGGGAGAGTAGATCCGGCCAAGGCTCTCAGGAATTTGTGATTAACATGCAAAGAATGGATAAAGAAGCAAAGATGTGCAGAATGCTTAGCTCAATAACCTTATCTGAAAGCCAAGATGGGTGTGGATTGATGTTCATATGACAACTGCAGAGGAAATCGACATTTACAGTGACTATCCTGATGATGTGGTTGTCAGCGCTGAGAACGTCTATAAGATTTACAAGACAAATGAATTAGAAACTGTTGCACTGAGTGGTGTGTCTCTGCAAATTCTTGAAGGGAAGATAATGTGTGTGGTCGGACCAAGCGGTTCAGGCAAAACTACATTGACAAATATCATCGGAGGAATAACAAAAGCCACAGTTGGAAAGGTGTACTGGGCTAATCTCCGTAAGGATATCACCAAGATCCCTGAACGTGTACTTACCGAGGCACGGCGTTCTTTCATTGGTTTTGTGTTCCAAGTTAACAATCTGCTGCCTCATCTCAATGCATGGCAAAATGTAGAACTTGCCGCTCGAATCGCTGGTGTTCCTAAGAAGGTTAGAACTGACCGTGTCAATCGATTGATTAAATTGGTTGGCTTAGAAGAGAGAAAACGGAACAAAGCCACCACCTTGAGTGGCGGTGAGCGATCAAGAGTGGCCATTGCCAGTGCACTTGTAAACCTAATAGATACAGAAGGGAAGGGCTTAGTTTTATGCGATGAGCCGACTGGCGACCTTGACCCTGAAACAGCTCAACGGATTTTGGAGTTGTTCAAGGAACTGAATGATACCCTTGGGACATCATTCTTTATTGTAACCCACAGCCAGCAGGTCGCCTCAATGGCGGACATCACGGTGGAGATACGCGACGGCATCGTTTCGGGATTCCATCGAATGGGCATCGACCTTGACACTCTTGGAGCCACGAGGGTCGTTAGGCTTGATAACAACTACAGGTTGCCCATGCCAACTGATCTTCTTGAGTTGGCTGGAAACCCATCACAATTCAGAATTTCGTTTGAAGATGATAGATTCATTCTCGTGCCACACAAAGAGGATATGAGTGACACTATGCGGGTCAAAAAGGTCATTACCTGCAGAGTCTGTGGGGAAGAGATACCACAAGGCAAATTCATATGCCCCAACTGCGGAAGCACTGTATGAATGCGGTGCGGGGATAAATGAACAGAAATCAAGCAGCAGCATTGACCCTAGTCCTACTCGTCTTTCTTGGTTCAGTGATATCCCTAATATTCTGGATTGGGAATCAATATCCGATACGGCATTCTCTACCTGCATCCTCCGATTATCATGAAACCGACTTTTGGGATCTCGGGCCGGCAGAAGATGAGCCACTTGATATTACTAACATATCAACTTCGGTCATCATCCATGAAACAGAATCAACGCAAGTAGCTCTTGAAAGGTGGCAATTCACCTACCGAAGCGATGAGATTAATTCGATTGAAGTAAGAATACATTCGACGGTCGCCAGACAAGCGAATCAAACCGGAACTCATCCTGCTATCCTAATCCTTCATGGGTACGGTAGCAGTTCCTCCACCTTCATGGGAATAATGAATGACCTTGCAGCAGCTGGAATCATTGCCATGGCAATTGACGCACCTGATTCTGGAGAATCTACTGCCTATCCTCCTCTGAACTCCGATACTTTTTTGGATGTATCTTCCGGTCCCGAGTCTGCTCATCTCTATCACTCTGTATGGTCAGCAGCCCGAGCTGTGACTCTATTGGATTCACTCCCCTTTGTTTCAGATGTGATTGTTGCTGGAGGCTCTATGGGTGGAATCCAGTCTATTATTCTGTCAGCCATAGATGAACGAGTTGATGGTTCGGTGCCAATGATTGCAGCAGGTAATCTAAATGAATCTCTTCGTTCCGGGACATTCCTGAATAGCTTGTTTCTTCCTGATGAAAAACTGGACTCAAAGACAATAAATGACGCTATCAAATGGTTCGATCCAATTGCATATGCTAGGCAACTCACAACCCCTGTGCTTATGTTTGCGGGTACCAATGACCCATTCTTTCCTCTATTATGCGTTCATGATACGATTCATGCAATATCTGCTCCGCTCACTTTGAGTTTGTTACCTAATTCAGGTCATTTCATTGACCCCACTTGGACTTCTGTGATCATAGAGTGGGTTAATTCCATCTTTGCAAACGATGAGGAATACCCAACAATTACTGTTACTCAAAGAGAAGAGATTTCAATCTATGGCTGGACCTTGAGGATATCCGCTAACGTTACTTCAGATTTGCCATTGAGTGTATGTTGGCGGACGGGTGATCCTGGATCACCTTGGCAAATATCTGAGATGGAAAAAACCCCCAATGGTTTCATCTTTGACTTAGTTCCAACTCACATAGGAAAAATCTCTTTCTTTGTGAGTGGAATGAGGGACGGCATCATCTATACCTCATCAGGGATTCATATTGCTCGAGGCGGGAGTTTCATCGTCCCTCTCATTAGCCTACTGTCTGGGTTGGGACTAGTTGCAATTAGTAAGATGACGGGGTGGCATCCAACCCTAGCAAAAACAGTCAGAGAACTCCCCATCCTTGTCGGTATCGTCATGATGGTATCCGGTTTTCTACTTCCTTACTTTGGAATCAGTGGGCGAGTTGAAATCTCCCTGTTGGATTTCATGGAGATTTTTGGGAATTTCCTTGGTTTGAGCGGATGGTTTCTCTCTCTCATCATCATTCTGTTTTCTCTCATCATTGCATTGTCATCTACGCGTCACGGGATACCGCTGCAATTGACGGTCATTGTCTGGATTCCCCTTTTGATTGCTCTATCAATTGCATACTTCTTTTTCGCTGGAGTATTTGCTGTTTCTGGAGAGTTATTGACAGTATATGCCGGACCTGCAACATTTCTCCTGCTTCTTGCAGTTCCAGTAATGTTAATTCTTGAATCCTTGTTCAGAAAGTATTGGCAACTTCTCAAAGGTCACTTGCAGGTACCGGAGAATCTTTCTTCTTGAACAGCGCAACCAGTTCCTCTATGCAACGATAATTTCCCATTGCTTTTCCTATTTCTCTCCGTGCTTGTGTCAATAATGGAATCTTCAGAATTTGCAATTCTTTGGCAATTTCTTTTTTGATTTCTTTGCCCTCTCTATCAAAATCTGTTAGTATAACAACGCCCCGCTTATTTTCGACCATTCTCTCAATATGCCTGAATAGCTGTACCCTGCTTCTCCAAGACTGAGTACGGATTATTGGTGCTTTAACTCCAAGATCTCTTAGAACCTGCTCATCTCGCTTCCCCTCCACTAGGACTACCATTGGCTCAAACCTTTCATCTAATGAACTAAAAAGATCGATGAGTTCCCGCTCATTCTCATCGAGTTTTTCTTCGCTTCGATATTCCAATGAATCCTGCTCCTTCAACGAATCATCAGGGAAGAATTGCAATTTTCATACTCTTGCCTTCTCCCATCATCTCCAACGCGTCAGTAATTCTGCTGAGCGGCATCTCATCTGAAATCAAGATATCCGTGTCTATATCCCCTGCTTTCAGCAGGCTTAATGCTTGCTCCACATGCTTTGGCTTCAGATGAAAGACTCCCTTAATGGTGAGCTGTCCGTAATGGAAGCGTCCTGTATCCACCTCAAACGTAGTGCCTGTGGCAGCACCCCCGAAGAGAACCGTTGTTCCTGCATCTCTGGTCATCTTGACTGCCTGTTCCCAAGTGCTAGGAAGACCGACCGCCTCTATTACAACATCTGCTCCGTATCCAGAGGTTTCTTCTCTGACAATTTCGATTGGGTTTGTCCTTGCTGGATCAATAATAATGTCTGCGCCCGCCTTGGTTGCCATACTGCGTCTAAGTTCTGCTAGGTCTGAAGCAACTACAGTAGATGCACCTCTCTTTTTAGCGAGCATGATCAACATCTGCCCTATTGGTCCGGCTCCAATGACGGCAACTGTGTCCCCAACTTCTATGCCCGCCTCTTCTATTCCATGAACTACGCATGCAAGGGGCTCTGTTAATGCCGCTTGTTCAAATGGTAGAGAATCAGGTATCTGGTGCGTATTCCATTTAACAACCGGTTCAGGAACCCGGATGTATTCTGCAAATGCTCCATTCACCAGGGTATTCTTGAGTTGCTTGCAGAGATTTGGACTATTTCTTTTGCAAAAAAAGCAACTTCCACAAGGTGCCGAGTTCGTCGCAACAACTCTCATTCCTGGTTCGAATTGCTCCACACCTTCCCCCGTTTCCTCAACTACACCAGCATATTCATGACCAAACAAAGCTGGAGTCTTTCTCAGGAGAAGTGGATGTCCTCTCTTGTAGGTCTTAACATCTGTCCCACAGGTCAATGCCTTCCCGATACGAATAAGCAGTTCACCTCTTCCAATTTGAGGAACATCTGTTTCTTCGTATCGTACATCTCCAATATCGTAGAACATTGCAGCTTTCATGCGCCGACCCATCGCATTCACACATGGGAAGGACGACCCATCTGGTTTAAATGACTTGCTAGCAAATCGTATCAACCAAAATGCTTATGCTCTAGCGGGAATCGCCCCATCCGAGGACCTCCCTATGAATCTCAAGTCTAAATATCCAGAAAAAATGGAGTATATGGCCAGTACTGAGTGGGATGGAAAGACGGGAGGCACAGCCACACTGCGGGATAATGAATTAATCTTCGATACTCCCAAGGTTTACGGTGGTAGAGGTCAAGGCTTGTGCCCCTATAGATTATTCATTGCAGGGATTTTGGGTTGTATCAACAATACATTTCTCGATATCCAGCGAATGTCAAATCTCAATCTCATTTCTTTCAATCTTCATGGGAGGTTGCTGGTTCAATTCGATGGTTCAGGCTATTCGATCTCCAAATTCGAAATCACTGGAGAAGTAGTTGTTGCTGAGGATGATCTTTACCTCGGTGAGCGTTGCATTGAACAGGCAAAAAAATACTGTCCATTAACACGTTCAACAAAGGACTGCATCCCCATCGAATACAACATCTCAGTTCGCGAAATAGAATAGGCTCCTGTTCTCTATCTCAGCTTAGTCCATGGCCTCCATTAGTCGGGAGATATGTTCCATGTATTTCTGAATGTTATCCCAATAACCCCCCTGGAAATATACTGCATCACAATCAGGACAGTACCAGAAAACGTCATAGTGGTCATAGGTCTGTTTATGCACGAACTCGCGAATCTTGCTCTTTTCGTCTGTAGATATCTTTACGAGCTCTCCATTACATTTTGAGCATCTCGCCTCATCAGGATCCACTTCCGGCGAAATGTTGAATTCATGGAATATTTTCGCAATTCTATAGTCCACTGCCCCTCTCACCAACATGCTTTGGACTCCTTCTTTCATTGCTCTTTGATTGAGGTTGGCATCAGAGGTGAGAATGGTTCGGTTTTCAGATGCAGCTATCTTTATTATTCTATCATCTTCGAGGTCTGTTTCATATATTGTGTCGACACCTGCAAGCCTTAACCAGAGTGCGAGTCTGCCAAGCATTGCGTCGATAATGAAGCGATCCATGATGAGGCTCACCCACTTTTTCTTATCCGCCTGGCTGCCTCATGTAACTCATCAATGACCGATACAGGCACTGTGACATCTCCGATATGACCGTGGGAGGGTTCACCATGTGAGTCACTTCCACCAGTTACTATCAGGTCCAGACCCTCCATAGCATCTCTTACATCTTTCTTCTTCCGTTTCACATCAAGATGACCATAATCATATTCGATTTCAACCCCCTCAAGTCCGATTCCCAATAGTTCAATGAAGAGTTCTCTAAGATTAGCATTTGGAATAGTGAGCGGATGGGCGAGAACGGGTACAGCTCCTTCCGTTCTCAATAGTAGGATCGCCCTCTTTGTATCCATCCTTTCCTTCCTAACATATGCGGGTTTTCCTGCCCCCAAAAGCTTGCCAAATGCTTCCTCCACAGAATCTACCAATCCTTTCTTTACGAGCAGTCTGGCAACATGGGGTCTCCCCGGGCTCGACGCATTGCGAAGCGCATTTTGAACTTCAGCATGACTAATATCGTACCCAAGCTCTTGGAGTTTGTTTACCATCTTCGGAATCCTTCTCTGCCGCGCTCTTGCAAGATTATGTAGCTCCTTGAGGAGCATCACAGGTTTCTCCGGAACATGATACCCTAATACGTGCGCCTCACGTCCGTCCGTCTCAGTGCTGATTTCGACACCAGGAACTCGCTTCAAAGAGTTCGATGTTGTTGCAGTCATAAACTCACTGAGCCCGTCCAGGGTATCATGGTCAGTCAGAGCTATGCCCGCTAATCCGATCTTCTCCGCGCTTCTGATGATCTCAGTCGGGCTTTGAACTCCGTCCGAATAATTCGAATGCAGATGCAAATCTGCCCTATCTCTCAACATTCCTTGCCTCACTCACTAACGTTTCTACAAGTCTCTTAACCACCAGACAGATCGAATCAATCTCATCTTGTGATATGGTTGAGCCAGACGGGCACTCATTGTCAACAACACATTTCTCTAAAGCCATGTCATATACAATCGGGTAATACCTGCAGCCCTCGGGTCTGTGTTGATAAACCTTGCAGCTTGCAGATTCAACATCATAAAAGTAACAACAACCATCAATATTCCGAAGCTCAGCGAATCCGTCTTCTGCAATCTTCATGAAGTCATCAGGATCATATCCCAATCTTCTGATTCGGTTAATATCTGCCATCGTCAAAGTCATCTCTGTATCTATGCAACACAGCCTGACTCTATCACATGACCCATCATGATTGCATCGAAAAGGACTCAGATTGTCAAACCTCCAGATATTGTAGCAGAATACATTCCCTCTCTGATTTCACAAAGTACGGTCAGATTGCGGTTTATCGGTCATCACGCTGATGAGGCGTATTTTCCCCTCTACTGCTGTCATCATCCCGTGCTGAGAGTCATAGGGCTTATTCTAGGGTGCCTCTCCTTAGTCTTCTTGCTGGAGAGAGTCTGTGCAAGTTATCGAGATTCTTTTGATTGCGGGACAGACTGCTGATATCATGAGATGTTAATCGTCGTCCTGTTATTTTCATGAAGAGCCTATTCCTGAGAAAATCGATTTGGGCCTTCAGATCCGATTTCTCACTCATGGCCCCGGTCATTGCTGTTCTATTGATACCAAATAATCCTAGGAATCGATTGATGATGTCCATTTTTACGGCCCAACTCGACCTTGTTTATTGGCAACAAAAGGTTTTGCAATGGTGCCATAGTTCCTATATTGGATACGACCGAGAAATCATCTAGCCAAATCGCTATAAAGCGGTGAGAGCTCAACCTCTTTGAATCAGTATTGGTGTTGACCCCGGAATGCGTATCTCTGTTATTGACCGTGAACGATGCAGACCAACAGATTGCAATCATGAGTGCAGACGATTTTGTCCCAGAGTTAGAACTGGAGATGAAACAGTCATTTTTCCAGACGGGCCTGATAAACCCCCTATTATCGTTGAGGAGCTCTGTTCAGGCGCTGCTATGTGCGTTAAAAAATGTCCCTTCCATGTCATTACAGTAGTTAACCTGCCTGAGAAGTTGAAAAGCGATGGTACACACCGTTTCGGTGTCAATGGATTCGAGCTATTTAGGATGCCTATTCCCAAAGAAGGAAAGGTCTTGGGCTTGATAGGACCCAATGGAGTCGGCAAGACAACTGCAATTCAAATCTTGGCCGGGGAATTGAAACCAAACCTTGGACGAATTGATGATCCTCCCGATTGGGATGAGATTATTCTACAATACCGAGGGTCTGAACTTCAACCATTTTTCGAAAAAATCAGGTCAAATGAAATCACACCAATTCACAAACCTCAGACAATAACCGAACTTCCCAAAATGGAATCGATTGCAGACAAACCGATTCATGAATTACTTGAGAGCGCTGATTCCTCAGGACGGTTGAATGAGCTTAAGACAACAATGAATCTAACTGATATTTGGGAACGACCTATTAAGTTTCTAAGCGGTGGGGAATTACAGCGAGTTGCTATTACTGCAGCGATCATACGTGAAGGCGACGTGTACTTCTTCGATGAACCGACTGCATATCTTGATGTCCGAGAACGACTCCGCGTCGGCCGAGCCATAAGAGAACTCTCAGAGATGGGCAAGACAGTAGTAGTTGTGGAGCATGACCTCTCTATTTTGGACTACGTATCAGATTTGATTTGCATGTTCTACGGTGATCCCGGTGTATACGGAATAGTGTCCCATCCACATGGAACGAGAGTTGGCATTAATATATTCCTCGATGGGTATATTCCAGACGAAAATATGCGATTCAGAGACACTTCCATTTCTTTCAAAGGTATGACCGCACAAGATAATGAGTTTGCTGGAGCAAAGACTCTGCTCGAGTACCAAGATATGAAGAAGCAGTTTGAGGACTTCGAGCTAGAAGTTCAAGGTGGCAGTGTGAAAAAGGGTCAGATTGTAGGAATTCTGGGACCTAATGGTATTGGCAAGACAACCTTCGTAAAGATGTTGGCAGGTATATTAGAGCCAGACGTGGGTGAGGTTCCAACGCAGACCGCTACTGGTTTCGAGTTGAAGGTGAGTTACAAGCCTCAGTACATCGAGCAGAACTACCCTGGGACTGTGCGGATGTATTTGCGCGAGGCTGGCGGTAACAACGTAGACACTGCGGATTTCAAGACCACGGTGATTCGAAGACTTGGTCTGGAGCATCTTATTGATCATGGTGTTGCAGACCTCAGTGGTGGAGAATTACAGCGAGCCGCAATAGCTGCATGTCTTGCGAGGGACGCGGACATTTACCTCCTGGATGAACCATCTGCCTTCTTGGACATTGAACAGCGTCTGGCTTCCTCGCGCGCTATACGCAAACTTGTCCAAGATAAATTGAGAACTGCATTTGTTGTAGAGCACTCAATTCTCATGGCTGATTATTTGAGCGATAGTATGGTGGTCTTTGATGGCATTCCTGGGAAGAAAGGCAGAGCCTCACAAGTCATGACCCTGCGAAAGGGTATGAATGCCTTCTTATCCCAGATGGGAGTCACATTCCGACGAGATCCTCAGACAGGAAGACCTCGAGTCAACAAGGAGGGTTCTCAGCTTGATCAGCAACAGAAGGCGGCGAATGAATACTACTACGTTGGGAAGTAGAGCATAATCTACTAGAGACCGCGCATCCAGTACTTCTTCTCCTTATCGCCTTTCTCTTCATCCATTTCATGAAGAATCTTAACAGCTTCATTTCCGCATCTAATCACATCTTTCTCGCCTTTTACCTCAAACTCATTTCTAACACGATTAGCATATACGGCACAAACTGCACCAGTTCTGAATCCGTAAATGTTGCCTAGAGTGAATATAGTTGCTGCCTCCATCTCGAAGTTCGCAACGTTAGCTTTGGTCAAATCCGTGATTAGTTGTTCACTGAAACTCTGGGTATATCCTTGGAACCCGGGACGCGACTGTCCCAAGTAGAAGGAATCTGTGGATGCAGATAGTCCAAGATGATAAGTGACACCGAGTGACTCGGCTGCTTCAATCAGTGCTAGAATGAACTCGTATGACGGACTTGCTGGATACTCTTGCCGAACATATTGCCTGCTCGTTCCCTCTAACCTAACAGCTCCCGTGGAAATAATCAAATCACCAATTTCGATATCGGGCTTTAAGGTGGCAGTAGACCCTACCCTGAGAAAATTACGCGCGCCAACATTGGCAAGCTCTTCGACTACAATCGCTGCGCCTGGCCCTCCAATTCCTGTTGAACATGCTGAGATTGGCGCATTCTTGTATTTTCCAGTATGAGTGACGAATTGTCGGTGTCTGGCAACTTCTGAGGCCTCGTCCCATTGGGAGCTTATCTTCTCAACTCGCCCCGGGTCGCCTGGGACTATAACTGTCGAAGCCACATCTCCCTCCTTGACCTCAAGATGGTATTGTTCTCTTTCCTGGGTGACTGGTCTATCTGCAGATACTCTCTTTTCAGGCATATCTCTCACACACTCTTCCATTGTCACCGTGCAATTTGTGGTTTTTGCATCATAATTGATGCTAGTATCAATGGTCTAATCATTCATAAGGGAAATGAGCAGAGCATTCTGTAGGTAAGATAACATGACGGACCTTCTGGATGAAATGGAGCAGCTGAATCTAGGGAAACGCGTGCGGCTGCACAGAATGATGTATGAACATGGACCGGGGAATGGTCATCTTCTCATTCTCCCAATTGATCAAGGAATGGAGCACGGTCCGGTGGACTTCTTCCCAAATCCTGTTTCTGAAGACCCCGATTTCCAGTTTAGACTGGCAAAGGAGGGTGGATTCTCTGGTATTGCTCTGCACTTGGGACTTGCTGAGAAATATGCGAGGAAGTATGCGGGAAGCGTGCCCATTGTCCTTAAGATAAACGGCAAAACAAGAATTCCCTCTGATGACAATGCACTATCACCAATGACTGGCTCTGTTGAAGATGCAGTGAGGATTGGTGCTGATGCTGTTGGGTATACCTTGTATGTAGGAAGTCCAAATCAGGTTGCAGATTTCACGCAATTTAGACAAGTAAAGAAAAAAGCTGAGAGATATGGTATGCCGATTATCATGTGGTCCTATCCTCGGGGCTCAGCAATAGCCAAGAAAGGGGGTCGCGACTCACTCTATGCAGTCGATTATGCAGCTAGAGTGGCAAATGAGTTGGGTGCCGACATTGTCAAGTTAAATGTGCCTGAAGATGACCCAGAAACTCGTAATGATCAACCTGCCCCTTACGATAGCCTTGAGCTAGATTATGAAGGACGCGTTAGAAAGGTCATAAAATCGGCTGGACGTACAAAAGTTCTCTTCTCTGGTGGAAGCAAGATTAGTGATGAGGACCTGTTACATCGGGCAAAAGTCTGCCTTGAACAGGGTGCTACTGGTCTAATATTTGGTCGCAATGTCTGGCAAAGAGAGTGGGAAGATGCACTTGATATTACGAATAGATTGAAAGGTCTCATGCTAGAGATAAAATAAGGTCACATTGCAAGAATGACGACACTATTATATAGCTGTATAATACCCCTGTCAACTTAGGGGCCTTTGAAAACGTCAGGAGTCGAAAGTTCTATTAGCTTCCTCCGCTGCCCGCTCTTGTGAGAGAACGGGAAAAGGCTCTCAACGGACAAGGATTGGAGCAATTATAAAATGGTTGAAACTACAATCAGCGTAATCAAGGCAGACATTGGCTCTCTAGCTGGACATGTTATTGTTCCCGATTTCATTTTGGAATTTGCTCGAAAGGAAATGAAAGAAGCAGCCGAGAAGAAGATCATTAATGATTTCTATGTCACTCACGCTGGTGACGACCTTGAATTGATTATGACCCACTTCAAGGGTGAGGATAACGAAGAGATTCATAAACTTGCATGGGACACATTTATGAAATGTGCAGAAATGGGGAGAGAGCATAAAATATATGCCGCAGGTCAGGACCTCCTATCAGACACCTTCAGCGGGAATGTCAAGGGTATGGGCCCTGGATCAGCTGAAATGACTATCACTGAGAGGAAATCGGAACCTATTGCTATCTTTATGGCGGACAAGACGGACCCGGGTGCCTTCAATTACCCGCTATTTAGGATATTTGCTGACCCCTTCAACACTGCAGGATTAGTCATTGATCCCAACTTGCATGGAGGATTTTCGTTCGTTATCCAGGACATCAAAAAAGAGATTCCCTGCTTTATCGAAATGAAATGCCCTGCTGAAATGTACGATGTTTTGGCTCTCTTGGGTAGTACGAGCAGATATACGATCAAGAAAGTCTACCGAAATGACGGCATGATAACAGCATCTGTCAGTACTGACAAACTCCACATGGTAGCTGGCAAGTACGTAGGGAAGGACGACCCTGTAGCTATAGTTCGCGCGCACTCAGGACTCCCTGCTATGGGCGAGGTACTTGAAGCATTCACCCTCCCACATCTTGTGGCTGGTTGGATGAGAGGTTCTCACGTTGGTCCACTGATGCCTGTTGCAATCAAAGACTCACGTTGCACACGCTTTGATGGTCCGCCCAGAGTTATTGGTCTTGGTTTCCAGGTCTGCAATGGGTCACTCGTCGGACCTGTTGATCTGTTTGAGGATGTTGCCTTTGATATAACTCGGCAGCGTGCTATGGAGATAGCCGATTACCTTCGACGAATCGGACCTTTCGAACCGGGTCACAGACTTGAAGAAGCATCAATGGAGTATACTACCCTTCCACGAGTATTGGACAAATGTGCCGCTAGATTCTCAGAAGAAGAAATAGTCCCGGAAGATAAGAGCAAGGACACATCTGGTTCAGCTGAATAGAGACCGTATAGGAAAGGTGGGACCTTCTCGTCCCCCTTTCATAGGTATTCTAAGGGAGGTCGTTAGAATATATTCTAACCAGTTCTCTTTATGACATGATAGCCAAATTTTGTCTTTACTGGCTCATGAGTCATTTGTCCGACATTCATATCATAGACTGTTCTCTCAAACTCCTTGACCATCTGACCACGCCCAAACCAGCCTAAATCCCCACCCTTTTTCCTAGATGGACATTCGCTGTGATTCTTTGCCATGGTTTCGAATTTTTCGCCCTCTTGTATTTTCTTGATGATATCAAGTGCTTTGCTGTGCTTATCAACCAGTATGTGACTAGCTCGAACTTTTCCGCCTTTTCCCAAAGTTTTCACCAAGTTCTATCAGAAATCGGTTGGTTTTATCTTTGGTGAAAGCTGAAATCCCACAGTTGATGCTGGAATACTATATGAAAGCCTTTTTTGTTGTTCTCTACCTATATTCTTTAATTTGAGGTGTCACAATGAAGGCGACATTATTTCACAAACACGGTGGACCCGAGGTATTAGAATACACAGAGATAGAGGAACCCAAGGTTCAACCTAACTCCGTTATAATCGATGTAAAAGCAGTGGCACTGAATCATCTGGACCTCTTTGTAAGGAATGGCATTCCGGGAATCGAGTTAGAGATGCCTCATATTCTTGGAAGCGACATATCAGGAGTTGTCAAAGAAACGGGTGAACAAGTGCCGTCATCCATAAAAGAAGGCCAACGAGTCATAGTTGATCCGGCTTTATCCTGCGGTAGTTGTCACGCTTGCATCAGAGGAGAGGAATCGCTATGCCCCGATTTTCAGATTATCGGAGAACATGTTAGAGGGGGCTATGCTGAGCTATTTGGGATCCATCATGAGAATATAATACCCATTCCTGATTCTGTGGATCTAACTTTTTCAGAAGCTGCCGCTGTGCCATTGACTTTCATGACTGCGTGGCGATTAATGATAACTAAAGCTAGAGTGAAGCCAGGTCAAAAAGTACTCATTATCGGAATTGGGGGCGGTGTAGCTCTTGCAGCACTGCAAATCTCAAAAGTCACCGGAGCAACAGTCTTTGTAACCAGCTCATCGGATGCAAAACTCAAAAAAGCTGAAAGAATGGGTGCCGATTATGGCATAAACTACATCGACAAGCCAGATTTCCATAAGGAGATATGGAGCAAGACTAATTCACGTGGTGTGGATGTCGTTTTCGACTCTGTTGGAGAAGCGACTTGGCAGAAGAGCCTTCGTAGTCTGAAAAAGGGCGGTCGTTTGGTTACTTGTGGAGCAACTTCAGGTCAAAAAGCTGTAACAAATGTTAACCTTGTGTTTTGGAATCAGTTGGAGATTCTGGGCAGTACCATGGCTAGCCGTTCTGAATTACGCGATGTACTGGACTTAATATGGGCAGGCAAACTAAAGCCCGTCATTGACCGAACTTTGCCCTTATCAAAGGCTAGCGAAGCCCACAAAATCCTAGAAAATGGTGAACAATTTGGAAAAATAGTCCTTGAAACTCCATAAATGTGACCTAGTATTACCCCAGTACCCACAGCAATCAGACACCGTTTAATTACGAATAAGCTCCTTCACGAAGTTGGTCTACATGAAAGTCGTAACGATATGCATGCCTGAATCGTATGTTGAAGGTGTTGACAGGTTGATTAACGAGGGCATGTATCCAAATCGGTCAGAAGTCATTCGAATTGCCATTCGAGACCTTCTCGTAGATGAGCTTTGGGGGCAGAATACTAGAACAAGCACAGTTCCACTGGTGGCGCAGCTGGATAAATTATCCCCTCTTGAAGCCACATCAAAAATACAGCCAGTCAAGTAGAATTCTTCAGTGAGTACAACTGAAGTATGTTTTTGTGTGAGCAATTCCAACTCCATAATTAATGAAGATTCATGATTGACAATAGAATTTGAACTGCTACTCAATCGGACAAAAAATGAGGAATACCACGATGCTAAGAAGATTATTAGGACTCGGAAAGAAGGAAGAAGACGAGAAAGAAGAAAAAGAGGCCGAAGTAGAAGAAAAGGAAGATGAGGTAGAAGAAGAAACACCTGCTGAACCTGAACTGCCACAGCAAGAGGCGCCTAGTACCCCCGCTGAAACTATTCCCTACCATTCATCTCTACAAGATCGACTCAAGTATTTGCTGACAGAACCCGTTTGGGCAGATAGCATTGAGGCGCCTGATCATTTCTCACTCGAATTTATGACTATGGGCGAAAGGTTCCATGTTACGAAGGAATCAATGGGTGAAGTAAAAATTGAATCAGGGACATCTCCGGAAGAGGATGTATTCATTAGAATTGCAAACGATGTAACGCAGGAACTTCTTGATGCCCCCTCGTTTGAAAAATTCTCGGAGATTTACCTAAAGTATTACAAAGATCCGGGACCGGGCAAGTTTGTTAAGATAGAGCTTCGAAAACCAATCACTAATCTGAACCGACGAGGATATGCGAGGGTACCTACACTCAAATTGCTCATCGGCGCTGCCAGATAAGGAAAGCAACTTTAATAGGTGGGCACAGACCTGCCTGTTTCCTGAAAGAACCAATTCTTTCATGCATATTGGATGGAGTATCATGGTAGACATAGACCTCCCTGTCATTGCAATTAATTTCAAAACATATCCTCAGGCTACTGGTGAAAAGGCAGTTCTAATTGCACAATCTTGCGAGAGAATTGCAAAGGAATTCGATGTATCTATTGTTGTTGCCCCTCAGGCTCCCGATTTATATCGTGTATCGCGAGCAGTAGATATTCCTGTCTTCGCACAACATATGGCCCCTGGAGATCCAGGACGATTTACCGGGCATGTATTGGGCGAGGCATTGGTCGAATCAGGATGTTCAGGCACACTTCTTAATCACTCTGAGAATCGCATGCAACTGGCCGACATTGAGGCTAGCATCAGAAAGGCAGAGGAACTTCATCTCTATACGATTGTTTGCACCAATAATCCCGTTGTTAGCGTTGCCGCTGCAACTATGAACCCCTCTGCTGTTGCAGTCGAACCTCCAGAGCTTATTGGAACTGGAATCTCAGTATCTCAGGCTCAGCCAGAAATCATCAGCGGAACAGTCGAGCAAATCAGAAAAGTCAATGAAAAGACGGCTATACTCTGTGGAGCAGGGATTGGCTCTGGTGATGATGTGGAGTCTGCTCTCAAATTGGGCTCACAGGGGGTTCTATTGGCATCCGCAGTAGCAAAGGCTGATTCACCCGAAGAAGTCCTCAAGGATTTAATTCGACCTATTCTCAAGTAGCCTCTTCCATATGGTTTTTCAGCTATCGTTTCCGCCACAGCTTGGAGAAAAATCATGAAGGTATCTCTTCAGTGTGCCCACTGTCTTCTTGAACGAGCAATAAAGCAGACCAAGTTGGCATCAGATGATCCTGAGCTTCAGATGGAAGTTGCACGTGAGATGCTCAAAATGCTTGGTGAGAATTTTGGCCCCGACTCAGTACCCAGTCATATTGGGACCGAGAGGGATCTTCTTGTACAGAAAATGACTGGCAAAGACCCCTATGCAGAGTTGAAGCAGCTGTCCAATAAGATGGCGTTGAGTATCTTACCCGAGCTACTGCAGATTGTAGATAATGAAGATGATGCAAGAAGCAAATTCAGAAAAGCTGCCTTGATTGCTGCTGCGGCTAATTCTATCGAATTCGATGTATCTGGTCGTGAGTTCAGTCTTGATGAGTTGAAGGAAATTGTTCACAATGTGGAAGAAGATCTCGCTGTTGATGAGGTAGAGGCGTTTTACAACTACTGTAAGAATGCAAATGCTGCATTGTATCTGATGGATAATGCTGGAGAGGTTGTCTTGGATATGATTCTAATTCGAGAGATGAAACGACTCGGAACAGAAGTCTATGCCGTAGTAAAGGGCGGCCCAATTCTAAATGATGCCACAAGAGAAGATGCTGAAGCTGTAGGTCTCTCAGATTATGCTGACGCAGTAATTGATACGGGTGCTCCTGCCATTGGGGTCAATCGTGAACGCAATTCAGAATCCTTTTTGGAGATGCTAGAAAATGCAGAATTAGTCGTGGCAAAAGGAATGGGAAACTTCGAGAGTATGACTGAGTTTGAGCCAAAGGCTCCCACTGTTCATATAATGAGAACGAAGTGTGCTCCTGTTGCAGGGCATGTGGGTTGTGCTGAGAACAAGAATGTAGTCATGATTCGCAAACCCTCTTGATGGCGGCTGAATGGCTATGCCATGGATTCAGAATATGGCCTGAGAAAATCTGTGAATGATTCCGATTCCGAGTAGGTTATTTTTAGGTCGGAGAATTCCAAACTAAGCTGATGTCTAAGGCGATTCATACCCGGGTTTTCTGTCGCAAATGGAGGGATTTCAAAAAGATTCAATTGTTTTTCATGGGCTAATCTTCTGATACCCGGTATTACTTCTCCCGTGAGAGCAGTATCCGCCCCCTCCTCCTTTGCCCTATAGATGTCCTCTTCCCCAAAATGATTTCCAGCAACTACCACTAAATGATTTACATCAGCATCCAAATCGCCTGTAAATTGCACATTGCTTATGTCCAATTTTGTCGCAATGTCGTTGGCGAAGCCTGAATGATTTGTTTCTTCGGGCGGGGTACATATTGCCCCGGCACGAACTACATCCATTTTTGCCCCTCTAGATAAGAAATCGCGGATATTCCTCAGACCCAGTTTCTGTATCAGAGCGTCGCTAAGACCATCTTGTGCACCAACAAATGAACTACTGATTGCATACACCGAGATATAATTCTTTGAAAGAAGTCTCACCTTGACCAAGTCAGTTCCACTAAGAGATGAGATTGGCGCAGCAAAGAGAGGTCTATAACAGATAACGAGGTTGGCTTTGTCTTGGCTAGCCATCGCTGCGATTCTGGATGAAGGATAGGTTGCGATCAGAACTCTGTTTATTGTTGTTTTGGATTGCTCAATCTTGGTTTGCGGACCCACCTGAATACCTCGTAATTCCCCCTGCAGAGCGTGGTCCAATGGAGCGATTGTTTCAAGATATTGAATGATATCGGCAAGGTTAGTCAATGATGTTGCACCATCCCACAGTCTTCGAATCAGACACCCAGATTGTACTTGAATTCAACATTCTGTGCATCTAGGTAAACCATCACTTCACTAAAGCGTTGCTGTCCCTCTAAGCTAAGGGAAACCAAGCAAATCCAACCGCAGAGAACCTAACATAGGGGTAACTGCGGTTCCGAACGGGGAGCTTTCATTTGCCGAAGCGCTACTAATATTCCCCTTAAAGCTCTGATACTTTATTGAATACCTCCAAAGCTTGCTCCATCTCTACTATTGGTTGAACGCTGAATCGTCCCACATCATAGTAATATGATACGAGGGCTATTATGTCTTCAATGTTCTCCGCCTCAACCAACTGAATCGCGCCTGTCAAATCGGGATACGCAAAGGGTGGTGTTATTGGCTTCATAGTCACATCTCTCTCTTTTGCCAGATTCTTCCATACTTCATCAAAACGCTTCATTTTCTTCTGTTCTTCTACCAAATCCTCGGATTCATAAAATAGCACAAATTTCAAATCTCACACCTCTCTATGTAGATATGACTAATGCTACATTAATCAAATAAGTGCTTTTTTATTCTTCTAATACACTAGCTGCAGTATAGGTTCCATGTCAAATTTGCTTTCGTGCTGAGGCATGGAGTACAGACAGGCGACTTGATTCCTGTGACTCTATCATTTCCGGTAAGAAACGAAGCATCAGCTTCGCTTCTTCCAGAATACTACTATGATTGCCACAAGAGCTACAACACCTATGCCTACAACAGCAAAGGGTAGTATGTCAGGTGCTGCGGCTTCTGGGGTGATATCTGCGACATATTCTCCCATCACATAGATGTTGCCCAACTTGTCTGTTACAGTTACGGTGTAGCTGACATTAGTGCCTGAGGGATATGGGCCCAATGTTGCGGCATAGCTACGTCCGAGATTCTCCATATCTATGGTCTGCTCGGTATCTCCATCATTGAAGGCCAGTTTGACGCTGGAAATTCTTGTAGAACCGCCGCGATTCATCAACAGCTCTAGGGTGAGATCATAACCTTCCGCAACCGCTTCTGTGCTTTCCGTGATGTTTTCTATGAGTCCTCCGAATTCCATAAGAATCGGTCTGATATCTGCAGTTTCATTAAGGTCCCTAATATTGAGCATCGTATAGGTATAACCGAAGGCTGATGTCTGTGCCGTCATGTCTGTAGTTCCTATTGTCCCGGCGCTCGCGGAAATTGCATAGCTTCCTTGGTCGAATTCGTAGGACTCTGTCACGAAGGGTGTGCAGTTTACTTCAATCCCGTATCCATGTCTGTTTTCCAGCTCGACACTAACAGTGGTCTCTGCATTTGGATTCAACGGGCCAATTGAGTCGGGAAGGGTGATGTCAATACCGAGAATGAAATCAGAGACCGCATTCTCAGCGAGTTTGATAGCTCTTGATGGGTTCCAATCGGCGAACGCATCTTTCGCTTTCTCCAAATAGCTTCTAGCCAAAGAAATTCCGTCATCACCGCTCTCCAACACTGATATGATATCTTCAGCTGCCTGGATGGTGCTATTCGCTTCGTCCCAGAGATTCAGGAACTCGTCAACCCAGATACCTTCACCGAGAATCAAGTTGTTGACTTTATCGAGAACAACAACTCTTCTCTCTAACACTGCCTCTATAAGCTCATCATTGGTTACTTTGCCATCTTCACCTGATGGATTATCAATAAAGACTACGTTCATGACAGTAGCGACTTTTCTTGCAGCATGACCGTCATTGGCACCCAAGAACGGCATGAAATATGCCTTCTCGCCTAGTCCGTGTAGGAAGCCGCTGTTATCCACCTCAAATGCATCATATCCGTATTCATCCATCCGCTCCCAGACAGGTACATAGGTTTGTGAGATTGTTGGATGACAGAAACTTGCGATTCCGCCCTGCGCATGTATGGCATCGACTGCATCTTGAGTAGACGTGGTGTATATTTGCTCAGTCAACGGAAATCCAACTGTATGTGGAATTGCGGAGAGTTCAGCTCCAACCACCATCTTAACATCGAGACCATATTCCAGCTCCATTGCCCTCATATCAAGACCACCGAAGACTCCGTTCTTGGCAGCATTCTCATAAGAATGGTCTGTCATAACACTCCAATCCAAGCTGTTGTCAAGCATCGCAATCATCATATCTTGAGGACTGTCCTGTCCATCACTTCTGGTGGTATGGTCATGATATTGTCCAATGAATGGCTTGTAATTCTCTAACTCGGCAGGGCTCAAATCAGGCCCATCTCCGATTTTGATTACTGCCCGGTCTGGAAGTTCAACAGTACGTTGTTCTCCTTGCATCAGCCAGTCTATTATATTTAGAGACAGCTCAAAATGATCCATCTCATCTACAAGCCAACCCTCTTCGGTATAATACTGCATGAAGGTTGCGGGGGAACCGACAGCTACAACTCTTCCTGTCCCCGTATCATGAATTGCAAGCATATCTTCGCCCTCGATTGTACCTAGGCTTGTAGCTGGACTGGTAACATCCAATGAACATCCATAGAGCAGGTCATTATTTGACGTGAAAGAATCAACATTTGTGGTAATGAAATGGTCTTCAATCTCTCCCTCACTTCTGAGAGATCTCCCCAATATGTCGTCTTCATTGAATGAAATGCCATAATCCTCTGAAATCGGATTCATATATGCTGCTGTGTAGTTGCTGACTGTTTCTCGATGGTCAACACCAACCAGTAGAAGTCCGCCTCCATTGCTAACGAAATTCTGTATTGCAGTTACTTCTGCGGATGTTAGTTGAATCTGGGGGAAGAACAAACATAGTATATCATAGTCTGACAACAGTCCACTATCAAGAGCTTGGTCAAAATTATTGAACACATTGTATCCATGTTCCATCAGAATCCATCCGAATATTGATGCATTTCCCGGTGTCCACATATCAGACCCACGAGATGTATGCGACTCGTCAACAAGCACCTTGCCGGCTACCACTTCATCTGCCACATTCAGTGGAGATGATTCAGGTGAATATTTTTGGATACCTTCTGTTGGAACAAAAGGTACGATTACCATACTAAATAGAAGAACCAGTAAAGCAGATGTAATGACCTTCGACATTTTGAGACCTGCCTGAATACTGAGTCGGTCTTATCCTTGATAAGCTATTTCCCAGTGGCAAGAAGGATACTATATACAAATAATAAGTGAACCGAATCAACTACATATTATACTAACCGCACATGACTGGAGTAGTTCTACTCATCGATGACTTCGAGTTCGGACTCCTTTTTGGTCGTGTCTCTCTTGGTGGTCAGAATTTGTGGGACGCTACGCCGTGCTATCTTCCTTCTCATTGACCAGTACTTTGACTTGAGAGTTCGGGCCCGTCTCATTTGGCGATAGTCAATGACGCTAGGATTTTGTCTGTTTCTCAGGACTGTTCTCTTTCTTTCAAGAGCTTTCATCTTGTTGACCATATGGCTCACTTCTCTCTGAGTTCGCACCAATAGGGTCTCATTTTATAACTGTGTCGTCGGTGCCAAGCGAAGGAAAGGCTTTTTCCTGTATTCTATATTTAGTGATTTGTTGTAGCAGTTGTACTTGAGGTATGCCGTTGTCTGAATATGATGAGACCGAGCTTGTAAATGTCAGAATTCGAATTCCACGCGACGTACTTGAGAGAATTGATCTGGCCGCCGGACCCAATGGACGTCAACGGTTCATTCTAGAGGCTCTTTTGTGGCGCCTAGACAAAGAGATTCCTCCAGTCGTTCTCGATCTACTCGATGATGTTGATGAACTCAAGCTGCGTGTTAAGCACTTGGAAGAGGCACGGGGAACAAGTATCTATCGACAAGATCTGACCGACAAGGTCCGGAAAGAAGTATGCAGAGATGACCTTGATCGACAGATTCTCGCCTACTTTCTTCAGCATAAGGGAGCAACGACTCCAGAACTCGCAGATGAATTACTGGATGATGAGACTAAGAGACGTACAATTCACGACAGGATCTCCAAGCTCAACGAAAACGCTGAAGAAATTCTCGGTACTGAGGTACTGGAATTCGAGCGGGGCGAGAGAGCGGGCAAAAGAGGTGCCTGGTGGATCAGCAATATCAGCGCCTTGGTGGACTAACCAAATTCTTTAAAGACAATTACACGGGCAAGAGGTGGGGTCGTAGTCTAGCCTGGATAAGGCACCAGCCTCCGGAGTTGGTCATCCCCGGTTCAAATCCGGGCGATCCCGCCACCACTCATTTTCTGTGCAATTTATAAGATGCCGTACGACATGAGAGTCTGATTGAGGCTGCCCATTATGCGGATGAGTAAATCAAGATCGGCTCGCCTGGAAGGGGTGTTAATCCGCTTCACAAAATATCTTAACGGGCCATTAGGAGGAATCGTAATGGATAATTTGGAAGAGGGGGAAAGCTTCGTTTTGCAGACTACAGACTATTTGTTACGGGTTAGCAAAAGGAACTGCAAGGCTGTCGTTGAGCCAATTGAGACCCCAATTGTTCAAAAATAGACTGTCTATCCGTGCTATTGATTTTTGTGTCTTGAGTTCGGGAACGAAGAGTCTATAAGTTTCCTCAAATCTCCCTTTTTAGGGCGCGTAGTCTAGTATGGTCTCCTCGTAGTTTCGGCTGCGGGAGGTGCGTATAAGGCACTGGCTTGCGGAGCCAGGTATCCCAGGTTCGAATCCTGGCGCGCCCGCCATGGTTCATTCTAGTAGCTTTGCCTAGTCCCTTTCCTTCGTCGAGAAGCTTAAATGTCTGAAAATATCGGCCCCTGTTGAGCCAACAGCTACTTTGACTCAATGCCATGAAAAGCAGATCACGAGATATCAATAATGCAGTTCACCCCTCAACGCCTGGAAAAACTAAATCGTTTCATGAAGCATGAAGAAGTAGATGCCATCATAGTCACGCGAAGTCAAGATGTACAATATCTTACTGGATATCAAAATCCGCGCCAAGATGTGCCAGTGGGTTGTTTAATCCCTGTAGATCAATCGCCAAGTCTCTTGGTGTCCGAGTCACAACACGACTTGGTTGCACAAGAGAATCTCATATCTAGATTGGTCAGCTACAAGGATAGTAGCGAGCAGATATGGCACCCGTTGCATAGCCACTCCTTTTGGGAAAAAATTGTAGACTTGGTCGGTGAGCAATCACTATCAGACGGAATGATCGGGCTTCAGCATGAATGGATCACTGTCAAAGAATTCGATTTGCTGAAAGAAATGCTGCCGAGGGCGGGATTCAAGAACTTCTCCAATGTACTATGGAGAATGCGCGAAGTCAAGGATGCTATGGAGATTGATGCAATTATTCAAGCTGTTAAAATTGCAGAGATTGGACTAAGAACTGCATTGGAAGTGGTGGCAGCGGGTAAGACGGAGTCTGAAACATCTGTTGAAATTGAGGCGGCAATGCGCAGTGCCGGCGGACAATTGAGGGGCATAAGGGCTGCTGTTCTCTCCGGATTGAAAGCTCCGTATCGATTTTCACAACCCACTTCTGCGAGAATTGACATGGATTCCCCCGTACTTGTTGATATAACTGTGAGTCACGCTGGATATTTCGCTGAAGTGGCACGAACGCTGCATACCTCTCGTCCGACAGACAAACAAAAAGACATAATGAAGAAAAATCATGCAATCTGTGATTTTCTTGAGAAACAAATGAAACCGAATGTCAAAATCTCAGACTTGATGGAGAAAGTCAGCGATATAATAAATTTGGAAAAAACTGACTACCAACTAATTGGGCCTGTGGGTAACTCTATCGGGCTAGACTTGCGTGAGCCACCTCTCCTGATTTCATCAAATCCCACGTCACTTAGAGAAGGCATGATTTTTTCTGTGCATCCCACCTTCTATCATGAAAAATCGGGTAGCGTCAAAACTGCAGATGTGTTTCGTATCACTCAAGACGGATGTGAAAATCTCTCAAGGATTTCTCGAGAGACCATGTGATTATATCGCGTTTCTCCAATGACGGAGTTTCTGAAAGACTTCAGACATCACTTCTGCGCGAAATGCCTGCTTTTCAACTTCATCCCTGGAGAGTTCTCTGACTTGTGCTGCTGGCGCTCCTGAATTGAGCGACCTCGGTGGAATGACTACATTTGAGGGGATAATACTACCACTAGTAATCATAACCCCCTCGCCAAGAGTAGCCCCATCAAAAATCACACACCCCTCGCCAATCTTGACGGCATCTCCGACATAGACTCCATGCAAAACGGATGCTGTCCCAACGACCGTTTTGTTACCGATAATAACCGGATTATCTTCATGATGTGCATGAATAACCACGCTGTCTTGAATGCAGGTTGATTCTCCGATTCTGACTGATGCTTGGTCCCCTCGAATGACTGCACCAGGCCAAACACAAGATTTTGCTTCGATTTCGACATTCCCAACAATTGTTGCCTGCGGACTAATGAAGGCATGTGGGTCAATAGTCGGGTTATGGTCACCAAATGGCAGAATAGGCATCTTCTCTTACCTCAAAGGAGCTGTTCAATTACGTCTTCGTAGTATTCAGCAGGTCTCAGTCCGATAATTCTGTCAGTAACCTGTTTTTCTCCCGTTCTGGGATTCTCTTCATTAACCTCAGCAGGCTTGCCATCTTTGTACACTAGGACGCAAGGAATGGCAACAATATTGTTAGCAGCTGCAAATGACCTGTGTTCTTGCGTATTTATCTTCACAAAAGAAATGTCATCATCGTCTGCGTACTTATTTTCGAGTTCTTCAAGAATCGGGCCCAATGCCAGACAGGGCCCACACCATGGGGCCCAGGCATCAACAAACAGAATGTTGGTTTCTACAATCTTCTTTTCTATCTCTTCTGGACTAAGATCGCTTACCACTAGTCTTCACTCCATGACATTTCAACAAATGAGCTGACCTATTCAATATTCCTACTATGAAACTAAAATAAAAGTGAGAACTCCGATTCAGTTGCGTTGGTCTGAGCCGGAGTTATTCTTAACGTCTATGCCGTTGCTTCTGTCAGCAAATTCTCTGCTACTTGTTCATAGACTTCAGGAGGCATCACACCGACCAATTTGTCAGTCTTGTTACCTTGTCCATCATCAAAGACAACTTTCTTGCCCTCTGCAAAAACAAGTACGCTTGGAACACCAGTGATTTGATTCTGGGCGCTGAACGAACGATTCTGATCCACGTCAATCTTGACTACTTTGAGCCCCTTTTCGCTGTATTTGTCATCGAGCTCTTCAAGAATTGGTGTCAATGCCTTACAAGGCCCGCACCAGACAGCGTGGCAGTCTACAAACACCACTTTATTCTCGGATACGATATTATCCAGTTTATCGGAATTGATTTCTTCAACCATTATGTAATCTCCCTAATCGGTTGTGAAAAAACTATTCACAACCGTTAAAAGGGTTTTGTTAGCTCGGTTGAGGTTTCTTGGTCACGGCTTTGATGAACCCATAGGTACACGGAAATAGTGAACAGTGCCAAAGTTTGATAAGCTGCTTAGCAAGCGATATTGTATTGTCTTTGGTGTTACTAGTGCCTGTCCTTCATTGTCCTGAATGCGGATCTAAGCTTGATATTTTCAAAGGCGGTCCAATATGGACAGTTCGTTGTAGGGAGTGCAACCAGGAGATATCAATTGACGGTCGAAAGAATGACCTTTTTGATGCGTATGATGCCTATGTGAAGGCTCTGAGTGAAGGAACATTATTGGCAAGTAGTGGCAGGATATCCAGAAAAGGCAGAAAACCATCGAAAAGAATCAGGACAAAATACTCGGGTGACAGGGTACAGTCGGAAGACCAAATCGGGAAACTAGTTCAGGATGGTGGACTAGCTCTCGCAGATCTTCCCGATTCTCTTCAAGACATTCTGAGAACGGGCAGGGACTATTTAGTATCATACCGGTTTATGGAAGAAACTGATGCACTCTATGGTACTGCAGTGGAAGACATAAAGATCTCACAGAGATTGAAAGAGTTGCTTAGTGAGAAAGGAATCAATAAGCTATATCGCTTTCAGGAGAGGGCATTTAGAAAAATAAGTGATGGATGCAATGTCGTGATTTCAGCTCCCACCGCTCAAGGCAAAACAGAGGCTTTTGTTCTTCCAATAATCAAACAGCTTCTTCTCTCAATACAAGATGCCATGTTCAATCCCGGCGTTCGTGCACTTCTCATGTATCCCACCAAGGCACTGGCAAGAGACCAATACGACAAAATAAAGGAAATGTGCGAAGCCTCTGGACTCTCAGCGGCAATATTTGATGGGGATGTTTCACAGCACGAGAGACGGAAGATATACGAACGTCCGCCAGATATCCTGTTGACTAATCCCGATGTATTGCATTATCACTTGGGCTGGAATCGGTCCCGCCTTGTTCCATTACTCAGGTCTGTCAAGTATGTAGTTCTCGATGAAATTCATCTCTACACCGGTTCTATGGGGTCTAACATATACTATATTCTGAAGCGCCTCCAAATTGAGTGTGGCGCATTTCAAAAAATAGGAGCCTCTGCTACGATTTCAAACCCGAAGGAATTTGGCGACCTCATCTTTGATTCCGAAGTAGAACTCATCGAATCAGAGAGTGCAAAACGCGGCCCTATTCATTTCATGATGTACTACCCTGGTGACAGAAGTAAGTACTCCATGATTGTAGATCTTGTTCAAATGCTCTACCAGGCTGACTTCCAGACTCTTGTATTCGGAAACACACACTCTGAAGCAGAAGTACTAAACATGCTTCTTCGAGACACTGGAGTAAAATCGATGGTCCACCGTGCAGGCCTATCTAAGAAATATCGAAACGAAGTTGAAGAGCAATTTAGGCAAGGTGACCTGCAAGTACTTGTTTCAACTCCTACCCTTGAACTTGGTATTGATATAGGAGATTTGGATTGTGTTGTGAGTATAATTGTATCAATAACTCGCCTCACACAAAGGATTGGCCGGGCAGGACGCAAGGGGCAGGAAAGCGTTGCAGTTCTTGCGCTACGAGATAATGATCCCATCTCCTCTTTCTATAGGAATAAGCCAGAGAAATTCTTCACAGATATTGATGCTGCATATATGGAACCGGACAATGAGGTTGTTGCTCGATATCAGTTGATTGCTGCTGCAATGACCGGAAAGATGACTACGCAGATGTTCCCAAGACAAGAGAAGGTATTGCAAAGCTTGGTCGATGAGGGTATTCTACGAGTTACTGATCGAGAGAAGGTGCAAGTCGCAGATTACGAAACCGCTCGCAAGCAATGGAGAAGCTATAGCATCAGAGGTATTGGTGACACAGTGGAAATACGTCTGAAGCGTAAGAAGCTTGGCGAACGCTCTATGCCGATGGCTGCCCAAGAGCTTCATCCGGGAGCCATTTACCTTCACGGTGGCTCAAACTATCTCTGTGTTGATTTCAAGTATCGAAAAGGGCTGGGCAAGGCTGATGTGGTGTCTCTTGGTAACCGAAGTGCCTATACTAAGCCTCTCTACTCAACAATGCCAAAAATCATAGAGATACATGAGGAACGGAACGTACTAGGCGCAAAACTATCCTATTGTACTCTAGAGATGACCCAGACGGTTCACGGATATGTGAAGAAAGAAACACGCACTGGCAAAATCCTGAGTCATCATACTTTAGGCGAAGCAATTGTATACAAGTATAAGACCCGCGGCTTTGTATTTAAGGCACCTGAGCCAAAGAAGTCAATAAACGACTACCTTCAAGGAAAGATGAAGCACGAACCTGGGCCTGAGCTAACACCAATCGAGCTTTATGGAGGGGCTTTCCACGCCTTGGAGCATGTTGTTATCGAATCGAGTGACATGCTGACTGGTGGAGGAACTCGAGAGATTGGAGGTGTTTCCATGGGGGACTCTGGTATCATATTCGTGTATGATGGGAGTCCTGGGGGGAATGGCGCCTCCAAACTACTCTTTGGTAGGTTCGAAGAGGCTCTTGAGCGTGCAAAGACAATCCTTGAAAAGTGTGAATGTAAGAAGATTGATGGCTGTCCCCTTTGTACATATTCATATCAGTGTGGAAACAATAATTCGCCGCTCTTTAGGTTTGGTGCCCTGGAGAGCGTAGAGCTCCTGTTGAAACATGCTGAAACGAAGGCTGACCTTGAGAATTATCAAGGATATCAGCCATTGGTATGAGAAATGGAGAATGCTTGAGAATGCAATATATGATTGAACGCGGACATAGTGGGCCTGCTCGGGTAGGTCATCTTAGGTCGGGAAAGAGCAAGTTGAAGCTCCCCGCACTCATGGGCCCCACAACGATTCCTAATACTGATTGTGAATACTATGTTCCTGGTAGGGATTCACCGTCCAACAACGGGCTCAGTATCGCTGCTCCAACATTTGTTTCCTCTGCAAATACGATTGCTCTTGACTTGCCCAAAGATGAAGAACCGATTCTATCCCCTTTGTTTCCAGCGATGTCAACCTTGGGCAAAGAAGCGAGTCGTATTCTTCTTGAAGAACAGATTAGCCGTCTCAGAGATTTACAAGACGGAACATCGCCTGATAACTGGATTCTTCGAGTACCCGGTTCACTCCATCATCAGGAGCTGAAGATCCTGACACCCGAGTTGCAGGAGATGGGTATTAGAGCTGTATCTTTCTTGTTCGATGGAAATCTTGGACCCACCTCTCTTCAAAATCTACGACTCAGAAGTATGCTCCCACGAAATTGGACTGCCATTGCACTTGGTTGCATTAAACCTGATATGTTTCCTATTTTGTATTACTTCGGATTCGATATTTTTGATATCGCCTATGCGGAGCATGCTGCATCCAGGAACATTCGGCTTTGGTCATACCATGAGGAAAACATGTCCAAGGAATCCCACCCCATTTACTGTAGTTGTCGCTGGTGTGCAGAAACAGGGTTGGTGAACACAAAGCATCCTGACATGACAGAACTCATGCATCATAATGTGGGCATTTACAGAAGCAAGTT
This sequence comes from Candidatus Thorarchaeota archaeon, assembly GCA_004524445.1. Taxonomy (GTDB): domain Archaea; phylum Asgardarchaeota; class Thorarchaeia; order Thorarchaeales; family Thorarchaeaceae; genus TEKIR-14. Next base: position 62,840 of record SDNP01000003.1, on the reverse strand, counting down.
ATCGGAAGCTGTTCATTTCTATTCGAAAGGGCAGTTGCGATGGCTAGTTGAGGGCAGTACACATAGTCGTCCTGCGTTGGCAGCCCTTCTGAGACAAGTTGATTATCATGCCTATGATTTCATTGAAGAATTTACACCGACTGTTGGCGACCAACCCCAACCTCTCATTGGACCTGAGTCCTACAATGCTCCTGCAATAAGACGTTATAGAGAAAGGCTTGTAGAACGATATTCTCCTCCTCAGGACTGCCAAGTGGTACTTCTCCTTCCTTGCTCCGCAAGAAAGCCATATTCTGACTCTCGGTCCCACAGACGATTTGATAGATCAATTGAACGTGCCTTAGGTTCCAAACGCAAGAATGTGGCTGAAGTGATTATGTCCTCGCCAATCGGTATTGTTCCTCGAGCATTGGAAAGAGTTTTTCCCGTGAAAAACTACGATATTCCTGTAACTGGCAGTTGGGATGCTGAAGAGATTGAGATTGCGGCATCTGCATTATCGACACACCTAGCCAAGTTTCCAGAATCTGCCACAGTCGTTGCTCATGTTTCCGGGGGTTACCAAGAGGTTGTGCAAGACGCCGAGGATGATATTAGTCAGAGCATTATTTACACAATTGATGATGTTTCTGCAACAAGGAAATCTTCTCTGGAATCACTTGAAGAGGTTCTCCTTGATCTTGCTGATGTTTACGCGCTCCGCGGTGGCACTCCCACACTGCTTGAAAATACCGTGTCTGCCACACTTGACTTCCAATTTGGCACAGGAGCCGGCAAACTCGTGACTTCGGGAAATGTAAGCTACCGGGGCAAAGTATACGGGAACATTGTTTGTGAAGTTGATGATGTACAAATGTGCACTTTCGTTAGCCAAATCGGAAATGTTTCGTTGACCCTTGAGGGTGGAGAACGCCTCCTGTCTTTGGATAGATATCAGGTTCACTTTGATGGCGATAAACTGAGAGGCGGCTCGCTATTTGCTGTGGGTATAAGTGAGGCGGATTCAATCATTCGCCCGGGAGACGAGGTTCTCATCATTGGACGTGATGGGGATTTGATTGCTGTTGGGAAGAGTGAGATGTCTGGAGCTGAGATGTGCGACTTTGATAACGGAATGGCCATCAATATCAGACATAGCAGAAGTTGAGAGTCATGAATGAGCAATTGCTGAAGATAGTTCAGGATGAAATTCTCAAATCACGCGGTTCCTCCATTCGACGGAGAAGAAGCGGTAATCTAAGTGTGGCATCATCAGCGTGGGTTTCAACAGCCAGACTCAAAGACGAATTCGGTAAGGCCATATCCATTGTTCTGAACACTGTGGGATGTTCACATGCCCGTGGAGCTGCTGGAGGTTGCAGTATGTGTAGTTACTTGCTTGATGGTACTACAAGAAGCCCCACGCCTGAACAACTTGTTACACAGTTTGAAGGAGCGATGTCAAAGCTTGATGGCGAATCCGCACCCTTGTCAGTGAAGATATACACAAGTGGCAGCTTTCTCGATCCCGAAGAAGTTCCTCCGAATGTGCTCGAACGAGTTCTTGAACTTATTGCAGCCGATGATAGAGTCGTGCAAGTCGTGCTCGAATCTCGTCCGGAATATGTTTCTGACGAAATGATGTCACAAATCAGAAGCGTTCTTGAAGGGCGCGACATAGAGATTGGGATTGGCCTGGAAAGCAGCAACGATGATATCCGGAATATATGTATCAACAAGGGTTTTTCATTGACAGACTTTCAGAGTGCAAAAAAGATTGCAGCCAAACACGGAATAGGAATTCGTTCCTATGTCTTGGTCAAGCCCCCTTTTCTAACAGAACGCGACAGCATAGTCGATGCTATCAAGACCATCACTGATGCAATCCAAATGGGTGTAACTACTGTATCGGTGAATCCCGTCAATGTGCAAAAGTACACCCTAGTTGAGTATCTGTGGAGAAATCGAGAGTACAGACCTCCGTGGTTATGGAGTCTTGTCGAGATACTCAAACGAACTCATAAGGAATCACAAGGAATAGTTCCAATCATATGTGACCCCGTTGCTCCTGGGAAGGAACGTGGAACACACAATTGCGGGAAATGTGATGCAGCATTTGCTAGCGCTATAAGGGATTTTTCATTACATCAAGATACCGAAGTATTTGAACGACTGGACTGCGATTGCAAAAAGACATGGGCGCACAATCTAAAGCATGAAGATGCATCGAATTTGGTGCACGCCACTCGAATGAAGTAAAGACCTGAAAAGGCTTATAGCATTTCAAAGGGCGAATGTAGTATTCTGAAAGTTGAGGTCTGTTAAAATGTCATATATTACACGTGTATCAGTTTGGTTCAACAGTGAAGGGGCGAGTCCTTCACAAGTAATAAACAAATTGCTTGATATGGGCTTTTCTCCAATAAGAGGGGCTTATGACTTCGCCTATGAACATGAATCTGATGGGGACATGTCTGAATCTGAAATCACCAATGCCATTCTTGAGATTGCCAATGCCATTCACGACACATTGGCAGGCTTCAACGTCATGTATACCCTGGACACTCATTCTAAAGACGAGGCGGGGGATATACTACCGCTGGAAGACATAGACGCCGAACTTGAGCAGACGCGAAAAGAGCTTGAGGAACTCGAGGCAGAAGAAAACGATTTTGACCAATAAACATAGCAAGGAGTGAGTTTCCCTCACTCCTTTTTTCTCATTCAATAACATGGACTCATTGCCAGTTTTCTTGCTCTAGATGTTCCTCGTCCGCTCCGAGTGCTATCTTTTTATGACCTCCTCAGTATCAAGTATTTGAAGGCTCAGCATACAGAAAGGGGTCTCCCAGAAGAGGGGCATCATGCTAGACAAGATACTCACTGATAACTTCAGAAGACTTGTGGAATATACTATAAAGGATATTCATAATGAGCAAGATCGAAGGGATGAAGAAGAGTTCGCAAAGGATGAACTGAGAATAAAAGAAGATCTTTTGGACTCGGTTGAAACCTATCCTTCAGATGTTGTATTAGACGAAGATTTCATTGTGGCTGCAATAGACGGATCGGGTTCGGATAACTTAGTCACCTTGGATGATATCCGGGTGCATATCATTAGTACGGCAACCAGCATTCTCTATACAAATACACGTGAAGGTAGCTTTTTTGACCCTATAGATGGATTGCGTATAGAAAATCAGCTTGGAGAGCAACCTCATCTTGATCTGCACTGGCACTCTGGAGTTAGAGGGGATGCCAAACAAAAGTTATCAGAGTCGCTTGCTAACATCTATCCCCAAAAAGACATTGCAGAACTTATTCTTCCGTTTTTTATGGACTTCAAACCAGATGAGATTGAATCTCTCCAGGATATTGGCAAATCATCCAGATATTCTCACTACATTTCTGAACTGAAGAGCATGAGCTCTTTGATAACGCGCGCACAAATTCTCACTAATCCTATCGTACACGAAGAATTGCGCGCTGTCTCTGAGTACGCTGCTGCACGTGGGGTCTTGACTAGTGAAATAAACCCCAAGTATCTACTACTAGATGGTGCCATGTCCGTCTTCATGCATTTTGTGCGTCAGTACCCCTCTATGCCTAGCGGGTTCATGCTACGAGAACTATCGAAGTTGGCAAGAGAAAATGGGGTGGTACTCTGCGCCGTCAGCAAGAATCATACTATTCCATTTGCTCATAGAATAGCAGGCATGGCTAAGGAGAAATTTGGCGATACTGCCAAATGGTTCTGCCAACTGCCTTGTAGTGAGGATCCCGGAGGCGGACTTCATATTTACGAAGATCGAACATATATTCCCCCTAAACTGGCTGTACCATATCTTTACAGCTTTTCAGGTGACAATCGCCCTTCACGTATCGATTTTGATAGAATCTGGTGGCTGGAGAATATCTTCGTGAAGGACAACCCCAAAGCCACCAGAAAGAATGAGAAACTCATATTTCGTGACCTTGAATTCATGGCACGGGACGCTCGATGGTATGGCTATCCTGTTCCCTTGGCACTCGCACACCAATCATGTAAGCTAGGATATGAGGATCTTCGAATCGCACGCGAAATTACTGGTGATATCTTGAAGCAGACAACGGAACCGCTCCGTGCTGACTTCAATCTTTAGGAGAGTGTATCGACAAATGACAATACAAAAGGACAATCTCGGAGAGCACTACGGGAAGCTAGGCATAGGCAACCAAACCAATCTTGGAATCATGGGCAAGAATCGGGATGTTAGCGTCGGCGAGATTTTTCTAATCTACTCTTCTCGTGATAATCAGGAGCGCGTGTTCTTCTTTCGGGTTCTAGGGCTTGAGAATTACTTGAGACAAGTCGATGACTTGGCACGAGTCGCAGGCACTCTCATGGTAGAAGGTGATTCGTACCTATCAGGTATTGAGCGAAATATGCTTCTCTCTGTTGAGGGAAAGATGCTCGGTTATGCCGAAGAAACGAAGGATGGCTGGAAATTCCGCGCTCCGCGAAGATTACCAGATCATCTGGCTGATGTATACCGACCCGTTCCTGGTACGTCTGATGAGGTTGTCAGGGAGATGCTTGAGAGCCAAACAGGCGGTCATATGTACGTTGGGGACTTGCAAGTAGGAGAGGCAACACTCGATGTTCCTGCAAAAATTCCATCGAAATTTCTTCCGATGCATTTGGGAATTTTCGGGTCCACAGGTGCCGGTAAAAGTAATTTGATGATGGTCCTAATCAAATCCATAATTGACAATAACCTCAAAGTGAAACGAACCGGAGAGGGCCAAACGATCTCCGCATTCTGCATTGACCCCCACGATGAATTTGCCCAGGGTGTTGACAACTATGGGATTCAGCATATTGTAGAAGAGATGAGTCCAACTACTCGTTCAGACGTACTCGGCGATTTCTATTACTTAACAACTCATGCTGGTGCAACAATGAGGGAGATTCAAAGATATGCCCGCCAAATTCGCATCCTGTGGAGTGAGATTCAGCCGCGTGATTTGTACTCAATAATGGACTTTACATCTCAGATGTACTCATTTATTGATGCTCAATATGCTCAACATCACGAGAATTGGATCGGTGAAATCCTGCAGATGGATGAAGACCCTCATGGGCATCCTAAGGGGACCCTCCGAGCAGTTCAGAGACGCCTGAGTTTTGTTCAGAGGTCACCGATATTCATCGAGTCTGGTCAATCAATTCTCGGTGAGATTTTCAAAGCCATGGAATCCGGCCGCGTTCTTGTGGTCAACACGAGCCTGATGAGTGATATGGAGCAATTCCTTCTTACGACAATAGTGACTCGTACTCTATCCGATATGCGGCGTGCATTGAAGAGTAGCGGTAATCTTGGCGACTTTGACACTCAAGGTAAAAGCAGACTCCCATATCCGTTCTTCAATGGAGTCAAATCTGCAGCGAGATCTTTCTACGGCAAGGATGGGAGTTCTGACAAGTCAAGCGTGCGTGATCCCAGAAAGCTTCCGGTAATTCTTGTGACAGTAGAAGAGGCTCCGTCTATCCTGAATCCAGAATTAATGCGCGGTCGATCTGTCTTCAAAGATATCTCTAGGCAAGGTAGGAAATTCAATATTGGGTTACTCGTTGTGAGCCAACAGGTCAGCGTTCTAGACAATGTCATACTCTCTCAGATGAATACTGAAATCAACCTTCGACTTGGAAATGAACGAGAAATACAGGCATGCATAGATAATGCAAGTGTGAATATCTCAGGGTTTCAGAATGAGTTTAGAGTGATGGCTCGCGGAGAGGCACTACTAACAGCCTCTTATAGAGAGATGCCACTTCCAGTAAGGATACCATTATTTGATGACATCTTTAACCGTGACAAACATACCTACTCTTCAGATGGCGACAAAGAAGAAACACACATTCTATGAGGAATGTAAATGACAACTCGAATTGCTCACATCTCGGATACCCACCTTGGCACTCGGCCAGGTACAGGGGTACGGCAAAATGTGTGGGCGGTGGAAATGAGGACTCGACTTCTTGAGAATGACTTCTACGAACGGTTTGAAGAGCTTTTTAAAAAAATAGGAGAACTTGAACCAAAGGTTGAACTCGTTGTACATTCGGGGGATCTCTATAACTCTCCGTGGGAAGGAAATCCCACACAACCTCCCGTGGTCGCACAGGAAACCGCGATTAGGATCCTGAAGGACTTCACTGAGCGAACGGAGATTCCAGTTTTCATATTGGAAGGAAATCACGGCATATATCGAACTCTGGAGGTATCCCTCTTAGACACTCTCAAAATGGCTGTTCCTCGATTGGAAGTTGCAACTCAACAAGAACTGAAGCGGGCAATTGCAATGGAGGAACCACTTGTCAGGGAATATGAGAAAGTGAATGTGTATTGTTTTCCATATATTGACAAGAATGTTCTTGATTCTGCAGGCCTGGTAGATGCATTCATTGACTGGATTCGGACTTATCAGAAACCATCTTCCGACAAGGCTTCTATCGCTGTTGCACATGGAATGGAGCTCGATGAGAGTCTTTACTCTCCGATTTTCGACATGGGTTATGACTACATTGCGCTTGGACACGATCACCGACAACATGCACATTCTAAGAACGCTTGGTATGCGGGTTCCCCGGAACGCTGGAGATTTGATGAAATAAAGCATGAGAAAGGCTTCATAGTGGTGGACATAGAGGAGGACGCTCTTAACGTCACACCCACTCATCTTGACTTTGTTCGTCCCGTCTACAATGAAACGCTAACAATTGATTCTGATGATACTGTTGGTACGATGATTGATAAAGTGCGAACCTTTCTCGATGAAAAGGACCTCAAATATGACTGGGACATTTCAACTGCTGGACGCGTCAGATTAGTCTTTGAAGGTTCTGCGAGCAGAGTTAAGCCGATGGACCTTACCATTGCATTGGAGAATTTTCGTCTTGAAGCCTTTACGAAGGGCTCAGAGTATAACCTGGCACAGTTGGTATGGACCATACGACGCGACAAGGAAGAGTTTAGGGAAACCGCTTATCCGGAAATAGAATCAGAATACTTGATTGAAGACCCTGAACAGGACTTCAGGGAGTATGTTGAAACCCTAGATATCGATGAGCAATATGACATAAGCACGCTCACAAAGGTCGCAGTCAAAGCTTTGAGAAAGGCTGTGAACCGAGATGAAGAGAAGCTAGCCTATATCGATCTATCGGAGGATGGTGAGAAATGAAGATTCTGAGCATAGAGCTCACAAATTTCAAGCCATTCCGAGATGTTCGTCTGCCCACTGAGGGCCACCTCCCAGACGGCCTGATTATCATCAAGGGGCCGAACTCTACTGGAAAGTCATCGATATTTGAGGCTGTTTTATGGTGTCTATGGGGTTCAAATGCGGTTGAGCTAACCAACGAGGAATTGATTAGCTTCTCATCATCATTTTGTAAGGTCATCGTTGAGTTCGAAGTGGCAGGTCGTCAATACAAGATAGACCGCTCGTATGATCCAGCTAGCAGGCTATCTGTTGTCTTCTACCAAGATACGGTCAATGGATGGAAGCGAATTGCTGATGGTAGTAACTCGGTCGAGTCAAAACTCGAGGAAATTATCAACTTGGGTCTGCGGCAGGCATTAAACACTCTTCTTGTACGACAAGGCGAAGTAGCACTAATTGCGAATGCTACTGCATCGGTCCTTCGAGGCCTTCTGGTTGATGTATATAATATTGAGATTCTTGGTGATATGTCCGGACACATATCTCATCTTGAAGACGACTTGAAGACTCGCATAGGGGTTTTAGAGGATAAGTATGTTCGACCTGAAGTGATTGAAAAGCAAATTGAAGACATGGATGAACGAATTGAAGAACATAAAGCGACCATCGAGTCGAAAAAGGCTGAGATAGAGGGCACAGAGGATTTGCTGAAAGATGTGCCTCAGCCTCATCTCTTAGATGCAATTCAGGACATGTCCTCCAAACTAGAACGCAAGGAGGTCCAACTGAAGAGTGTAAAGAAAACTAGAGATTCCTATCTGGAGGAAGCAGGTCTACTGACGGCAGAAGAAGAATTAGTACAAGCGCGCTTGCATACCTTGTCCAAGAATGAAGATGATGTGAATGCTCGAATAGAAGAACTAAGTGAAGAGAAATCAAAGATTGAGCGGGAGATTGGAGCAATAAGAGGAACAGAGAGAGACCTCAAGGATAAGATTGAAACCCTTCAAGAAGCAAAGGATGTGACAATCTGTCCTACATGCTCAAAACCACTGACACCAGAGGAGCGCGATGATATTCTACATGAATATCACGATACGATTGAAGAGGGGAAAGAGCGAATCAGCAAGCTTCAGACGAAAAACAAGAAGCTCTCCGGAGAAGCTCAGACCCAACAGAAGCGGCTGGGAGAAATCCAAAGAGCTCTCCAAGCCATTGGACAAATCAAGAGACACCAGAATGATGTGGCTGATGCTGAAGCAGAAGTAGAAGAAGCTCGGAATGATTTGGAGAAAGCAATTGCGAAGTTGGGAGTAAAGGACCTTCAAACTCTTCTTGACAAACATGGAGTAAAGAAGCTTGGCGAACTTCAACGACTCGTTGAAACTTGGATTGCAAAATTGGGATCTCTAAAGAACGAGATTGAATCCATAAATACGATGATTGATAGCGAGAAAGAACGCATATCAGAAGCCAAGAAAAAGATTGAGGAGATGGATGAGATTGGCTCCCAGATTGAGGACCTAAAATCTCTACATGAGCATTCGCAATATGTCAGACGGAAACTAGTCAGTGGATTCTTAGCAGATTATGTCATTCAGAAGCGATTGATAGGAATAATACGTGGTGCAACCAACCCCTATGTCCGTTCGTTCACAAGTGGGCAATACTCGGGTGTTGATTTGGTACCAACACCAGGTCGTGGACGCGGGGGAGCTGGTCTTGAGCTCCAGATTCAAGATGTTCGTGATAATGCCATAAAGAAGACCTCTCAACTAAGCTTTGGTGACCGCACGGCTATCAGTCTAGGATTGAGGTTAGGTATCAGTCGGACAATGAGCGCAATCCGCCCCCTCAAAGATAGCCCTGCATTATCACCTCGCGTACGTTGCGTCTTGCTGGACGAGCCCTTGGGTGGTTTGGACAGTGCCCGGAGAAAATCAGTGGTTCAAAACCTAGTGAATGATCAATCCTTCAGACAGATTTTCCTCATCACACACACCGATGTCCAAGGGTGGGAAGGAGTGCCTGTTGTGGATGTTTCAAAGACGGGTACTAGTAGTGAGGCGAAATTGGTTCAGTCATCGGATATGTAAGAAAACGATTTGAAGGAATACCTCAATGCAGAGGAAGCATTAATGAGCAATGCCACAAGGAGAATTTTCCATGGAGCTCTCCCACATCAGACAGAAAATTATCAATTTTCTTCGAGATTACTTGCTTTTTATTTTTGTACTAGTAATCGGTCTTTATTTGTGGGGGAATGTCTTCTCCCTCGCCATTGAGGATTACATGGAATCTGCTCTTTGGAGAACACGGGGTGTTTGGCTAGGGGAAGGATCCTTTGATTTGCTTGGCTTCGCAATACATTACCAGTTTGAGGGTTATACCGATTACTCATTCTACTACATTCACTGGGGTCATAATATGCTTCGGGGAGTTATGCCTTATTGTGAAGAATTCGGTCATATAGTACTGGATGGATATGAAAACAACAACGGGCTCTACATCTTTCCTCCATTGTATGCCTATCTATATGCAATTGGCGTGATGCTGCCAATAGAGGGGTGGGGCATCGGATTGTTATTGGTTTCTTTTGGTTTTCTAACAGCATTTCCCGTCTTTGGCATTGCAAAGGAACTGTCTGAGAATCAGGTCATTGGAGCTGTTGCAGCCCTCACATATCTGCTTAATCCCAATATTCTCTACCACATCACTTTTGCTTGGCTTAACCCATCTCCCTTTATCTTCTTCTTCTTTTCTGGCTTCTATATGCTCATCAAGGGAAGAAAGGATATTGGCACCATATCAATCGTCGTTGCAGCTCTATTCAAGCAGATGGCTTGGTTTCTAGGTATTCCTTTGGTTGTTTATCTTCTAGTTAAGCCAAACAAGCCTGATCAAGAATCCCGACAGAATGAAGATAGTACTACGACACACCCAGAAACCGATCCAGAAGAATCAGCTGCTGAAATCTCTGAAAGCAAGAAGGGCCTTCTTGATTTTCTCCATCAAGCAATTGATTTTCCCGGATTTGCGAGGAGCTCTGTAGTCGTGATTATCTTCGTATTAGCAGTCCTCTTTCCCTTCTTGGTTGCCCAGCCAAATATTTTATCACAAATCCTTCTCGCAGCTGGAGGTTCTTCTCTCGAAGAGCCCTTTACAGAGGTTCCAGGCTACCCCATACCCATGACATTGCAAGTCCTTGCCGTTGTTGCAGAACTCCCGTTATTGGCAGAGATGCTAAATTTTGTTATTTATCAGGGCATATTGCTGTCCTTTGGCGTTGTGATTTTCATGGGCATAATGCTTCTGGAGCCGCGTCCTGAGGATGACAAATTGTATCTTCGAAGAGTGCTCTTCTTGACACTTCTACTGATGCTCTTTGTCCACTTGGCTGGGCCCAGAGGCGTGTACAAGTATTATTTCACCCTCTTCGCGCCATTCTTCTCCATATTTTCATCGCAGAAGATGATTACAAGCAAAGACACTAGGATTAACTTCTCCAGCTCCATGCTGTGGGTACCGATTGCACTCTCATTCTCAATACTTATTCCGCCGCGCGAGGTGTATCTCTTTTCGGTTCTTCTGATTTTCATTGGGTATCTCGCTGCGAAGCAAATCGGAGCATTTTGGTCCGTAATCTCATATCCCTTCCGATTCCTAAAGGTGAAGCTGCGGGTACTAATTAGTCACATCAGGCAAAAAACAGGTCGGGATATAATAATTCCAAAAAGCAAGAGCCCTAATTGACTGTAGTGTGATCCACCACCTACTTGGCTAGGTCTTCGAGCTCCTTCTTCTTCTCCTTAGTTCTCTTTTCCAGAGACTTGACTCGCTCAGCCAATTTTTCTGCCTGTTCTTCGTAGGCATCCCTTGGCATTGCCCCTGATGAATGTCGATCTTCGATATGATCCTGGAGCTGCTTGACAGATTTTAATTCTGCATTCAGTGATTTGATATCGGCTTCTAGGTCCGCCGCCCGGTTCTCATCTTCAGTTTTGAACTGCTTTGCGGGGATAATCACGCCCAGCTGGTCTTGTGTTTTTTGTGCAAAATCTTGAAACTGATTTCTTAGAGCATCTATATTGTTTTCCACCCGCTCCACTTTTTCTGTGGCAGTTTCGATATCCTTCTGTAAATCGAATACTGCATTCACCAGTCTTCTTAGTGTATTCTCAAATTCCTCTGACACTGCGGCGCTCCCCGAATCTCTTTTGTCCTCTTGTAGTGAATCATTTTTCGTCCTATCTTCTGCTCTTTGAGGCGCGGACCGCATTCTATTGAGCCAAGAAAATGCATTGAGTGCAAAGGTTTTGTTACCCTCTTTCTTGAAGCCACCACCTCTTCTGAAGACTTCATAACTGCCAATACAAATCACTCTACCCTTCCCATGCTCGGCGACTGCAATGACAGGTCTGCTGGGTGGGTCCGCTGTTCCTCCCGTCTTCGCTAAGACTTCTGCCTTGCTCTCCACCTCCAGTGTGCAACCGGATGGAAGCAGAATCTCATCAATTTCTTCCATAATCGCATGATCCTCTAAATCCCTGATGAAAGGCATAGTAGGCAGCCCATCGTTATGTTTGTCATCTTTAATCGCGGTATTTTCGAAAGTTATTCCGAAGGGCTTGGACACATCGCTCATGTTATTCATAAGTCCCCGGTCCCCGCCTGAGTGAGAGAGGAGCATGAGTCCCCCTCCTTCCTTCACGAATTCTTTTAGTGCTGCAATCTCCGCTTTTCTAAGCTTAGAGCTGTTCGGACATCCAAATACCATGATACCAGCTGACTTGATTTCTTTTGGAAGGAGCATGAAATCAGTGTAGGCCTCGACATCATAGTCGTTATCTCGGAGCAGTTGGCGTAGCTCTGAGTAAGTTGTATCAAGTCTACCCCTCTCATTTTGGGTCTGGTCAAAGTATATGAGCATTCTTCGTCCGCTCAATAATCTCACCTTGCTGTGCTGAGTTATAAGGTCACTCAAGATTTGAACTAATGAGGCTTCCTTGGATGCCCTTTGCCCCATTGTGAATCTTGAAGTTCCAAAAGACCTAACTGCGGAATACACCCCTCACACAAATATCGTGTTGTTAACCCGCTAATGAAAAGCGTATCCAATGGAGACCTGTCGTGAATGGATGACCTACCGTTCCTGCCCGCCTATGAAATCGTGCGTCTAATTCGGCAAGAAAGAACTTCGGTGAAAGAAGTAGTAACAGGTTTGCTTGAGAGAATAAATCAAGTCAATGATAAAATAAATGCCCTTGTCCACTATAATGAGGAACAAGTCGTATCTCAAGCTGAAGAGATGGATGAGGCCCCCTCCAAGGGTGGCCCCTTATTTGGCCTGCCAATCACAGTGAAGGATAATATCGAAGTAGAGGGCATGATAACTACGGGAGGAATCACTGAGCGACGCGGATATATTCCCTCTACCGATGCAAGTGTTGTCAAGAGACTAAAGGATGCGGGCGCAATTATCGTTGGTAAGACTAACTGTCCTGCCTTCTGTTCAGGGTTTGAGACAAATAACGAAATCTATGGACGAACCAATAATCCTTATGATCTTGAGAAGACTGTCGGCTCAAGTAGTGGAGGGGAAGCTGCCCTAATAGCGGCCGGAGGGTCCTTCCTTGGAATTGGCTCAGATACCGGAGGAAGTATACTATGGCCTTCATCATACAGCGGCATTTGCGGTCTTGCTCCCACATTCGGTCGGCTCTCTCGAATGGGGACCATTCCTCCTTACTTAGGTTTTCTCGACACAACGCGAATCGGACCTATGGCTCGATCCATCAGGGATCTATCACTTGTTCTTCCAGTCATCATGGGGCCAGACAACTGGGACTCTCGATGTCTACCAATGAAATACGATAGCCATGATACTATAAGACTCAACAACTTGACCATTGCCTATTACACAGAGAATGGCTTTGTTGAACCCAACTCAGAGATAAAACGAGTCATTTCTGAGGCTGCAGATTTACTAGTTACAACAGATTTGGTTGTGGAAGAGGAGTATCCACCAGTCACGAAGACATTTCTGAATGTGGAACGAGGGCTGAATCGATTCTCTTCAGGCATAAAAGATGGCACTGAACCGAAAGTACAAGAATGGTCGGAGCCGGTTGAGCTCTATCCTGATGAGATATATGACTTGGCTGATGATTGGCTTGAAGAATCTCAACAATCGAAGGGTAACGAAGCTATGTTGGGTGTCGAGTTCTTCTTTTGGAGTATAAAGTGGGATACATACAGGAGTCAAGTCCTTCGTTTCATGGATGAATATGATGCTATCATTTGTCCCGTGTCCGCCACTCCAGCATTCAAACATGGCGAATCTCGTGATTCATCATTCAATCCACTTGACCTACTGAGCTACACGCATCCCTACAGTCTGGTTGGTCTTCCTTCCGTCACGTTTAGAGGTGGCACATCGTCAGACGGCTTGCCAATTGGTATTCAAGTTATCACCAAGCACGCTGAAGAGGGTTTAGCTTTGAAAATCGCTTTGCATCTTGAGGAAGAAATGATTGGATATGAGAAACCCGATATTTGATGCGAGAAACATCCGAGACATGCTGACGAGAGGTTACTATTCTCTTTCGCTTTGGCATTGCCTGATGCCCTCGAACAATTTATCAAAGCATAAAGTCAATCAGAAAAATATGAAAAAACAAGATTGCACCTTTTGCAAGATTGTGAGTGGCGAAATTCCTGCCTCCGTTATTTTTGAAGATGAGGTTTGTATGGCATTCATGGATGTCTTTCCAGTGAACGAGGGACATTGTCTACTTATCCCTAAGGATCATTTTGAAAACATGTTAGATGTAAATCCAGAGGTCGCTTCTCACTTGGCAGTACGTCTGCGTGAGCTTACAAAGCGAGTCCATGGCGTGTATGCTCCCACGGGAATAATCAATGCAATCGCAAATGGCAGTGAAGCTGGGCAAGAAATCCCTCATTTGCACATCCATGTCATTCCACGCAAGGCAGGAGATGAGTTTGGTTTCCGATTTCCAGAAGGATATCGGGACGAGATGGCCTCTAGGGAACAGCTAGAGGAAACTGGTAAAAAGCTTAGCAATGTCAATGTTCGAGATTGAGTAGATGTAAGCCCGTAGATTCGTCCTCAGTGCGTGTGAGTGTTCCCACCAGAACGTTGATAAAAATCTCAATTGTCACTGAAACTGTGCAACCCTTCATCAAGTGACCACCATAGCACCTTCCCGATTCATCCGCTACAACCATATGCGCATGAACAATAGGTGCGTTTTCTTCATTACGAGATATGTTACCCATACAGGAAACAACCTCGAGATCCTCATCTACCTCAAAGTCCATGTATTCTTTCTTTTTGACATTGAAGTAACCGAGATGTGCTCCTTCAATGGCTCCAATTAGATTGAGAATGCCTGCCTGAATATCATAATCCGCAGCAATCTGCTCAAGCGACTCGAGAATATCGTCACCAGGAAAGAGTCTAGCAACTATTACTCGGTCTGTCTGGGTTTTCTTGATAGTTGGCATACCTGAGAAATGAAAACCTGCTTAATGAAGATACGCGTTGCGAGTTTCTCATGCCAATAGGAAGTGCTTATCAATACTCTACCATGCATGAATAAATGAGTGCCCCGGTTGAATCGCGAACATGATGACGAAAGCAATCAGTCTTCTTTAGAGGACTTCATGTTAATTGAAACTGAGGCAAAAGAGGACGGGAAAACAGGCTCGAAATCGCCCTCTGAGGAAGCTGAGCCAGTAAAACAGAGAACAACGGAAAAAGAAGACCCTTCCCGTGAGAATTCTGCAATAATAATTAACCCGGAAAGCATGACTTTCGAAGATGACGAAAGCATTGCTAATGATTATATTGCTGGACTAAGAGAAGAACCAGAAAATCTGGACCCCTCCTACCTATTATCTGTGGACTATGATGGCTCTCAGAAGAAAGCTATAGCGCGGCTGTACAATCCAGAAACTGAGAGAATCTACTTCTGGCATGATAATACAGGCCATCTACCTTATTGCCTTACTGACCTTCCTCCACAAACTGCTGAAAAGAAGGTCCGGCATCATCGTGGCTTTGTCTCATTAGAATCTGAAACAGTACAGGACCTTCTACGAGATGAAACACGCGAGATGACTAAAATTTATGCCACTGATCCATTGAGTATTGGCGGGACTGCTGGCGCAATTCGTGAGCTTTTAACAACGAGATCTGGGCCAACGGGTGAAACCATAAGTCATGCGTGGGAAGCCAATATCCGTTACCATAACAACTTCTGTTATGACCGCGAACTCGTATGCGGGATGCGATACAAGATTGTAAATGGAGATCTTGTTCCCTGCCCTCCCCAACTGGACCAAGAAACTTTAGACGAGTTCAAGAAAACAATTGGTGATGTTGAATACTTTGGAGGTGTGATAGACAATTACGCACCTATGTTCTTCACGGAAGTACCTGATATCAAACGAATTGCAGTTGACATAGAAGTTTATTCAGAGAAGAGCAATAGAATTCCCGATGCCAATCGGGCTCCGCAGGCAGTCACAGCGGTAGGACTCTCCGATAATCAAGGAATGAACAAGTGCTTTGTTTTAAAGAGGGCTGACTTGGAAGAAGGCGAAAAGCATGAAGAGTTTCCTGAAGAACTGAATGTTGTCTTTTACGAAGACGAACGAGAAATGCTCATGCAAACATTCAGAATGCTGGACAAATATCCGATTGTCTTGACGTTCGTCGGAGATGCTTTCGATCTGACCTATCTTTATAATCGTGCAGAACGTCTGGGCATCGATGTTGACAAATATTGTCCAATACGATTAGGCAGGGACATCGCACTGCTTGACGGTGGTATCCACATTGACCTCTACAGGTTCCTCAAGAACCCCTCAGTTCGATTGTATGCGCTTTCAGGAGCATATGAGCGAAACAATCTCGAATCCATCGGGCAAGGTCTTCTTAATGTAGGCAAACTTGAGCTAAGCGACGAGATTTCTAGACTTGGATATTATGAACTAGCTCACTACTGCTGGCTAGACTCCAATATAACGCTGAGAGTCACTCAATACAATGAAAATCTACTGCTACGGCTCATCGTTCTTCTAATGCGAATTTCCCGCTTATCAATGGAAGATGTGACTCGCTTTGGAATATCAACATGGATTCAATCGCTCTTTCGGCAGGAGCATCGTTCACGAAATGCCTTGATTCCGAAACAACGCGAGATTCGAGAACTGAAATCGAGTGATGCTCACACTGAGGCCATGATAAAGGACAAGGCATTCAAAGGTGCTATTGTTATTGAGCCAGTGGCGGGAGTGCATTTTGGAGCCACAGTTCTTGACTTTGCCAGTCTCTATCCCACAATAATGAAGACACACAATATCAGTTATGAAACAGTTGATTGTCCCCATGAATCCTGTGAGAAGGCAGAGGACAATCGAGTGCCTGAAACAGATCATTGGACATGCAAGAAGAATGTCGGCATGATTAGTCAGACTATCGGCTTCTTTCGAGATACCCGAGTCAAATGGTTTAAGGGAAAGAGCAAGGACACAAATCTAAATCAAGGGTTACGAAACTGGTACTCAGTTGTCGAGAAAGCGCTTAAGGTGTTCGTTAATGCCTGTCTTCCTTTCAACGAAGAAGTAGTGGTCCGGGATTCCCAAGGTCTTGTATCGAAGAAACCTATTGGCAGCTTAGAAGATGAATGGCGCAATCTTGAGATTCTAAGCATTGATAATGAATGGGAATCTTCATCCTTTGGAAAACCAGTATTCGTTCCTATTGTCGGATTTCGGAAGAATGGACCCGCATCAATTCTCAACATCTGCCTCCGAGACGGACGCACTATCCGATGCACGGTCAACCATGTCTTGCCGAAACTCCTTCCCAAAAACACACGGAAGAACCGAAAGGCAATTGCCAAGAAGCCTCTCTCAATCCGGTATGTTGCGGCCGAAGATCTCCGGATAGACGATAATCTCCTCATGCTGGAGCAGACTCCGCTTTCACCAAGACCTCCTGAAACATTATTCATTCCGGACGTCATCCCTGAGGAATCCATTCATGTCGGAATAAGAAGAAAAGACTACACAAAGTTCTCGTATCGACGTTCCCAACGAACAGAGAACCCTCTGATTTCACTAATTAACGAAGAATTCAGATATTCAAAGGCTAGCAGGTGGTATCGCGCACGATGGAATGACCTATCCGCAGAAGCCAAGAATATGATTAGAGAACACGAATCAGGTGCACCACCTTTCTACCTAAAACTGATTGAAAGCAGTGGTAGATGGCGTGAGGCCGGCAAATGGGAAAACATCAGAATTAAGCTTGATGAAGATTTCTTCGCATTTATGGGCTGGTATCTTTCTGAAGGACATGTGGGCGTTAATCGGGTGTCGATTTCACAGTATCAGGAAGTCAATCCTACTTATTTCAAGCAGATCGGAACCCTCTTACAACGGATGGAACTGCCCTTTGCGATATATTCGGAGAAGGACCATGTCATTCACTCGAAAATACTTGCAGCAGTCATGGAATCCCTCTGTGGTAACAGGTCCCGGAACAAATCTATCCCAATTCACCTCCTTGATAAGGAGAGAGCAGGCATTGTTCTAGATTCGTTCTTCAAGGGCGATGGGAATATCAATACTCGCGGTGCTAGGCGATATTCGACATCGAGCAAAGAACTAGCTTATGACATTCTTTACCTGTTAGCCGCACTTGGGAAACATGCATCTGTTCATCGCGAAGAATCAATGTATCGTATTGTGGAAAGCAAAGGGCTAAAGTATCGGCGAACGGGCCGAGGATTGACTGATTTTAATGGCACACATGCAGTAAGGATTCGCTCGATACAAAAGAGTGACCATTCTGAACAAACCTACGACTTGGAAACTGGGAATGGGTTGTTTGTATCGACCAACGGAATTGTAGTTCACAATAGCTATGGTGTGACAGGGGCCCAACACTTCGAGCTGTTCTGTATGCCCGCTGCCGAGAGCGTTACTGCCTATGGCCGAGACGCAATTATTCGCACCAAAGAGAAGGCCGAGTCCATGGGCGTGCGAGTATTGTATGGGGACACTGACTCAGTTTTCCTTGATAGTCCAACAGAAGAACAACAACGACAGCTCATTGAATGGTCACGACAAGAACTGGAGATAGACCTGGAAGTGGAGAAGACATACAAGTATGTTGCTCTCTCAGATCGCAAAAAGAACTACATTGGGGTCTATGATTCTGGTTATGTTGAGGTAAAGGGGCTCAGTGGCAAAAAGAGGAACACGCCCGAATTCATTCAAGAAGCATTCCGGGAAATGCTCGAAGTCTTAGCTCATGTGGACAGCCCTGAAGGATTTGAAGTAGCTAAGGATGAAATCCGCGAAATCGTGAACTGCGTAATCGATAGACTTGAGGGGAAAGCTGAACCCTATTCCCCTGAAGAACTTGCGTTCCGTATCCAGATGACAAAACCCATCTCTCAATATGGTACTACCCTGCCACAACATGTGAGAGCAGCAATGATGATGGAAGACGCTGGGCATGAAGTTGAGGGTGGGACTATCATTGAATATATTAAGACAAAGGATGCGGACGGGGTGCTACCTGTAGTGCTCGCAAATCAGGGAGAATACTGGTTGGATAAGCAGAAGTATATAGATACATTGAGATCAGTCTTCGAGCAGGTCCTGGAATCAGTGGGAATTGATTTTGATAGCCTCTTAGGAATCACAACATTGGATGATTTCTTCTAGTGAACAGCGGTTTTTTCGTGAGGGGGTTTGAAGAAGAAATCCTTTTAGCGAGCCCTTGACTAGATGCAACCCAGCTCTGAGCTAGTATTATGTTCCACAGTGGGGCTCCCAATGATGAAGGTCAACTACCGCGAACTGTTTATGCAGAAGATGGTAATTCTTCTTAAACCTGAAGACATTGAAACGTCTGCAAAGGAATTTTTGTCCACCTATGCATCATACATGGAGAGCGTAGGGATATATGGAAAGGGCTCCGATGGTCACGCCAATTATCAAAGCAAGACGGCTCCCGTTCACGAAGAAAACGTGGGCTTCTTTGAGGAATGGGTTGAGATTGCCAACGCATTGGAGATAAATACAGCAGTTGGAATGGATTTGTATACGGATAGGCTGTTCGCAAAAGATCCCAATTATCAAAGTAAGAATGATAAAGGTAAAGCGATGGACCATCAAATATGTCCCAATTCTCCAGAATTTTGGCAGTATGCGTCCGAAATCGTAGCGGAAATTGGACATTATCCAGTTGATGAAATCTTTGTTTTTGGTGCGGGCTTCATTCGAGATCGATTTTGTTTCTGTGAAAAGTGCAGGAATGATTTTGCCCCTCTAGTAAATCAGGAACCTGATAGACTCACTCATCAATATCTCACAGAGAACCCTGAATATCACGAAAAATGGCACGAATGGCGAAGCGGGATAGTCCATCAAGGTATTGAACAATTGCAGGCAGCGGCTCGTGATATTAGTGATAGCACAGAGAGAACAAAACCCTTGAAACTGAGCATCGAGATGCTATTGGATCCGATGACTGGGCTTACAGAAGACGCCCAGAATGAGTACGGCTATGACTGGAGGAGAATACTTGACATCACAGGTAGCATGTTAGTCAATCTATACCCATGGTCTCCCATTCTTCCTGCTCAAGAAAGTTCAGAATACGATGAATTAGTGGAATCACTTTATTTCTCAAATGAATTCAAGAGGCGCGGAGGAGATGTAACACTATTTCGCTGGGGCATTGATTCAATAGAGGAAGTCAGAGAGCTCAAGGATTTGGCCAAGGATGCGGCTATAGACCGAATATCTGGCACATTTGCCTATCCAGATGATTATTCGGACCGGCGAGAAGAAGCCATTGGTGGCTAGAAGAGGATACCGCAAGTCACTGGCGGGTTCCGCAATAGGGGCATAGCTTTGTCCCTTTTTCAAATGTCCTTCCACAGGAAAAGCAAAAGGCACGTTCCTCAGTTGTTTCTGGTGCATTGTCTTTGAATGGGCTGAGTTCTCCTTGTGAAAATAGCGCGCCAAGCCCCTCCACACTTGGCTCACTGTTTATCGAGCAGGATGTTCCCGAATCAATGTTTCGAGTGGAGTCTCTCATCTCATCCATCAAGCTATCATTTCCATGCATTCTGGAAACCGACCTGACAGACCTTTCTTCGGTACTCGACCTACTACGTTCATTGTGTCTTGATGGTCTCGATTCCTTCCTCCAGGAATCACTTGCGTGACTGTCATCTGGGCGAAAAACTTGATCAAGCTTATCGAAATCCCTCCTATAATCTTCCGAACCATATCCTCTATCCGTTGCGGGGCTATTTGCAGTTCTCCCATCACTAGTTCTCTTCCATAATCCATCGTGTAGATTGTCACTCCTAGATGAGTCAAGGAATTGATAGTGTGAGCTACCCTTCAACTCCTCATAATCCCTTTTTGTCAAACCTAATACTTCTAGAGCGCGGTCTCTCTCCATGCATCGCTTTGATAGAGGACAGCAATATGCCAGACTGCCATGACATAGAGAAGCCATAGCTCTTTCTTGGCGTGACTTGAAGATAGGGGAAATTCTCTTCCGACCAAGAATTAATTCATCTCCAGCATGTCGGATATCAGAGTATCCTGATTGTGCTAGAGCCTCAACCACTTCCTTTGCTGGGTAGGGTCTCCCCTCAATCACAACGGTTCCTTCAGTTCTATCCAGTCTAACAGGTCTCTCATGGTTTCGTTCATCATCATAACTGGAATATCGCGTCTTGACCACCCCGGAATGGAATTTCTACTACGTAGTGGTCATATTGTCGAAATACAATCCTATGTATTACCTGTGTAGTTTTAGCTTTTGATCCCAAATATAATGCATAACGGAACAGATGCCCACAGTAGGGTTTTTATCTCAATCATTCATCATTGTTTTCAGTGTCCCCCCTTCTCTCACCATGTGACGAGGGTGGAAAGAGAGGATGAGAAAAAATGGGTCTTAAGGCAGTAGGAGCCGCTCAAGGATATACAGTGTTGGGCGGAGTAGTGTTACTAATTTTTGCAGTGCAAATGGTTCTTGGCGGTCTGAATAATGCGGCAGCAGGAGACATAGATGCTCTAATCGATGTCATTTTGGGAATTGCCCTCATCATAATGGTTGTATTGGCATTCGACGCTTGTGGTTTCATAAATTACAAGTTTGAGAAATCAGGGGTAGTGCTTGCATTAATTGGGTTCATTTCGATTGTTATTGTCGTACGGGGCCTTGACATAAACATCATATCTTGGCTAACTAATCTGGGCACTCTTGCTGGATTCATGATCCTTCTGGCTGGAATCCTCTTAATGTTCAGGAAGTAGCCTTGGACTGGTACCATGTCAGACAATTTGGAAGACACCAATAGACTGTCGAGATTTTTGGTTATCTTTGGTGCCATTCTCACGGGATTACATGGGGTTCTCTACCTGATGAATTTTGGCAGGTGGCTACGATTTCTCCCAACGATTGAGCTTGGAAATATCTTAGGCAGCCTGACGAGTTTGGGAATAGGGGTTCTGTTGATATTCCTGTCAATTATTACCCTCGCCATCTCAAGTTCATTGATTGAGTTGCCAATTTCTAAGAGTCAGGAATGGATTCCTCTTCTGTTGATTGGTCTATTGATGTACTTCCTTGGTGGAACACTGGGAGGGCTTCTGGTCATCATGGGTTCTCTATTGAAATTGATTTGACATGTTGCAGCGGGCAGCATGCCTATGAGGCCTCAATCGCAAATTAGATAATGAAGATGGGATTGCCTAAGCGTAGCATTTCAAGAGGATTGTTGGCGATGGACGAGAAAGACATTGAAATCATCAAAGAATTAGGATTTGAAGAAATCACTTCTAAGCAGATGTCAAATGAATATTGGAAGGAGAGAGCCGCAAAGGCACTGGCAATTACGACGCAGGATCGAGAGGTCTACGGCTGCCTTGACCATTCCCGCGGTGAGGGTGTAAAAATCTATGATATTGAAGGTAGAGAGTATCTTGATGTCACTGGTGGAGTGGCAGTAAGGGCTCTTGGTCTTCGATATCCACCGTATCTTGAATTCGAGAATCGTATCAATGATGTAGTTCGTGAACTCCCCGGAATGGATTTTGATGCAATCCCTCAAACACTTCTTGCTGAGCGTCTAGGTGATATTGCACCTGGTGACCATAAGAAGAGAGTAGTCTTTACAACTTCTGGGGGTCGCGCAGTTGAGGGTTGTCTTAAATCTGCAATGGATTTGTCTGGTAGGACGAGATTTGTTGGATTCAGGCCTGCGTTCCATGGTCGAACTGGATATGCCTTGGCTCTCACTGCTTCAAATCACAAACATAAGAATGGATATCCACAAGGCATCGATGTAATCCGTGTATCATATCCTTATTGTTACCGCTGTCCGTATGGCCAACAAGTGGAGTCTTGCAATGTGGAATGTGTCGAGGCTCTGCAGTATGCACTTCAAGTGGAAGGGACCGATATTGCCGCAACTGTAATGGAACCGCTTTGTGGAGAAGGTGGTCTTATTGTACCGCCGCCTAAAGCAGTGCAAGGCATGTATGATGTAACAAAGGAACATGGAGCGTATTTCATTTCGGACGAAGTTCAGGCAGGAATGGGCAGAACCGGAAAATGGTTTGCAATTGAACACCATGACGTTGTTCCCGATTATATCAGTATGGCGAAAGCCCTCGGCGGCGGATATCCTATGGGTGCATCAATAGGTCCTGCTCCAATGTTCACCGGTGGAAGTCGTCATTCGGAAACCTTCTCAGCAGAACCGAAAATGTCACTTCTCTCTCTATGGATTCTAAAACAAATCGAAGATGGCGATTATCTCAAGAAGAATGCCGAGAAAGGAGAATATTTGCTCAAACGCCTAGAGGAAGTGAAGGAGAATAATGAAGTCGTCGGCGATGTTCGCGGGATGGGGCTCATGGTGGGCATAGAACTCGTTAAAGACAAGAAAAGCAAAGAGAAGGCACCGAAGCTCCGCGATCGTGTCATTAAGAATGCTGTTCAGAAACAGGGTCTCTGGATTTTGGGATCCGGGCAGAATTGTCTTCGACTAACTCCAAGCTATATCATAACAGAGGACGAATTGGATTCCGCTGTCGATAAGATAGAAAAGGCAATCAAAGATTCTGCTTAAATCAAAAAAATTCAAGCCCTTGCACTGATTGGGTGCAAGGGCATACCAATTCTATAGAGCTAATAGAATAGCTCCAATGATTACTAGAATTCCACCTAAGCTAGAACCAAAGATGTAGATCAGAATTCCTAGGACCAGAAGTACTATCCAGCTCTTATCCAATTTCAGGGCAGGTATATCAATAACTCCGCTCGTAGCCAACGTTACAAGTGAAACAACTATCAGTATTATCCCACCAATAATGTTACCCAATGTTCCTGCTAATCCCAAGCCAATGGGATCGAAGAGCGGAAATGAGAGCACAGCTGCTATTCCATATATGAGGCCTACAATGCCTCCAATGAGTATTAGAAGTTCTCCTAATTTTGTCATGCTGCTTTTGGCCATTTTATATTCACCTACAAATCAATTAATGCGGCTAAATAGGGGTTGACAAAGACTCTGTTCAACCACTAACCACACCTATTTCATATGGTTTTTCGTTCCCCTTCTTGATAACCATTTGCATTTTTCAGATGCTTATCTAGAGAACAGACCGTTTTATCAATAAGTATCATGTAGTTGGAAGATGACCGAGAGACGATGTTGTCCTCCAGCTAAAAGATGAGGTAGTGCCCTTCAAAATGAACAGTTCTGCTAATCACACATTTCAAGATGATTCGGTCGCAAAAACAGAAATTCTTGAGTTTGATGGGAACATCAATCCTGATGTTACCATTCCGAATAACCGGTCAATTCTGATTATAAGCAAAGACCAGTCATTTCTTTCTCACGGTATTCATAAATTTCCTGCAAAGTTCTTTCCCGAGCTTCCTCGGTATCTAATTCGAAAATACTCGGACGAGGGTATGACTGTTCTGGATCCCATGTGCGGCAGTGGCACTGTTCCATTAGAAGCAATGCTGGCAAATAGGGTAGGGATTGGGCTAGATATTGACCCTATTGCACGCCTCATAACAAAGGTAAAGACAAATCCGTTGCCATCGAATGAACTTAAGCGAATTATTCCTCAGTTGAGAGATGGCATCCGTCAGAAGATTCGAAAACACTCATACTCACCTGCAATTCCTTCGTTTCATTATCGCGATAAGTGGTTTCGCGATTTCGTCCTCTTCGAACTTGGGATAATACTGGAATGTATCAATGAAACATGTGAAGATGCACCAAACTATAGTCCTGAAATGAGGGATTTCCTCCGGATCGTCTTCTCGTCCATCGTGAGAGACGTATCCAATGCAGACCCCCACTGTACAAGAACCGTTATCCGCAAGAAACAGATTCGTCGAATACAGCCCGGAGCAACCATTGAGTTGTTCTTAGAATCCCTATGTCAGCAGAAAGAAGCAATGTTAGAACTTCTTGATTATTGTCAAACTAACGATGTTTCTCGTACACATCTCCCAATGGCAACCGCAACTCATATTCCTCTGGCTGCAGATTTTATCGATTTGGCTATTACTTCTCCTCCGTATATCAACGCAGTCGATTACACAAGAACCCATCAACTTGAGATGTATTGGTTGAACATGCTAGATAATTCCCCATTATCGGAGAGAAAGAGGAAATACATAGGTACAGAGACTGTTTACAAGAGTGAGTACAAGGACCTAAGAATCTCAGGATACAAATCCTTAGATCCACTGCTTCATTCCATCCATGAAGTAGATCCTCGACGCTCCTTTATCGTCTACAAATTCTTTGAAGATATGAGCGTCCAGCTATCTGAAACGGTGAGGGTTCTCAAACCGGGTGGAAGGTATTGTATTGTCATCGGAAATAACACAATTAGAGGACACGAGGTGCATTCTCATGAGATTCTCTCTGAGATAGCTACATCAGAAGAAATCGGGTTCCAGTTGGAGAAGAAGTTCTTCTCTCTGCTGATTCGACATTTTATCAAAATTCCCAGACCAGAAAGAATGGACGGAGAATGGGTATTAATACTTCGTAAGCCTGAATGAAAATTCTCCTTACTCCAAGGCCAAGGCTTATCTGCTAATCAATTAATCCAATCATACTCAATAAAATGGAGGTACAATATTTATGGCATCAAATCTAAGGTGGGATCGCGTTTGCCAAGCGCTCATTCTTAGCATTACCTCCGTCTGCGAAATTCTTGTACGTTCTTCTAAAGCGTAATCGACGCCTTTCTAGACAGCAGCTGATTACCAGAACATTTCTTCCTCCACGAACTGTTAATTATGCCATCAGTCGTTTGAAAGAGCTGAATCTGCTGGAAGAAGAGGAACATGATACGGATGCTCGCGAACGGATCTATGTGCTAGCTGCTGCCCCAATGTAATCTTATCAAAGGCCGAACTCTAAGGATATAGCAACCGAATACCCATATGAATAGTGGCAACTAGGACTCTCCAAAAGCCTCATAACCAAGCCCTCTGGCTTTGAAATAACAGCTGTTCGAGGACGTTTCAATGGTGGATTATTACAAACAGGCAGATGTAAGCCCCATAGGTAAGGATCGAAGAAACCACTATTCGTATGAAATAGGAAAGGATCTTATTGGCGAACAGGTTACTTTGGTTGGTTGGGTGCATATCCTCAGAGATAAGGGGAAGATAAAATTCCTCATTCTCCGTGATGAGCGAGGAACAACTCAGATCACCATCCCGAAAAAGAGGGTACCTGAAGAAGTCTTTGAAATCTCAGAGAACCTGAAGCCTGAAACGGCTGTGCTCGTTAAAGGAGAAGTTGTTGCGACAGATTTTCTTCCGTCGGGTGCTGAAGTTGTTCCATCCGAAATCCGCGTATTAAACTGGTCAGAAACGATTCCTATCGATATAGTTGAAGGAAAAGTCGACATAGACCTGGACACGAGACTGAACTACAGGATCCTAGACCTCCGAAAACCAAGAGTGAATGCCATATTTCGGATTCAGCACTCGCTGGTCAGATTCGCACGTGAGTTTCTTGAACAGAATGAATTCACTGAGATACATACTCCCAAAATTGTTTCAGCAGCAACAGAGGGTGGAGCAAACCTCTTTGAAATAAAGTATTTTGAAAAGCCAGCCTATCTAGCCCAGAGTCCTCAATTCTACAAGCAACTTATGCTCTTGGCCGGGTTTGGAAGAGTCTTTGAGATTGCACCTGTATTCAGAGCTGAAAAACACAACACTCCACGACACATGAATGAGTACACTTCCTTCGATTTTGAGATGGCATGGATTGGTGGAGTTGAAGATGTGATGAAAATGGAAGAGCAGATGCTCCATCATGCGTTTAGTAAGACGAAGCAAGAGGCGAGTCGGGAGCTGGAACTTCTGGGGGTTGATCTGAATGTTCCTAGACTACCCTTCAAGAGAATCAAATATGCAGAAGTTATCAGCTTATTACAAGATGCTGGAAAAGAGATTACCTTGGAAGATGACCTAGACCCAGAATCGGAACGAATGCTTGCAGATATATTTCCTGAGAAATTCGGTGCCGACATGGTATTCATAACTCATTATCCTATGGAACTTCGCCCTGCGTACACAATGCCAAGTATGTCTGACGGAGGTATGACCGAAAGCTTTGACCTAACGTACAAGGGAATGGAAATCACCACGGGCGGACAGAGAATCCATCTCTACGATTTACTTGTTGAGAGATTCAAAGCTAAGGGCTTTGATCCTGACCGATTTGTTTTCTATCTCGACCCATTCAAATATGGTGCTCCCCCCCATGGCGGTCTTGGCCTAGGAGTGGAGCGCTTGACCATGCAGTTGCTTGGTATAGAGAACATCCGAGAGGCTAGTCTGCTGCCTAGAGACCGTGACAGGATCACACCTTGATGTACGTGCCAATACAATACGATTCAGCTTCTGGTTTTGGAAATTGGTCTCAGAGGCATATTTCAAATCGAATATGTTGCTAATATGGACCTGAACCCAATAATACTCTCTTTTAAGAGAGCACGCAACGAAATTCGTTTAGCAGTCTAGACTAGACAAGAAATCAGTCTGAAGGGATATCTGGCGATGCATGACCATATTCATCAGGAGCTTTACGCTTCAATAGCTACCTTAGATCAACTCAAGAAGATGTACGACCTTGGCGCGGTTGATATCAGGTCATTCCAGCGGGAGTCCGATGCGTTAGTCAGCGAAGTGAAAGGGCATTTGGATGAGATGAGGCGCATGGGTATTGATGTTGGTGGCTTCATGGCACAGCAAAGAATCTTAGATGAATTTCCAGACGCAGCTGGATTAATCGAATTTTACCAAAACAGGGCCAGACCCGTCTTAGATGGATACACAATGGATGAATATTATGACCATCTTGGATTGGCGGTTCTCGACGTTGCCACGACACACTCGGCAAAAGGATTGATGGGTCTTGCAGACCTGATTGTTGAGGTTGTTAATCGTGTGCCGCAGTTTAAGTCGGTTAGCTATAATGATGTGATAGAGGCTGTCAATAGGGTTGCAGAAAACGGATTGATTCCGGGAATACGAACACTTCGGGGAGGCGTCAAAGTTGTCGAGCTTCGTCCATTGGAATTACGTGGCGATCAATCTGATGTGGTCAATCTTGCAGCCACGAAGGGCTATACCTCCGTTGAAGAGGTAATGATGGAACTCAAGTGGTCTGAAGATCACGCCCGTCAAGTATTATCGAGTTTGGTTGATGCCGGAATGGCGGTCGCTGATATTCGCTTTAGTACCGGCGGTAGATACTACTTCCCCGGGTTACATCACAAGGCATCGGACAAAGAGGACCATCATGAAATATTAGATAGACGTAGAAACAATCGAGAATCTCGCCCGGCTCATGGTTTATAATCCCGTCTTTATGCCTAAGAAATACGAATTCTTATTGCCGCTCGTTTCTTGTCTACCCATTCAGCGAGTTCTTGTTCCACCAGAATGCCCAGGATGGTTTTGAGTTCATCTTCAGGCAGACTTGCAAAATCCTGGCTGCTTTCTTGGATTACTAGTGTCTTCACATCCAACCTAGTCTTACCTGTTTCAATAGACCATGCATAGATGATATCTGCCCAATCTTCTATGGGTCTCCAGTAAATCCGAAGCTGCCCCTTGTTCCTTCCAACCCATTCAGCCACATCTTTGTCAACCAGTTTTTCTGCTATCAGACGGAATGCCTTCACTTTTCCAAATATATCGGAGAATGGTTGTTCAGTGATGAAAGTTACTAGTGATATTTTATGTGCCGTGTTCTTTTGTGCCCACTCCAAGAG
The DNA here is from genome assembly GCA_004524445.1 of Candidatus Thorarchaeota archaeon. Classification (GTDB taxonomy): domain Archaea; phylum Asgardarchaeota; class Thorarchaeia; order Thorarchaeales; family Thorarchaeaceae; genus TEKIR-14. The sequence goes on along the minus strand of SDNP01000003.1, from coordinate 34,244 downwards.
GAAATCTCCCCATTCATCTGCCCAGAGATCTCGGTCGTCTTCTCCAGTAGGTATATGGTACATCAATTCATACTCATTTACACTGCCCCATGTTGGCAACAGCATCTCTCGTTCGGCAGGTGTTTCTTCAACGACCTGAGTGCGTGATTCAGGTTCAGTCGTCGTTTTGTCTTCTTTCTGTGTAGTACTGGGTCCTTCAAGCGGTTGGACTTCTTGCTCTGTTATTTCATCGGTTTTTGATTCAGCTGATTTTTCTTCTGAACGAGCTTCTTCTTTGCTTTCCTTTTTCTCCTTCTTGCGCTCTCTAACTCCCACGAACTATGAACCCTCCGCCCACTCTTTGTATCTGCGAATGTCTTCAGGGGATGTTGCGGGGCGAATATTATCAATCGCATTAAGGAAATCCAATCTTGATACAGGCCTCAATCTGAACGAAGCTTTTTCCGATGGAGAAATATCGCTCTGCAATTCTCTGATAGGTTCCATTGCGGCTTCTCTGCATACCACGCTGATATCCCTCCCGCTGTATCCCTCTGTCAAGTCAGCAAGCTCATTGAAGTCTACATCCGGCGCGACTTCAATGTCATCAATATGTATTTTGAAAATTCTGACCCTTGCGGCTTTATCGGGGAGTGGAACATTAATTCTCTTTTCAAACCTGGACCGTAAGGCGAAATCGATGTCCCACGGAAGATTTGTTGCCCCAATGAGTGTGACTCTTTCGCCACTCTTGCTTGTTAGGCCTTGAAGCTCCGTTAGCAATTGTGTCTTGAGTCTTCGTTCCCCTCCAACATCTTCTCCCCGTCTTGAAACCCCTATAGAATCAAGCTCATCTATGAATATGACTGATGGTTGGTTGTTACGCGCAGAATCGAAGAGGTGTTTAACCAATCGCTCAGACTCGCCTAGCCATTTACTCACTATATTCGCTGCTGATACATTGAAAAAGGTGGCTTTTACTTCGTTTGCAACCGCTTTGGCGATTAGTGTCTTCCCACATCCAGCAGGTCCATAGAGCAGAATTCCCTTCCAAGGCTGCCTAGCCTTACCTTTGAAGAACTCCGGGTGTTTCATGGGTGATATAATGGCATCATGGATTGCTTGCTTTGCATCGCTTAGTCCTGCAACTTCTGACATCTTGACATCAGGGCGCTCGGAAAGAATTGTATCAGAAACCATCTCATTGAGTCGTATCTCATCTTCGTCTTGCTCTTCAGTTGGACTGGTAACTGGCATTTCACCTTTTTGGCTATCATCATGGATTGGTGTGACTGGCCTTGTGAGGCCGAATTCTGGTCCTCGAGTCTTCTTCCTAATGCCGGATAGATAACGAACTCTATCTACACACTCCTGCGCTCGTTTGAGGTAATGCTTACGGACGGAGGGGAGACTTGTTGCATTTGAGAGTTTAATCAAAATTTTGCTGGCCTTCAGGTATTTTTGGCATGCTTCCTTCTTCAGCCCCCTCTGATCTAGATCGATAGCTCTGTCGAGCAATTCTCTTAAGCCTTTATCGAGCCTAGTTCCATTCGTGTCGGTCATTTTTACCCCGTCTGAAAAATGCTGTATTGGTTGTTAAGAGCTTCTGTATTGCCCACAAACTACTGAGTTTTCAAAAATCTAGTTTCAGATGTTGCTCTACCGCTTCTTATACAGCCGCCTTTTGGATAACGGCGAAGTGTTAAAATGGCATCCTTAGTATTCAAATTGAAGAAGAATCTTGCTTCTTCAGGATGAACAGATTGGGTATCTTCAAGAAAGCCTTCTCATGGGGACGAAAGAAGCCTGATATCAACGAAGTTACGAGTCAGCTTCGCGTTCTATCAAAGCAGCTTGAACGACAGAGAAACAAGTTGGAAAAGGAAGAACGAGATACGAAGGCGCGAGCAATCGAGGCACGAAAGAACGGAAACACGGAAGCATTTCGAACCTATGCACAAGAAATGGTGAGGTTCAGACGTTTCGCTCTTTCAATTGACAAGTCGCGTCTTCAAATCTTGAAGATATTAGCTCATGTAACTCGAGCACAAACCACTGCAAAGGCATCTAAAGCTCTTGATGACGTAGCAGATATATTGGGTCTTCTCGGAGATGCCACGGATACATCCAAAGTAATCGAAAATGCAGACGAGATCGCCATGCGTCTGGAGGAGTTTGAAATTGAGAGCGGCATTGCGGGCGAAGCTTTCGATTCCACAACCGAAGCTGAGGTGACCTCAGAAGAATTAAATGAGGCCATGAGAGAAATCGAGGCCGCAGCCCAAGTTGAAGCCTCTGCCAAATCGGGGCGCCCGATGACTGAGGCAGAGGAATTAGAAGAAGCGATTAAATCATTGGAGAAAGAGCTCGGCGTATAAGTCACCATTTGTGGTATTCAGTATTACCATTGTAGTGCTCTAGTTCTTTTCTGATACTATATGAGTCCCGCATGAGGCCTCTGTATCTTCTTATGAAGTCTTCAGGTACTATTCTTCCACTTCGAAGTAGGTCGACAGTTTCAGAGAGAGCGGATTGGAGTTCTCGCTCATTTCTCCTCAATTGTTCAAGACCAAGGTCGTATCCCTGACTTCTTCGTCTGCCATTTCGATGGCCGAGTGTCCTCCTGAGCTCCTCAGCCAATTCGTCTTCATAATTCTGCTTTGTCTGGTATCTACTTTGTGGGTTCCATCTTTGCCTTTCCTGGTCCTGGTATGGAACATAGTACCCTCTCTTTGTTTCGGGGATTTTGCTTGGCTGATTAGTGGATAAAATCGAGTAAACTAGTTCCTCGATTTTCAGTCTCACATCGCTGACATTAACACTGGTCGCCTCAATCTTTCGTACTCGGTGCATATCATCTTGCACGTACCGATCAAACTTCTTTGCAATCTGTATGTAGTCTGAGAGAACCTGTTCTGTTTGTTCGTCACAATCAACTCGTACATCGCCCTGTTTTAGCTTCAATACCAGACGCTTCCTGAACCTCCCATCTTCTTCCAGAGATTTTAGGTAGACTAACGGGAAGTCAAATACGACCTCTGTCTTTTTGCGTACCATGCCAGTTTCTGCAATGAATATTAATCGCTTATTTGTGATATACAGTATTCCTGTAGCCTTGTCGTGTTTTAGGAAGTCGCTCCCGCTTAGTTTGATTTCGGGAATCGCACACACAGGAAGTTCGTTCACTGATAGATCTGAATACTCGTAAAATCCTGCGAAATGCTTTCTATAGTAATCAAGACCTTCTAGATGCTCAGTCAGTTCACCTAAATCCAATTCCAATCCATGGAGTGCGTCATCAATATTGCTCTTGTATTGTCGTCCGATATGGCTTACACGGTTGGTTACACCTTCAACAAACGGAAATTGACCAGTCTCCCATGCTTGGTAATCTATGAGACCTTTTGTTTCTGCGAGCATCTTCTTTGCTACTATCTCTGCTTGATTTGTAACACGGTTCTTGATAGCTATGAACTCGTCTTGAATCTGTTCAATCCTATCTTCAAACCACTTGAAGCCAAGAAAATTCGCCATTCTCAATGAAACAAGAATTCTCTTCGCGGAAGCGAGCCTAGCATTGAACTCTCTAAGTTTAGTGTGACCGTAATGAATGTTCATTACTGCACTTCGCAGTTCGTGAGCTAGCGCTCTTCGTTTTTCTTCAATTCCCACAATTCGAGTCGAGTAGCATTTTGGACATATTTCCTCAATGCGTTTTGCCGTTACAAAGCTCTCTGAGTCACACTCAGAACATGTTTTCGGTTCTTCGCCCGTTGGAATCCTTCCAAGGTTATGGTGGCATTCTGCGCACATTGTGTACTCACTTGACTTCGTATCAAGGCAATTTGTGCATAGCAAAGTACCACAGTCCTCGCACATATGCGTTGAACGATTATCGCCACAAAGGCTACAATAATTCGATGGTGAACCTTTTGTCAAATACGGGCCTCCGACTTATCACGTTACTAGGAAAATACTCTAAGAATAACGTGTGTATTATTCTGCTAATACTAGCACTACCAACTGCACAGTGCGAATTAGTTATAATGTCAGGTCCTGCAAACGAAGAGCAGGACGATACCAAAATGGAGGACTTGGCCAACGCGGCAATTGCTGCTGCTCTAAACGAGGGCATCGACTTTGTTGATATTCGTTTGGAAGATACTCAAACCACAATCATTGAAATCAATGATGGCGTCACAAAACGGTCTATTGCTGCTCATCTAAAGGGTGCGGGAATACGAGCTTTTGTTGATGGCTCTTGGGGATTCAGTCAAACCACAGACCTGACTAGGAGAGGCATGAAGAAGGCCGGGACATCAGTTGCGAAATTAGCACTAGCTACGCGAGAGAAGGTTTCTGCCCATTTCGAAATAGATGGCACCTCAAATCGGGCTAGAGCTCCGCTTTCAGTCAAGCTTCCATTTTCAGACATCCACTTTGAAGACAAAATCAATTTTGCTAAGGATATTGATGACCAAGCACAGTCATATGATGAACGGATTGTTAACACCCGCACTATATATGGTGACCTCGAAACTGAGCTCTATGTTGCAAATTCACTTGGGACTTCCATATACACCGAAAACTCACTGCCAAGAATCATTTCTTCATTGACTGCCAAGGATGGGAAAAATCGGAGACGGGCTTACAACTCTATAGGTGTCAGAAGCGGATTTGAGTTCACTGAATCCGAAGCGGCGCAGTCAATAGGATTGTCAACTGCAGAGCTTGTCATTAATTTGCTTTCTTCAGAGGCGGCACCTGGTGGGGTTTCCGATGTCGTCATGGATCCAGTTCTCAATGGTGTGATGGTTCACGAGGCATTTGGCCATGCTTGTGAGGCTGACAATTGGCCCGCACATACCACTGTTCTTGAAGACAAAGTTGGAAAGGCAGTAGGTCCTGAACAATTGAATATCACTGATAATCCGACATTGTCTGGGAAGCGAGGAAGCTTCGATTTTGATTGGGAAGGAACTCCAGCCAAAAAACGGACCTTAGTCAAAGACGGAGTTCTCACAGAATTGCTGCATGATTTGGAAACCAGCTCCAGGCTTGATATGAGCGCCAATGGTGCTGCTCGAGCACAATCGTTCATGCACCCTCCAATTCCTAGAATGAGTAATACCTACATGGAACCCGGTGATTGGAGCGTAGATGAACTTATAGCTGACACAGAATCCGGTATTTTGCTCTGTAGATTCAATTATGGTTATACTGAACCGGCAAAGGGTCAATTCATGTTCCAGGCAAGCCATGGGTATTTGATTGAAAATGGTGATGTCGGCCAGATGGTGAGAGATGTATCTATTGCAGGTCACATCCTAGATATTCTGGCAAAGGTAGACGGAATCGCATCTGATTTTGAACTGGACGCAGGAAACTGTGGAAAAGGTGGTCAAGTGGTTCCCGATATGAGTGGAGGCCCACATGCACGAATTCGTAATGTCCCCGTTGGAGGGATGTAGATGAGTACCCTCTACGATGTGGCAAATAAAGCCCTTCGCGTTGCCGAGAAGGAAGGAGCTCAACAGTCGGAAGCATATGTATCCTCTACCAAGTCCTTTCAAATCGAGGTAGAGAATTCCGCAGTAAAAGGAGCAGAGGATAGCTTAGATCAGGGTTGTGGCATTCGGTCAATAGTAGACAAGAAAATTGGATTTGCTTATGTAACCAATCTTAACCCCAAGGAAGTAGCTACTGCAGGCAGAAAGTCTGCTGAGCTTGCAAAAAACTCGATTCCGGACCCTGATTTTGTTACACTTCCCTACGAGCAGAGTTCTTATCCTACTATCTCCGGACTATTTGATTCGACTATGAGTAAAGTGAATGCTGACGAGGCAGCAGAGTTGATGATTGCAGCAGTTGACTCGGCACTTAACGTTCTTGATGGAAGAAATCCCGCCATAGAGGGGAAAATAACAATTCGGATCAATGAAAGAGCTATTGTGAATTCGCTAGGCATTGAGAGTAGTACCAAGAGCACGATTGCGTACTTGTATACATATCCCACAATAAAGGAATCTGGGCAGCAGACATCAGGATATGAATTCCAAGTAACGAGAAAGATGAATGACATTGACCCCCATTGGGTTGGAGAGGAATCTGCGAAGTCTGCCTTAGCTAATCTGGGACCAAAAACAATTGAGGGGGGTATGCTACCCGTCATTCTAACGCCTCTTGCGGTCAGTTCTATAATTGGTCTGGGATTTGCAGGCGCACTTGACGCAGAGGAAATCCAATATGGTCGGTCATATGTTTCTGATGATATTGGTTCAATGATTGGTTCTTCTGAATTAACAATCACCGATAATGGTACTCTGGAAGGCGGAATCGGTTCGAGGCCATTTGATGCAGAAGGAGTTCGGTCTCAGAGGACATCTATCATGGAAGCGGGAGTTCTCAAGAACTACCTTCACAATTCCTATACTGCAAACAAGGACCGAGTGGATAACACAGCAAATGCTACCCGTCCGTCATATGCTGGACTCCCAGGCATATCGACATCCAACTTCATTGTAGCACCTGGACACGGAACAGTTGACGATCTGATTTCAGAGATTGATCAAGGCGTTCTTTGTCGCAATACCGCAGATCGCCCCAATATGACCACGGGGGAGCTGAGTGCAATGATTATGGAGGGGTCATATATTGAGAACGGCGAAATTCAACACCCTCTGAAGAATACCCTTATTGGAATAAACATGCGGGACTTGTTGAAGCGAATATCTCTTGTTGGAGCTGATACTCGCACTACATTTTCAATCAAGAGTCCAAGCGTCGTCCTAGAAACGGCAAGGATTACGTCGGGATAGACTACATTCGTTCAATGATTGGTATTCCAAGCAAACGAAGACAGTTGGTCATGGCGATTTTGAATGCCTTGACTAGATACAATCGCGCTTGTTTCACTTCTTCATCCGCCTGCAGAACCGGACAGGTATCATAGAACTTGCTGAACTGCGTTGCCAACTGATAGCAGTAAGCAGTAATTCGACTAGTCTGGAAACTGGTCCCCCACGTATGCTTCTTCAACCCGTCAACCACCTCTATAATTTCGTCTGCCAAACGGCTGATTGATTTGACCAATTCAAATTCTGCGTCCTCAGATAATACTGATGATGCTCTCTGTTGATTCGCACCCGTATCCTGCTTCTCGAGAATTCTTTGGGCTCTAGCTAGTGAATATTGCAGGTACGGCGCAGCATCACCATTGAAATCCAGAGCTTCAGACCATCGAAACGTGATTTTCCTATCCGGTGAAGCATTGAGTAGAAAATATCTGACTGCTCCTGCCGCTATTCTAGAGGCAACATTTTCGAAGAATTCCTCGTCCTCTTCCGGATTTCTCTTAGCTACCTCTTTCTTAGCGAGAGTCTTTGCTTTTTCTATCACCTCATCAGCCGAATACCCAATCCATGTTCCTTTCCTGCCTGAAAAGTCCTCATCTTCAAGGCCCACAAACTCATAGGCCACATGATGCGAATTTGTGCTTTCTTCCTCATAGCCGAGGAGCTCAAGAATGGCGTAGATAAGGCGTTGGGGATGTGCTTGTGCTGCACCTATGACATTAAACACGGAGTCAAAGGTGCCCAAATCTCTCTTTTCTCCGTCTAAGGCTGTTCTGTAGACTCGTTTGCCGTTAGGTTGCATCTCAAATACTGAATAACGAAATGGATCGGATAAAATTCCGAACTTCCACATTTGGAGTGCAACATCAGCTCCGGTATAGGTTCGAGTACCATCCGACCGAAATAGTACCTTTAATGGGTCTTTCATCTCTTTGAATTCATCAAGGCTGTCCAATCGTGCTACAACGCAGCCCTCTTTCTCTCCTGATTCCATCACAAAGATACTCTCTGCTTCAAGCACCATCTCCTTGGCTTGGCTTAGAAGTCCACTATGGGAGAGCGTGCTCTCCCAGACTTGGTAGTCATGATATATTCCTAGGGTGTAGGCTGTCTGATTTTGTGCCTTGACGCATTTGGTCACCATTTCGGTACTAACTCGTGATGCCCTAGAGCTCAAATCCTCTAATTGTCGAGCTATCTCACGAACCTCCTTTTCCACCTCGGGATCTTCTTGGAAAGCCTCCTGAACATCCACATATTGTCTTCCCAAGTACCAATCGTATTTTTCCTCTGCATCTGTTTGGGTGGGTTGAAGAAGTTTCCACGTTAGCTGTGCAATTTGAAGACCAAGGTCGTTTATGTAGTCAATTCGAGTGACATCATGCCCAGTCGCGGTGAGAAGGTTTCCCAATGTGTCTCCTAGTACGGCATTTCTTGCATGTCCAATATGCCAGGGCTTCGATGGGTTGACCGCGGGAAACTCGATCATAACTCGCCTATTGCTGAATTCCTGGGTTTTACCATACTTTCCCTCTAACCCTACAACTGATGATAGCACCATCTCTGTGAAGATTCCCTTATTTAGAAAGATGTTAATGTACGGGCCTTTTACCTCGATTCTTGAGATATAGCTACTCTCCGATTTGTCTTTCCGTAATTCCTCTGCGATTTCATTCGCGATATGAACGGGATTTTTCCCCTCAATCTTAGCAAGCTGGAATGCGATGGTGCAAGCCAAGTCGCCCATTTTTGAATCAGGTGGAATTTCAAGACACTCCGAAATCTCTTCTCTGGGGATTTTAGCAGCAGCTGCGATTTCTCCTACGATAGATTGAACCATCTCCCGCCACGGATTCTTTGAATGAAGTTTACTACCCATAGTCAATCGCCCAATGCCTACTTGAAGTAAATTCTCCTTCATAAATAGAACGCTACGTCTTTCCAAAACGCACGATTGCGGTTGCACTCACAAAAAATACAGTAAAACAATTTTAAACGAATTAATGAAAAACTAACTCATCCATTGTTATATTATTCAACAGAATGTTTACCGAATTTAGAAAAGCCTTATTTGCATATGGGCGGCTTAAGCCAAGGTCCTCTATGCAGAGGACAGTTCCCACTACGCGTCCCAACCTACGATGTGTTCTCTCAGACGCCATGAGAAACACTGCATTGGTACTACACTCTAACGGCGCTACTACTCTCTCCCAGTAGAAGCGCAGGGAGATGATTGGACTGGCCAGCAAAGAAGCAAAGACTCGGAATGAAAGGGAGCACCCCAACTCGTCTGATTATATTTGTCCATCTTGCAGCTCTACCAAGATGTATGTTGATGAATCTCGTGGTGAAATCACCTGCGCAGAATGCGGACTTGTGATCTCCGACCACCAAATTGATACCGGTCCTGAATGGCGTGCTTTCACTGCTGATGAGAGGAACTCTCGACAACGCGTTGGAGGTCCGGTTGATTGGAGTAAATTTGACCAAGGCCTCTCTACGGTCATAAGCAGGCAGAATGTGGATGCTTCTGGTAGAAGACTTTCATCAACAAGAAGAGCGCAGATTCACCGACTCCGGAAATGGCAGATTCGGTCCAAGGTACATTCCTCTAACAAGCGTAATCTTGCAGTTGCCATGACTGAGCTCCATAGGATAAGCTCTCAGTTGAGTATTCCCTACTCGATACGAGAAACCTCTGCTGTTATTTATAGGAAGGCACTCCGAAAGCGTCTGACTAGAGGTCGTACTATTCTTGGTATGATTGCTGCATCTTTGTACCTTGCCTGTCGAGTTCACCAGGTACCTCGTCCCTTGGAAGAAATCACAGATATGATTCATATCACTCGAAAGGAACTGAGCCTGTGTGTTCGGTTGGTGATCCGATATTTGGAATTGAAGGTGCCCCTAGCAAACCCCATTGATTTTATTCATCGATTTGGTACCGAGTTAGGAATTCCAGGATCTGCCAAGAAAAAGGCCATTGACATTCTTCAGCAGGCTAAGGAGGAGCGTCTCACCATCGGCAAGGATCCAAAGGGCATGGCTGCCGCTGCGATTTACGTTGCAAGCATTCTCGTTGGTTCACGTCGTACACAGTTGGAGATTGCTCGTACTGCGAGGGTGACGGAAGTGACTGTTCGCAATAGATACAAAGAGATGGTTGAGAAGCTCGGAATCTCAACCACATAAGAAGCCCGTATTACATGCATAGTTCCCAGATATTACTCTCAGGCTTTTTTGTCATGGAAATGCTACATAATCTTATGTAACCATTTTCCGCGGATATGCACGGCTTGATACAATATGTCCGAGAGCAGAGACATCCAAGGAGTCTGGTTGATTGAACGAAACACCGGACGAAATCTCATCTCAAAGGCATATAGTGGAATTGAAATTGATATGGACTTGATTGCTCCTTTTCTATCTGCTACTCATACCTTCATTGACAAGGCCTCGCACGAAAACTTGAAGACGATTGACACGGAGAATAATCGTTATGTATGGGAGGCAACTGACGACCTCCTCTTCGTCATGGTCGTTTCCAAGGGTGCTCGTTTGAGTCACATGCGTTTCTTGGTAGAATATGCTCTCAAGGAGTTTATGAAAAACGAGATACCCAAGGACCAGGACTTGGATAGTCTACTGAAAACCTGGACTGGGACTTCAAAGACTTTCAAACGCTTTGGTAACTTTGTTGATGAGCTCATAAATCAATACGAATTCACTGACGAGGCTCTCATTGCTGGAAAAGCCATGGACTGCTTGGAGGTCTATAGCCACTTGATAAAATCCATTCTAAGCGTTGATATCAACAAAAAGACAAGAACTCGGCTCACAGAAACTATCCTCAAGAGAGCAAAATACGTCGTTGAGAAGTTTTCCTGCTTGGCTAAGGTTCCAATTGATGAGAATGGAATTGATGTCCTCTGTATTGATGTATACAATACCAGCTATCGCCAACTGAGAAACGCTCTCGAGGAATTGCTGAAGGTGGTTGCAGTTGCAACGAAGGAAATCAGCCCTCCTGATGCTTTCAAAGAAATGATTTTTGAAGAAGCGATGCCATATGTGAAGCGCGACATATCCCGCCTGCAAACATATGCGATTCTTGATGATGTGGTCCGGTATCTATTCTAGGGTCTGCCAAGCATGATGACTGACCGTTGAACTATTTGCCCTCTTTTCCGTTCAATTAGAGCAGTTCTGTCCGGGATGATTTTGAGTTTCTTATTACTTACCATAGAGTCATGAAACACACTACTAGGCAGCATTTTGTACACCACTAGATTTGTGCCTTCAAGTAATTCATCAACCCGTACCATCACTTCACCACTTCTTGTCTGTATATTTGGCAATGTCATGGCAATTCTGCCTCTCGGATTCAATATTTTGGAAATCTCTTGAATCGCATCGCAATACAACTCAGTCAAGTCTCGTATCGTTTCAATCGCCTTAGCTTTTTCCGGACGCTTAGTGTATATAGGTCCGAGATCTGGTTCGAAAGCAGCCGCGTCTACTGTAGTACTTACGGTCTTGGTGAGATTCCTGGCGTTTCCATGATAAACACGAAAATCGAGAGGCATATCGAGGTCTCGTGCTAACCATTTGAGATTGGACCTAGTTCCTTCTACTGCATCACCATCAACATCAAGGCCAATGCACTTCATACCCAGAAGAGCTGCTTCCATCAGGAGCGTTCCACTTCCACAGAAGGGGTCTAGTACCGTATCGCCTTCACGTGCGCCTGATAGAGTCAGTAAGGTTCGACATAGCTTTGGACTTGTACTAATTTCATTTGATATGTAGGGTCTTGCTTCATCTCGATATCGCTGCAACATTGAGTCATATACTGCAATGGATTTGGCCAGATACAAATCTCTCTCAGCAATAATGGCGATGATTTCGGCGTTTGGTGGAACTAGCAGATTATGCTTTGCTATTGCCTTTGGCCACAATGCTGTGTTCTTGCTAGCGCTATCTCTTCTGTCGGGCTTTTCATAGATAATATAGTCAACACTCTTGGCTCCCCGGTCTAGCAGGTCTTTCTTGATGTACTGGTCAAGTGAGCGGGTCAAACGTTGGAGATGTACCCTAAAACCTCTTTCAAATGGTGGATAAGTCGAAACGCCAAAACTGATACTCTTCTTATTTGGTCTAGGCCAAATCTTATGAGTCCATTCCACTTCGGCTAGCAATTTCCGAGCGGATCTATCCCCCTTGCTTCTGTCAGGAAATGCATCACGTATCAAGTCGATGGTGTAGGTTCGGATGAGTCGACCTGTTTTATAGCATCCTCCCAATTGACTCTGGAGATGTACAATCTGTTCATCTGTAACATCTCCCTCAATCTCAACTATCATGCCGTTCCTGGTGTTATCAATGACCTTAGGATCGTAGCCTTTATCCTGCAGGAGCGTCACCACTTCGGCGATGGATAGAATCCAATTCTTTCCGAGAACGAATACAAGTCTGGTCATGATTTTGCCCCCTGCAACTCCTCAAGTAGGAATTTTGCATATAGTGCGCCATGCAAGGGATCTGGGCTCTCTGATATAATGACGGGGCTATACCCAACTTCATCTACAATTTCCATAAGGGGAAGTATGTCTGGGCCCCATTTATCACCAAGGGGTCTATGTGCCGCTTCACCCTTGTCAGTGAATTTGATGCCACTCACATGAAAATGCATATTATTGACGAATAGGTCGCCCAACTCATCTTCAAATCTGGTCAATACATCCAAATATTGCTGCTTAGTGCCAAAATTTCCCACACGACGCGCATGAAGATGTGCCCAATCAATGGTGGGAACTGTCCCTTCTAGTTCAGAACATAGTTGAACTATTTCATCAACGGATCCATAGGAGTTGATTTTTCCTGCAATTTCTGGGGCCAACAACGTTTCACTACCATTTCCTGCAATATCCCATACTTCCTGTAATGCCTCTTTGATTACTATATGCGCCTCACGAGGCGGCAGACCTCCATACGTACCAGGATGAAATACAATTCTACTAACCGCCATTCGTGGTGCAAATTCTAGGGCTTTGACCAAGCGGTCCTTAGAACTTCGCCTGGTCTTATCACTCTTTGAGGCAAGACTGATGTAATATGCTCCATGGATGCTCATTGAGATATCATGTTTCTTGGCCAACTCTCCAATCTTGCTCGCCCTCTTCTTTGACGTTCGTAAGCCATGAACCGCTGCATACTCAAGCGCACTAAGATCTGCTTCAGTAAGGATATCGAATACTTTCTCAAGCTGGCCTTTGGAACCTGATGGATAGCCCGCTGTGCCAATTCGGATCCTACTCAGTAAAATCACTTCTCCATTGTGAATTTCCATTGGCAATATGCATCATCAGGGTGGTCATCTGGTGGGCAATAGACCACCTCTGTCCTTATTCTGGGATCAATTGACTTTGCGAACTCTTCGTATTCTATGACACCTACTTGTTTGCATGGAAAATCTGGGAGTCCTTTTCTATTACGTGCAACTTGGACTCTGCATGTTTCCATGGTAAAAATCAGGGTGTTTTTATTCACTCGGTTGATATCTTGGGTATTGAGTGCTGCATACACTCGGTATTTCAGAGCTTCTGCGAGGGCGTCTAATCCGCCTCCCTCGGGTATATTGAATTCTCTCATGATTCGCTTCGCTTCAATGGGAGAAAAAATATGCCAGGCGCTTTTGTCCATCTCAATTGCAGTTTCCATATCAAATTCTCTTTCAAGGCTGAGAAAGTATGCGCCATCCATTGCTTGCCATGCCTTCGCATACATTTCTACCAACTTCAACAATTCCTCTCGGTCGAGTTCTTCAAACAACCCTGTCACATTCCTGCATCAATTTCGTGGCTGAAATTGGCATAAGAAAGATTGGGTGTACCCTTGTTCGAGACATTCAGTAGACCTGCACACTGAAACGAAATTTGGAGGCTATCTTGGTGTCAACAAGTACGGAAGAATAGAATAGCCGCTAAATAGCACCCCTGTTATATTCAGGTACACGTGAATTATGCCAAGGGGCCACATGCTTCCCGCTCTTCTGTACAGGAAGATGTAACCTATAGGCATAATGAACTGGATGAGGAAAAATAGCTCGGCAAACATGAACACATAGTTGCTCTCTAGGAGAAATTTTGCCCAGAACAGTGCATGGATTAGACCGATTAGCGCAATGTAAAGTGCTCCACCGATGAACACCATTATAGTCCGTTTTCGTCCTTCCTTAAAGTACTCTGCAAATGAGTCAAAGGTATAGAGCCAAATCAATTGCTCTGAAAATGCATTAACTGGTGCCCAAATAAGCAGCGTCAAGATCCAACCAATGAGAGTTGAGTCTTCTACTCTGATCAATGTGAACCACGAGCTGAACACAAGAACTGTCTGAAGAATGAACAGGAAGAGGAATAAGGAGGTCATATGGCTCCTGAATTGTTCTATGATGTTGTCCTTCTGTATCTCATAGTCTAAGCTTCCCCTACGCCACTTCACGACTAGAATGGCGAAAAGACCGTAGTAGATTGCCATCGGAACTAACGCACCTACTAAGTCAAAAAGAAGTCCTGCAACGATAGGCATTACAATTGCTGCAATACCCGCAAGCAGCAAATCCAGCCGCTCAGGCTGATAATTCTCAAAAACATAATCAGAAGGCATCAATTAAGTCCTCTATCCCCTCTTGTCATTGCTCTTTTATAGCGGTTGCTAGAGGGCGTAACGGCTCCCTTTGTTCTGACATTAGGGACTTCCCGAAATCCTTAATTCAAGTTCAGAAGCCGATAGCACTAGGTTGTGAGTCAGTTGTCAAATGATGCATCAGAGGAAAAGACACCTAAGCCAAGAATTGACCCACTAGCCTTTCTTTCCATCATCCGTCCCCAGAACTGCATCATTGGTGGATTGACAGTTATTTCCGGAATCGCGATGTCCTATAGACTGAATCCCACTGATATAGGGCTTCTGAGTCACATAATGATGATTGTATTCGGATATGTTACCTACTTCTTCGTTGCTGCTGGTGGCAATGTGGTCAACGACATATATGATATTGAAATCGATAGAATCAATAGGCCTCACAGAGCACTGCCTAGCGGTCGGATGACCACCCGGCAGGCATGGATTTATGTTGTAATCCTTAGCGCCTTGGGTATCTTCTTTGCACTGCTGAACGGTGTTATAGGTGCAATTGTGGTCGTTATCTTCTTGTTCGTGGGCTATGCGTATGCATCCAAAGTAAAGGAATTGGGAATAGCTGGCAACTTCATGGTGGCATTTTCATTTGCCTTTGGTGTAATCTATGGATCAATCATCTACGGAGAAAACATTGGGCAAATCGCCCTCCCTGTTCCGATTTGGCTGTTCTTCATAACGGCATTCATGATTCTACAAGCCCGAGAAACGATCAAAGGTGCGGAGGATGTTGAGGGTGACAAGCTTCGTGATGTCCGCACAATAGCACGGATCTATGGGTATAATGTTTCAGCAGCCGTCCAGGCAATCCTAAACATGATTGGTGTCATATGTTATGTTCTCATATGGTTCCTTGGATTTGCCAGCTACGACCTTTGGCCGCTCCTGCTCGCCGGGGCTCTACTGGTTTCAGCTGCTGCAATAGTGCCGCTCACTGGTCCAAAAGATGAGAAACGACTCATGATTGGAAGCACACTAGACAAGGTTGGCGCTCTAGTTGGTCTCATCGCTTTTGTGGTGATCCCCCTTTATGGCGGATTCTAGGAATCAATGGGCTTGCCAAAATGTCCAAGTCAAAACCAGCATACAAGCGATGGCTACGAGAGTCGCCCACCCCGTTGACGTATTATGTGCCTCTCTGATCCCAAATATCAACAGAAATCCGACCCAAACAAAAGAGGCTGTAGTCAGATAGTCAATAATCAACCACACATCTGATTGGAATATCGAATTGATGATTTCAGGACCTGCTGTTGTTCCTAGTGGATATGTAGGCATCACTAGGAATACGTATAGTAAAGCGGCAAGTCGGAACAAAAGCAAAGGCAGCATGCTATAGCCAACTACTGCTGCTGTCTTTCCTTTTCGTCCCAATCCCCCTGTTACCTTGAATGCTAAGTGTGCAAAAGCTGATCCTATGACAAGATAAACCAGTCCTAAGATGATATTCGGGAGAATAGACAACAGTGCAGTAATCAGAAACTCAGATCCCGCCGGAGCAAAAAGCACGCTTACTCTAGCAGTCTGTCCTGTGGTGGCATTGACAATCACAGTGGTAGTGAACTTTGAAGATATGGTCAGGAAAAATCCAGCAAGAATGAGTGCGTTTGCTACTATTACCACAAAGGGCCCGAAGTAGTCCGGTCTTTGTGCAATATCTCTGTAGGCTGCGTTTGGTCTTCTTAACACCCCCCAGAGTCTCTCCGCAGTGCTTAGAACCCTGACATCGGGAGCTGCTGGTCTCTTGAGCATGGGTAATACTCTTTCAAGTGTTTCTTCAGCAATCTCTTCTCCACAGACCGGACAAACGGTTGCATCTGCGGCTACAGGGGACTCGCAGAATTCACATCGTCGCATTGTTCTTCCACCATCTCATAGAGGGCTATGTGTGGTGCTATCTCTCGGTGTTTGTATTTAAGCTGTTTCTGCTTGTGCTAGCAGGCCAACCTCACCACAGTTTGAAGTTGTCATAAACCGAGGTTGGATATACAACAAGATAGGGTATGAAGGCATCGAAGAAAGCCGTTGATATGTTTAGAACAATAGTATAGATGATGATGAATTCAACATCAGTTATACCATATAGTGTAGGAACAATTGAAAGGTTCACCGGAATTGTTATGATAAGACGGATAAGTAGTGCCAAAACCATCATGGTCGCAAAGAATCCAGGTCTCGATAGAATGCGGCCTCCGGACCCTACTTCTGTTTCTTCCTGCGAGTTATGATAAGATGGGTCCCCCTCCGACCTCCACTGCACGAATTTCGTTCCCAGCCACGGAATCACTATCATTGGTAATGTAGCCAAAAGCTTCACGAATGGACCAACAGGCGCAAAGGGGTCGAAGAAGTTCAACAGGAGTACTCCAGCACTCATACTGACCAGCCCTACCCAAATGCCACCTATTAGAAACGCTATAATCCAGAAGATAGAAGTGGGGTCAAAGAGCGCAATGCCCCAATTCAATCTCGGGACATAGGTCGCAGTTGGCGTTACTGCAATAGATAGTGCCGCAAGCAACGCAGCAACAACAACTCTCTTTGCTATCTCATGAGTGCCATCAGAATAAGGCAGAATCCAACCCTTATCGGGGTCTTCCTCTCCTTCTTGCGTGACCAGTTGCTTTGTTGTAGATTGACTGCGATCCTGCATGGGTCGACTCAGCCAATTCTACTTAATAACCTTACTCATATATTAATCATTACTCATTTATGAGTAAATATCGCTATCAATCAGAATCAAGCAATCTTTGAACTTTATTATGCACCGATTCCTCTGTACTTCTAACTCGGGTTCTTGAAATCATTTGTAGCAGTTTACGTGTCGGCTGAAGCCAATCGGGATTTATTCTCCACTCCGCCCAGTCCATTCCTGTATGCAACGACGTTCGACTAATAATCAATCTAGATTGCACCAGTTCGTTGAGGCCATTAAGGATGGTCCCAATTGTGACTGCACCTATAACTGCTCGAACTTGTCGTGCTGCACGAAGCAAATCCGTGGTAGACACCCAGGACCCATCTTGGATTAGTATTGTGAGAATTTTTGACCTAACTGGATCTGATTCTAATGCGCCTTTAAGCGGTGCTAGGTTGATCGAGCTTCGCATGGGAGGTGGATGCTCATTTCTTTCCCAGGGGTCGTTTTCGCCTCCATTACGGATTGTTCTAAAATCCAATATATTCTCACCAGGCATAAGATGGATTGTGCTCTTTTGAAACGAAGTATTATGTAATCCCAAACGAATGTGCATAAGCATTGCACAACCCTTATTTTAGAATAATGACGGATATACCCAGATGAAAAATGACAACAAGAAATCAGCTGGAGGGACTTTTTAGCAAGGGGTTTGACAAGCCTTCAGACTTACTCTGTTGTGCATTTGGTCTGCGGAGTAGTGAGACTGATGCCTATTTCTCGTTACTGTCTGAAGCAGAAACAGTTGAAGAAGTTGCCTCCAAAATCGGTCGAGATAGAAGTACCACTCAAAAAATCCTGGGCGACCTCTTCAAAAAAGGATTGGTTACACGGGACACAAAGTACTTTGATAGGGGTGGATACTATTACGTCTACAAGGCGATTTCAACAGCTGAGGTGAGAGAAGCGATTCTCAAACATCTGGATGAATGGTACGAAGAAACCAGAAGATTCTTGTTGGAGTCATGGTCCGAGCAGCCTGAAGAATAAAGGGTCTGACGAGGATAATATCATGGATGCATTGCCCCTCAAGAAGAATACAGTGGCTCTTACCACTCTTGCAATGATTGCTGCTCTTGGAGTTGTTGCAAGACTCTTCGTCAGATTCACAGTTATTCCTGAGTTTGTAGAGATAACACCCGGTTTTCTTTTCTCAGAACTTGGTGGAGTGATTGGTGGTATACCAGGTGGCGTGTTCGTTGGTACTATTGTCGGAATTGGTGGTGTTCTTGGCGGCGGTGAATTTAGCATGCTGCCACTCATGGGTAATATTTTCTTAGGAATTGGAACTGGATATGCCATTTATGTCACGCGTGAGCGGGACAGTCTGAAGTACCTACTATTGGCAGTCCTCGGCGGTGGATTCATTGGCGGATTCATTCCTGACATGACCATTTTTCTCTACCTAAGCGAGTCCATCGAAGCCGCCGTCTTGACGGCATTAATCGACACCGCCCAAGGGTCGGCATGGGCGGTTATTGCTGTTATGCTGGAGAGAAATCTTATCAGGCCCCTAATTGGGAATTATATCTATGAAGAGCAAAAAATATTCGAACTTGAAGACAGGGAGGTCGCCAACTAAATGGAAGAAAAGACTGTGAACATTGACATCCGGAAGGATCTCTTTGGAGCTAATGAAGATGCGGCTGCACTTAATGCGGCGAAATTCAAGGAACACGGAATCAAGGTATTTGACATCATGGGATCTGTGGGAACTGGAAAGACTCAACTCATTGAGGCTCTCTGTGACCTTATTGCAGATGACCATAAGATTCTGATGCTCGCTGGGGATTTGGCGACGCGTATAGATGCAGATCGGGTTTCTTCTCATGGAGTCGACACAGTGCAAATCAACACTGGTACTGCCTGCCATTTGGATGCCCGAATGGTGAAAGTCGCACTGAATGAAATCCCCCTCTCCGATTACGATGTCATGTTCATTGAGAATGTTGGCAATTTGATATGTCCAGCCGGTTATTCTCTCGGAGCGATGAAGAAAGTCGTCGTGGTTAGCGTGACTGAGGGCCCCTATATGGTTAGAAAACATCCCCTCACAATAAAGCGTGCAGACATGATTGTGATAAACAAAATAGACCTCGCTCAAGCTTTGGAATTCGATGTCGATGCTCTTGTACGAGATGTCAGAGAAGTCGATGCTGACATACCTGTTCTGAAAATCAGTGCCAAAACTGGAGAAGGAGTCAGAGAATTAGCAAAACAACTTGGAATCTAACTTGCAGATTTTGCTTTTAATGCCCTCTGCAACGCCTTCTTTACACCATCAATATGACCTGCACCCAACACAACGACGACTTTCCCATCTACATCTCCTAGAAGTGTCAAAATTGCATCTGCAATATACTCATCACGGTCTTCAATGAGAACCTTGGCTATATTTGGAAACTCTTCTCTAAACTCATCCATGAGTTTGTCAATCGCTCCATCTTCCTTCAGAATCGCCATTATGTCCACTGCGCCGCCATTTTGAATGTCCTCTGTAGCATCCGGAATGAGATTCGTCATTTTGTATATTTCATCTAAGGGAATTTTCAACAACGCCTGTGCTGTTGCATGAATGGGCCTGTCTATCAAGGCGATTTTCGCGCCGGTCTTTTTGCCCGCCTCAATTGCTGCAAGCATCTCTTCTCCAGCACTCGTACCGCTAAGTGATCCAAGGCCATCTTCAAGAAGAGCGATTTGATTCAAGAGCTGAGAAATCATATCTCCGGAATCAGGAATGAAATCCTCCTCCGAAACATCGGGATTTGTTAGTTGAGCATACCTAGCATGATCGAGTTCTACTGCCACAACATCAGGTTCGGTTTCTAAAACCACTCTTCTGGCTTCTTCAAGGCTGTCAGTATCGGTATGAATTACTGAAACGAAAACCACTCTATCAATCGATGTTTTCACGACCATCCCTTTTGCATACCTTTCGTTTCTGTCTTTTCTTCTTTTCCCACTAGCAAAAGAGATTGTTCTCTGTTTGCAGGTGGTAAACGCTAATCCTTGGACATTCAGAATTCTTTCGTGCAAATTATGATTCCAGTCGATAAGAAGGTTTTTGACTAAGTAAACGTTTACAGAGAACCAGTACTATAAAGGTAGAGAGGACAGATGAAAGAAGACCTTGAGGATGCAATGGCCAAGTTGATGAATCCCAGAATGCGTGTTGGACTGAAGGTCATTCACGCTCTTCTGGAACCTCTCCAAGGCCCCCCAGTGGCTCCCAGTGAGGTCCGAGAAGTAATCGATGATGTGGTCGAGAGAAGAAAGGTATCCAAGCAGTCGATTACGAATGCCGCACGCAGACTTGAGGAGGCTAACATCATTGCCCGCGAAGAAGGATACCAAATCAACTATGGTGTGATGATTTCAATCTTGCTTAATAAGATTCTTGAATTGACAAATGATGTCCGGGAATTGGAAGAGGAAATTGACAAAATAAAATCAGGCGAAACTCCCATTGACTAGTTTGCAGGTATTGTCGTAGTTACTAAGTCTAAATCATTGAAGAATGCATTTATCGCGCCCTCTGTAACATGGGGCATCACAACCAGCCTCATGGTGGGCGGGATTGGCGAGGTGGCCATTCTCCACCCTCTTTTTTCCATTTCCTCCACGGTTTCGTCGAGGTCGCGTTCCTTACTTGTTATTCCTAAGATATTCATCACAGGTTCTATCGCTGCTTCTATCAGGGTATTTTGTTTAATTCGGTCATGTGCATGCTCAGTTCGTTGCATGCATTCTTTGACTAATTCTCTATAGCCTTGCCTTCCGAGATGTCTCATGATCGCCCATGTTGCAAGAATCGATGAAGCTGGGCGTGTACCTAAGAGGGAAGCCTGTGTTGCACTTGCTCCTCTAAGATAGGGGACCTTCCTTGTTATCATATCCAGCATCTTCGTATCTCGAAATAGCAAACTACCCGCAGGTATTGGAGCCATGCCCATTTTGTGTGGATCTGTGCTTACAGAAGTGACCCCTTCTACCTTGAAATCAAAGTCATAGGAGCGATGCCCAGCGTCCTTCAGAAATGGAATGACAAAGCCTCCAAATGCAGCATCAACATGTAGCGGAATATCCCTCTCTCTTGCAATAGATCCTATCTCAGCAATGGGATCAACTTGACCTAAATACGTCGTCCCTGCCGTACAGAATATTGCAATTGTATTCTCGCTAATTTGTTCTTCAATCTCGAACGGAATGGCCTTGAACACGTCATCCACCTCTGTCTTAACGAGGTGAACTCCCAATAACCACGCCGCCTTATCTACGGAAGAATGAACCGACTTCGGTGCAATGACTTCTGGTTTTTTGACCTCTTTTGGAGCGTTTTCTCTTGCAGCCAACATCGCGAGCATATTTGACTCAGTGCCACCTGATGTAGTTGTGCCCACTGGAGAATCTAGATGCAACAAATCACCAAGCATATGGACTACTTGCTGTTCTACTCTTGCAGAGCCCTTGAATGTGTGAAGTCTGCCTGCATTCTTCTCCAATGTCTTCGAAAAGACTTCCACACCTAACTGGTTTGGAATTGTTGACATTGATGCAATCGGGTGTCCCGACGAATAGGTTGCATCTCTAGCTAGGAGCTTTTCTAAGTCTCCCAGAACCTCTTCTTCTGCCATTCCTTTCTCTTTGAACATGTTGCTTACTCCAATTGAGGTCTGAGTAGAAGAATCACTATATGTAAGGTATAACGGTTTTGGAACGTGTGTCTTCTCACTACTATGGTGATTCAGTCCAGTAATAGACGAAATCGCAGACTTCGTCACCTTCCATCCGCGTCTTTGTGCGCTTCAATGCTACTTTGGGATGGATTGCTGGTGCTGCTGCGAAATCGTGCTTGCAGTACAGGAGATAGCCTATATCTTCAGCATCAAGATCCCGAAACACTTTGGCATGGATACATGCGTCAACCATGCACGTCGAGGACGTTGCAGTCTCCTCTGTGATGGAAACATCTTCTAGATTATTCTCATTGATGTCTCTTATCCATTCTCTAAGTAATATCTTCACATCTTCAAAGTCCTCAATCGGTTCCTCCAGTTTCTCGATAAGCTCTCGAACGCTTTCAACTGACTCTTTCTCGGCCCAGTCTGAGAAAACTTGGTGAGCTCTCTCTTCGCCTAGCTCGTTCTCCAGCCATCTTACAAGGGAAACAAGCTTTGACGCAACGGCTTTGTGGTGTTCTTCAACTGTAATGTCCATCTTTTCCTTGAATTTGGGCGACTCGGTCATATCAATTTCAATCCTAAGCATGATGTTATTCTACTTACAGGTCATCACCCCTAAAGTATATTCTCTAATAGATATGAAATAGTAAGGGCAAGAATACTTGGCGTCTGATGATAATCGAAATCCGGTGCCTTCACAGACTTATTATGCCTCTAGTACACAGGTCGGTTCCATGTGATACCAATGAATGAATCTCAAGCAGAAGATGGAAGTGTCCGTCAAATCATCCTCTTGGGTGTTTTGGTCCTTCTCACCGTTTCTGCCGCCGCGCTTCTTTATACAAATGAACCCGAATTCATCTTGGCACGATTCCCTCAGATTTCTAAGTTTCAGTATTCTCTGTTCGATGCAGTGCTCTATTTGTCCTATCTGATCTTTGGAATCACTACAGGTATTGTCTCCGATAGAATCGCAAAGAGGAAACTCTTCATAACGGTGGGTGGGTTGGGAGCATCCTTGTTCTATTGGTTCATGACTGTAATTCTGGACTACCAGGTGCTCTTGATGATGCGGTTCGTTCAGGGCGCATTTACAGTATTGGTTTGGCAGACTCTGATGACGCTAGCCCTTGATAATTCTCTCTCATCAAATCGAGGAAAAAACATGGGGATTTTCGGAATGTTTCTGGCGACAGCAATGGGCCTCGGTCCGGTTCTAGGCGGCATATTGGCTGAACAGAGCGTTTTTCAGCCGTACTATGCAGCCTCGCTTCTTAGCCTTCTCGTTGGGATTCTTTCTATTATTGGTATCAAAGAACCAGTCCATTTGACATCTCAGCCATCATTACGTAGGAGTATCTCTTTAGCTAAACGCAATCCGGAGATAACAATCCCTGCTACAATCAATTTTGTCGACAGACTACATATGGGTTTCATATTGACCGCTTTGCCTTTGATGCTTGTTCAGGTGCTGGGCGTTTCAGAATCTCTGAGAGGAATGGTCTTGGGATTATTTGCCATGCCTTTCATTCTGTTACAATACCCTGTGGGTAGGCTGTCAGATAGAATAGGACGGTTTAAACCAGTAGTTGTTGGTAGCCTAGCCTATGCGTTGATTCTTACAGTCATAGGAATAGCTGCTGAACAAGGATTAGTTTTACTCGTTCTTGCTCTCATGCTACTGGGCGCCTTTTCTGGATTGACCGCTCCACCCACTCTTGCTTGGGTTGGAGATGTTACGAACAGCAAGGATACGGCAACTGGAATGGGGTTCTTCAATTTCATGGGTAATCTTGGAATGATTGTGGGACCATTGCTTCTCGGGACCGTTTTAGTGTACAGTGGGTTCGTTATGGCATTCATTCTGGCTGGAATCGTCGAATTAGGGTCTCTTCTTGTGGTGCTATTTGGACATCGTAGGTCAATGCAAAGGAATCGGCAACCTGCCTCCAAATAGATAAAACACTTTAGGACATACCAGCTAAGAGAAGTCTGTCGTCATGTAGGATTATTTAGGAGCAGAGATTCAAGATGAAACGCGCACTGGTAGTGTATGACACAACTTATGGTAACACGGAGAAACTTGCTAGGGAGATTGCTGCTGGAATAGATGAGAATGAAAATGTTGAGTCTACCGTTCTCAATATCAGAGAACTGGACCTTGTGGACATGTCAACCTATGATGGTGTATTGTTTGGGTGTCCAATACATTTCTTCAGAGCAACTCGAGGCATCAAGGGATCCGTGAAGAAACTGGCAAAGAAAGGGCTAGATGGAAAACTAGTTGGTGCTTTCGAAACATACCAATCTGACAGGCATGAAGGAAATGCCGTGGAGCAGATTGAGGACATGGTCCGGGACAAGGCACCCGGCGCCAAGATTTTCACTCCCGGGCTGACTTCTGTGGTAATTGACTCCAAAGGCCCACTAGGGACAAATGAGCTTGAACATGGGCGGACTTTCGGAGAGCTATTCGCCAGGGAATTGGCATCCTAAATCGCACAGGAGTTTCGCTATAAATCTATCATACTCCATCTCATACAGGCTGGATTTTAAACTGCCAACGGAGAAAGTGGTAGACATGGCGATTTGAAAGGCATCTTACAAGGCCATTCCTATCCGAGCTCTACTCCTGGGGGAAAACTGAATAAGAATCGGCAAAACATGTGGGCGCGAGAGGTGATTGCAGTATCGAACATAACAGGAGATAGCAAGATTAGAAATGAATCTGTCGAAGAGTTCTCGTGTGTACGGTGCCATTACCCACTCCAGCGCCTCAGGTGACATGGAGGAATACATCCCGTAGAGATTCTCAGCATCATCATCACTGCGGAATCTGATGACAACCTCTCTCCCATCCTTCAGGATGACCGTTCTTGGAATTATGGGACCTGCATTGTGTAATCCGATAATTAGTTGTTTGGTCAAGTTTTGTTGCCTTTGATAGTTTGTAGATGCAACGAGATGTTTTCTAAAATGGTGTTTTTAGTCCACAAGAGTAACTCTTTCCGGGTGATTGACTAACACTCGATAGACATACGTCTAGTCTAATAGAACTCCTCGTCTGATAACGAGAGGTCTCTGTCCTCTATTATTTGCTCAACTTCTTCATAAATGCGATCTATTTCCACGCTAGAGATGTCAAGATGGCCTAATCGATGGTCTATCTCTTCCCAGATCGAATTGGATACAACATCACCCTCGTGTACATGATGACTCAGATTCTCAACTATGACAATGTCATCATAATTGTCCTTATCCGATTCTAATCCCAATCTAGCAATGATTGTGACGAGACCCCGCCTTCCCACCTTAATATGAGAGCTTAGAAACACCAAGTCTTCATCTGTGCCCCATGCATCTTCATCAGAAACGGGCTCGTTTTCATACCCATAGTCATCGCCAAGCTCAGCCATAAGGATGGTTTCTTCAATAAGTGAATCCAACCGCTCATACTCTGAGAGATGTGGAAGTTGAGAAAAGTCAATTTCCCCCAATTCTATCTCAACCCGATGATACTCTCCTGCCCGAGTATCGACAAGCTGCTTGCACTCGGCAAGAAGAGCTACATCGAATATGTGCATAGTCACTTGCTCCAATCGCTTGAGAGAAGAGTATTCTTCGAGTCCTTTGAACTCGACTCGGAATCTATCGAATATGCGGTGTTTGGCAAGGGCTTTGTCTTCTCGAATCACCAATGTGCAGTCCTTCCCCTCTCTCATATCAAGCAGGCTCCTGCAGGTTTCAGGTAGGGATAAGACATCCGGGTAGAAGCTGGACCTATGGACAAATGGCTTCAAGAAGGACATGCTGATAGTTCGGGGATTATCCTTAGTCCCAATCTCAACATCGGGGTATTCCACATCGGTGAGATGATCCCACACCACGGTTGTCCCGTCTTCATTTGAGGGAAATATCCCGGTCCTAAACGGGGATCTCAGATACTCGATGACCTCCTGTGTATAAGAGGTCTCTATACCGCTGTATGAATCATCTCCACTTCTGTGGTTGACCTGATACAAATCTCTCTTGTCGTCAATGGTGATGTAGCAGTCAACCTCTTCAGACTCTACCTCATAGGAAGCAATCTCGGTGAGCAGGTCATTCACTTGCTCATTGAAATCCGAAGGGAATGTAACGCGTTCCGGACGTGATTCAGTCACCATAAAGTCTGGATGGGGCCGGTTGAGTCTGATCCAGCGAATAGGTGCAGCCATGCCCCTCGGAGGACGGCCATACTGGAGCAATCCCATCACTTGCCACTCTGCGTCATCCTCATCCTGCATCCACAGGACTGTTTCTCGTTGCACTCTTGATAAAGCAATTGGCACCTTCTGGTGGTGTCTCATTGCCTCTCTTGCCATGGATGCCAGCGTATTTGGCTCAATGACACAGCGATGAAACCCCGACCTCAAATAGATGCTCTCTTGTTCGGATAGGAACGCTGCCTTCAGAGATGATCCCCTATGAGAAGGAAGGACGACCCACATGTCAAGAGGGTAATGCGACTCAATATTCAATATAGCCCCAAGTTGATAATCTATCTTCTTCTGTGTTGCCAACTACTTCTCCCTCACATCCCTTTTTTCTCACATTAAGGGCTCTTCGTTTCTTATGGGGGGGTGACCTTCACTCACTCCTCGTATATAAGCCACTCTGGCTTGGATAAAGATACTGCATTTGACTCGGCAAGCAGATATCACACTGTACCATTAGACACAAACTCTGAAAGCATTGGATGAGCAAAGTTCGGAGTGGAAGTCCTCTTTATGACCATCCAAGCGAAATTTTAATTAAATAAATATTAAAGTAAATGGCCCGGGACGGGAAATGTTCAGATTACACAATTAAAGTTGTAGTTTTAAGACGCAAACAACAACATTAGAAATCGCTTTCGAGAGCATTTCATGTGGCACATGGGAGAAACCGGTGGGTGCTAATCAATTAGAAGGAAATAGATTACTAGTTTATATCATTCCAAAAAGAGGTCGTAAAGGCTTTTTGCAGTGTGACCTTGTGGGAGCTGGCCACGACATTCTTCTAAAAAGACATTCACATCATTTCTTCAGCCTCATTTGCAGTACGCAACCAATCCTGATGCTTTGGAACATTTTCATATTTCTCCGGATAGTAATTGGATAGGATTATTCGTGCTGCTAGAAAAAAATCCCTTGGAAATGAAAACAATCTGCGAACTGGAATGTTTGGATACCACTCATAAGTGTCCTCTATTGTGCTCTTATTTTTCCTCCTACATGAATGTGAAATAGTGGATGTGCTTCACGCGGTTGATTTTCTGAGTTTTCAGAAGGATGATGTTCAAATCTCAATCTTAGCATAACCCGACCAAAAGCATTTTTCTCGAGATGCTTCATGATTGCTTCAGAATCAAATGTTGGGCGATATGTTTTCTTTTCATCATATGACCAAATTCTAATTGTAATCCTTGCTTCGTCCACTGGCTAAGACCCGCTAGGGCCTCTAATCGTTCCACTGAAATCAGCGGCGAAATTGCCCTCGTTTGGGTTGGATCGTACATGGTCAGACTCTGCAATCTCCAGGACCCATTCTCCGAAATCTTGTTGAGCCTGTACCTGCGTTCTAAGCAGACATCCGTTGTTTCATCACGAAGAGCACTACGACAACAGCGGCAAATCCGATTGCGCCGATTACCGCAACCAGTATCAACGGGTCTAACTCCGATGGTTCTGTAGGAGTGGTTGTGGTTGTCGTAGTAGATGTTGTTTCTGTGGTGGTTGGCGTAGTGTCAGCAGGAGTCACTCTCACGAATACAGTATCGCTTGCGCTATTGCCGCTTGAGTCAATTACAACAATGGTATAGTTGTAGACACCCGGCTCAAGACCGTCCACAAGTATTGATATGTTGTTCCCATACACCGAACTGGACAGAATAAGGCTTCCATTTCGGTAGATAGAGTGATTGAGGGGACTAAGATCAGATACATGCCAGACGATAGAATAACCAGTGCTGTCGAACTGATACTCGATATCATCCGGATGATTAACTGTGGGTGGTGTTGTGTCCACTACCGTGACGAATACTGTACTACTGGCGGAGTTCCCCCTTATATCAAATACAACAAGTGTATGGTTGTGAACACCGAGACCGAGTCCATCGATCGTAACGATGATATCTGAACCGTTCCATGACCCTCCTGTAATCCAGAGGTGATTTGTGTATAATTCGTAAGTGCCCGTATAGGAGTGCCTTGGGCTCCAAGTGATAGAGTGACCAGTCGTACCGAGTTCGTACTCAATGTCTTCAACGTGGTCAAAGGTCGGAGCGAACCCTGCAAAGAATGTCGGGTAGTGGTCTCTGCTCCCGCCAGACCCACCAACTAGGTATTCCCCAGTGCCATCCCAATCGTCCCAGTAGTTGCCATGAGTGCCATTGTCCCAGCTGTTCCAGCCGCTATCGTCTACAGCGTTCGCTCGATTGTAGGCGAGATAGTTGAGATACAACAGACCGTAATCACTGGAAGTGATATGGATACCTATGTCGTTTCCCATAGCCAAATTATCAGTCAAGACGAAATCATCAGATGAGTATAGACCAAATCCGTGATATGAGTCAGTTGCAGTGTTGCTTGTTAGAATACAGCCTGTTGACCAGACTAAGTTGAATCCTACATATGTGATCATGTTGATGGTGTTGTTAGTCAGCACACAGTTGACAGAATCGGCAAAGTAGAACCCATAGTCTGAGAATGAGGCATCGTTGTCAAGTAGCGTACAGCTAACACAATTGGACAAGGTGAACGCAATCTTCGAACCAGTGACACTGTTTCCAATAAGAGTACAATTGTGGCAAAAACCAAGTTGAATGGCATCTACATCCACAAATGAACCATTTGATACCGTGACACTCGAACAGTTGCCGAGAATCACCTGTCCGAATTGACTGGCATCTATTGTAAAGCCGGAACTGCTTCTGAAATACCCCAACGGTTTCCCATTGACCATATTGTCAGTCAAATCATGCAACCAGTGAGATACATGCCATCCTCGAACACGAAA
Organism: Candidatus Thorarchaeota archaeon; assembly: GCA_004524445.1. Taxonomy (GTDB): domain Archaea; phylum Asgardarchaeota; class Thorarchaeia; order Thorarchaeales; family Thorarchaeaceae; genus TEKIR-14. The sequence goes on along the minus strand of SDNP01000003.1, from coordinate 5,295 downwards.
ACCAATGCCAACAACATCATTCTGGGTAAGCACACAATTAGCTGAGTTCTCAAGGTAAACATCATGATTTGAGTTGTTGCTAGCGGTGTTGTTTGTCAGGGAGCTGTCATCCGCGTAGAGCAGGTAGAAGCCGTAATCTGCGCTATAGCCGGCGGAGTTTCTGTCGAATATGCAACTCTCAGACCTGTCTGCATGGAATCCACTTCCTGTGTTGAATTCGGCTGTGTTGAAGACTAGACTGCAATTCGTAGATTCTTGCAAGTAGAATCCATGATCCACATTGTTGCTGGCGGAGTTATAGCTCATGGCACAATAATGAGAATCGTTGGAGAAGTACCCACTAACTGTGTTGAGATTGGCAGTGTTGAAGCTGAGCGTGCAGTTCAGGGATACTTTCAGATGGTATCCATGTTCTGCGTTGTTGTCCGCCACGTTGTGCGTTAGAGTGCAGGCGGCTGTATTGAGGATGTAGAATCCGTGTTCCCCGTTGTTGCCCGCGGAGTTATAGTTCAGGATACAATCATCTGAACCATCAAGGTAGAATCCACTCCACATGTTGAGATTGGCGACGTTGTAGCTCAGTGTAAAGCCCTCGGAATTCCTCAGGTAGAATCCGCTTCTGTTGTTATTGTCAGCTACATTGTACGTCACGTTGCAGTTCCGCGAATCCCGCAGATAGAACCCATCTCCTGAGTCAGTGACTGTGTTGTTGTTCAAAGTGCAGTCGTCAGACCTGTCTAAGTAGAATCCCGAGTAGCCCCCGATGGCTGTGTTGTTGGTCAGATTAGAGCTTCCAGACCTTTGCAGACAGAAACCCGTACCTGCGTTGATAAGGGTGTTGTTTTCCAGGACGCAGTGAGTAGACTGTTCTATGTAGAAGCCTGCATACTCAACATCAGTGGCTGTGTTGTTGATGAGAATGGAATTGGGCGATTTGTATAGGTAGTACGTTTGGCGTGATCCGGTCGCGGTGTTATTGATGATGGTACAGGTCGGGCTGAATCCCAGCTGGATACCCATCGCACTCATGAATACACCATTTGCTACTGTGATTTTGGAGCAGTTAGCTAGAATCATCTGGCCGAAATCACTAGCATCAATAACGTGGTCTGAAGCGTTGCGAACGTACTTCAGAGGTCTTCCATTAACAGTGTTATCCGTGATGCTATGCATCAGCCAATTGTTGAGTGAATCTCCCCTGACTCGAAGACCACCTCCCTCTAGAGTGCTGTTGGCCAGTGTGCAGTTGTTGGAACCCAGCAACTGAATTCCAGCACCCGCAGCATTCTCAGCTGTGTTGTTGCTCAACAGGCAATCTGTGAGGCTTTGGAGATAATAACCAGTGTACGAGCCATATGCAGTATTGTTTCTCACTATGAGGTTTGATGACGAACTCATAACGAATCCATATGATGGATTGTCGATTGCTATGTTGTGCTCCAAGGTGCAATCATTGGACCAGTGCAAACTGATTCCGTGTTGAGAGCTATTCCTAGCTGTGTTGTAGGTCAGGACGGAATCGGAGATTCGATGCATTTGGAAGCCATATCCACCATGGTCAGTGGCATTATTTTGGGTCAGAGTAGCATTTGGCGAATTATCCAAGTAGAATCCTGATTCGGAGTTTCCCACAGCTTCATTCTCAGCCAGAGTGCAGTGCTCAGACTGTTCAAGCGTGAAGCCGTAGCGCGTGTTAGAACGCGCTGTGTTGTTGAACAGAGTACAGTTTTTTGAACTGTCAAGAACAATCCCATCTCGGTGTGAGCTGATGATGGTGTTCCGGATTGTGCCATTGCCTACGTTATAGAAGACAATCCCGTGGGTTTCTACACCATCGGCAGCAGAGATCAGACAATCACTGATTTCAAAGTAGACATCCGTGTTGCTGATGCTGATGCATGTTGAGTTGTGGGTTATATTCAGTCCACCAATGACATACGGCTTTCCCTGAGTGCCATCTCCGGGCCACGACTGATTTCCGAAGTCAGCATTGCTGGTGATGACGATTGGGTCATGTTCGGTGTATGCCATGTTGAAAGTGTGGTGCATCTCTAGCGATGCCACTGGAGAAGTTTCAGATTCGTTGCTTCCGACGGGAGCGGCGAGCAGTATTAGTCCCACAACGAACAGAACAAGCATTCTCATATCGGGTGGTTTCCTCCTGTCATGCAAGACTGCCGCAGATGATTAACAACATCTCGATATAAACGTTCACTAATCTTGTTCCTGCCAACCTGAAAACAGAAAACCTTCAGAAGCGCAGATGCGCCTTGTTTCAGACGTTTCCGCTCAGACCTTCATAGAGTATCACTAGCAGAATTGTAGATAACTTATAGAATGAGTCGTACATCTTAGTGCCGAAATTTCTGGCATCTGCTGAGGTGGTGCCTGTTGCCATGACCACCACAATTGCTTCAATCCGGGCGAATGACTATCTGTTAATTCCATACCTCGTCACAAAGAAACCACTCTCATCTACCTATTGGGCAGATTTACCAAGGTGAGGGACCAAACACCTTTCAGGGACGTGTCGAGTCTGACTCGTAAGCGACCTACTAGATTCTTTGACAGTGACACAGGTGAAACAGGGTTTGGAGGATTTCAGAAAGACACCCTCTCCATAAGAAGGGTCCGTATCTTCTCGCCACGGTCCCTAACCGCCCAGCGTACTAAGAACTCTGCCACTCGGGGATGGGTATAGTATGCCCCGGGTCTCTTTTTCTGGATGGATGTCTTCATAGAGTAGGAATATGGATAAGCTAATAAGTTCACTCGGTTGAGCGATGAATTGGTATACACCAAACCATGGCCTAGGTGGTGTAATGGTAGCATAGGGGATTGTGGACGCCCGTTCTGCGGCAAAGCTCCCCTGACGCGGGTTCGACTCCCGCCCTGGGCCCCATCTATAGTTCTATCTAAGTGAGGAGAGATTTCCTCAATGTAATCAACTACATCTAATTCTTGCCATGAGCTCATTATGTTTCCTCGATCTTCTGGTATGAACACAATATAATATCCATCGTCCAAATCGTATGAAACATGAGGTTCAATTCTCGCTCCGCTGACCTGCTTCCTATAATGTGAGTGAACGTCACCTGCAAGAAACTTCTGTGTTCCACCCTTCCCATACTTGGTGTCACCACCGGTCTCATATTGGGTAGGCATGGGATGGCATGGGCTTTGTCTGAAATCATCGGGACACCGTCCCTCCATCAGACCTGGTTTCTGTCTTCTGCGTTGGTGCCAGCTCGTCAGCTCTGGCTGCAGGAAGTTTTTCCACAGCTTTTGCCACGGCAGGGTCATAATCATCCATCTCAGAGCCATCGTTGAATCTGAGAAGATCCACTTGGACATGATGAACGGGTGCGGACTCAACAGGAGTTGACGATTCTCCCCTTTTGTTGAGTGAGGACTTCTGTTTAGAAGAACAAGTCTTCCTCACAGCCTTTGGGACTGGGGCCCGCTCTGGGGACACCCACCGCCCTAGTCCGGTCTCATTCTGTAGTAAAGGAATGAGCGTAATGAGTCGGCGCGCGATGTTGAGCGCACCATTTCGGTCGGCGTTGGTTCTAAAACCGCAGGTATGGCACACAAAGGGGGTCTGCTTGGGACAATATTCCCTTGTGTCCGCACTTCCAGCACTTGATTGAGGTCCACTGTTCAGGCACTACGTGAGGGGAGGTCTGCCGCCGGAGATGGCGTCCACAATCCCCTATGCTACCGTTACACTAGCCAGGCCATGGTTAGAAGTGCGGCGTTTACTCGGTCTATGGAGTGAACTTATTAGCTTATCCATATTTCCATTGTTTGAGAGCAGAGGAGTACGGTTTGCTGATAGCCAATGCAGGTTCCATCCCGGAGGGTTGAATGGGTGCTACTGGATACAGAGGAGTTAGTTGCAATAGCAGTCATCGCTTCGGTACTGGTCGCTTCATTCGTGATCATCACACAATCGCTGAATAAGACATCGATACAAACGGTGAATATCCAGCTATTACATGATTCTGAGGAGGGATTTGACGGTCCCAGTGATTTGCCAGAAGGGGGAGGATATTTTGCACATGCTCTCGGAGATAATGAGTCAGTAGTTGCAAATTGGGTTCTCCGTTTTCCCCTAAATTCCACCCAATACTACAATACTCTTTCACTCTCGTGGCATTCATCATTCACACTAGATAACCGCGATTATGCTTGGCAGGAGAACCTATCTATTGTCCTCTCCCCCGCGAACTACTCAAAATTCTGGCACACCGGATTTGTTTCTGGTCAGCCCGGACCTGCTCCTATCCTTACTGATGATTTCAATATCACCTATGTTTCACCAATTGACCAGCGACAGAGAGTGGAACTCCTTTGGCATTACAATCTTACAGTTTGCGAGGGAAACTTGACGAATTTCCTCTGCAGCCTAGCATTAGATCTCATTCTAAGGCAGGAGTCTGGAGGTCTCAGCATCTGGGAAGCAAGAATCTGGACTGCAGCCATAACCATTGGTTGCTTATTGCCAACAGCAGAAATCATCAGGCGACATGTAGAGAGAGGGTCGGATTGACCAATTCAGCGGATACTCGTAGTTGGGTCCAAATTGTAGGTCCAATTCTATCCCTTTGAAAGGGCAAAATCGCTTGACATCACTCGCGTTTTCTGGCAAATATCCAATATTGCCTCTCCCCACCCAATTTCAATACGCCCTCGAATACTATTTCAAACCCCAAATCCATTACCGTCCCTAGTGTCTTTTTTGGGTTGTTAGTACTCCACAGCATCGGTTCTCCAAAGAAGTCGCTCATGCCTTCAGACTCGTAAGTCCCTGTGTTAAGTACCAGTATGCCGTTTCCTCTTAGCATGCGATGGAAGTTTTTGATTATGACGGGATGGTTTGATCGTGGAATATGCCATAGTGTATAGACACAGATAATGCCGTCGAACGATTCATCTGGAAAATCTAGTGTGAGCATATTCTTCTTGTAGAATTCAGCGCCAGGAACATTCTCTCTTGCAATTTCGACCATTTTGCCAGATATATCAACCCCTATCACATTGAATCCCTTTTTTGCTAGATATTCTGATGTTGGTTTCCCGACACCACTGCCTGCGTCCAGGACTCTTCCCCGGTGCGAGAGTAACTCGGAGAATTGTTCCAGTTGTCGTATGAATTTCTCGTTATCCCTGAAATCATGATACGTTTCTCCCATCTTATCATAACTTTCTTCAACTGTCTTGAATATGTCTGAGATTGTCAACACCTCCTTCTAAGTATGAATATCTTGTCAATGATGTTCATAATGAAAATGT
>SDNP01000022.1 GCA_004524445.1 Candidatus Thorarchaeota archaeon | reverse complement strand
GGAGTCGAAATAGTTCACATTATGCAAAACGAGTCTTTCTTCAGACAATTCTAATCCTCCTATAGTAACCAAACAAGTATTTTGCGGCGTCTATTAAGAGTATCCACATATTAACACGACACAAACACCTTTTGAATATCAAAGAGAGGCAAGCAACTAGCGCGTCCTCTTGTAAGTGAGCAGGACATGATGACCGGCGTCTTCGGCAACCAGACTGTGTATCAAACAGAGGCAAATCTTACTTTCGTTATCGGTTAACCCAGGATTATGCAGAATGTATTTAGCAACAGAATCACAACATCTCTTGGTCAGTGGTGATAAGACTGCAGCAATCTAGCGTCAAAGGAGGGACTGAGGCAGATTGAATTTGATTGGGAGTCCCCTACCAGTTGTATTGCCATTACTGGGGCTCCTCGTCGGATCTCTTTCTGGTTTCATAGGCATGGTAATTGCAAAAAAGATGAATTTGCAGAAAGGCTATGAGAAATGGATAGTTGTCCTGCTGGTTTCCTATGTCATTTTTCTAGCAGTTTTCTATTTTCTATTCCCGGATCTGTTATCCCCTGACCCCTTCACAGCTGTCTTTATGGCGGCAATATGGACAATGATTTCCCTTTTTCCATTGATTCTTGGTGCCTTAGCAGCGGACAAGATAGTTGGCACGGTACCCCCGCAAAAAAGAACCAAAGGAGCGACTGATGCAAATTGAGTTTTCCTTTTTCTCTTGAACCATTCCTACTCATGGCGTTGGGGCCCCTCGTCGGATCAATTTCCGGCTTCACAGGTATGGCAATAGCCAAGAAGTTGAATATACAGAAAAGCTATAAGCAATGGATGGTTGTCGGAATTGACTTCTATGTCATGGTCCAAACAGTATTTTGCATTGTATTTCCATCCTGGCCGTTTTATATTGTCTTCTTTCTCTTGTTCCCGTTCGGACCCTTAGCGGCCTTTTACATCTTTCCGCTGATTCTTGGTGCATGGGCCGCGGATACGGCGGTTGATTACGACTCTTCCGAACCAGATGGTGACTGATGCTCGCTTCTGGATTGCCACCTTCGAGCAACAAGGTAGGTTAGTAGCTGAAGAATCGGAAATGGAAAGGCATCCATCCCAGCCCAGCCATCTAGACGGTATGAAAATGCTAGATAAATCAATAATATGATGAGAGCCGCAAACAACACGGTTCTCGTTCTGTGGTTTTCCCGAGTACGACAGTAAAACACCCAGAATACGAAGAGGCCCGAGATTATTGACACTGCACTCAATGCGGTTTGCATAATTGTTGGTAGAAGCAGAACGAGCCGTGAGAATGGACCCGATAGGCGACTTCCATAGGAGTACGTGATTGTCCAGACTACTGCCACCAATGAAATACTGGTCCGATAATTGTCAACCAAGGATAGGAATTCAACACTCAACGAATGTGGAGCTAGAAGGAATATCAGCAACAGGATGAGGATGTTGTGGGTGGAAATGTTGAAGCTGGATTCCCCTTTACCCATATCAATTGATCACCTAGACATTTTTATTGAAATAATCAAATAGGAATTATTCTTCCGACAAATAGAGCTTTGTATCCTCTTAAGCCGTCCTCTCGGCTCTAATTGCAGGAGGGCAGGAAGCGACGTTCGCTATTTTCGACAAATCGGTAGTATTCTGCAGGATCTTTTTAGCTTCGATAGAGTACTATAGACTCTCTATTGTCCCGTAGAGAATGATGAACGCCAGACCAAACATATGATATCGTGACATGCCAAAACCCATGCGCTGTTTGGATTTGCTCTCTCTCTTTTGATCCAATTCCTCGCTGCACGTCCCAGTTGAACTATTCAAGGTTTCAAGAGCTGATTCATACAATCGTGCATTCTAATTAATCCTATGGCAAATAGCAAGGGTTGAAAGGTGGAAAATCCAATATTTATCCATGAAGAAGAGAGAAGGTAGCAGCAAAGAGGTAGACCACTATATCTCAAGATTACGGGAGAATCGAAGAGAGATTCTTGAGAAACTTCGAAATCTTGTTAGGGATACGATCCCTGAGGCGGAGGAGAACATGCATTACCGGATGCCAAGCTATCATGTAGGTGACGAAATGATTTGCGCATTTGAATCGCAAAAGCTCTACGTCAGTCTCTATCTTGATAGCGAGGAAGTTGACAAAAACATCAATTCTTTCGGATATCTGAATGTTGGAAACAGCTGCATCCGATTTAAGAGGTTTGAAGATTTGCCAATTGATACGGTTAAAGCTATTCTCAGGAAGACTGCTGCGAAGAGCAAGAAAGAAAACTAGTTGAGCATCCTTCCCTCCTGATAGTTGGTCATAGAACTCATCAAGAGAGATACTACAGAACTGATCTCAATATCGGATTTGATGGATTCTGCTCCATCGCGGAGGTTTCTTAGGCAAAATGGACATGATGTGACTAGTATCTGGGCACCGGTTTCTTCTGCCTCTCGTACTCTCATGGCGCCTAAAGCGACAGCATCGTCAGCCCGTCCAGCCTTCAGACCGCCTCCTGCACCACAGCAATGGGAGAATTTCCCGCTCCATTCCATTTCCACCAGAGTTACACCAGGAATTGCCTCGATCACGTTTCTGGGTTCTTCATAAATGCCTGAGTGTCTGCCCAGATGGCAGGGATCATGATAAGTCACGACTTTCTCTATTTTTCCAAGATTCAATTCCCCAGTCCTCACTAATTCATCGAGAACCTCTGTAATGTGAATGAATTGCAGCGATGGGAGTTCTACAATGAGGTCTTCATAGATATTGGAAAACATGCTGAAGCATCCCGAACAAGAAATGATGATTTCTTTTGTGCCCCTCTCCACTAGTTGTTCAACCAATTGGCCTGCATGATGCTTTGCATGACCCACATCACCCACGCGGTAGATAGGAGAACCACAACAGAAATTCTCTGATAGGAGGCCGAATGAAACATTTGCTTTTCGTAGAATGCGAAGTACATTCTCAACTTGTTCTCTCTCGCGATACAGTTCAGTGCATCCAATGAAGTATAGACGTTCCATACCGGTTGATTGAGATTCGGGTTGCGCTGACAGGAACTCAGTCGCTGATTGATTAGATTCCCCATATGGATTACCGGTCTGATGAGCATTCTCAATGATTTTTGCATATGATGAGGGAGGTCCGTACCCCGCCTCAAAGAGCTGGTTCTTCATGCTCTGTATTGCCTCACTTTGGGGATACCCACAAGCTAAGTCACACAGGCCACAGCCTGTACATGCATGTACTCTTTCAGACATCTCCTGACTTGGCTGTAAGGTGCCTTCTAACCAATGGTGTAGCATCGTGATTCGCCCTTTGGGTGAGTAGCTATCCATCTCAAATTGACGATATGCCGCACAATTTTCTCTGCAAAGACCGCAGCGTACATGCATACATGCCCTGGCCCAGTCCTCGTACTCTCTCAACGGATTGGTCATTGGTCAAACCCCCTATTATTACGGTTCAGAATATCATTTGGGTCGACCACGCCTTTGATTCCCTTAAGCAGACGCCAGGCATTTCCCAGATATTCCTTTGCCCAGGGCCCGGACCGAAGGCCCATACCGTTGGCCTCTGAGAGCCCTCCACCAATCTCGATAGATTTCTGATACATTCTTTTCTTGAATTCAAACCATTTGTCGACTTCATCCCCTAGTCGAGTATCAATAGGGACACTGAAGTAGATAGCAAAGGGGATAGGACCACGAGGAGCCGCGACAATGAATGTACCGAAATTCCGGTCATCCCATCCGAATTCCACTTTTAGCTTTTCATAATACTCGGTGAACTCTTGGAATTTGCTTAGAGGAACACACGCATCAATGAGATCTGGTTCATATTCGGTATGTGATAGAGCGAAGTTACTCTTGTCAAAGGTTTCTCTCGTGATGTTTACGGACTCCCACCACATCTTGGTGAGTGCTGTTGGAAGCTGCTGACCTCCGTGTTCGCTTGCGCAGCGGATGATCACATCTAATCCGGTCTCAACAATATCAGGGTCTCCGGAGTACCCAAACAAAAAGGCGAAACGAACATCATCTGGGACTGGTGTGGATTCTCGTTCCATATATTGAATGAGAGATTTTCTATCAAACCCATAGACAGTTTCGGGCCAGCAGCCTGCTGAATGAATGCGTTTGCAGGCAGCCATGGCATGTTGGACATCTGGAAAACCAATGCTCACATGTCTTCTCATTGCTGGAGGTGGGTATACCTTCAGTATAGCTTTGGTAATAATTCCTAAGGTGCCCTCCGCACCAAGAAAGAGGTTCATCAGATTATGACTTGCGATAGAGAGGTAGGCTTCTCCACCAATTGTGATAACCTCTCCGGTTCCTAGTACAACTTCAAGTCCAAGAACCTGATCAAAGGCATACCCGTATTTAGCTCCATAGATGCTGATACCCATACAACTCAGTGCGCCCCCAATAGTCGATGAGAGGCTACTCTCGGGATGGTGTGTAAAAAACACTCCTGCCTCGCGTGCGGCATGATAAGCCTCGTCCATGGTCACCCCAGCCTCCACAGAAATGGATAGATTTGCAGTATCAATGTCTAGAATTCGATTCGTTCGCTTCATATCAAGAACTATACCGTGTTCAACAGCTAAGGGATTGCCGGACATGCTTGTACCAGCACCCCAAGTATAGATTGGAGTGTCAGTATCATTGGCGAGCTTTACGATTCGTACTATCTCATCTGTACTTCCAGGCTTGACGACTATGTCCGGAGTATAGTCACTGGACAATCCTTCTATGGAGTAGTCTTTTGCGTAGACTAGTCTATCGCACAATTCATCTGTGACGTATTTTGCACCCACAATCTCGACGAGTTGAGATTTTAGCGATGAAACCTCTGGCATGAATTCTTCACAGGAAAATGCAGGTTAAACAGATAGAAAAGGTTCTCGTCTTGTACAATATCCTGTAATTGCTCATGGGATTGGCTTACTCGCTCTTCACACGGGGATCAGCCACAAATTGAATCGGATTCCCCTCCGTGTCATGAATATTGAAATATGTGATCAGGTCGGTCATATCCACGATGTCACTTGTTTCAATCCCCTTTTTGTCAAGGTTCTTTTTTGCATCTTCAATGTCTTCTACTTGCAGTGTAAGAACGCCCGAACCTTTTTCGATATCTTGGTTTTTTCGAAGGTTTAAACCCAGCCTCGCGCCCTTAAGGGGTAATTCAAATTCTGCCCATCCAATCTCTTCACCACCATCCCAACACTTCTCCAGCCCAAGAATATGCTCGTAGAACTTTTTGGCACGATTGAAGTCGTTGACATAGTATTGAAAGTACACTGTGTTTTTTCTGTACGGTATTTCGGTCATAGGACCACCGTACAAGTATAATGTAATTAACTATATTTAATTAATCTGGTGAGTGCATTGGTATAGCATAAGTCTATGAGAATTAGGGCGAAATCAATCGGTCGCTGCCATCACAAGTAGCGGGAAAATGATGGTGGCATCGCCTATTACAGTTTCAAAACTGGCCTTCTCCTGCACTTTCCGCCAAGACACACCTTCCTTAAGCGGAGCACCACTTAGGCTGCCCCCTTCCGGTCTATCAAGCGTTATCTGAATTGCCAAGTCCAGACCACCGCGCAGGATATTGCTGCCCATAGTGAAGTGCTTGGTGAGACCTCCACCCAGAATTATTGCCCCAGTTCGGTTTGCTTTTGTAACCATTGCTCCTAGTATTCGCAAGTCCTTGACAAAGTCCAGTGATAGGGTTTTCATTGTGCTATAGGTGTAGAGATGAAAACCGAGCATAGAGTCCATCAAGCCAGGGGAGAAGATGGGGACCTCCTTCTTTGCAGCTTCGAACAGTATCGAATTCGGATCCTCAATAGATTTGCCAAGCCTCTGAAGGAATTCGCTGGGTGAGAGAGTAGTCCTCAACTCCTCATCCAATGTGTCTAAGAATCTATATGTTTCCTTCTCGAAAGTTTCAAAGTCTTTTTCCTTTACAAAGATGTCAGCAATTCTTCCCAGTCCAGAACGTCTAAGGTCAAGCTCAGTCTTTTCGGGAGGAGTTCGATAATGAGCTCCACCGTAAGCCTCAATCAAGTCATGAACAATGTTTGCACCGCTTGTTATGACTGCATCAATTAGGCCTTCTTCTACCAAATCTCTGATGACTTGACGAAGGCCTCCAGGAACCATCGGGCCTGCGAGAGATAGGAAGGTAAAACAGTCGGCGTCAGTTAGCATGGCGCGGGTTATTGCTGCGGCTCGACCCAGTCGTCCCGCACCAAGCACACCCACAGAGTGCATTGCATCAACTAAATCCCTCGGAGACTTGACTTGATTGCAGTCTATGTGAATAACTCGGTCCAATTCAGTCACCACAGATTCTGCCCTCTCTTGTCCATGATAAGTTATTCTGTAAGGTTAGAAAGAAGTATTGGCGTGAGTCCGGGAACATTCCGGGAGGGTCAGGCCCAGACCCACGCATCTAAAGAATTCTATGTGGGCTACAGCATGATATCGATTCAGCGTTTTGGATACACAAAGTATGTTAGAGAGAACGATTATGAAGAGGGGGGATTGCCGAAAGTAAACGGGATGCGGCTAAAGGGGGGTTCCACAAGCTTAAAACAGGAAGCCTGACCTGAATGAATTATGCAATCAATGTTTGGCATGACCTCCTTCTTTATCATAATAACAGCCCTATTTGTTCAGATGGTTTGGCTTTGGACTACAAGAAAAGGAAGAAAGGAGTATATTGCAGATTTGACTAGCTTTCGAAGCCCAAGCGGTAGATTCTCAAGATACTATCAGTGGACGATTTCGAAACTGGGTAATGCACTTGCAGATGCCGTGATTTTTGAGATCATCTTGGTTATAGCTATTGCATTTTTGCTCTACTTCACGGAGGGCATTAGTGCATTCTGGAACTACTTGCCAATAATCATCTTTGTGGTAATTCTTTCCTCTTTGAGTTCACTTCAGGTTACTTACAGAGTCAGGAAGCTACTTGCAAAGGAGAACCAGATTGTAGATAAAATGGAGAGTGCTGAACACAAGATTGACAAAGCCCGAGAAATCATTGACGGCCTCAAAGGAGAGGGACCGGAGGGAGATGGAAGAGATTGGTTTGCTCTCTACAAGATTTCTCAAAGAGCAGATCCCATTGGGTACTCAGTCAGAGACGTTCTCATGGAGATGCAAAAAGAAGCAGCCCAGCCATCGGGGGCAGTCTATCAATCCACGCAAGACACCACCCCAGGAGACGTTGGCCCCGATATTCAATGAATAGAATATTCGCTGTTACTTCGCAAGTCTTATATGACAAATTCGAGGCGTGAACGAGAATCGCACATACGAGGGATTACTAATGTCAGATGACAAAGTGATTAAAGGTCGCAAAGGCATTGTCACAAGCTATAGAAGAGGAAAACACAAGCAGCATACAAATCAAGTAATCCTCATATTTGATGGAATTGATGATAGGTCAACTGCAGCAACCCTCGTTAGCAACAAAGTGAAGTGGATTTCAGACTCGGGCAAGGAGATTCTAGGAAAGATTCTGGGAGTCCATGGAAATAGTGGCGCCGTACGTGCCAAATTCAGAACGAATCTCCCTGGACAAGCAATCGGCACACAAGTCCGCATCGAATAGCGGATGACCCCTCTACTTGGTATGACAATGAAAAACAGTTTCACATTGAGGAGAGTATATATTCACAAGCAGTCCTGATTTATCTGGATTGATTCACTCCGATGATGATGTTGGCTATCCTAGGACAGCTGTCCAATGACGAATCATAGTTAGTCTGAGGAGATCATATCTGGGTAATCTTTGCACCTTGGCGTTACTCACGCAGAAGCAGTGTATAACTTGGGGTTCTCTCTATTTTGATAGAGGGGATATTCAATATCGATGTGTGGTCGGTTTCAATGGTTGATTTACTAGCCTATTTCATACTCTATTTCTTTGCAGGGCTCACATTGAAGATTGGAGACGATTTACTTGATGAATTACACCGATCCAGTTTATCTTGGATACCTTTGGCAGTATCTGGCGCTTTGTTTGGAATATTGATGGCGAATAGCGAATGGCATTTTGTATTGCTAACTGCGATTGTGATAGGTGTAATTCTTTCGGGAAAAGTCAATCGCCGAGAGTTTTTGGCTGGTTTTGCAGCAATCGCAGCTGTACTTCTTCTGCTGGGAATTCCACCTGTCACAGATTGGCTAGATTGGAGTGCCCTGCTAATTGCGCTAATGCTAGCCGCAATACTAGATGAGAAGGGAAATGATTGGGCCGATGAGAGAGTGAGTCCGAGAGCATATCGTTTTTTCAGCTATCGAATGACAATGAAGATTAGTGCACTTCTCTTGTCTATTCCATGGCCAGGGTTTTTCCTATCTGCAATAGGTCTTTGGATATTTGATGCAGGCTACGAGATTGCAAGGCTGCTTAGGCTGAGGTTTTACCAATCATAACTGGCGCTAGACTACAGCATGTATCACTGAAAATCGGCTTAAGTCCCATTTCTCGGGAAAAGTCAACCCCTTCTTGACTAATGTACGCAATCCCATTAATTCCAGTTTGAATTGCATACTTATCGGACTGAATCTTGTGTTCACCCATTGGGCGTGCACAACCGAGAAGCAAGGGAGTTTTTGGAAGGCCGTGACGAGCAATTGTCAAGACCTTACCTACTACCTCCGGAGATGGAGGTTTCACATTTTCCATAGGAGTCTTTCTAAGAGGATTAAGAATGATAAAAACCACTGCCGCGGGATTCTTTCCTGCAATCATTGCTAATGCCTCAAGCTCTCCCCCTAATTTTCCATAGTTGAGACCTATCAGGATATGAGGTGCGATTGGAATTCCACTTTCAATCAATAAATCAATGGAACGCTCTATATCCGCAACTCCGTTGTCAAGATGGTAGACCTTCATCGCTACCTCATCACTGCCAATGACATCCAACATCGCAGCATCAATATCTGTTTCTGCGAGACCACTGGCGACATCAGGTGAAACAAGACCGGTGTGGACCACTACCTTGAGGGCAAGTTCACTTTTTATCCTCGCAATGGTGCTCAGGAACGGGGCAAGCGGCACATGGCCTTGGGAATCTGAACCACCGCTAATCAAGACGCCCTCGCCGCCACGTTTCTTTATTTCCTGGCATTTTGAGAACAGTGTTTCTGGTGATGGTGTTGATTCCATGCCTTGGAGTAATTTTCCCTTACAATGTTCACAGCTAAGGGCACATCCTATACCAGTGATACTTAATGAAACGAAATTATGTGGATTCTTTTGAGTGTGAGAATCTATTTCATACGGATAACCTGTTGGACTAAAACAAAACAAGTCTGAGCCGAACACTTCACGGCGTTTATGGAATGCTTTGCGCATCCATGTAGTTAGTTCCTCATGTGACGAATTGAGGATTTGTGATCCTTCTGCTAGAATGTCGATACTCACTGGTCGGTCCCACCTCATTGGCAAGAGAATTATGCTATTAGAATTACGATGCCATATAATAACTTACAAGTAGCGTGGAAGTTTCATTATGACCGTGGATACTTCATAATAGTGTGGGTGATATAATTGTCAGATACAAGTCTTGACGACATTGATTTATTCTTCAAAGCAAGAAGTGTGGCCATATATGGAGCATCTGCAACTCCCAACAGTGTGGGACAGTCCATTGTCCAGAATTTTATCAAACCACAATATACCGGAAAAGTCTACGGGGTAAATCCAAAGTATTCTAGTGTCCTAGGAGTACCATGCTATCCTTCTCTTCAGGAAATCCCCGACCCAATAGATATGGTCATTGTGGCAGTTCCTGCACAACTCACTCCAAGAGTATTCAAAGACATTGCAAAGAAAAAAACGAAGGCAGCCATCGTTGTTTCAGGAGGATTCTCAGAAACTGGACCCAAAGGTGCTGCTCTTGAGAATGAAATTGTTGAGATAGCCAAGAAGAATGGTGTTCGCATTATTGGTCCAAATTGTGTTGGAGTTATTGACACTCAGACACATATTGACACCTTCTTTCTGCCAGAGCACAGATGTGGGCGACCAAGGCCCAGTAATGTTGCAAACATATCACTTGTTTCTCAATCGGGTGCGTTCGCCGCAGCTATTGCAGACTGGACTGCAGAACTAGGCCTGGGAATTAGCAAAATCATTAGCCTAGGGAATAAATCCGATGTTGATGATGATGACTTGCTTTGCTACCTTTCTGACGATTCATCAACCCAGGTAATATGCTATTATACGGAGGGTTATGATCCACTTCAGGGACGCTCATTCTTCAACACCGCAAAGACGGTCACCCCCAATAAACCAATCCTAGTGGTCAAGTCCGGAAGAGGAGAGAGAGCAAAGGAAGCGGCGAGTTCTCATACCGGGTCTCTTGCAGGTTCAGACCGGGTAGCAGATGCCGCATATAAACAGGCAGGAATAATTCGAGCAGAAAACTTCGAATATATGTTTGATATGGCAAAAGCCTTGGCGATGCAACCACCCGCAAAAGGTGATAGGGTACTGATGGTCACCAATGGAGGAGGCCTGGGCGTCATGGCAACAGACGCGATTGAAGTATTAGGGTTGGCAATTCCCCCTCCTTCCTCAAATCTTAAGGAGAAACTTCAGGAAAGATTGCCCCCGTATTGTGCATTGAGGAATCCTATTGATGTGGTTGGAGATGGTGATTCCCAAAGGTATGACGCAGTGTTTGAAGAGACCATATCCTCAGATGAATACGACATCTTCGTTGTCGGAATGCTATTACAGACTCCTAGCTTAGGAATGGATATTACAAATCACATAGCTAATTACTCAAGACAATCCGGCAAACCGTTCGTTGTGATTTCAATGGGGGGTGGTTTTACCACCAAAGCTGGTGAAATTATGGAATTGATGGGAGTGCCCACTTATGCTACTGGTGAAAAAGGAGCTTTAGCCGCATGGGCATTAGCAAAATACGGAGAAATAAGATACGGAAAGGATTTCAGAAAGACTGCTGATTTCGACAAATCATAAATAAGGCGTGAAAGATTCCAGAGGTAACTGAAGAGGCCTGATAGGCAATGAAGAAAGCCAAAAAAATATTCGAAACCGCCCTCTCAGAGGGGAGAACGTTTGTTCTTGAGAATGAAGCTAAGGATATTATGAAAGCATATGGAATACCAATCCCAGCGTATAGCACAGCTGAAACCGCAGACAAGGCTGTGCAAGAAGCAGAGAAAATAGGCTATCCTGTCGTCTTAAAGATCCTCTCGAAGGATGTTCTTCATAAGTCTGATGCTGGCGGAGTAAAATTGAACCTCAAAAATGAGGAAGAGGTCAGAAATGCATTCGATGAAATCATGAAGAATGTCAAATCCTACGGAGAAAAAGAAGAGACTGAAGTTGACCTGAGCCGAGGCGTGTTCGTAACGGATTTTGTTGAAGCTGGCACAGAAGTCATAATCGGAGTCACCAAGGACCCCCAGTTTGGTCATGCCCTAATGTTTGGACTAGGAGGTATATTTGTTGAAGTCCTCAAGGACGTGACTTTCAGACTGATCCCCCTAAAGGAAGTTGATGCCCGAGAGATGGTTCATGAAATCAAAGCGTCAAAGATTCTGCAAGGGGTTAGAGGGCAACCTCCGAGAGACATTGACGCGTTAGTCGATATTATGCTCTCAGTATCAAAGATGGTAAGTGAAAATCCGGAAATTAATGAATTGGACTGCAATCCCACTTTTGTGTATGAGAAGGGAAAAGGCGCACTGGTAGGAGATGCAAGAATCCTCATCGAAAACGACGGGAAAAAATCTAAGCGCTGATTAATCGCTGAACATGCATCAGGCCTCTCTTGATATCCTCATCGTGTATTTTGCCTTTCGTGTTTTTCGTGCCGATTCCAATGAGAAGAACCAGTGAAATAAGTCGGGTCACAAGTTTAGAATATTGCAGAAGAAAGTCTCGATTTCCCGTTGAGTCGACAATCATCCCTTCAAGGCGCCTTGTAAGGGAGGCAATCTTGTCATTCAGGCCTTCTGCAGGTTTTAGACTCTTAAATATTCTAAGAACCGATGCCTCATTGTGCACAAAATCAGATGGAATTCCCATTTCTTGCATATGATCTATGGATTTACGGATGATAGGTTCGTAATTTTCTTTTTCTAGTCGATTCTGCTTGGATTTTACTGCCTGTAGCTGTGCCAATAACCGAAGAGAATTAGTGAGGATGTTTCGACAGGAACCGGGTGACGAGCTGAGTAGTCCAGAGAGATATTCTCTGTTCTTCGATTCCAATCTAGAGGCCATTGAAGTTTCCAATAGCCTCTCAAATCCAGGACTAATCTTGATTGCGGCAGCCTTTGAGAGCTTTGGACTTGATGCAATTTTCCTCACAGCAACAATGGCTTTGAAGTCATTGAGGCTCACATAGAATAACAGGATTCTAAGCACATCATATGCCCGTTCGAAATCCGCTTCTATAGTAGTATTTCTGCCTTCGCTTCTGCAAATAAAGCCAGCCAGAATACGCCATGTCGAAGTCATGGCATCACAGATTTCTTTTCGCTTTTCGGCCCAAGTTATCTCCTGTTCTTCTAGGAATCGAGAGAGCTTGTCACTGGCATCAGCAATCCTGCGCTTTGTATTTGCATCAAATGAGACCTCGGATAGAGACTTCATGAGTTCTCTCGGGTCACGGACACGTGGACGCAATACAATGGACGGATCCTGACGGGTCATTTTCCACCATTTAGTGGTAGTGGCCAAGTGGTCCACCAAATCTATAGAAATGGTGAGGTCCGCCAGTCCTGTCACATAACGAGAGTCTAGGTAGGCTACCAGACGGCAGCCCAACCCAATCATGCGAGAAAATTGAAGTGATAGGTCCTCCTCAGCAAATTCCAAACCCGAAAATCGGTCAACAAAGCGATTGATACGTGTTGATGATTCATCCCCAACGCGAGTTTGAACAATGCCTCTATATACATCAATAGGAGTTCTGGACAATCTTTCACACGCTCCGGGGATAGATTCTCATTCATTCAGCCTAATATCCACTGATTATTTTGTTTTTTCATAAGCTGGTATATAATGGTGTGTCAAACATACTGTTTAGTGCTCGTTCTATTAATGGCCATACCGCCGGGACCGTTGTTCATATGACCTTAAGGCACGCCAGACATCAATACGACGAACAGCAGGCCAGTAGATTTGGGCAAAATAGAGCTCAGAATATGCAGATTGCCACAAAAGAAATCCAGAGAGGCGTTCCTCACCGGAGGTTCTGATAATCAAATCGGGGTCTGGCACACCATTGGTATAGAGATATTTCTCAATGAGCTGCTCATCGATATCATTTGGAGACATGTTATTGCTTTGTATCTCCTTACCGATCGACTTGAATGCATCAACAAGTTCTGTTCTACCCGAATATCCTATTGCAACATTCAACGTGTGTCGGTCATAGTCTTCTGTCTGGTTTTCTGCTGCTCGAATGGCGAGTTGTACATCTTCAGGAAGAAGATCTACGCGACCAATAGCCTTTACCCGCACCTTGTGACGCTCTATATCCGGATTATCCACGACCTCACCGAATTTCTCCTTAGCTATCTTCATTATTTCTCGGACTTCATCCTTATTTCTCTGAAAATTCTCCATCGAGAAGGCATACAAGGTGCAAATTTTGACTCCCGCTTCCCAGAGAATCCGTAGGACCTCCATCACTTTTTGTGCACCTCTACGGTGGCCATACCAGGGGGTGTCAAGGCCATGTTCTCGGGCATAGCGCCTATTTCCGTCTAGGATAATACCAACATGTTCTGGGGCGTCTTCCTTGCTCAGTTGCCTATGAAGCCACCACTCGTATAATCTATAGACAGGACCTGCTATATTCAAACTATTTGCACCCTCTGAAAGTACCCCGAATTCTTGCGTTAATAGAGTTGGTGTTGTCAACAAATCGTACTAAATCATCCTGGCTATTTTTTCTGCAGCACGCTTCATGTCGAGAAAAACAAGTCCCAGTTTTGCATCACTAGTAGTAGATACAGTAAGACAGGCATTCATTCCAGCTTGGATGGCGAGTAACCAACCTTGTTGCCCTTTGATGTTTACCTGCTCAAGATTTCCCTTGCCCAATTCTATCGCAGCCTTCTCCCCTAGAGTCAGCATTGCCGCAGTCATTGCAGCCACTTTTGCCTCGTCTACATCGGTAGGCAAGGCTGATACAATAGGTAGTCCCTCAACACTCACAATTGCACATGCCTCGATCTCGGGAATACTTCCCTGCAACTCATTGAGAACTCCTTCCAATGTATCGCCGCGTGTCTGACTCATCGACTTCACCTCGGATTATTTTTGTATACCCTCTGAGAATGACTTCGCTTCTTAAGGCTGAAAATGCGCTTTTAACTGCTGTCATGATAGGGCATACAAAGCCACCGTGAACGGAGATGCCATTCTGTACTATTTAAGAATTATCAGCATGGGAAGCTTCCCGAGTGGCGTAAGTTCGTCGGTCAATAGTGCAGATTTACCAGAATGATAGCAGAACCTAGAGTAGATATACTAGACTGATAATCCAAGTCATAAGAATAAACACGATAGCACAGGGGCCACAACATTTGCTCTCGCCGGAGGAGTCCGGAGTATACCCACAGGTAGTACATTTATTGTTCTTTATGACACCTTTACCACATTTGGGACATGGTTCGTGATATACTGGTGCTATGGCGTAAAAGCTATCGGTTTCTGCTTGCTCGTCTGTTGGCCCAGTATCTTTGGGTGGAGGAGATGGAGCATCGGAATTTGATTCTTTAGTCCTGGTGCTCGTAGTATCGGTTAAAGGCTGCTGTGGTCTACCTGCATCCACTTTGTCAGCACCCAACCGTTCTGCTCTCCGATCAACAAAGAGTCGACCGCAATTCGGGCAGTTCCTTGCCCCTAGAGGAACGGGTTTACCACATGAGCTACAGACTCTTTCCCCTTGCGACATTTCTAACTCACTACAGATGATAAGTAAAATTCCTAGTTAAGGTTATTGAGAAGTGTTTGGGGCAATGGTAGGCTGCCTTTCTCACTCTTGCGCGGTTCTTGAAGCAAAAAATCTCGCAATTACTGTTCTATTTGTACATGCGCTTCAGAATGACCTCTCTCGCGATGGCCTGAAAACTCCGTTTCACACCTACGCCCTGAGTGGCAATGGTTTCATAGATTGGGATATTGCTTCCAAGTCCCAAGAGGTCAAGCATCTCATCGCGTGACATTCGGTTAGGCAGGTCTCTCTTGTTGAGCATGACAACTATGGGTATATTCCGCCCAAGGTCATCACCCACGAACATCTTCAGCTCTTCGAAACTCTCAATGTTCTCATCACGTTGATCAGGAGACGAGTCAGCCACAAAGAGAAGTCCGTCGGTGCCTTGCAAGACAACCTTCCGTTGATGTCTATGCCGCTTCTGTCCAGCCACGGTGAAGACATCAAACAGGACACGTCCTCCAGCACTCATAGGTACATAGTCGAAAAACAAAGTTCGATTAGTCTGGTCCGCAATACTAGTGAAATCACCTTTCTGGAGCCCCTCCACTTTACCATACAGCCAGCGCAATGCCGTTGTCTTACCGCCAAGGGATGGCCCGTAGAATACAATCTTGAGATGGATGCGGCCCTTGTCATCTTTACGCATAGTATGGCACCTCTGAGGTTTCGAATCAGGAGAGTCCTAGAATGATAGGACCAAACTACTGGTCCGACCAATCGTTTCGCATAGGTGATTAAGTCTTGTGTTGAGCCAGTCTCATAAAAGCCTTTGTGGGGCGGGAAGGCGTCTGCTGTCCTTGGTTCAATGAAGAGTGCATAGAAACGGATGAGTAGATAATCGCAGTACTTTAATTCGTATGCCATCTTATTTATGCACGTGGTAGAAATTGGCAGACACTTATTCAGAGGATGAGACTTATTCAAGGTCTTTCATGGAGCGTTACAAGCCGCCAACGAAGGGAGAGAGGGGCGATCCCAGAGCGGGATGTAATTGGTGTGGTAGCACTAACCTACGCATACGCTATAATGGGCAATATTGCTCTTTTCCCTGTTATGCCGCAGGAAGACGAAAACGATGGATTTGCGGTGTTATAGCTGGTTTGACATTATTTTCGTTCTTGATGTATATAATCGGACAGGTGGGCATAGCAACTCCACTCGAGATGATAGCAGCCATAGTGTATGAGGGGCTCTTCCTATTTATCGCAGTTCATTCAGCGGTTGCGTGGTATATCAGTAGGGGAGTTGACGATAAACAGATCTACGAGTACTGAAACTTCAGTCGGAGGAATTCGGCGTCATTAATGCTCGATTTTCTTTTCCTTTTGACCATTTCCGACCGAATTCAACTAGTAATAATGCGAGCCCTACTAAGAAGGCGGATATCGCCATTCTCACAACAATGGTATTCCAGGGTGCAGTGCGCTCATTTCCTGGCTGCACGAGTACCATTACCTGATCATAGGCTCTGTTTCCTTGAGCATCATATATCATCACTTCAAATTCATGGCTTCCTGGTGGAAGATGATCGACATTGATCCGAACTGGGCGCATATCCCACGGATGACCCAGCTGAAATGTTGTCCCGTTCTTATAGACGGAGAATCTATGGGGGAATTGTTCAACAGGGGTATATACCAGTACATTGTCTTTAGTACCGAATATGTACTCTATATCTTGATGAGGCGTGATTTCAGGAGGAGCGTTGTCAATCAGATGGGTGGGATATCTATCAGTAGCATTGCCCGTACCAGGTATTCTATACACTGCGCCTCCAAGATAATCCGACCAGGAATTCCCTGTGTCGACTCCGTGACACCACTCGTTGTTAGTGCCATCGTCTCTCGAGTTGTTATGCAGGTTCCAGCCAAGCAGATTACCATAAATTTGATTGAAATCACTTGCTTCATCCAAGGCCAATCCGAATTGGATATTGGCGTATAACCAGTTCTCTCTGATGGTGTTATTCTCTGATGAATTTAGAGATAGCCCATTTCTTCCGTTGCTATGAAGTCGGTTTCCTATGAGAGAACTATAACCGCAGTCTTCCAAGGCCATTCCTCCCCCAGGATTGCCGTACGCCGTGTTGTTTTCAAAATCATATCCTCCACCGGACACCAAAATTCCAACACCGGTATTGAGGCAAGCTACATTCTCAATAAGCTCAGAATGAGTCGAGAAATGGATTTCAAAAGCATCACCGCCACCGAGAGTTATGCTATTTTCAATTGCTTCACAATAAAATGAGAATTCAATGTATATCCCAGTTTCTGTTGCATTTTGTATTTGATTATACAAAAGACGGGAGTGGGGAGACGAGTCCACAAGAATTCCCGTATCGCAGTCCTTGATTGTCGAGTTTCTCACACTACAATGATTAGACCTCTCGACTCGTACACCATTGTGAGAACACTTCTCGACTCTATTGCTAGTCAAAATGCAGTCTTCTGACTGGTACAGATAGATACCTGTGAGTCCACCGGTGAAGTTGGTATACAAAACATCGCCATTTGTTACATTATGCAGATACACGCCGACGCCGGATGATGCATCCGAGATGGAAACTTGGCAACTGGTTATTTGGAAGTGCACAGTCGTGTCTGAAATTCGTATACATGTGCTGTCACTTGAGATTCTATAGCCTTGTATCTTGTAAGGGTGAAGAAGGGATCCATCTCCAGGCCATCCTTCACTGGCGGCTTGCTCAGCAAAATCAGCATTAGACTCAATCGTGATACGAGCATGCTCGGTCAGTGTAATATCGGCGGTAGTCGTACTTGTTGAGATAAATGGAAACGTCAATGATATTGTATAACTAGAAGACAGTATTAATACTAACAGACAAGTGAAACCCTTGTGCTGAAACATCTTCCCCGCACAAATTGCTTTTGGAATCTAAGAAGATAAAATATTGGATTATTCTAGCATGCGGTTTCTATGGTTAGGGTAAGATGATAGGAATACGCACGGAGCTTAGACTCGCTCTAGCTCGGCTAGTGCAGATTTTAGATCTTCCTCGTCAAGCTCATCCTTCGTTGGGCTAGTGGTATCTACTGAGAGGAATTCATCGAGTTCGTCTGCAAGTTTTTTGCCTTGCTTCTTCATGACAAGACGAACCATACCAATGTTTACATCAGCCTCAGAAACCACACAAAGGACACCCTTCCCACATGCGGAGGCGAAGATCTTGCCCTCTGAAAATTCTGATGTGACAATCTCAAGCTGGCCAATTTGTAGGTTATTCCCTTGTTCCTCACTGGCACAGAAGACAGCACTTGCAATGGCACCAATCGAGTCAACGTCTACCGGATAATAGCTCAATTTACTGACATTGGCGATAGTCAAGCCTGTTTTGTCAACTAGAATGACTTTCTTGATACCCTTCTCTTGCCTTATGATTTCGGTGAGGATCTTATCGAAGACCTTTGGATCGCTCATATTCATACCTCTTGATTTACGCTATTTTAGGACTACGAGTATTAGTCCCTCTTTCTCATCCGGTGCGATGTTTATTTGGCCCTTTGTTGTGTCGAGGGTGAGAAAGGACAATGTACCCTCTCGCATCTCGCGCACAGCGTCTAATGCTTTTCCTACAAGGGACGTTATGATAGCAGCAACGCTTTCTGTTGTTTCGGCGTCTAAGTCACTGCTTAGTGGGAGTCCATCCATGTTTGTTACAACAACTCCACGGACACCCTCTTGTGCCTTTAATTGCCGAATTATCCCTTGCAGCTTTTCCTGACTAATCAACCTGTAGAATCTCCGCTGCCACATTTGTGCCGTTGTGAGTTTCTAGGCCACGGTTGAGTATTTTAGACTTGTGGAGATATCTCCGCATTCATTTATGAGTTTGCGCAATATATACAATCTTAGTATTACCCTAGTATGACAAAAAATGGGGTTAGAAGTGACGAAATCCTCAGCTTTTCACCACTTCAAACGTAATTATTCTTCATCCTCATCGAAGAGTTGCTTAGAGCTTCGTTTCATTTGAGCTAGGCCTTTGGTGAATGCCTCATCCGCCGCGGCCGAGGGAGCCCCTTCTGGAGCAGCCTTCATCATTTCTTGAACCCGTTCCATCTCCTCTTCTTCGGCGGCAAGAGCATGTTCTGCCTTCTTGAATTTCGCTTGGGCAAGTTTTGGTGCTTGATTGGCCCTGGCGCCAATTGCCTTTCGGAAGTTCTCAATCCTGCTGATCCCTCTTTCTCTCCCCCTATTTCCGCCACCGAAGGACTCCTCACCAGCCTTCTGGGTTACAAATGTTGCTCCTATTGTGGGGTCAAGACTCTTGACGATTTCAGCCGCCTCTTCGGTGACTTTTAGCTTGGAGGTGACTGAACGGATTCGTCTTGCTCCCTCTTCATCCGTGTATGCAACTTGTACCTGAATCGGTATCTCGGATCTGTCAATTTTGCCCTCGGGCTCAACTTCGAAATATAACTCGTGATTCTCACCCACAACACCAATCTTGCTCTTCTTTCCTTTGAGAATCTCATCAACCACGCTGCGCGAAACGCCGGAGGCGTCTTTTACTTTCACTCCTTCAGGCATTATTAAGCTGACTTCTACATCACGTCCTAGAAGCCTGGATCCCGCGAGTTCAGAGATGCTTCTATCCAGTTCGTTTGGAGTCACATAATACATCTGTCCGCCCGTGGCTTCCGGCATCAGGCCCAGAGTCTTTAGTTCCATACCAGCACCCGAGGCGATTCCTACCACATCCACTGCGGCTCCAAATTCCTTGAATCTCTCGCCAAGTTGTTGATAGAAGCTATCTGCAGGAGTTACCTGATAACCCTCAAGCGCGCCAATTCCTTCATTTGCGAGGCCATCGGTTAAGAGAACAACTCTTGCAATATCACGATGCCTTGCTATAACAGATGCCATGGCTACGGCAGGTCCGAGTGCTGTTCCACCCTGATCGCGTAAAGCAGTAACATGTTTCTTCAATTGTTCTGAGTTTTCGCCAACTCGGACTAGCTTGACATCATCAAGAACCCTCTTAGTGGCAGATTCGATGTCATCAAGACTAGCAAATGCGGTTCGCGGTAATTCAATAGCTTTCCCACTTTCTAAATTCCTACATTTGACGCTACTCTCAAATTCAACCAGACCAAACAATGTATTTGGCGCATTGGCAGCTAGACTGTCAATAGAGTTGGTGAGACTTCTTTTCACTGCTGCCAAATTTGCTCCTGCCATGGAACCAGAAACATCAATCAATGCGAGAAACGAACCTCCAACAGGGGCTCCCTCAGTGGTAGTAGTCTCGGTGTCTTGGGGAGGAGGCTCCACAACAAAGTCGGTTTCGTCCCCAGCTATAACAATCTCTCCCTCGATCACATTGAGAGTAGAACAGAAGCTACATATGAAATGCTTACCAACCTTGTCATCTTCCTTGATTTGGTCGGCACTAACAAGAAAGCCTCCACAGTTTTGGCATACAATCGGCTTTCCAATAATCTTTGATACCTCATGTGCCAGGTTTCCAAATTCAACCCGAAGAACATAAGGAATATCGCTCATCACCTTCTTGGAAGCAGGGAAGGCTTTAGAACTAGTTCTCAACATTGGCATATATTCCAGACTCCTAATGATATTCTGCGGTATGTATGCTCTTCGGTTTTAAAGTAGCTTGGTACATTTAAGAACAGCATAGAAAATATATATCATGTAGCACCTCATTGAGAACAAGCTCCTAAGGTGTATAATCATGGTAGACAAGACAAAAATCAAAGATATAGTTGCAGAAACAATGTCAGAATACCCCGATATCGAGGGAATAATTGTCTGTGACGCCAACGGAGATGTTGTGTTTGGTCACACTATTGCCGGTGGAGTGAAGCATAAAGAAGTAGCAGAACATGTCGTCAATATTTCATCCGATTCTTCCAAACTCACCAACGCCATTGATAAAGGCGGGTTGAAAGAGGTCAGCATTAGTGCAGATGATGGATTCATTATTATCTTTGGAGATGTTAAACTGATTTTGGCGGCAATAGCAGGAGAGGGAGCTAGGGAACAGATGGGATTAATCCGCATCGCTTTGAAACGGGCATTATTGTCCATAATAGATTAGCAAGCGAGAAAGTATGCGAGAGGTACGTTTTTTTGGGTTTATTTAGCAACTCGCATGCTGGTAAGATATACCTAGATAAGATGTAAGTGATACCTACGTATTACCAACCATATTTAGGAGACTATATTGTCCAGATATATTGTTAGTTTCATACCATCACCTTGATGGAGAAAAAATGAATGGAAGGGAATGAGTCTTGGTCCACATAGAGAAGCTTGTATGCAAAGGCTTCAAGTCATTTGGCCGAGACGCCGTCACGATAAAGTTTAGCCCAGGATTCACTTGTATTGTTGGGCCTAATGGTTCTGGGAAATCAAATGTCGTGGACGCCATCCTTTTTGTATTAGGTCAACTAAGTGCCAAGACATTGCGAGCCACTGTGTTTTCGGACCTACTCTATTCACCTCCAAAGCCCGGCATGCCTCCTAAAGCAACAAAAGCCAGTGTTGAGCTTCATTTCAATAACAAGGACCGCAAGCTACAGGTAGATGCGGATAGAGTGGTTATCGAACGAGAACTCGATGACTCAGGCACATCCACATGCCGTATTAATAGTAAGACTGTCACGAGGTCAGCAGTGCTTGATGTACTAGGAACAATCGGCGTCGACCCAAATGGCTACAATCTAGTGTTGCAGGGCGAGATTGCACAGATGGTGAAGGTTAGTCCTGCAGAGAGACGCAATCTGATTGAAGAGATTGCAGGAATTTCAGCATATGATGACCAAAAAGAGCGTGCGCTGAAAAAACTGGCTGAAAGCGAATCAAATCTAGGCAAGGTAGAAACCCAGCTTCAAGAACGCAGAAGGCAGTTGGAAAAACTCGAAATAGAACGCATGGATGCACTAAGATACAATGAAGCCCGTGATAAGATCAAGGAACTTGCGATTGATAGACTGGCTTGGACTGTTGTGAAGAGTCAGAACAGAGTGGTCACGATTAATGAAACCCTCGCGGAGCGAGCAGAAGAGTCGGAAAGTCTCTCTAGAGAACTGAAAGATGTAGAGAGAGGAATTAACGCCACAGACGAAGAGATAGAAACTATTGACAGTGAAATCGATAGAATTGCGGGGGGTGATTCCGCTAGAGTTTCGGAGCAGTTTGGCCTTGCTTCTGCTGCCGTGGACCACGTGCGAGATGATTTGGATAGAGAGAGAGAGAAACTGAAAGAAGAACGTAGCAAAGCCAATAGAATTGAGAGCGAGCTGCAACAGATTAACTCCCAGATAGAATCCACAAAGAAAGACATAGAAGAAAAACAGAATGAAAAGGAAAAATTGGATACTGAGATAGAAAGTACATCGATGCAGATTGCAAGAATGGAGGACCGCTTCGAGAGGGAGCAGGCAAGCTACTATGAAACAACCCAGCGGCTTCAAGACCTAAACAACCAGATGCGTTCTTTAGACGAGGGAGTTTCAGAAGTTCGCTCAGCGATCAAATCGGATAATAAGGAACTTGGACTTGCTTATGAGGAACTTCGAGATGCAAAAGAAGACCTAGAACGGACAGAAGGCGAGTTAATTGAGCTCAATGAACTGATTCCGAGAAAGAAGCAATCACTCAACGAAGCTGAATCTCTCCATGAACAAAAGACTACAACACTTGCCGAGGTTAAAAATCGACTTAGAAATATCAACGCTGAGGCCAATGAAACAGCCAAGATTGTAAGTGACACGAGAGAGGAATTGATTCGAATACAGGCAAGGCAGGATGCATTAAGAGATGCTGAAGAGGCATTCTTGAAGCGAAAGAAAGCCGTAGCGAGGATCCTTGAACTGAGAGATTCCGGGGCTCTGCAAGGCATTCATGGAACAGTAGCCGAACTCGGTACCATTGACCCAGACTATTCAGTAGCGTTGGAGATTGCTGGAGGCGGCAGACTCACCCATGTCGTTGTGGAAGATGATGACGTAGCATCAAAGTGTATCGAGATTCTGAAGCGTGAGCGAGTAGGTCGTGCGTCATTTATTCCCTTGAATAAAATAAGGACAAGAGAACATGGCGACCTACCGGAGAGAGATGGCATCGTTTCTTACGCAATCGATTTAGTAAGCTTCGATGACCATTTGAAGCCGGCTTTTCAGTTTGTTTTTTCAGATACGATCGTAACGAAGAATTTCGAGAGTGCAAAACAACTAGGTTTTAGTGGTCGGAGAGCAGTGTCGCTGGATGGCGACTTGGTTGAGAGATCGGGTCTCGTTACAGGAGGCTATTATCAACGAGCGGCCACTGGACTATCATTGCAGGTTGAAGATAAGAGCCCCGAGATTGCTCTCAAGTTACAAGGATTGGAAGATATTCTGAATGCCCTTCGCTCTCAGCAGGAAGACCTTCGAAAGAAGAGAAAGAATCTCGAGAGAGAAATTGAAACAATCTCAAGAGAGAACTACCGGGCCGAGATTGAAGTCAATCGTCTGGAAGAACGCCGTGACGAGAAAACAGTGCGACAGACTGCACTCCAAGAAAAAATATCAACTACAGAAACAACAATACGAGAATTAGAAAACCAAATCGAGGAGTTACGAGAAAGGGACCAAGAGCTTTCTGAACACCGAGAAACCGTACGTCTACTTCGAGACGAGGCGAACGAAGCGTTAGTGAAATCAGATGCAGCTCAGATAAGTCAGGATATCAAGAATTTGAAGGAAGTCCTTGAGCAATACAGAAGAGAAGAATCCGTGTTGAACGAGGAACTGACATCTCTTCGAGTAGCATTGGAAGAGAGGTTGGAACCTAAATCCGCTGAGCTGGAATTACGTTTCCAATCATTGATGGCGGTATTGCCAGGACTAGAGGAAGAGGTAGAACGACTGCAGAGAGAGTATTCTTCCAAGGAGAACGAACTAGAGAATCTAAGAGAAGAACGTTCAGAGATTGAGGATGCAGTAAAAGACAAACGTGTCAAACAACTTGATTTGAAGGAGAAATTGAGAAACCTACGCCTTCGACAAGAAGAGATACGAGAAGAACAGACTTCAAATGAGAAGTCAGTTTACAGATTGCAGACTGAACAGTCAAGACTTGAATCGGATATTGTGGCATTTGCCGCGGAACTTCAGAACCTTGGGGATGCAGAAAAAGAATTGAATTCGCGCCAAGACAAGGAAGAATTGACATACCGGGAGATAGAGCAATTAGAAGACAAGATCAAGGAACTTGAGCGAGAACAAGAAGCCATGGGAGCCGTCAATCTCAAAGCATTGGAGGATTATGACATTGAGAAACGAAAATACAATGAAATTGTGGAGAAAAAGACGAGGCTAGAAGAAGAACATAAGGAGATTCTTGCGTTCATGGAGGAAATAGAAGCAGAGAAGACAAGAAAATTCCTCCAAGTGTATAACGAAATCGCGGACAATTTCTCCAAGGTGTTTGCAAAGCTATCACCAGGTGGTGAAGCGACTCTGATGTTGGAGAACGCCGAGCATCCACTGATGGGAGGGATAACGGTAAGGTCAAAACCACGTGGAAAGGACTTGGTAACACTGGATGCAATGAGTGGAGGAGAAAAAACCCTTACAGGGCTCGCGTTGATTTTTGCAATACAAATGTACAATCCAACAAGCTTCTATATATTCGATGAGATAGATGCCGCCTTAGATGACGTGAATGCACATAATGTCGCAATGTTGATTTCAGAGATGTCAAAATCATCGCAGTTCATTGTAGTTTCACTTAGAGATACGACTGTCAGAAAGGCAGATATCTTAGTTGGAGTTTCAAATCAAGATGGCATTTCTAGGATTGTGACTGTTGACCTGGAGGAGGCAGCAGAAACAGCATGAATGAGGAAACAGTAAACCCATTTTGGGCATCGCCGCCGTACATCTTGCTAACTGATGTGCTTCAACTTGAAAAGGTAGAGCCTTGGAATGTAGATGTAGGAAAACTAGTTAGTGGATTCCTGGATGAGATGAAGAGATTGGGCGATATCGATTTTAGAATCTCTGGGAGTGCCTTATATTCTGCCTCGGTCATATTCATGAAAAAGACTAGAGACTTGGTTGAGCTTGGAATACTACCGCCTGAAGAAGAGGATGATGACGAGGAGATAGAAATTCCCATGATTCACCCGCCATTCAGACTGAGTAATCGGAGGGTGACCCTTCAAGAATTGCTTGTTGCTATGGATAAAGTCCTCAGCAAGGGCGTAAGAACGCGTTCACGGCCGAGAAGTAAACGATCAGAAAAGACACAGGCAGAACCTCTACAATTCAGAATGGACTCAACCCGAGCTAATATAGAGGAAACCATTGCTGAGGTACTGGAAGATTTACGGAGAATTATGGAAGTTGGAGAAACCGTCAGGTTCACAAATATCATTCTAAATAATACACGAAGGGAGATTGTGAGAGCATTCTTCTCGCTGTTGCATCTCTATGCTCGTGCATTCATAGATATCTGGGATGATAGCAACGGGTGTATCTGGGTAAAGCTCTTGGAACCTCCAGAGGAAGAGAGAGAAGAGCTTTTGATTGAAGAGGACCCAATCCAACTTGACCTTTAGGTGATATCAATGGATGACGATATGCTCACACTAGAAGCGGCGCTATATGCCGCTGGCAGACCTCTCACCATTGAGGAACTTGCAGACCTCATTAGTAAAGCAACATCCACAACCAAGAGTCTGCTTGAGGATTTAGGTTACAAGTATTCAAAACGCGACGGCGCGCTAGAAGTTGTTTCCCTTCCTAGAAACAGATACGTAATGCAGCTGAAACCGGAGCTCACTCCACGTGTCGGAAGACTGATTCCTGGTGGACTGTTATCATTTGCGACCCTTCAGACTCTTGTGTTCATAGCGCTGAAGCAGCCCATCTTACAGTCCGATCTCGTGACACAGCGTGGCACACACTGCTATGAACATGTACGAGACCTCGAAGAAAAGAAGTTCATCAGATCAGAACCAGAGGGAAGAACCAAACTTCTTAGAACTACCAAGCTGTTTGCAGACTATTTTGGGCTGGACCCAGACAAAGTACGATTGAAGGCTCAGCTGAAACACAAGTTGAGGCGGATATTAGAAGAGCAGCGCCAAAGAGAGGAATCAAGCGAGAGTCTTCATTAGGGCTTCTACTTCTCGCTTTGCGAGCATGGTCACTCTTTGGTTTCGTGAGTCCAGTTTGTCTACCAAATGAAATTCCAACTGCACTGGGCCTTGAGCCCATTCAATCTCTTGCAGATAGTGGTGGATTCCTTTTTCCCTTTCTGAAGATATTTCATATTTCTCCGCTACATAACGTATCGAATCTATGTGATCGGTATGAACAACAAGTTTCGTTAATTTCTCTCTTACAGACCTAGCTAGTTTTATGCCACGCAGAATTGCCATCATTTCCATTTGGTACCAAGTCGTATTCTTCGACGCTCCACTGATTTCTTGATACCCCACTGCCTCGTCTTTCAAAATGACTGCCCAGCCACCCGGTGAGAACTCCCTATTCTGAAAGCAGATGCCATCAACCCAAATATCATCTCTCATGGAATCACCGCTGTTGGGAGATAGTACTCCGGCTAGCACACCCTAGGTACTGGTTCACCATATGGAACTTGCACAATCTTTTTTCCACCGATTTCAGTACGCATTAATACTCTCCCAGGGCCGCTTCTAACTGAGCCTATCAGCTTTGCATCCTTTGTGGACGGGTAACTCCTTAGAACTGAAAGAACCTCATCGGTCTGGGCCGAGTCCACTGAGATGACCACAGCTCCTTCGTTACTCATATTGAGTGGATTGAGGCCAAGGAGTTCACAGAGTGATTTGACTTGCGGGCGAATGGGAAGGAGTGTTTCTTCGATGTCAATCTCGAATTGCGACTTCATTGCGATTTCATTCAACGCCACAGCGGTTCCACCCCTAGTTGGATCCTTCATGGCGTGGACTCCCCCAATATCAATAATCTCCTTTATAGGCGCCCATAGTGGAGCTACATCGCTCTTTAGGTCTGTTTCGAAATCGAGTCCCTCTCGGTGGGCGAGGAGAGACGTACCATGATCACCAATTGGACCGGTGACAATAATACCGTCACCTTTCTTCGCTCCTGCATCAGTTATGACTTCGTCAGAATACAGAATTCCAATGCCAGTGGTGGAGATTATCATTCCATCTAGTGTTCCCTTTGGCATCACTTTCGTATCGCCAGCAATCATTGCGACATCAAGTGGACTGATAATGCTGTTCAGTGATTGCATGATCTCTCTAAGTGTTTCAATCTCAAACCCTTCTTCAACAATAACAGTATTCGTCATTGCAATGGGGCGGGCACCCATGACTGCGATGTCATTAATAGTTCCACAAGCAGAAAGGGTCCCAAGATTGCCTCCTGGAAAAAATAGAGGATGGACGGTATGGGCATCTGTGCATACAATGAATTCTCTATCACCTAGCGGCAATGTAGCTCCGTCATCCATCTCATCCAGGCCAATATCGCCTATTTTTCTATGTTCGAATGATGGAATGATTATATCCTCTAGAAGGCGCTGCATAATCTTTCCGCCAGCACCATGAGCCATTTCTATCTTCGCCATGCAACTATCTCCAACAAGATATCTAATTCACTCAACATATATGAAAGAACTGCTGTGTACGTAGAACTTCATTTTGTTCACTAAGCAAGACTTAAAACATCTCTACAAGGTGCCTCAATGTCTTATGAATGAGGTAGTTTGAAATGGGTGTCTGGCATAGAAAATCATCACGCACACAGACAGGTGCTAGAGTTAGAAAGCATAGAGGTAAGAGAAAGCACCAGCTTGGTCGCGTTGCTACGGAGACCGTTATGGGAGAGCCAAAAAGAAGAGAAATTGATAGCAAGGGCAGGACCAAAAAGAAACCGATTATGCAAGCTAAATACGTGAATGTCACTGACCCAGACAAGAATGAAACATATCGTGCTGAGATTGAAGATGTAGAGAAGAATCCAGCTAATATGGACTACCAACGTAGAAAAGTCATAACGAAAGGCACCATCATCAAGACATCAAAAGGAAAGGCAAGGGTCACAAGTAGACCCGGTCAAGATGGCATTCTAAATGCAATACTGATCTAGACGGGTATTTTTCCTGATTATTTCAAATCATATTATTAATTCGCTGAATGCGCCTGTATTTCAGCCTCTATATTAGTGATGATGAAGTCTGTGCCCCCTACAAGTTCTGTCGAACTGCTTCTGCATTTTGGGCATTTCATTGGTGCAAATGCTGCAATTTGAGGGGGGATGCTTGTGTCCACTTTTGACTCCCCTTGGAAGCCGCATTCGTTACACTTCAGCTCGCCTTTGACCTTCTTTAGCCTTAATTCTGCACCTTCAAGTATGGTACCTTTGGATGCAATCTCAAAATTGAATTCTAATTGTTCTGGAACGAGAAATGTAAATTCACCCAC
This sequence comes from Candidatus Thorarchaeota archaeon, assembly GCA_004524445.1. GTDB lineage: Archaea > Asgardarchaeota > Thorarchaeia > Thorarchaeales > Thorarchaeaceae > TEKIR-14. Next base: position 24,250 of record SDNP01000022.1, on the reverse strand, counting down.
TTCAACATTGACAACTGTTACTTTTGTTGCGTTGTTGCTCTTAGCAGCTGCTAGAGCCGTGTCAACAATTGAGCATGCTGCTGAAAACTCGTGCACAGTAAATTCTTCCTAGACAGTCGTAGGATGGTTTTGTTAAGGGATTTGTGATTTAGCATCAATTCGTATTGAATCGTGTTCCTTATATCATCAGTAGCATTATCTTCTCCATGTTCAGAAGAGAGGTGTTATAGAATCTATGCCCGATGTTCCTGACGATTTGCAGAAGCTAGAATCCGCAATCAAGGATTTGGAATTAGAATACATGAAAGGTTGGGTAGGTGAAGAGGAATATAACATAAAGAAATCTCAGCTCCGGTCAAGGTATGAACAACTAAGGGGAAAAACCCAAACCATGCCGTCTCAAACCGCCGCATCTACCACTTCATCTCAAACACCGACACAATCATCCGGTGCAGATTCGAAGAAATCCATGGTGGACCCGGTTACAGCAGTAAAGCGAACGATAGAGAGAAACCGTAGAATCCCCATTGAAAGAATTGCTCAAGAATCTGGAGTTGATGCCTTCCAGGTTGCAAATATACTGAGAGACCTCCTTGATGGAAGAGATTTATCGGGAAGAATTGATAGAGATGCGGGGGATTTTATCCTTGGAACAGGAACTGGACCACCGCCAAAGTCGGTAGTTTCTTGCCCTTACTGCAGAAGAGAATTGGATAGAATAGCAGTGAAGGGAGAAACTATTACCTGTAGTGTGTGCAAGGGGTCCTTTATCATATCTTAGCTCATTCTGCCTAGTTCTGGGCCCTTTCACAGGTAGTGCTCAAGAAATAAATGGGCCCTCATGCATCTTATGCATAACTAGGATACTGAGGTAGCCAAGAATGAATCTTTTGGAGGCTTGTTTGAAAGGGAAGGAACTTGAAGCTGCGAATGCTGTAAAAGAACTGGTTGGCAGAGCTCAGCCTTCTGCGCTGTGGGCAATCATTATGAATGCGGCTTCGTGGCACGAACAACGTACATTCGATACGCCTCATTCAACCATTCTAACCTACTCTATTCACAGGATGATTGAAAATCTTGGACATCATCCCGAGATTCTATCAGAAAAACCCAGCGCAACAGCACTGGATATTCCTGTAGAACTGAAAGAAATTATACAGTTTGCTTTACTGGAACGGCTTGTCCGCAATCTTGCAGCAGTTGAACACTGGGACCCCCAGAAGGGACCACGATATGACATCCGAACAGAAATGGATTCGCTAGATAATGCAGTGAATCGATATGAACAAGCCATTAGAGAAAGAAATCATAGAAACGCACACAAGGCTGCAGCGGATCTTGTAAGAAAAGACACTCCAATCCGACTTCAGCGCATGACATGTACTCTATCGGCTGAGGACCCAGATGGTCTTGGACATGCATTCATAATGCCGATGTCTCTTCTCACCGAGCTTCCCAGCTCGAAATTCACGAGACCTCTTCAAGGTTCGCTTTGGCATTTAACAGAATACCTTGTTAGAAAAGTTCCAAGTAAGAGACCGGATAGCTTTCCTAGTGATGATGACCTCACCGTAGAGGCTGAAGCGTCTGATATCTCACATGCAAAGGACTTGGTAGCAACCTCTACGATTGAGTATGGAATTCTTGGACACAACGCTATCTTTGCTCAACGCATTGCAGAAGCTGGAAGACGAGGACTTCTTAATAAAGAAACAATAGGATGGTTACTAAAGAAACTAGAAGAGAATATTGGTATTTCAGCTATGCATGAGGACGACCTCAATATAGCGGCGATTCTTAAGGGAAAAAGTGGTACTGATTGGGCTAAGAAGCCAAGTGAAATCATCACGCCCAATGCAGGGCAAGTACGGGCCTGGTTTGAAGATAATCGGTTCGATTACTGGAGTGCTATGATGGACCTCAAGTCCTCTACGTTTGAACAGCAGGTACAAAATATCAAGGCAGAAGAATGGCCATTGATTCAGAGTGCACAATACGCCATGGCATCGATAAATGGAGCACCGGGCGCATCACATGTCATAATATACACTCATTCGGTCTGGGACTTGGTAGAGAAGGATTTGATAGAACCTGAGCTTGCTGCACTACAAGTACATAGAATGTTAAGAGAATATCTAGAAGGCAGGTAACAAAACAGGAAGAGGGGAGTAGCGCCCCTCATTTTCTTTTTCTACTTTTTGTCGCCCTTTTTGTAGGATTCGGCAAGCAAATCAGGTATATATCGTACCTGCATCTGTTCGCCCTTCATCATGTCATTGAGTTGAATAGTACAGAATGGACATTCGGTGGTCACCATATCGGCACCTGTTTTCATGAGGTATCCCTTTCGTGTATTGGCGACCTGCATGGATATCTCACGCTGGCCCGCTCGAACTCCCCCGCCGGCTCCACAACAACGATTCTTGTATGGGTCTTCTATGTATTCGACTCCGGGAATCATCTTTAGCAGTTCAATGGGTTCGTCGATAACACCTTGACCCCTGCCAAGATGACAGGGCTCATGGTAGGTGATTTTCAGATCAATTTCGCCCTTTGGTTTGACTATATTCTCTTCGCCAATGACATCCAGTAGATACTCGGCCAAGTCATACACCTTGAACTTGGGCGGCTCCCCACGTTTCTCTTCAATAAGAGGCCTGTGGTCTTCTCTGAGGGTCTTTCCGCACCCGGCACATGCAACTATCACCGTATCCAAGTCGTATTTCTCCATAACATTCTCGAATATCTCGGTTACTCTAACAGCCGCATCTTCAGCCGTATTCATATCACCTGTTCGAAATGCCGGACTGGCACAGCACCACTGCTCTCTCGGAACAATAACATCGACATTGTTTCTGTTTAGAACCTCTATCAATGCACGTCCTGTGTCCTGCATTCGATAGTCGATGAGACATCCTGTGAAGAACGCTACACGACCCTGAGGATTCTCTACGGTGAATTCCTCTGTTGGAATTGACTCTAAGAGCGGTTCATCTTTCTTTGATACTGATCTACCGGTCTTATTCATAGAGTCTAAGAAACCTTGATGTCCCTCAGATAGTTTATAGCCAGCCTCTACAGCCTTTGCTCGCAATAATTCAACTGCAAGGCTAGGAATCTTGATGTTTTTGGGGCATATATCCTCGCACATTTTGCATGTTGTACAAGTATACAAGGCCTCATTCATAGCCATGCTGACTCTGTCTTCGACGTCTCGAGGGTCGAGCTCAAGGCGAGCCAACTGTCTGATAATCATTGGACCGGGATAGTCCCAAGTTTCATGGACAATCGGGCAGTTTGAAAGGCAGGCACTACACTCGATACATTTGCGTATCTCCCGGAGTTTCTCAATCTCTTCTGATTTTATAATCTCGGGCCTCTGGGGGGGCTTATCACGAGCCACATATGGTCGAATACGTCGAATTCTATAAGTGACCTGAGCCATATCAACAACAAGATCTTTGATAACTGGCATCTTCTCCAGCGGTTCCAGCACTAGGTCTTGGTCAGGTTCCGCTTTTGTTCGACAAGCTATTCGAGCTGTGCCATTGACTCTTACGGCACATGAGCCACATTGGCCGCCTCTACACTCCCAACGAAAGGCAAGGCCAGAGTCATATTTGTCCTGTATGTAAAGCAGTGCGTCCAGAACAGTCATGCCAGGCTCAAATTGAACGTCAAACTCCTCAAAATAGGGAGCATCATCTATATCGGGATTATATCGCTGTACCTTTGTCTTGATTATCTTAGTAGCCATTGTCGTGTCCTCCTACGGTGGGGTAATCCTCGTAATCACCAAATCTTTCTTCCGTAGTGCAATCTCCCCGTTGTCGTCCTTCTCAATGATTATGTTGTAATAGCCCTTTTCATTTGGGTCTGCGTCAGTGCGGTAGTGTGCACCTCTGTTGCCCTTTCGCAGCAGGGCTGCTTCCGCAACCATTCGCGCCGTAATCACCATATGACCAAACTCAATTGCTTGATGCCAACCGGGGTTGAAACGCTTCTCTGATACTTGTACCTTGATTTTTGGAACAACTTCTTCTTCAATGCGTTTCAGTTCCTTAACGGCCTCTTCCATATCTTCTTCGTTTCGGAAAATCTGGACCTTATTCCACATAAGCTCCGTGAGTTCATCCCTCGCATCGGCAGGGGAGATTCCCTCTTTGCGTGTGAGCATTGCCTCCAAGCGCTGAAATTCCGCTATGATTGCCTGGCGGTTGATGCCCGTATGTTTATGATCCTTAGCAAACCTTGCAGCACTCTCTCCAGCCAGTGCACCGAAAACCTGAGTATCTGCAAGAGCATTGCCTCCAAGCCGATTTCCACCGTGAACGCCACCCGTACATTCACCAGCTGCATAGAGCCCAGGAATGCTTGACTGGGATTTGGTGTCTATACTGATACCACCCATGAAGTGATGTGCAGTTGGTGATACTTGCATGGGTTCTTCACGTATATCTACCCCAGCATCCCCAAACTGTTCAATCATACTCTCCAGTCTAAATTCTACAATCCTCTTTGGGAGATGTGCGATACTTAGATAAACGCCTCCATCAGGGGACCCACGACCTGCAATAACTTCCTTCATGATAGAACGAGCAACCTGATCACGGCCAGCTAGCTCCATAACCTTTGGATAATAGTTATTCATGAAGCGCTCACCCTTGTTATTCAGGAGAATGCCTCCTTCTCCACGAACTGCCTCTGTCACAAGGCGGCCCTTAGCGGATTCGGGTTTCACCATTCCAGTGGGATGAAATTGAATCATTTCCATATCGATAAGTTCTGCACCAGCCTCATAGGCCATTGCATACCCATCCCCAACATCAAGCTGAGCGTTAGAAGTGACCTTGAAGATGCGTCCTGCTCCGCCAGTAGCCATAATGATCGACTTTGCACGGAAGACTATGTAGTCGCCATATTTCAGGTCAACTGCACAGACACCGCAAGCTCTTCCATCCTCCACCAAAATCTTAGTTGCAAAGACCTCATCGAAGACTCTAACTGAAGTCTTTCTGATTGCCTCTGTCAAGGTGACCATGATTTCCGAGCCAGTCCTGTCGGATGCATAGGCTGTTCTTCGCCAGCTCTGTTTTCCAAAAGGCCTCTGAGCAATCTTACCCTCAGGAGTCCTGTCAAAAACAGCACCCATCTCTTCTAAATCATATATTCGCTCACTGGCATCGCGGACAAGAATCTCAGCAAGTTCCTGGTTGTTCAGGTGGTTGCCACCCACGATGGTGTCTTTGAAGTGGGTTTCTACATCGTCATTGGGATCCACATTCCCTAACGAAACGTTGTATCCGCCTTCAGCCATAGAAGTGTGTGCTTTGCCGAGAAGCTCCTTGCTAAGCATGATTACATCCAAGTTTTGCTTTGATGCCTCAATCGCTGCGCGGCAGCCTGCGCCACCGGCACCTACGACCAGAACATCACATAGTATTGTCTTGTAAGGCAATTCGTCCAATTGCTGTCCTCCAAGGGAATTATCCTGTGGTATACCATCGCGCGGCAAAAAGAACCGTTTAAGACTTGCTATTGAGGGCACAAACCTGTATTCAGCAATACCATCCATTCGGAGAGATTTTCTGGTAAATTGGAAATAGTAGCAAAGAGTGCGCTTGATGAAATGACTTGATAACATCATGAATATAGAGATCTTTCATCCAGTAGATTGTCTTCCCGATTCTTGCTTTGAAGAATCAGTAATTGACCGAACATATAATCATTCGATAGAAATGGATGAGGAGGAGGAGGCTGATTCGCGCTAATTTTGCGTTTCACGTTAATATTATTAGGATAGACACCAATGTATTATCAGTATATTCGACTCGGTAGGACATAGTTGTCGGGAGTCCATAATATGGAGAAACAAGATATCATAATGCTGATTGCAGTCCTGATATTGGTCATTATGGCCATCTATGGTGTTTCGATACCAATATTGACTGCACTAAATGGCTAGATATGAAAAGAAAAAGAGAGATGCAGGAGAGGTCTCCTGCATTCTTCGGAGTGCAGAGTTTCTACTCTTCAACACCAATCTTTGAATAGACCTCTTTCTTTCGCTTAGCGACGCGCTTGTCCATCTCATCATGGACGCTGTTGCCGTGCGAGTCCATGGTCACAAGTAGCGGTCCAAACTCCTCCGCAGTGATAACCCACAGCGCCTCGGGCATCCCAAGGTCGGGCCAAAGCATTTTTTGCACTTCCTTCAGGCCTTTGGCTGCCAAGGCTCCGCAACCTCCTGTGAAGCTACAATATACAGCTCCAACTTCTTCAAGTGCCTTCAAGGTTTTGTCCGCCATGCCTCCCTTTCCTATGATGATTCGAGCCTTGTATTTTCTCAGGAACTCGTCTTCAAAGAGCTCCATCCGGATACTCGTGGTTGGGCCTGCGGAAACTATCTTCCATTTGCCATCTACTTTCATAGCAACAGGTCCAACATGATAAACAACGCTTCCCTCAAAATCAACTGGAGGTTGCTTGCCCTCATCATAGAGTTCTAGGGCACGCTCGTGTGCCTCATCTCTAGCAGTATAGACATGTTCTCCTGAAACATACACAATATCTCCAACCTCTAGCTTTCTTGCTTCTTCTTCTGAAATGGGGGTTGTGAAGTGATATTCCGTCATTTACTCGTCCTCCTGAATTGGATGTGTGACATATTCGACCTCCAAATCTTTGGAGATTATCGCCTTACTTCTTCGCGATGCCCAGCATTGAACAGCAACACCCACAGGAAGGCTTGCTGGATGGCGCATTGCATAATCGACTTTCACGCCCAGAACAGTAGTGTCGCCCCCTAAGCCCATGGGCCCAATTTTGGCGGCGTTAATTGCGTCTTCCAGTTCTTTCTCAATCTTTGCAACATAGGGGTCTGGATGCGAGTCATCTAATGGTCTGAGTAATTGCTGCTTGGCCACTTTTATGGCAATGTCAGCTCCACCCCCTATTCCAACTCCGATGATGTTGGGGGAGCAGGCCTTTCCCATATAGTCCATCGCATTGTCGACAACAAGTTTCTTGACACCAGTAAGCCCGACACCGGGTTTCAGCATGCCAACAATAGAAACATTCTCACTGCCTCCGCCTTTGGGGAAAGCTGTGATTTCAAGAGCGTCGCCAGGAACTACCGCCCAGTTGATCCATGGTATCTTTCGACCAGTATTGTCACCAGAATTCCCACCCACAATGGGGTTCACTGCATTAGGTCTAAGTGGAACCTCCTTGGTCGCTTTTTTTGTAGCGGCGATGAGTGCATCTTCAATTTCCCTCATGTACGGAAACTCATCACCCACGGTTACGTAGAATATCATGATTCCCGTATCCTGGCACATGGGAACGCCGGTCGAAGCTATTTCTAGGTTTTTGAGAATAGCGGCAAATTGCGTCTTAGCGGTTTCATTGGTTTCACGTTCATGAGCTGCACGAATAGCTGCTTCCACGTCTGCAGGTAGTTCCGTTGCAGCTTTCTTCAGTAAACGAAACGTTGTATCTTGAATAACTTGGCTTGGATCCTTCATCCGATCATCTTCTGAGTGTTGCTTTGCGAAGGCAGGACTCGATATCCCGCTTCAAACTTCCAGCCCAATCGGTTCCTAATCTGTCTTGTCCTATTGACACATGAGGCTAAATATGATGAAGCATCATGATGAGTTTGAGGAAGAACTTGCATTGCTCACAATCGAGGTTTCCAGTATGATTACTTTCCTTGCAGCAGTCATGCTCTTTGCAGTGAATTCTTCCTGTGATTTGAAAACGAGGAAAATACCCAATAGACTGATTTTAGCTGAAGGCGTCATTTCGCTGGTTATTGTTTTTTGGAGTGGGAAAATACTCTCTCAGCCAATACTCCATCTCTTATCCATGTTCATAGCATTGACCTTGGGCTATGTCTTATTCAGAACAGGTTCTTTGGGAGGAGGAGATGTTAAGACCCTTCTTGTAATCTCTTTGATAAGCCCTGGTCTTGCATTCAACACAACACTCCCAATAACTATTGAGGCTCATCTTGGCGTAGATATCCCACTGATTGTTGCCCTTCTGCTAGGTCATCTGTATATTCGCTATTATACGAAGAGAGTAGAGGAAAAAACGAAACTTCCACCACCTTTGGTCCCTTATCTTTTTGGTGGCTACATATTGGTGCAACTGTTTGGTCTACTTCTAAGCGTGTAAATGAGTTTCTCCATCCTAAGAAATTAATGCCATTCGGGTTCCCCAAGCAGCAAGTGTGTCCAATACTTCTGGAGGAAGTGTGAAAGCATAGAGCACTGTCCAAATGAGCACCCAAAGAAGAAGATAGGAGGGGAGCGTATTGGTAACCAATTTTTGCCGACCGCCAAGATCTTCAGGGTCAATTCCCACAAGATACACAACAACATAGAGACTAAGTGCGTATATTAGAAGTCCAATCATCAAGCCGCGAGTGCCTGCAAAGGCTTGCCCACCGGCGGCACAAACAAGAGCACTAATCAATGCAAAGGTCATTTTGACATAATACTGTTGGTCATTTGGGTCATCCGACCATCTGCTGAAAATGCGTTGGAAGATATTCTGGACGGTTTGCATTACCTATCACCTAGACATTGCTCATCGGCAATCGACATGTTATAAAACGCTCGGTTGATTGAAAGTGATAGCATGAAAGACACAATGAGCAACGTGGACATCCGACTTATACTACCTGAGATTAAGGAAGTTGCAGAGGGAGCGTTCATCAAAAATATCTACCAATACGGGGACGTGTTCGTACTGAAACTGTACAAACCCGGAATTGGCACCACCCAGCTTCTAATTGAACCGGGGAAACGAATTCATCTTACCGATTATCGACGCGTTGCTCCAAGGTTTCCATCCAAATTCTGTTCTGTGCTGAGAAAGTATCTACGAGATCGAGTGATTTCGTCATTTGAGCAGTATGATCTGGACAGAATCGTGATAATCGAGGTAGGAGATGACGAGAACTCATACAAGCTTGTGGCCGAGCTGTTTGGAAATGGAAACCTCCTTCTACTTGATCCTGATGACGTCATCTTCGTTGCGAAACAATACAAGAAGATGCGACATCGTGACCTAGTTCCAAAGGCGAAATATGAATTTCCACCTCTACGAGGGAGAGATATTCTGTCTGAAGACCGTATTTCCGCAGAGGAGCTCGTGGAGGGTTCAGAGAAAAATATCGTTCGTACATTGATTTACGGGCTTAATCTCGATTCCTTAAGCTGTGAAGAGGTATGTGAACTGGCAAACATCGAGGGAACTACAAAAGCCTCCGAGCTAAATGAGGATGGTTTGAATAGTCTGAATCAGGCAATCGCACGGTTTGCTGAAAAAGTAGAAAACGGAGTTAAAGAGCCTCGAATTGTTCTAGATGAAGAGGAAGAGGCCATCGCCTTTTTGCCCTTTGAATTCCAAGTTTATGATGAATTGAAACACGAAGAATATGAAACCTACAGTAGGGCAATAGACGAATTTTATGGTGTGACGATTGGGGAGGAGGAACGTGCAGAAGAAGAGGATGCTTTTCAGAGAGAAAAAAAGAGGCTTCAGAAGATTATTGAGAAGCAAGAAGAATCTATGGAACAGCTCGAAGAAAAGGCTGAAACCATGCGCAAACATGGAGAATTAATCTACGCGAACTTCCCCCATATCCAAGAGATACTCAGAACTATATCTCAAGCACGTGATGATGGGATCTCATGGGACGAAATTGAGAGAAGAATGCAGAAAGGCAGGGAACAGGGCATCGAGTCAGCAAAGATGATTGAATCCATCTCTCCTTCCCAGGGCAAAATCCTTCTGAAGCTGAATGATGAGGATGTTTCCTTGGATATCAGAATGAGCCCTCAAGATAATGCCGCCAGAGCCTATGAACAGGCAAAGAAGGCTGAATCCAAGGTTAGAGGAGCCAAGAAGCAGATAGAAAAGACTGAAGAGAAATTGAGGAATCTTGAGGAAAGCTTCGAACCAGAGCCAGAAGAGAAACGCCCCGTAAAAGTGAGGGAGAGAAAATGGTTCGAGAAGTTCAGGTGGTTTAGGTCCTCAGAGGGGTATCTTGTATTAGGCGGAAGAGATTCACGGACCAATGAAAGGCTTGCCAAGCGGCATATGAATCCGAATGATGTCTTTCTTCACGCCTCGTTACATGGCGCCCCTTATACCGTCATCAAAGTCCCAGATGACCCTCCCAGTGAAAAAACTCTACGTGAAGCAGCCCAGTTTTCAGTGACATTTTCAAGAGCGTGGCGAGAGGGGATACTCACAGGCGATGCCTATTGGGTTGACCCTGAGCAAGTTAGTTTTTCACCTCCATCTGGGGAGTACCTTCCTTCTGGAGCCGTCATGATATACGGAAATAAAAACTTCATCAGAAACGTTGCTGTGGAGCTTGCAGTTGGATTGATTGCGGATGATGACGGGATTTTGCCTATGTCGGGACCACCCTCTGCGGTGGAAACGCAATGTGACTACTTTGTGCGCGTAGCACCAGGGGATGTAAAGAAAGGGGATCTTGTAGGAAGAATACAATATCTTCTTGAAAAACAAGTACCTGAAGATGACCAGTATCTAGTTAGACAGGTAACCCAAGAGGACATTATGAGGGTCCTTCCCCCTGGGGATGGGAAGGTTATTGAATGAAACAGTATATTTTGACAAGTTTCCTTAGAATAACGTACAGACACATTTAAGAAGCAAGTTCAACTCGATGCACTTGCACCAGTAAAAGTGGTAAAGAGGTCATTCGAATGTCAACACCTTCTCATTCCATGTCTTGCAGAGATGTAATGACTGTAAGCGTCGTTACTATGCCCCCGGATGCGACTGCCTTGGAAGTTTCTAGGACTATGTCTGATATGGATTTAGGTTCTATTGTTATTGTTGAGGGTGAAAGGCCGATAGGTATCATAACTGAGGCGGATATTGTTAGACGAGTCATTGCCAAAGAACGCGAGCCAAAGGCAACAAGAGCTCGCGAGATTATGAGCTCGCCGCTATTTACCGTAACACCCGATACTGGTCTAACAGATGCAATGCGGATAATGGCCAAAAGCAACATTAGGAGAGTAGTAGTCCTGAAGAATGACTCTCTGGGCGGAATAATTACGTCACGCGACATATTACGCTGGTCACCCGAGCTCATTGATATTCTAGTCGAGTCACTTAGGCTCCAAAACGGTGAACAAATCACGACTGAGGAAGAAGATGAGATTATGGAGATGGGAGGTATTTGCGACAGTTGTGGCGAATATTCTACCGATCTTGCAATTCAGGATGGTCAATATCTTTGTAGTGAATGTAGAAGATAGAAAACAACAATTTAGCGGTTGTTGTAATTCGTGTTGAATTCAAAAATAAGAGGTTTTAGAGATGCAAGTAAGTCAAATAATGGTTGAACCAACTACAATCGATAAAGATCAAAGACTATCATATGCTTTGGATTTGCTGGAAAAAAATAAGACTGATAGACTGGTTGTCACACAAAACGGCGAATTAACAGGAATCCTCACTTATGCCGACATTGCAGATCGGCTCGGAGTCAGCAAGGTAGTTGCCATTTCGATTTCACGTCTACATGTTTCAAGCGCTATGACTAGTACAGTCATTACTGTTCACCCGGACGATGATATCACCGATGTATGTAAGCTGATGATTGAACGGGGTATGAGTGGCTGCCCGGTTCTAAACCACGATGAAGATGTGGTTGGAGTCATAGGAAAGTTTGACATCACGCGCCTCATTCAGAAATTCGAGGAAATCCCCGTCAAGGAACTGATGACGAGGAAAGACCTGCTCGTTGCCAATCCTGTTGATCGACTCATAAAAGCACGGCTTGATATGCTAAACGAGGGGGTGTCAGGCCTGCCGGTGACGGATGGTAGACGCGTTCTTGGGCTTCTCACAGAAAAACTAGTCGCTCAAGCAATGGCAAGATTTAGTGTCGAGGTCCCAGACAAACACAAGGCGAATCAGATAAGAAAAATCCGTGTGGTTGATGCCATGTTGAAGCAGCCACCTCTAGTCCACTCTGACACACCAATCTCGAAGGTAGCAGAGAGAATGCTAGAAGAGAATTTGAATACCTTCCCCGTGGTCGAGGAGGGTAATGAACTCATTGGAATTATTAGCACTACTGACTTTACCATCTTCGCGGCTAACAAATTCCAGTTGCCTGAAAAGACTGAATAGGGTAGTACCACATGGTATAATTCAGTCGCAGGGGCGTCATGATTAGATGTCAGTGGACTTGGTTCTGAAGGACGGATTGACTGTAAGTACTGGGCAAGAGCTGGTACGGTCTATAGCTATCGAAAAAGGGAAGATTGAAGGTATCTATAGACAGGGAGAAGAGCCTGATTCGAAGGAACTTATTGATTGTAGGGGTCAATATGTTCTTCCTGGATTCATTGATATACATGTGCACTTGCGTGGCCTTCTACAAAAGGAGAAGGAAGATTACGAAACGGGAACTAGAGCCGCAGCAGCAGGTGGTATCACAACGGTCGTAGATATGCCAAATTCATCCCCACCAGTTTTGGACATGCAGGTTCTCCAGCAAAAAATCAACGAGGCACGAGAGCATCGCTATACGAATATCGGTTTCTACGCAGGAATCCCTGCAAACATGGAAAAGATGAGTGACAATCTCTTCAGGAATGTTCTTGGACTCAAAGTGTATCCTCACCGTCCTTTAGATGACGTGATCTACGACAGGGAGAGGATACGTGAGTGCATGAAAGTTGCCAAAAGACAGGAATTGCCCCTTATGTTTCATCCAGACTTGACGCCACCTGAAAGAGAAACAAAGTCGGTGGATGAATATTTTGAGATTCACAGTTGCGAGAGTGAAGTGCGTTCATTAAAGCAGTTTCTTGATGCGAATCGGGATTTGGATTGTAGGCTACATGTTTGCCATGTTAGTTGCGCTTCCACAGTTGAAGTGATAAGCGATAACAGGCAAGAAGATTTGCTTACAGCAGAGGCAACACCCCATCATCTCTTTCTATGTCGTGATAGCTTCAAGATGGATGATGGAACTGCTAAGATGTTACCTCCATTGCGATTACAAGAGGATTGTAATGTGTTGAAGGAAGCAATATCCAGATGCCAGATAGACATTGTAGCTTCAGATCACGCACCACATACCTCAGCGGAGAAGGAATCTAGCTTCAAGGATGCCAAGGCGGGAATTCCTGGGCTAGAAACCCTGACACCAGTTTTGCTCACAGAAGTCTTCAATGGAAATCTCTCATGGGTTGAGCTTCTAAGGATAGGCTGTTCGGGGCCTGCTAGTATCTTACGCATCGCTGGTAAGGGAGTTCTCAGTGAGGGGTATGATGCAGATATCGCCATCTTTTCACGAGAAGACTGGGTTGTAAGAGGAGAAGAGTTTCATTCAAAAGCAAAGAGAACCCCCTTTGAGGGGTATGTGGCAAAGGCTAAGCCGGTCAAGACTATAGTTGGTGGAGAGGTCGTATTCAATGATGGAGAGTTTGAAGTACCACCAGGGATTGCTGGAGCGGTTCCCATAAGAAAGGTCACAATACCCGTAAACACATAACAGGGTTTCTTTCTATCTTAGAGGTGTTGATTCAAGTTGTCTCATGTCTACTCTGATGATGATGGTAAATTGCTTGTGAAATTGGCAAGAGATACTGTAGAGCTGTATGTGAGAGAGAAAAGGAAGCCTGCACCGCCCGATGGCATTCCTGACCACTTGAGGAATAAGTCAGGGGTGTTTGTGACACTTAACCGTATCAGTGGAGAAAAGTCGCAGTTAAGGGGCTGTATAGGTCGCCCTTATCCAACGGAACCTCTCGTAGTAGCTACGATTAATTCAGCTGTGGACGCAGCAGTTAATGACCCGAGATTTCCACCTGTTAGAGCCAATGAATTAGATGAAATTTTGATTGAATTGAGCGTACTAACGCCCCCTCAGAAGATAGAGTATTCTGAGCCGCAAGAATTGATCTCAAAGATTAAAATCGGGCGAGATGGGTTGATCGCTTCACAAGGAATGCGTAGAGGATTACTGCTTCCTCAGGTCCCAGTCGAATGGAATTGGGATGTAGAGGAATACTTGAAACACACGTGCAATAAGGCAGGGCTTCCCGCTGATGCTTGGAAAGATTCGGCTACAGAATTCTTGTCCTTCCAAGCAGAAATATTTGGTGAGGAATCTCCGAGGGGTGCCATAAAGCGGGGACATGATACACCAGTATGTTAGAAAATAGAGGTGCTTTGATGAAAGAACCACCAGCAAAGATTGTTGAAAAATTGCAGGAATTTCTTGACGAGGACATAAGGTCAGGAGACATTACAACAAATGCTATGGGGGTGCTCTCTCCAGAGGCATCAGCAACCATTTTTGCCAAGAGTCGGGCAGTTCTCGCAGGAATGGAAGAGGCAGCCGCAATTGCCAAGCTTACCGACCTCGAATATGAGCTACTTGAGTCTGAGGGTGACTGGGTTAGTCCTGGAGATCCTGTCATGAAATTCAAGGGAAAGGCAAGAACTCTTCTCATGGTAGAACGGATCTGTCTTAACATCATTCAAAGGATGAGTGGGATTGCTACTAAGACAAATAGGATGGTGACAGCTGCGAGAGATGAGAACCCTGATGTGATTGTAGCAGCAACTCGAAAGACAACCCCGGGCTTTAGATATTTCGAAAAGAGAGCAGTGACTCTTGGAGGAGGCGATCCGCACAGGTATGCATTGGATGATATGGTCCTCATAAAGAACAATCACATCACCGCTATTGGTGGAGTTACAAAAGCGATTGAAGCCGCCAAACAGTACGTATCTTTTTCAAAGAAGATATCTTGTGAGGCACGAAATCTCGATGAGGCTCTGGAGGCTGCTCATGCAGGAGCCGACATCATCCTGTTAGATAATTTCTCTCCTGAAGATGTCGCAAAAGCACATTCTACGTTGAAGAAAGAGAAACTGAGGAGCAGAGTACTTCTAGAAACGTCTGGAGGCATAAATGAATCAAACGTGAAGGAATATGCTAAGACAGACATTGACATAATCTCTTCAGGATCCCTAACCCACTCATATGACGCATCCGACTTCAATATGATTCTATCACTTGATTAGAACCCTGAAAATCCTGAAGATGGTGCCCCGACCGGGATTTGAACCCGGGTCATAGGGTCGAAAACCCTAGATGCTGGGCCGGGCTACACTATCGGGGCTTATTTCGTGGGGGTAAAATCAACGGTTATTAAAGTTATGTCAGGAACATAACTTCTCTGCAGCTAGCATTCATACATGCTTCTCAATCATATGCTGTTCTTCAGCCTTCTCTTTCTTCAATGCGCCAATCTTCGGCATATCATTTCCATTAGAAGTAACAACAGATCCTGCAGCAGCCTTCAAAATGAATGAGTGTAGGTCTGAGTTTGATGGCACACCGGACAAGACACTGGAGCCAGCCACCAAGGTTGGAACCATTAAAACCCCGTAGACCTTCGCAATGGATTCGTGCTTCTCTATGTCTACCTCGTGAACCGGAACCAGACCGCTCAGCTCTTGTGCCTCTTCCACTATCATCCTCTTCACAACATTACACCATGTGCAATATGTTGAAGTGAAGAGAAGAATCATCAATGGGCCTCGGTTCTTTTCTTCTAATCTTTGCTACCCAATTTAAGGTCGCACATCAAAATGGTCTATTCGGTCGAAGCGCGCCACTGATTCCTTGACCCGTTACGTAAGCTTAATATCAACAAGCTAGAGCAATTTCCTCAGGCTTCCGTAGCCCAGGGCCCGTAGCTCAGCTTGGTAGAGCACCAGGCTCATAACCTGTACGGCTGAAGATATCCTTCGCCGAGGGAGCGGTCACGAGTTCAACTCTCGTCGGGCCCACCACGGCTTCTAGACGCATTTTAGGGCATTAGCGCAGGTGGTGGTTTATGACGGAAAGTTGGTACACGTGTTCTAAATTATTTTGTCTAAGAAAGTGTAATGAAACGCAGTTTGCTAAAGAAATAAGAATTCATCTCTGGTGATCGTGCACCATAGCCACGTATTTGCTGGCTGGAATCTCCCAATGGCCCTCATCTTGCTCGTAGAATTCAAACACATCCTGGAAATCCGAGTCAACCAAGTCCGGCAAATGGAACTGGAAAAAGTAGGAATTCATGTCGGATCTGATCTTTTTGAACCCTTGAAAGAACCGTTTTAGATGAGGGGTGGTCATCCCTAATCGAAGACAGAATTTCGAAGGGCTATTCAAGAGGAGCACACCTGGAAAGGGCAATTCCAGTAGTTTCTCCAAGATACTGTCAACGCGGTCTCTAATGTCCAAGAAACATGATATCCATAATAAGTCCCCGACAAACCCGTACGCCCGTCTGTATCCCTTTATGACTCCTTTGTCGCGAAGCCTTTGAATACGGTCTCGGACTTCAGCAATGGAACAATCAGTCAATGCGACCAGGTCGCTTATGGTCATATCAGCATCTCGTTTCAATGCCCTAACGAGTTTGATATCAATCGCGTCATAAGAAATAGGATTCTTATCGTTGCACCATGCCTGAGCAGATATCGACGACTCTTGATTGTCATCCTGTAAAGTATCGATCCAGTTCTTCCAGTCCCATGACCAATCACCATCAGGGTCATATTTGGAGAAGTCGACCTTCTTGGTGCGGTAATCCAGAATATCGAATGTATAGTAGTCGTGGATGAACCCGCCGGACTTCATACTCTCTGCTATTTTGAGTACCGTATCGCTGTCGTTCACATCGTACACGCTATGAATGAGATGGCCATCAAATTTTCCATGAGTTGGGACATACCAATAGAATAGCGGTAGGTCCCG
Organism: Candidatus Thorarchaeota archaeon; assembly: GCA_004524445.1. Classification (GTDB taxonomy): domain Archaea; phylum Asgardarchaeota; class Thorarchaeia; order Thorarchaeales; family Thorarchaeaceae; genus TEKIR-14. The sequence continues at coordinate 7,416 of SDNP01000022.1, read as the reverse complement.
AATGAGCTGCTCTAAGTCCTCGCTCCTCTTCTGGTACTCCTGGACGACAAGAATCTGCTGTCCAAGACCTATCTTTCTCTCACAGGTCTGAATAAAGGTAGGTAGCAGTATGCCGCGTTCCATCAATTTTGAGAGTCGATATCTAATAGTTCGCGCTGGAATAGTAGGGGTTAGAGTTTCAGCTATCTCGGGGGCAGACGCGTTTCCACCCATCCGCTCCAGCGCCTGTAAAATGCGCAAATCCTTCTGATCAAGTACCTTCATGTCAGTCAGGGAAACACGACCCAGTAATGATTTTTCGAGCTGTCTGAGGCTCAGATCACAACTACATGATTGCATGCGGCAAAATAGTTAATAAGGGATTTGCCGTATTTTATAGCGGCAATATTTGTTTGTTCATATTGCCGATGTATAAGGTGTTTGTAGAATGACCGGCCTGACAACCAGCGCGCTTGTAGTTCTTAACCACTTGGTAGATAAGGGACCGATGACACCAAAGCAAATCCGGGGAGAAGTTGACCTATCACAGAGGACTGTTGGTGATGCACTCAGAAGGCTCACTGATACAAGACTCTGCAAGAAGGTACCAAACCTCAGGGACATGAGGCAACCACTGTACTACCCCAACAAGGACAGAATGAGAGAGATGGACATCAATCTCGATCATGTGCGTGCACTAATGAGCATACATATGAAAGTAGCATAATCTAGCATGCGTATAGCTCCTTCTGGCATGTCTTAATAGTCCTATTCAGAATCAGTTGGTTTAATCTCTACACCGATTGTTTGCCTGTTCTTTTATGTGTGATACTCAGTAATGGTCATAAGGAATACAAGCTTACATCAGCAGCACAGTGATTGCAATGCAACTCGTCCTTTCAGACCCCATTGCCCTAGGGACCATCGCAAGTCTTCTTGCAGGAACAGCAACCGGAATTGGAGCTATACCAGTGTTACTTGGAGGCGATTATAGTAGGAGAACACTGGACATCATGCTAGGAATCGCAGCCGGGGTCATGTTAGCAGCTTCAGCGTTTAGCCTGTTGGTACCAGCACTCGAGATGATTGACACGTGGTTTGAAGTCCTTTCAGTGGTGGCATTGGGATTTGGGCTTGGAGGTGTATTCATCCATGTTGCAGACAAGTTTATTCCACATGCACACTTCGAGAAGGGTGTTGAAGGCCCTCCAGCAACTCTATCAAAGGTATGGCTCCTTGTTCTAGCAATAACCATTCATAATTTTCCAGAGGGTTTAGCTGTGGGTGTGTCATTTGGTGTTGAAGATATTCTGACGGGGACCTCTGTGGCAGTAGCGATAGCCTTGCAAAACATTCCAGAGGGATTAGCCGTAGCTGCTCCACTGGTGCGTGAAGGATATTCAAGAAAGAAGGCTGCAGGAATAGCGCTCCTCACAGGACTCGTTGAACCGATAGGGGGAATACTTGGGGTATCCATTGTCACATTTTCGCGTTTCCTATTGCCCTATGGACTTGCATTTGCAGCAGGAGCCATGATTTTCGTAGTGGGGGATGAGATGGTACCGGAGAGCCATAGCGGAGGTAATGCAAGGATTGCAACTTGGGGCCTTCTTATTGGCTTCATCATCATGATGACACTGGATAACGTGTTCGCATTCTTATTCTCATGAGGAAGACAGCCATACTGAACAGATGAACCTGGGAATCTATCGGACATCCGATTCTAGCCTTGAAATTATACTTGTGAGTAGTGGTCTAACAAATGCGCACAGGCTTCTCGATAATGTTCGGGAAAGTCGGAATCCTCAAGCCAAGATGGGATCAATTTCACTCTCTTTCTAACCCACTCGCGATCATCGTGCTTTAGAGCCAGTTTCAGTTCCACTGCAGTTGCTGCGACATGTGCCCCCAAAACAGCTTCCTCGTGATCCCAGACGAGTGAAGAAGAAATCTCATACCCCTTGAGTTTTAGGTGTTTGAGTTCAACCATCTCGTGCAGAAACAGCCACCTATGGGAGACCACATCATGTAGAGTGGTGGTATCTTCTGTTGGCGTGGGTGCAGAGAAATATTCTACAAGTTCTTGAGGGGCTACATCGTCCGCCTCTATGCCAGCTTCATTGAGTAAATCTGAGTATGTGTCGAATGCTTCCTTAATGGTTTCGATGCTCACATCAGATCTCAAAGCAAGATACTCTCCCTTCTAATACATGCTAGGAATGAAACGGCTTAGGGATAATATACATTTGGACCATCTATTTCAACAAAAAGTAGGAATCCAATGTGCCGGTTGCGATGGTGGATATATCATCTAGGCAATATGGTTGCTTTAAAATGATTTCTAGGAAATATTATGCCTATTTTGATTCGAGAAAACCTTCTGTGTGCCTTATATTAACAATTGAGCGCAAATATTCCTAACTCGTATCTTGCATATGGTTTTAGTATAACTATTCTACGTAATACTCACCATGCCACCACCCGCACGCCATCTTCGTAAACTAGAAGAGGAGCAGTACGTAGGGATGTAATCGCATGACTGAGGAGAAATCCAATTTATGGATCGTATGGGTAATGAGGATATTGGGAGTGCTCATTCTAACAGCAATCCCCAGTTTTGGCTTGCTGTACCTGATCATGCTTGCTGGAATAGTCCCCACTGATTGGGTAGAACTCACCATGTTAGTGGGGGGATTGGCTTTCCTCTATGGCGCGGGGGTCCTCATTGGATCTCAGAACGTGAAGGCTTGGCTATACTCTTGGGGAGTAGGCTTCATTATAGGGATTGGTGCTATAATTGCTGGTTGGCTCTTGTGGTTGTCTTTCATACCGATTCCCGTTGTTGGGACGGGACTGAATGCATTCCTTCTCGGAGCAGGGGCATGTGGAGCCCTGGGTGGATATCTCTACCTCCAGACTCAAGGAAAACAGCAAGGGACACTTCCTGTTCCCATCTCCACTTCTTCAAAGACTAGGGTCTCAGCTCCACTCTCCCTCACCAGCATCTTCAGGAAGACTGAGCTAGTGGTGGCCGCTGTGAGAGTGGAAACAGTCCCACATACTCTGATAGCCAAGGAACAGGACCCAGTGGAGAGAAAGAAGCGAACGGTGGCTATCCATAGCATCGTTAGACAAATGATCTTGTCCTCAGTTCCTGTGGCGATACGATATGAAACACGTGGAGAATTCATCAGGCTTCTGTTCCTGACCTGGGCGGACGACGCTGAAACTATCGAACAGTATCTGAAAACGCTTGAAAACACTCTAACTGCGAATCTACCCGAGTTTGGTTTCACAGTGGACAATCCGTACAGAGGGTTTGTTCTTCCCGAGAACAAGAGCGGTTCCTTGTGGAATGCAGCGGGCATACCACAACCACTGGATGAAGAGGTTCCACGGTCGAGTATCCTCGATGGAGCAGTCAGCCTTCTAAAGAACACCGAGAACTGTAACATTCAGATATTTGCGGTCCCTGCCTCAGTGAGTAGCAAATCGATTGACTCGCTTAAGAGAGAATACGAAGCAGCAGTGGAACGGTCTCATACAACCATATCGAAGGAAAAGGACAGCTTGTTTTCCGGGCGCAGTCAAGAGTCCAAGACACTCATCGATGCTGAGGCAAAGAGAGAATCAGAGCGCTTGGAGAGAGAGATCAAGAGACTGTCCAATAAACACCTTGCACGAACTTCGGTCACGGTGACTTGCTGGAATTCGGAGATTGATATCGCAGACCAACGTGCAAGGAGGTTAATGGGAGCTCTTCTTGGCGGGGCCCGACCACAGAGCGAAGAAGATGAGTTCACTGTGGATGCCAAGACTAAGCGAAAAGACGTTGCGAACGTACTGAAAGGACTGCCGCCTAAAGAGGGGACTCTCTTGACTCCAGAGGAAGTGGCATCATACTTTGTTCTGCCAGAAGTGGACTTGGGGATTCCAGTTGTGAAGAGAGAGAGATTCTCACAGGCCGCCGTGGAGTCTGTACCGGCTCCAAAAGCGACCCATATGAGAAATTCAGCTAAAACGAGGGCGGGTGTCAAATGGCGTCGCATAGGAAACAAGATCTATCTAGGGAAACACATGGACATTCGAGGAGAGGAGTTCGATGACATAGTTTCATGGCTTCCTCCGAATGGTCTGGATTCTCACCTAGGAATCTATGGCAACACTCGCTCGGGTAAGACCAGTTCGGCGTTGAGCATCATCGCGCAGGCAATCGACTTAGGAATCATACCAGTAGTCCTTGTTCCCTACAAGCCCCAGGACTGGAGGCAGCTTCTGCAGATCTTCGAGGAATTGAGGATTTTCACCGCAGGAAATCCAAAGGTAGCTCCCTTTCGCCTGAATCCATTCAATGTGCCAGATGGGGTTCCGCTTAACAAATGGATCAGTCGGATTGTCACCGCCTTCTCAGCCTCTATGCCCAACGGTGGAACACTAGAGATGCACACGAAGCGGATGATTCGAACTGCCTATGGGAACTGTGGATGGGACCCCAAGAATGAAACAAAGGGACGGCCCGTTCTGCTCACGGATCTCGTGGACGCGGTGTTGGATGTACGGAAACGCACCCCATATGGGGAGGAATTGCAGGCGGATATGTATGGGGCGCTAGTGTCGCGCATTGAGAGTATGTTGACCAATCCTGTGATTGTAGATATGTTCAACACCAGCAAGGGCATATCCTTTGCTGAGCTGTTGTCGAAACCAACCATCGTCGAGATGGACGCACTCTCGAAAGAGGACCGGATCTTCCTCTCAGGAATCTTAGCCTCTGGAATCAGTGAATACAAACAGGCACACCCCACCAAGGTGGTAAGACATCTGTTGGTTCTAGAGGAGGCACATAACCTTCTCAGAAACGCCTCATCACACCAGATTGATGCCCCCCAGATGCAGAATGAGACTAGCCTGGCTTTTGTAGAGATGTTCAGAGTGGCTGGAGGCACAGGATTAGGGTTGGTCATGCTGGAACAGCTTCCTGGCGAACTCGTTCGCGAGGCTGTGAAACTACCAGTGAACACCATCTGCCATGCTCTGAATAGTGAATATGAGAGAACCCTTGTAGGGAAGCACATGGGATTGACTGACGGCCAGATTGAGCATATTGCAGGTATGAAGAAAGGTGAGGCAGTGGTCTTTACAGAACACTATAGGCAGGCAAAGAACTGCCGATTCGTCAAACTAGAAGGCTTTTTCGTGGAGAAATTACCAAGCGTGCCCATCACTAATGAAATGGTCTACGACGCAATGGAAACCGTCTACGAGAAACATCCACATTGGAATGAGTTCACTCCTCTTCCCGATGATATTTTCGAACGCTTAATCATGAAAAATACTGTCGAAACCGCGCCCGAGCCCATCGTGGGAACTAGAGCTGCTACCAAGCCCACCACTGCGAATAAGAAACTAGAGACAATCCTGCGAACTGATGGCTTTGAGGAGATTTGGCGGGTGCGTGTCGCCTTGGCACAGGAGGGGGAGCCGGATGCCCTGGTCTCACTCGTCCGTAAGGCATTGGAGACCACAAAAATCGACCAAGCATCACGGTTGGACAAGGCAATCACGTTCGTTTCCCTGGCAAGAGAAGTCTATGGTGTACCAGAATCGAAGAGTGGCCTGAAACAGATACTTCTCTCCATAGTTGATGGGTTTTCGTAGGAGAGGGATTCTGGTGGGCATTGAGGGCAGAGAACGCGAAGGGTACAGGGAGAAGTCAGAGGACACTGACGACATAGAAGAGGAGCTCAGAGAGGCACTACATGAGGAATCAAAGTTTCAGGAATTGAAGAAGGACATCGAGAAGATGCTCTCTGACCTGGAGGATGAGGAGTTCCATAGACGTGTTCGACGGATGATGCGGGAGCTACGGGATGAGGAGAGAATCCGAAGAGAGATCAAGGATGCATCAGATGACTCGGGGAGCTCTGAGGGTGAATCAGAGGAGACGGATCCACGATGCGAAAGGTCCGAAGCGGAAGATGATAGTCGGAAAGACTCGGATGAGAAGACGGATGCTAAGGAGGCGTCCATTCACGAATCATATCATGAGAGTGGTGATGGAACTGTCTACGTGACCCAACAGGAGTCACAACTTGTACAGGAAGAGGCAGAATCCAAAGAGAAAGGCGAAGTAGAAGATAACATTGAGAAAGAGAAGACAGCAAACGAAGTAGAGGAAACCAAATCAGAAGACAGTCCCACTGAAGCCGAGGAGCCAGCCTCTGAAGTTGAAAAGCAGAAAGAGATCGCTGATGAGATACAAGACGAGAAGGGGCAAGAGAAGGAATCCACAACCATCCCTAAAGAATCGGAGAACTCAGAGCAGTCAGAGGTCCCAGAGGAGTCTAAAGAAACGACTGATGATGAATCAAGAGAGACCCCCAAGGAGCAGTCAGAGGTCGAGAAAGGGGAACAAGACTCCAAGACCGAGTTGGATAGCCGTACAGAAACGCCTGAACCCAGCTCTGAAGATAGGCGGGAGCAGAGGGAAGAGACAAGTGAGGGGGAACAGGAGGCAGGGGATATTAAAGCAATCCCGGCCGAGGTCAGCGAGGGGAAGGATGCGCAGGAAGAACTCGACGAGAGAGAGAGCAGTGACAGGAAGGAACTGGATGAGGAGGAGCTTGCCAGACGCATCCGTGACCTGCTGGACGAGCTGGAGAAGGAAGTCCGGGAGAAGATCAGGACAAAGGAGGACCTGGACCGGGCCATCGAGCAACATCCCGAGGTGAAGGACGACCCCTACTTCGAGTCAGCGTATGAGATAACCTGCGAGTACTTGGAGTTCAAGCAGAAGGTCCGAGAGCGCTACACGGAGGAGGAACTGGAGGAGATGAGCCATGTGGATGTGGCTCGGGAGCTGGGGTACTCTATTGCTGATGCGTCGTTCTGGTTGCACGACAGGGAGGTGCCCTCTCTCCTGGAGCGGCTCTATCGGCTGATGAGGGAGGAGCGGCTTCGAGAACTCCTGGACATGGTGGATGAGGGAGGCGCTGGAGAGGGGGATGCAGAGTCGAATCGCCTCAGGGAGATCTCGCGAGAGAGGCTGAAAGGGATATTCGAGGGCATGGACCATCGGGAGTGGTCAAATGATACTCTGGAGAACCTTGTTGAAGCGCTTCAAGAGGGGCTCTCCGGCACAGAGTCGGGCATCGTCTACGCGGACCTGAAGCGGCGTGAGGACCTCTCGCAGGATGAATTGGAGCGCATCGGTGACTTGGTGGAGAAATGGAGAGAAACGAGAGCGGACCTCTCGGAGAAGATGGACGATACCAATACAAGATTTGAACTGCGCATAGCCTTCGTCGACGTGCGGTTCTATTTGTGGAAGCGGAATATGGATATCAAAGACCTGACCCTTCCATATGGCAGTCTGTACTTCTACTTCAGAGACGAACCAACGTTTTCCAAATACTTGAACCGGGTGCGTCGCCTGAT
>SDNP01000043.1 GCA_004524445.1 Candidatus Thorarchaeota archaeon | reverse complement strand
TTTCCATATTTCATAGTTCGGGAAAATGTAAAGCATCTTATATATGTCTTCGGAAAATAAAAAAAGAGGGGATGAGGGAGACCCCTCATCAAATTGTAAAGGTTTCAGATGTTTCGACGTTAGCAGTTTCATCATATGTGTAACTGCTATGAGATACGCCTGTCACGCTAACAGTATAGGTACCCTTCGGAGACTTGCCAAAATCAAAAATGGCAACACCACTAGATCCTGTGGTTGCAGTATAGGTACTAATGCTTCCGTCAGGGTATTCCAAGCTTATAGTGACATCAGCACCGCTAACTGAGTTCCCATTCGAGTCAACAATTGTGACTTCAATGGTCAACCATGCGTTAGGACCTCGATAGACGGCAGAGTAGGAGATGTCTGCAACATGCATGGTATCACCAGTGCTACCTCCACCATTGTTCACTGTAACTCCAACACTATCAGAAGCTGTTTGACCTGCTGAGTCAGTGACTCGAGCATTGATTGTATGGGCGCCATCTGCTACACCGGTGGTGTCCCAGTCATAGTAGTAGTAGCCATCCGAATCAACATTATTAGTTATGTCAATCCAGTTCCCTCCGTCGATGTTCACTTCGACTGTGGAAACGCCATTGTCGTCGCTGGCTGAAACCTTGACTCTATACGTACCACTCACTGTTTCTCCTTCTGTAGGAGCATAGATTGATGCAGTAGGAGGATTGTCAGTAGGCTCGGTTCCGCCACCAGTGACATAGTCTAAGGCAGCTTTTGCTTGTGCGATACCCCAGCCATATGTGTTGTCTTCGCCGGTCTCACCCATATCCATGGCGGTACTCTTGAGCACCTCCTTGACATTAAAGGAAGATAGGCTAGAGTCAGCCTGTCGAAGTAGTGCGCCAATTCCGGCAGCCATGGGTGTTGCCATAGACGTCCCACTATACGTGACGTAACCGCTTCCACTATTGGCCTCGGCTGCTGTTATCGATGAGCCAGCAGCACAAATCTCAGGCTTGATTCTACCATCACCGGTTGGGCCCTCATTACTGAAGCTTGAATGAGTTCCGTCATCATTAACAGATCCTACTGTAATAGCATACCTGGATGCTGACGGACAACCAATGGTGTTGTAGCCATACAGACGTTCAGGATGACCATGATTGCCGGCAGCAACAAAGAGGGCGATGTCGTTCTCCATTATGGAGTCAGCCATCAAACAAATCTCATCTGTACCATCGCATGAACTGGAGGGGTTGGTTGATAGGCTCATTGAGGCGATATCAATGCTATACGTGGTCCGGTAATCAATTATCCACTGCATGCCAGCAAGAACACCCTCTAGGGTTCCACCACCGTCTGCATCAAGAACTTTTACTCCAACAAGCTGTGCCGCATATGCAACTCCACGATATCGTGAGTCGCCTTCACCGGATCCGGCAGCGATGCTAGAACAGTGGGTGCCATGTCCATTATCATCATATGCTACAACCGGGGTCGAGAAATCATCTTGACCGTTTACAACATCCCTGAAGGCAATGACCTTGTAGGCGTTGTAGGCGTCATTATCATCCAAGTCAACATGAGTGTTGTCAATTCCCGTGTCCAAAACAGCAATGACGATTCCCTCACCTCGATAATTGTAGGATTGATAGGCCTCTGGAACCTGCACTATCGGCAGTCCACTATCAAGGGTTGCTTGCACTTCGAGATGTGCGTCTGATATTCTGAAGACATCCTGGGAAGTACTCAGAATGTCCAAATTTCGACGAGGAAGTTCTATGGATAGAGCTCCAATTGCGTCGTATCTGTATCTGATATCTGCATCCAGCATTGGTAGCATATCTTCCAAGCTTTGAGAGGCAGTCACAATCACAGATACGCGTTCGTTTTGTTTTAGCTCTGCTAATTTTGGCTCAAATTCATCAACAATTTTGTTACCGTTCTGGTCCCAGCTATGGGTGACAATTGTGGTGCCCTTTGGCTGGGCCACAACTAGACCGGCAATTGCCACTGTTAAGAATAAGAACGCAAAAGAGCAAGCTAGATACTTGTATCCGCGTTTTTTCAAATCTCTCACATCCAGAGGCCTTTCGAACTAGACCTCAGGCATAGTGTTTGGGAAAATGTAAACTAACATATAAATATACCTAGAAATCTCCCGATTGGTACTTCATGCACGATGAACAATATCGAAGATGAAGTGTCCTCGACAGAGAGGACAAGCGGAGTAGAAAAAAGACAGAGGCTCGCGTTGGTTTAGTCAGGAGGATGTAAAGCGCCAACATCTGCTGCAGATTGAATCCAGAAACAGACCCGGACAAGTACTTCCTCCAGAAAGCGAGGCCGGTCATTCGGTTTGGCATCCTTTGGCCACCGATTACGTCTATACTCGTCAAATTTTTCGAATGTTCGCCCGTATTTAGTAGTCATAGGAATCTGGACATATCGATCACAGACAGTAGTTAGGGAGCGAATTAGCGGCACAAATTCAAGATTGATTCTGAGCAACCACTTCGTGATGGCACGGAAGAATGATCGGTCATCAGTGCCCTCCCAAGGGATATTCATCAAGCCCTCACGATCACCCCCCTGTATCCTTGTACCATTGAAGTCACATTTACTGCTATGAGTACATCGAGCTCTTACAAACACCTTCTGGTCAGTAAACCATAGATGCACTCTATGTTCACCTTTTTTCTGCATTAGCTCTTTATGATCGCCTGCGGGAAAGACCAATTCTATTGTCCCCGGCTCTTTGAATTTGAAGTCTTTCTTGAAGTATAACTGCATAGCCCACGTAAGAGGAGGGATTGTATTTACTGGATAGAGCTCACTTCGATCGGTCATGTCTACTCAGCTGGCTGTTTATTGATGGACAATGTCATAAATTGCAGTGGTCGCACCAATCTAAGTCTTGTCCTCCATGAACAAAAAGGATAGGAGGTCGTACTAAAATCGGTCGCTTGAGCGTCTTGTACTAACGAGGGTTTTTCCTAAATTTTCGAAGATGTCAACGATCCCTTCGCCCGTCTTTGCTGATGACTCCACGTAAGGCATGTCGCGTGCGTCTGCAAATTCCTTGCCCTCTCTTGGCTCAACTACACGGTCGGGCAAGTCTGTCTTGTTTGCAACCAGCACTAAGGGAATCTTCTTCCCAACCGCTCTTTCCAGCTCATTGAGCCATTCATCCAGAAGAAGAAATGTTCGGCGTCGAGTCACATCAAAAACCAGTACACCACCGCTTGACCCACGATAGTACATAGGCCTCAATATCTGAAATCTGCTTTGCCCAGCTACGTCCCATATTTGCAGCTTCACAGTTAGGTTCTCGCTACCCTCATGTACATCGATGTTCTTGACAGCAAACTGAGAGCCAATCGTGGTCTTGTAATCGGTGCGGAAGAAGCCATGAGAGAAGCGTGTGACGATTGCGGTTTTTCCTACCGCGCCTTCGCCGAGAATGACCACTTTAAATAGGTAATCGTACGTACTGCTCATCTGATTCAATTCCGAGTCTCGTTTTGGGTGAAAAGATTGGGCTTAACCTAACGCGTTAGATGCGCAGGCATCTAATAAGGTTTCGTTGGCCCTAGGATTTTGGAAGAGTGTTCCGGTTTTCTACTACTCCTTTTTGTCCACAATCACACTTGTGCCCTTCAGTCGACGACGGTCGAGATCGCCCTGAGCCCACTTCACAAACTTACTGAGTAACCGATTGAAGACCTCGGGCTGCTGAACCATAGGGGAATGGTCAGCATCTTTGATGACTGCAATGTCTGCTCGAGGAAGCGCCTTTTCGAGCTCCCATGCAACACCAGGCGGAACGATATCATCATCATCTCCAACAACGACTAGGGCAGGTACCTTGATCTCGTCAACTCTGTCAGAAATATTGAAGTCATCACAGATGTCCAAGTCCCGGAAAATGCTCTTGGCGTCGAATTTTGTCACAGCGTCTTGAAACTTGGCAAGAGAGAAGGTCTTGAAGTCTTCATCGAGGGTCTCAATTCCATAAGGAGGTTTGTGGTCTTCAAAGGCTTCGATGATGAGCCCCTTAGCCAGTTTTCGAAGACTCAGGTCTGAAGACGTGCCCACTAACACAATGGCACAAGGAGGAGACACATCATCACGTAGGCAGTAAGACATCACTATACCTCCGCCCATTGAGTGGCCAACAAGGATGAAATTATCTATATCTAGATATGTTATGAGGGCATGAACTTGGTCAGTGTACCCGTGTTCAATGGAGGATGTTTTTTCAGCTCTGTCACTTAGCCCATGACCAGAGAGGTCCAAGGCAACGACTCTGTGTGCTTCCTTAAGTTTCAGTAACTGTAAAGTCCAAATCAGATGAGATGACCCCGCTCCGTGGATGAAGAGCAGGACAGGAGCATCATTATCTTCTAGGCGATCATCAAAGTCAACATAATGAAGCTTGCATTCCTCGAATTCGAAGTGTGGCATCCAATGACCTCTGCTTTTTTCCTGTAGAAGTTAGATATCGCATATATTCGTATTCTGGATACTTCGCCCTGCGCTCAGTTACCTTTTTGTTTCAAAGTTGAGATAAAAGACATGTGAAAAGAATGGCTAACGATTTGTTTGGAACAACGGGTGTACGGAAAGTGTATGGTTCCGAATTCACCTTAGATATGGCAATGAAATTGGGGAAGGCATTAGGCACATATCTTCAAACAGGAAAAATCCTCATTGCAAGGGATACTCGAACTACTGGGAAAATGGTCGTCGATGCATTCGTAGCAGGGGTTCTGTCCACAGGCGTTGATGTTACCCGATTGGGCATAGTTCCAACACCGACATTAGCATATCTGACCAAGAAAATGGGATTTGATGCGGGCGTTATGGTGACGGCTTCGCATAATCCCCCAGAGTACACAGGCATCAAATTCTGGCATAGAGACAGCATGGGATATACATCAGAGATGGAGAAAGAACTCGAAACACTCTACACATCTGGAGGATTTAAAGTAGCACCTTGGAACGAATTAGGTCAAGAAGCTGTATTGGGTGATGCAGTGGAGAAACACATCGTTGACATCATAGATCACTGTGATAGTGAAGCAATAAACCGGAAGGAGTTCAAGGTGATTGTTGATCCAGGAAATGGAGCAGCATGCGTGTTAACGCCCTATCTAGTGAGGGAGCTAGGGTGCAAGGTTGTAACAATAAACGGACAGCCAGATGGGCATTTTCCTGGAAGAGAGTCTGAACCCGAAGAAGAAACACTTCAGGCCCTTATTCATATGGTGAGGAAACAGGGAGCAGATCTGGGGATAGCTCATGATGGAGATTCAGATAGAGGTGTGTTTGTCACGGAAACGGGAGAGGTTGTCAGAGGGGACAGAACTATCGCCCTACTGGCAAAGACACTTCTGAAGAAAGAGAAAGGAAGCACAGTTGTTACCACCGTTGATAGTTCAAAGGTTCTCGATGAAATAGTTCAGAAGACTGGGGGAGATATCGTTCGAACCCCTGTTGGCGATATCCAAGTTGCTGTGAAGTTAAAGGAGCTGGGCGGTATCATGGGTGGAGAAGCGTGTGGAGTATTCATATTCCCTTCATTTCATATGGCGCCAGAACCTTTCTTGGCTGCATGCAAGATACTTGAGATGATGGCGCACACAGGAAAGAGTTTTGGAGTGCTGGTTTCTGAGATTCCGATATACCCACTATTGAAAACAAAGCTTCAAGTCGCAAATGATAAGAAGAAAGTGGTCATGCAGGAGCTCTCGGGGATATTACCAAAAGAGATAGATGGAATTCAAGATGTTATTACAGTAGATGGCATCGGATTGGTTCTAGATGATGGGTGGGTTCTTGTAAGACCATCCGGAACTGAACCGGTCATACGAATAACGTGCGAAGCAACCACTGATGATCGGGTTCATGAAATATTGGACTCGTGTGAGCAAGTCGTGAGGAAGACAATCGCTTCCCAGAAATAATAAGCGGAGAATAGATTGGTCTTGTGCAAACAAGCTTTATAGCGCAAACAAATCAAACTGTAAAAAGAACGGAGCCAAGTCCAATGGCTGAAGACGATGACGATTTCATCATGGAAGAATTTGAATGGGCCTTAAAGGACCCAACGGAAGAAAAGCTACGTCAACTTGGTGAAGTAGTCAGCATCATAACGGGAAAAATTGTTGATGCTATAGGTCAGCTTGAGAACCGAATTAGCTCGTTAGAAGAGAATGTCAGTAGCATGGATTCCCGAATATCTTCTCTGAGCTCAAGAGCAAGTAGTGTTGCTGCAGAATCTGCAGCAGAAGTAGGGTCATCCACACCCAGTCCACCAACATCACCAAGCGTTGGTGCTGCGCCAGGTCCGGCACCAGCCAGTGCAGGAGGCGGAGGGCCACCTAGTGGCGGAGGCGGCGGAATGACGATGATGGGCGAACTCAAAGCCTTGTTAGCAGCTAGAAGGAAGAAGGTAGAGGGCGGAGACAAGCAAGCCTAAATCAATAGTTCGCGGCTATTCTTTTGGTAAAAGGGACCTGCATGGCGAGGAGTCGAAACAGTGAATGCCTCTGCGCGTGAACAAGCGCCTTGAACACCCCTCAGTCGTGTTCGTGCATCATAGAAATCCAAATAGAACTCATCAGCTTTTGATAGTTGAGATTCATATTTCTTGAGTGCCAGTAAAGACTCATCGTAAGATGCTGTGATGTCAACTATAAAGTGAGGATGCGAATGGAGGGTATTGATTTCCATCTGCAGTACTTGTTCCACTCTATGAGGTTCTTCATACATTGTCTTGTGCGATGCCCATTCAATGGAGTCGTTAACAATCTCTGCACATATTCTATGGTTACGATTGTAATCCTCGTCAGAGTGTGTGATTATAGCAGTGGGACGGGACTCAAGGATAACCTCAACTACTGAGTCGGAAAGACTCCTATCGATATCAAAGTCATCGCGGTTGGAGGGGTATAAATTTCTGACACCCAATATATCACTAGCGCTAGCCAGCTCCTCATTTCGGATGTCGTTTCCGGTTAAGCAAAGGAGATCTACTGGAACACCAGCCCTAGTATGATTTCTAACTGTACCTCCAGCGCCCAGGCACTCGTCATCGGGATGCGCAGCAATCACAAGAATAGAACCCAAATCCGCCATACTGATTAATCGGAGCTGGTCACTATTCAAGTTTTACTAATGCTTAGAAGGTCCGTCTTCCCGCACCAAGCACCTTAAAGGCAGGTAGTCTTGATACGATACCAGAGTTGACAAGGGTGAAAATAGGAGTCAATCTATATCCTTCAGTTGGTGGTTCAGGATATCTTGCCACTCGATTGGGACGACATCTTGTTGAGAGAGGTCACATAATCCACTTTGTAACATATCAAAGACCTTTCTCTTTGATGTGGGAGGACACCCGAGGAGCATATGTAGATCTTGTCGATACCATAGACTATCCATTATTCAAGGATATCTGTCCCCCTTATTCGATGGCACTTGCGTCAAAGATGGTTCAAGTCACTCATAACTCTAAGTTGGATTTGATTCACTCGCACTACGCCATTCCTCACGCGTTGTCTGCATACATGGCAAGAGAAATTGTTGGGATACCTTATGTCATAACTATGCATGGTTCAGATGTACATTCTCTGGGTCTAGACCCGGCATACCAGCCAGTAGTAAAACATACCGTTCAACAAGCAAATGCCGTCACCACTGTAGCTGAATATCTTCGAGAGAGCGCGTACACAGAATTAGGTATTGAGAGAGAAATTCATGTCATTCCAAACTTCATAGATATAGAGAAGTACAAACGGGAAGAGGGCACACGGCTTGTGGTTGAAAGTGGTTGTGTATCTGTGAGAAAAGAGGAGGATGCAGAGGCAATCAATCCCGATCAGAGGATATTACTTCATGTTTCAAACTTCCGCGCAGTTAAGCGTGTTGTTGAGTTAGTAGAAATAATGAAGATGGTGGTGGATGAAAACCCAGACACCCGGCTTGTTCTGGTAGGAGATGGACCGAAGAGAGTGGAAGTCGAACGTAAAATAGAGGAACTGGATCTTTGCCAGAAGGTACACCTACTAGGAATCAGAAGTAATGTGCATGAGATTATGTGCTCCTCGGATATGCTCTTGATGAATTCTTTGCAGGAAGGGATGCCTCTAGTAATCTTGGAGGCAATGGCGTCACGATTGCCAGTCATCACTACTCCGGCTGGCGGAATACCGGAATTGGTCAGACCTGGAAAAGACGGTTGGGTCACCGAAGGTTATGAAAAAGACGAATTTGCTCATGCCATTGTTACCCTTCTTGATGATGATGCAAGATTAAAGAAACTCGGACGAGCTGGAAGAAAGAGGGTCAAGGAAAATTTTTCAGCGGACATAATTGTGCCGAAATATGAACAAGTCTTCGAAGAAGCGGTTCAAACATAGGAGAGAATTGAGTGACCAAGAGGATAATCACCCAAGCATACTTAGACTATATTTGGGAATCCAAACACGAGGGGTTGGCATCTGAACTCTACAATGATCCACCTATTATGATGAATGACTTGAGGAACCGTGCAGTTAAGTTGCGAAGAAAGTATGCTAAGCAGGAGTGGCATACTGATGATAGAATCGTTAGATTGCAGGCAGCCTTGACAAGAATCAACCGCAAGCTAGGATGTCTGAGTCCGAAAGTTAAGAGAACTATTGAAAAACTAAATCAGGGTGCTGTTGAGGCCGCTCATCAAAGCATTGTTCTGGGTGGCCCCTGCTATATTCTGAATAAGGCGGTCACAGCAGAAAGATTGGCGCGTCTGAATTCGACTGAAGAATCATCTCTCGTTCCCTTCTATTGTATTGCTGATTATGACATAGTTCAGAGTGAACTGACCCATACAAGAACGCCCCTGATGGGACCAAGTGGAAATATAGTGAGTATTCCAATCCCGCAGGAATACGAATTCTCACCTGTAAGTGTTGTGCCTTTACCTGAGTATCATTGGTATGAGGAAATAGAGCAGAGTATTAGAGCGGGGTATAGTCCCTTATTCAAAGTACTTGAGGGAAATACACGAACGCTCTTTGATGAAAGGCTTGAATATGCCCTCTCCGTGACCAGACAAGCATTTCTTAACTCGGATACCCTAGGAGAATGGGCACAGAGAATTATCGCAAGGATTGTGAACATTGTAGGTAATCTAGGATTACCTCTAGTTCCAGCTTCTGATGATGAGATACGTGAGCTATGGGCACTTGGTATGGAATTCCTTCTATCCAGAGAGATACGAGAGGATTTTGTTCGAATCCATGATGAAGCGACAAAAAAGATTCGGAATAACGGCTTTGAACCAGGAGCGGGAGGAAGAGATACCTCTTATGTGCCATTCTTCTATGAATGCCAAGCGAAATCATGTAATCGAGCAAGAACAGAACTATTCTATGAACTGGATGGCTCCAATGCAATACTCAGGGGAGAATGTCCCCTTTGCGGCGAAGAGATCCGATTAGAAGTCGATGCTCAGTCTCCAGACCTATCGGACCATGCTACCTTTCTATCACCCAGAGTTGATTCTCGGCAATTCGCAATCGATTCCTCGATTCCTGTCATCGCCCATGCAGGGGGGCCCGGAGAAACTGCATATTATTCCCAAGTCATACCGATTGCAAGAAAATTAGAAATACCATTCCCCATGTTTGTGAAATATCCTCGAGTTTTCTTCAACACACCGTGGGGTGAAGACATGGCCAACCAGCTTAAGAGAGATAATATTCCTGTACTCCACAGAGGGGAGATGTTTCGGGCAATGGGAAAGATCACACGGAGCAGAAACAAAGAGAACTATGATGAGATGAATGAGGCAATCCAAAATCTTGCAGGAATCATCTGGAGGACTCATGACGATCTCTTAGATTCATTACACAATCTTGAGAATGAAATCGAGGAAACTGAGGAGCATGTGGAGGAAGAAAAACTAGAATTGAAATTCAAGATTGAAACATATCTGTCTTGGGCATATGGTAGATATGCAAAGGGAAAGAACACACAGGAGTCCTCATGGTCATGGATTGAATGGGCGCTAAATGCAGGGCTTAGTGATCTATTTGGGCCGTATAAACGAGCCTATATGGCTGACATGAAGAATGGAGCAACGCTCTTCGTTAACTTCATGGTGTGAAAAGAAGAAACGTGCACCAGAAAGCGAGTTCTGGTGCCATGAATTTCTAGTCTAGTTCTTCTGAGAGAAGATTGCCCAGTTTCTCAATACCTTCGGATATTACGTCAGGTTCAGCATAAGAGTAACCTAGCCTCATGGTATTAGGCTGCGGCGATGTTGGTTTCAAATCGTTTCCATTGTCGGTCAAGTCATATCCTGTGATGGGGTAGAATGGACCTCCAGGAACATAGAGGATATCGTTTGGAATCGCGACATCCATCATGAATTTCTTGCTATTGAAGTCGGGCTTTTCGCTCTCCCACCAGATGAAAAAGCCGCCCGTTGGGTCAGTTCTCTTGCCGGCAGGGAATGAGGCGTCCATTGCTTTTGCCATAGCCTTGTATCTCTTTTCGTACTCAGGAATTGCAACCTTCATGGCCTCGTCAATGTGGTTCATGTAGTACTCATTCAAGATACGCTGAACTAGTGTGGATGTACACAAGTCAAGGTAGCCCTTATCTTTCAGAACTTGTTCTCGAACATTAGTTGGCATCACAGAGTACCCGACTCTAAGGACTGCAGCCTCTTTGCTTGTCGTACCGAGGTATGCTACTCTTTTGTTCTCTTTGTCAAGTGTCTTAATCGGCTTGGGGTTCTTCTTGAATTGAATTTCGGCATAAGCGGAGTCTTCAATCAATAACATATCGTGGCTCTCACAGATATCAAAGAGCGCCTTTCTGCGTTTCATAGGAATTGTCGTTCCCTTTGGATTATCTGAATCTGGTACCACATAGAGAATATCTGGAACCTTGCCAAACTTCATTTTTGAAACATGCACCGCTTTTTCAACATATTCGGGGATTATACCATCGAGATCGGTTGGGATGGTTATGATTCTCCCGCCAAGTTTGACGGCGGGAACCAAGAACCCAAGATATGCTGGTGATGGAGTGATTATTACATCACCAGGGTCAATGAGAGTATCGAGCAGAGCGTATAGAGCCTGTTGAGAGCCATTCGTAATGGATACTAGTTCCCATTCTTCATCATCACAATCAATAGGTATTCCGCGAACATCACAAAGTCTTCGAGCAAGGGTCTTTAGGAACCAAGGCTGCCCTCCTGTCGGCCCATAATTAAAATCTTCCAGCGCCATCTTTGGATTTTCTTTATATGTTTCGCTCAAATCAGCCATGATGTCAGCAAAAGTATCTGTGGGGATTATTCCGGGTTTTCCACCGGCGTAATAGTACTCCACGTGATACTTTAGGAGTGCTCGGATTTGAGATTCTTCAATAAACGAAGTCCAACTCGAAAAACTGTAACCGTCTTTATCTGCCATTAGAACTCGCTCCATCAATTACGATGTCGTCATGTACATTTATGTACAACTACTAAAAAATGGATGCCTGTTCCCTTTATCTGTTTCTAATTATGAGAGGCAGATAGAGGTCTCTTCCGACCTAATATGTACACTTCTGTGCATTTTGCTTTTCTAACTTACTGCATGGTTTCCTCGGCCAACGTCCGCGCCGCTTCACCAGGATTATCCGCATTGATTATTGAACGAGCAACAATGACATATTCTGCTCCCGCCTTTATTGCTTTACTAGCAGATCCACCCTGAGCTCCAACTCCAGGCGATATTATTGGAACAGCGTCACCAAGAATATCCTTGACCTCGGTTATTCGTTCTGGATATGTTGCTCCGACTATTACTCCATCAGCTTCCCACTTCTTTGCACGTCGAGCAAATTCGAGGTATAGTGGCTCCCACTTCTTTCCCTTCTCATCTAGTGCAACCCTTAGGCCATATCCCTCTTCCGCTGCAGGATGAGACATATAGCAGAGAGTGATGATTCCTTTGGACCGTTCAGTAGCAACTTTGAAGACTGAATCAAGGCCATTATCCCATCCCACAAAGGGATTCACAATGATAGCATCGAATCCAGCATCTAGATAATATTTGGCGATTATTTCGTTGGAATGCCCGATGTCGTTGATTTTGCAATCCATGATAGCTGTCAAGCCTAGGTCATGAATGAGATCAATCAAATCAGGAATTTCGTCATAAAGACCAAGGGGCAATACGAGATGACGGTTGAATTTGTAAGCGAGTACGTGGTCAGAGGTCTGTCGGATTGTATTTCGCGCCTTCTCTGCCAGACCTTTCTTCTCTATAATCCGAGCATCGCTTCTATAGAGTGTTGTATTTGCTACAAGATCCAGTCCAAGGATTAGCCTGCTCTTTCTGACAAATTTGGCAGCAGCAAGTTTTCTCTTATACACAGCGCACAACTCCTAGAATACCTTACATCCCCTTGGTCGAGGACACTTATATTAAATGCGGAATCCAAGATACCAGCGTGATTGAGTTGAGTCCGGACTGGATGCATACAAGATTGGTCGTCGTTGCCACTGCAATTTTGGGGCCAGTCTACTTTTTCCTACTCATGTTCATTTTGCCGTTCACGCTGAGTCCGTTTACCGAGCCACTATACAACATAATGTTTCACTACGTGGTCACTCCCCTCGTGTTTTCTGCACCGTGGATGGGAATAATCTACAACTCTAGATACCGATTCGCTAATACGGTCCACCATATGCATGACTCCACCAGTTCAGTACCCTTGAGATGGAGGGTGTTTTATGGAACAAATGCTGCATTTGTTCTTGCGTTTTTCGTGCTGCCTATTGTTACCCCACCACTTGCAATTCTTGGAGGACTATATGTTGCAGGAGTAGTATTCTATAGAGTTGGAGTCGGAAAACTTGGAGGGGGCAAATTGGCGTCAGCCTTGGCGGTTCTGATTGCTATCGCCCTATGTATACTTCCTGCAATCATACTGCTCCAATTTATTCCAGAGTATGTGCTGGTTTGGCAGGAGATACTTGCAACATGGAGCTCCTTTTGGGTGAAAATCGTATACGGGATTGCCCAATGTCTGGTGAACTCTCTTAGCTTTGGGGCACCCGTTTACTTCCTATATTTTGCAGCCCAAGAATATGACAGGGGAGTCTACGGAGAGGTGTATACGCCAACGCCTACAAAATGGATTAGGATTGCAGAGGCAGTTATTTTCATTATCTTCATATCGCTCTATTTGCCGCCTGTTCCAAC
This sequence comes from Candidatus Thorarchaeota archaeon, assembly GCA_004524445.1. Classification (GTDB taxonomy): domain Archaea; phylum Asgardarchaeota; class Thorarchaeia; order Thorarchaeales; family Thorarchaeaceae; genus TEKIR-14. Next base: position 5,682 of record SDNP01000043.1, on the reverse strand, counting down.
GCCATTGGGAACAATACCCTTTCTAGACCGGTCAGATCTCTTCAATCAGTACATAAACTGGGTTTCTCTAGGAGTTGTTGTCATTCTCACTCTGGTAAAGAAGTTGCTTGGGGTTGAAAATGATACTACACTTGGAGGAGCTTCTAACATTGTCATCGTTGGTATGTTTCTTGTAGTCGAACTTTTCTTCAAAACTGACCTGCTCATTGTGACTCTGATAATCTGGCTAGCATTCCTATTATACGCTAGCGTATTCATAGCAAATTTCCTTAGAGCTTCACCACGAGAGATGTACTAGTATTCGCCATAATGCTGTCCTTCTTCAGGCAACTGAAGCATTTCGCGTGTCATTCGTCTTCACCAGCAAAGTCAATTTCTTCACTTGATTGAGACTCATCTAAATGAGCAATCCATTTCTTTGTACGTTTTGTAGCGCACCAAGCAGCACGCGTTGTAAGTGCAATAATAGGCACAAAACTGAGTATGACGACAAAGAGATCAATCAGGTCATTCACATCAATCAATACAATCCATATCACAATCATTGCGGCGGGGAATGCAACCACAATCATTCCCAGCATGGTTATCGCGCAAGAAGGTGGAGACTCATCAATATCCCCAGTCATGCCAGTGATATAGAAAAAGGTCACAAAAGTCCTCTGTCAATATCCGAATAAGTTATGGCAGAGAAAGTTACCTCACAGAAAGAGGGAAAATCTATGACAAAAAACAGGCCCAGAGAAAAAAGTGAGTGGCAGAATCCTAATCCAACAGTTGATGTTGTGATTACTGACGGGAATCGGGTTGTACTGATTCAGCGGGCAAATGAGCCCTTTAAGGGGCAATGGGTATTTCCGGGAGGGTTCGTGGAATACAATGAGAGGGTAGAAGATGCGGCAATCAGGGAAGCCAAAGAAGAAACCTCATTGGATATCAAATTAGTGGACATCCTTGGGGTGTACAGTGACCCCGACCGAGACCCTCGAGCGCATAACATATCGGTTGTCTTTGTTGGCAGAAGCCTAAACGGGGACGTGAAGGGTGGAGATGATGCGGCTGCCGCAGAATGGAGAAATCTAAAAGACTTAATTCCAGATGATTTGGCCTTTGATCATGGTCTGATTTTACAGGATCTAAAGTCTTGGCTGAAGGACGCATCAATGTCCTTCTGGTCATCAAAAGAAAGATGAAATCTGAAGATGGGGTATTGCCTAAATATCCAATATCTCGAGCTTCTCAGCCAATCTAATAATGGGCAAATGCACAATCATTGGTTCAGATTCAAATGCATCGACGAATTTGAGCGATTCCTTTGGACGAGCCTTGTATGCTAGAAAATTGCCTTTAGGTGGTTCATCAGCCTCATAGTAGATCCATAGAGGCATACCATAGTATTCGTAGTAACCATGGTTTGAAATCATTGTACCGTAAACGTGCTTCCCCTCGTGTTCGAAGTACAGCATGCTTGCGGGACGATCTCTTTGAGACCATGAAACAAGCATCCTAGCTAAATCGGTCATGGAAGATAGTTTAAGGTTCACAGGAGGGCGAATATCTTCTTTGCTCATTTTGACACCAGTTTCAAGGCAAAATCCACTCCTTATAAGGCCATTCATGCTGGGTGGCTAAGATAAAGATCGAAGTCGGTTTGCAAGATTCATGATCGCCTTCTTCTCGGGACTGACCAATGCAATGGCAACACAGGAATAAGCTGGAGTTTTTGCTGCCGATATCGAAGCACGGGCATTCTCTGTTCCCATAAGGATAAAGGAAAATGAATCATCCTGGAGAGCTCTGACGATATCGAATCCCGCAGTTTTGAGTATAGATATCACGCGCTCTAGCAGAACATCTGCATCAAGGGTCTCACTGACAATAGCAAAGGAGTCTCGTTCACGAATATCTGAACTGAAAAGAAAACCATGAGAAGGAGGTGCGTAGAGAACCTTTCTCAGCATTGCCTTTCGGAGGACTGATGGGGAGAGGTTTCTGAATGCGCGAATTGTTAATTCAAGCGATTTCAAATCGTATTCAGGCATTTCGTCAGCAAGATCAAAGGGACTATCCTCTAGCTGTACTTCAGATTCGTCTTCATTCGCATTAGAAGTCTGTATATGAGGATGCTCGTCTTCTGTTATGGTGTATTCTTGTAATCGCTCCTCAAAAAGACGCTCTACATAATCCCGCATCCAATCATCAAGAACAGCCCAATCCTCTTTGCTCAACTTAAGAGGCGGCCGAGGAATACTAGGCAATTCATGTGGCTCAGCAGATTCTTCTTCAGCAGCGATTGTATCTTCTACTTGGTCAGGCGCCAATGCTGCAGCCTGAAAGATGCCGGAGAGCCTATCTGCGCCACCATGTTGTGACATCCTCGGACGTACCTGCATGATGAACGCGCGTTTGTTCTCCGTGCTTTGGTCAAATACCAAAGCGACACCTCTCGGTAAGCTGCTGATGAATAGTTTATCCTTGAATTGATCCGGCATAAATGCGGGAGCTCTCTGATGCAGTGCTCGAATATCGCTCTGGTGGGATAACGAATGAGACAGTATAATATCAGCCTGAGAGATTGCTTCATCAGCTACAGCAGAGGGCTGTTGTGTGCAGAGTATGAGGCTGCATCCGAATCGTCTACCAAGTTTGGCATATCCAATAATGGCATCCTTAGCAGGCGTATTGCCCGCCCGTGGGACAAGAGTGTGAGCCTCATCGATAATAAGCCAAGTGGGAGGCAACTCTTCTCTGGCACTAGTCCCCTCTTCAGTCCAAGCCATGCGGTAGGTCAGAACCTGTCGAGAGAGCATATTGGTCAAAATCGCAAGTACTGCCTCTGCATTAGAACCAAGGGGAGCAACATCGATGATTGAGATTTGTCCTCCGACAGCAAGGTCTTGAGCACTTGTTCCTCCTGTATGAAATACACCCAGTCGGTCAGCTCTACGGAGCCTTTGGATAAGCGCCGTCTTGGATGATGTTTGGTAAAGTTCGTCAATTGCCGGATTATTCTCTATACAGCTAATCATATCAGCTATGCTGAAATCACGTTTCCGTTTCACTTGCTCGCCAGACTCAAGAGTGTAGCCTTTTCTGATGCTCTCTAATACATCGCCAATCAAATTAGTCATCGAGGTGCTTAGCTGCCCCCCACGTTCCAGCACGTAGCCCCATTCGCTTGCTGTAAGCTCTCTAGGACTGATTGCAAGAGGCAATAGTCTAGCTTTTTTCTTTACTTCATCAGGTAGAGACAAGTATGTCTTTCGAGGTATGTATACCGACACAGGGAACCTTTTCGCTTCAAGCCCCCACTTTTTTAGAAGGTCTTCTTGGTCAGCATTTTCTTCCACCATCTGTCGAAAAACGTCGACCGTATCAACGATGACCCCGGCAACCTGTATCTCATTCCGACCCATGGAGAGAGCCAAAGCCTCTGCGAAGATGCCAAGTGTGTAGCTCTTACCTGACCCTCTCTTGCCAGCCACAAACACCACATGGGGACTCATAAGGTCCATCAATACAGGCACACCGAAGAGAGATGATGATTCATCATCTGCGACCTCTGAAACAGCTCCAATCAAGCCAAGACCAGAGGAGCCGAACTTCTCATGAAACTTCGCGGAACGCCCAAGAATGACTCCATTATCTAAGTCAAGGTGGAGGTCCAACTCATGACCAATTCTTGGTGTGAAATCCACATCTGACGGGGAAATAATACGGTCTAGTTCGGCCGGTTCTTGGTAATTATTCCCGGCTTCATCTTCGTCAGGTTTATCTTCCGGGTCGTTGTCAACCATGCTGTTCCCTTCATGGCTCGTTTTGTCGTAGCCGAATAAAGCTTTGTAGTGGGAGGCTATAATCTGAGTCATATCCTTGTTCCGTTAGCAAGACTCAAAACACCCTTTCCTGAATCCATCAAGTATGCCAACCACAATTGAAGACGGCGACAATGTGTTCATTTTCTTGGACGTTAAAAGAAACTGGATAAGAAAAGTGAAAGCAGGCGCAAAATTTCATTCGAATAAGGGGATAATCGAATTTGATGATATTATTGGGCGTCCATATGGCATCAAAGTCGAAAGCCACTCCGGAACCATATTTCAGATTCATAGGCCAAGCCAGAATGATATTCAAATCTCCATGGGAAGAGCAACTCAAATCATCTATCCAAAGGATGCGGGCACGATTGTGAACGAGGCGGGAATATGTGCCGGCTCTCGTGTTGTTGAAGCTGGGACAGGATCGGGCTCTCTGACCTGGGTTCTTTCAAGAATCGTTGGTTCAGAGGGGCATGTCTACACATACGAAGTCAGGGAAGATATGTACAATCGGGCACAGAAGAATCTGAAACGATTCGCTGATATGGACCGCATCACAATGTACAACAAAGATGTACTAGATGGAATTGAGGAACGAGATGTTGATGCTGTCGTTTTTGATTTAGCTACGCCTTGGCTGGCAGTGAAAGAGGCTCATGTTGCCCTCAAACCCAGTCGATTTGTTGTGAGTTACAGCCCAACAATCGAACAAGTGATGAAGACCTGCAAGGAATTGGGAGAAGAGGGAAAGTGGGGCATGGTTAAAACATTAGAGATTCTGGAGCGCGAGTTAATGGTAAGAGAGGGCAAAACACGTCCTCCCACATGGATGGTGGGACACACAGGATACATTACATTTGCGAGAAAACTGATGGTTTGAAAACATTAGCGTCTGCTGATGATGCCGGCATATTATGCGAAGGATTCAGTATGCTGGTATAAAATCTGACAATTTTTCCGATTTGGGGAAGCTTTGACTTTTGGGGCAAATGTTTATAACATCTCGAGAGCTAGATATGTTGTCGATTGTTGTCTATTATTGTCGATTGTTGTCGGTGAAATTGGGATGACCTATAGCCACAAGCGCAAGAAATGCGCCAAAAAAACCAAAGAGATTCTTGATAATGTGATTAGAGACCATAAAGCAAAGTATGCATTCATCAATGAGGGACAAAGTATAGTGGTCTCAGATCCCATGGAGAGCGTAGTCGAAGACACTACCAAAATCAACGTTTTACCAACGAGTTCTGAAGATGAAACAAAGGAAGATGTAGATGAGGCAGACAAGCAAAAACCCGAATCCTTTGAAACAAAGGGTATGGAGAATTATCGCCCTAATCGAGAAGTTAGGGATCCAGGTTCTGAGATTAGAAAGGTTGTACAACGGGATCGGAAAAGACGTAACTATGTGAACATCAGGGACGAATATGAGAATGAGTAGGTGAGATCGATGGCAAAACGATCTGAAGTAGATGTACTAAAAGATGAGATACGAGAACTAAAAGAAACCGTCAGCACTCTCACCAAGACAGTCGATGAATTATCTTCAAAAATACAAGTTCCAGAGAAGAGAGATTCGAAGTCAGTTGCACCAGGGCACTATAGGATATTCGATGAGGGCGAAAGCGTCATCATGGAGGATGCTAGTTGGAATCGTCTACTGAATCTGTTGGAGAATGCACAGAAGGGATTGACCACCTCCGAATTGGCTAAGAAGTGGGGTAAGTCCAGATCTCGGACAAGCGAAGTCCTAAACCAACTTGTGGATGATGGACATCTAGTGAAGTACCGCGACGGACGAAGGATGAAATTTAGGTCGCTAGATGAATAGACTCAATATTTTCTAGCATGATTACTGATTTATTGT
>SDNP01000042.1 GCA_004524445.1 Candidatus Thorarchaeota archaeon | reverse complement strand
GGATCCTCACAAGGCGGCTGCACTACTGTGGCAATGCCACTAACTATGCCAATTGACAGTAATTCGAGGGCTGCACGATCCTTTGTCATGCGCTCATAGATGGCCCTCATCCGGTCTTTGCTAATTCTTTTCACCTCCGAATCTCTTTTCACTAGTATGGTTGTTTGGTGGTTGCGTTAGAAACAGAGTGCAGTTTTCACTGAAATAGGGTAGGCGCCTACTCTGTTTCCAGTGCTGGTTGTGCCAGTCTATTGGCACTTCAGTGATCACAAGCACCTGTAGGTCCAGACCACATAATAAGAGAAACTGGGTGAATGGACGTCACTCTGAGAGGCTTTCTGCCTGTTCTGCCCCTTTGCAGCGGAGCTACTCAAAATCCGCGGAGAAATTTTCTACAAACCGGACATTTGACAAGGGAAACATCTAAACTTTTGGACAATCCTTAATATTGTACAATTGCACTTATGTCTTCAGGGTGACCAACGTGCGACGATATGCAAGCGGGGAACTCAGACTACTCAATCGCATGGCTATTTCTCCTCATCTACGTCAAGTTGATTTGGCAAACGATTTGGGTGTGACAAGATCTGCTGTGAATCAGATTTGGACAAAACTTGAGAGGGAATGTGAACTTCGTGTGAGGAGTAAGATTGACTATGCTGCACTTGACCTGCGCCACATAGCTGGCTGGGTCAGTGACAACGAGCTATCCCATGCCTTAGAGAAATTCAACAATTGGCTTGAGTCTAATCCATTTATTATATCCTCACAAGAATCGGTCATGACTTCTGGCATGGATCACCGGGTCCTATTCGAAATACTTGCGCCAGAGGGTAGACACCTCTCACATATCACTAGACAGCTTGAGCGTTTTACAAAACGCCCGTATTCCTTGACAGTCAACTATGATTTGGTGCATCACGAGTCGGTTCATTTCAACTTGGGACTATTCGACGGTAATAATTGGGATTTCGAAGGTGGATTTCGCTTGGGCGCAACAATCAGCGCTGCAAAGAGCTATGCAGATGTACTGCCATCCTATACAAGTGATTCCACCGATGAATCCCAAGACTTCGACTTTACAGATATTATGATTGCCCTGGCATTAGGAAATGACTATCATTTAGCATCATCAGATATCAGGAAACTAGCAAGCAATCTAGGATATTCAGTGCCATCTGGAAGAACGCTGCGTAGAAAAATAAATCGCATCAAAGAAAGCATCGCGAAGCCATATTTGAGCATACAGAACATAGGACTGTCAACCCCCTTCACCCTTTGCTTGGAGCGCCGAGAAAATGACAACCTACCACGTCTTATGCATGCACAAGCAGAGTCACTACCAAAATCAAGAGTACTCTCTGGGAGCAAGTTTGTCCTCATGTTGTTGGAAATCCCCGAGTCAATAGAATGGGTAGCTTTAAGTCAAATCTTCTCCGAAATGGTTGGGCTCTCTACTAACATGTGTACATTTATAGCACAGAATTACCCCCGTACTTTAGAAATAGAGGAGCTCCTCATTCGGCTCATGTAAACCACCCCTTAAGCTTAAAGAGCTTTGACGACGAGGAAGCATGAGTCATCTATACTCGTCCAGAAGTAGGAAGTCCCTGAATTGGAGTCATCAAGACGTTTGGAGCGAATCCACACACCATTCGATGCTATCATCCCAACAGTGGACGAACCATCTGCCAAATTTTATCTGGATGCAATGCGCATTTACTTAGCTCTGAGCTCAGGCACATTGTCAATAGAAGATGCCAAACAAGCAGTTGAGGAACTAAAGGAAAACCCTGAGTTTTCTAGATCTCCTACCAACCCTACGCTATTGCCAATAGGTGAATCCTATAGAAGCAAACTTCTTGATAATCTCAAAACACTAAGAAAATTCAATTTGGTCACAACCGACTCTTTACGTTCTGCATACAGCTTTGCATTCATGGTCCAAGAAACTCCGATACAATCTTCCGATTTGAGAGTACTATCTTATTTTGCAGACCATCCTTTTAGCACATTGGTCAAAGCCGCAGAAAACCTGAATATTGCCCCTAAAACGGTATCAAGATCGCTTGAGAGATTAGGAGACCGAAATGGATTACGATTCCATTGCTTCCTTAATCAAGTAGCATTCAATCTTCAAAACATCATGGTCTTCTTCATCCCGAGGGATGATTCAGAATGGGATGTCATAGAAAGGGCATTATATTCCTTCCCATTCACAAAGACACTGCTTAAGACTTCTATGACCGATTTGGGCTACATATCAATAGTATTGCCAAGTACAAGTGAGTGTTCGCGTGTTTTCTATGAGAGCATCAAAGCCCTCTCAACGACAGTCTTTGATTATGTGAGTATTCATCCTCAAATAGGGACCGGCGCTGCCTCGAACATTTCTCTGTACCGAGAGGGAAAATGGGCATTCCCTGACGAATTTGCGAGCCTGATTTATGAAAACGGAGTGAAGGACCCAGATAATCTGCCTATTTTGTGGTCTACTGAATATACATCCGACTTAACTAAGACTGATTTCTTCATAGGTGCGGAGATGAAGCTGGACGTGCGCGCATCTCCTAGCAAAATATCTGAAGGATTACGATATAGGGGAATCGAGGTCGATTCCAGAAAAGTTGCCCAATCCATGAAGAAGCTGCAGAACCGAGATCTTCTTCTTCCCTATGTCAGCTTTGCCGGTACTGGGCTCTCCGCGAACTTTTGCTTTGAGATTGTATGTGAAGATGAATGGAAAACACGATTGGTTGCAGCCATTGGCAAGATTCCGACATCAGTATATTATCTCTCTTCACGCGGTATAATCATATGGATTCAAGTTCCAAGTTATCATCAAGTAGACTACTATAAGATACTGCGAACGTTAGAAGAGGAACCCGGAGTTAAGTCAGTTCAACCTATTATGACAATCAAGCAGGTCGGGTCTCGGACAATACTAGACCTTGTTAAGAATTTGACATATGGACGCAGAGGGTGGAGTGGTAACCCTCTGGAGTTTGATTTGGCTGCGCACGTCGCTTACAGAATCTAGTAGCAGAATCATTGGCCTTCACTATATTTCTGCTTTGCACTAACCAGCATTTCTACACCCTGTTCCAAGCTGGACAAAGGGGGTCCAAACACTATCAAATCAATTCCCATAGAGACCAAGGATGAAACATACTCATTCAAGTCATCGGGTGTACAGTGGAGGATGAACCGACTCAATATTTCCTCCGGAATAGAATTCACAATTTCAGCTGTTAATTCTCCTTTTTCGTTTAAGTCATTTTTTGGGCCACTCAGTTCAGCGAGAAGCCCGAATCTCTTTAACACCTTGGAACTAGTTCCCAATGCAACAATAGCTGCCGCATTCTTCGCATACTCTGGCAATCTGTATGTCTTGTCAGCTAATGCTGTGGGTGGAAAGACCCCCTTGACATAGCCTTCTGGCATTGTCCCCATTTGTTTTACTGCCCACTGAATCATAGTAGGGTCAGAATAATTGAGCAACACACCGTCACCCAGTCGTGCGATTGAAATCATCTTCGGTCCTTGTGCTGCCAATAGCAGCTGAGATGCGAGTTCATTCTTCTTCAGCAATTCCATGATTTCAATGACTTCATCCCTGACCGCTCTAACTGCTACTAGGCCAGAAGAATATTCAAGGCCGACCCTCGAAAGCCAAAGCGGATCTCCACTGCCCACCATTATGTCGGTTTCGATATCATAATTATCTCTGATAGATTGAATCATTCTTATCATTTGTTGGGGAGAGTACAGCAGCGGAGAGAGCAATCCTATGCCCAACCTCATAGGTACGTATTTGGCAAGCATTGTTGCAGCAACCGAAGCTAGCTGTGATGCCGGAAAATCCACGACCCATATTTGATCTATCCCCCCGTGATACGCTATTTCACTAACCCTCAGGACTTCATCCAGATTTTGTCGCACACCAACAGCGAGACCCCACTTCATGGAAGAATACCCCTCATTCGATTTCAGCGAATATTTCTTCAAGTGCAGTTCTCCAGTTTCCGGAGAATGGCGGTCCCACAAGAATTTCGTTGGCTCCAAGCTTTGCAATGGAGGAAAAAATCTCAATCATTTGTGCCTTGGTTCCGGTGATTGCAAACATATTCATAATTTCTTCGTCAACATACTCTGTTGCATCTTGGGCACCTGATGAGGCGACTGCATTTACCAATGCGTCCAGTTTTTCTCTATCAATACTGAGCATGTCCAGAACCGTCTGGGGCATATCTGCTGCTACCACTGCTACAACTCTTTTGGCCAGCTTCTCATTCCCTCCCTTGAATGTAGGAATCGTTGGCAACCAGACCAACTTCTCTATCTCATCGGGCCTTCTTCCATTATCTTTGGCAGCTTTATTCACCCTTTCTATTGCATATTGAAGATAGTCTATGGGTCCTGATAGAATAACTCCGTCTGCAATCTTCCCTGCCAGTCTGAGCATCTGAGGTCCTCTAACCCCGAGAAAGATGGGTATATTCAAGTTATTCGACGACCTCAACGAATAGCCTTGAATATCAAACAGCTCGTTACTGACCGTCACTTTTTCGCCGTTCCATAGTTTCCTCAAGGCTTTCACGCCCTCTCGTAACACGGTCACGGGTTTCTCGATTTCAATTCCGCGTCTCTCAAGGTCCTGAAGCCCTCCAATCCCTGTGCCAAATATGAATCTGTCATTGGAAATCTGCTGCAATGTCATGCCTGCCCTTGCGAGAGTAGTGAGATTGTGAACACTGATCGGAGTGATACCTGTGCCCACTTGTACTCTATCTGACTCTAGTAGTGTTGCCGCTGTCAATACGAAGATGTCTTGCCCTAGTCCGATGTCCTCACCAATCCAAATGCGGTGCGCTCCCAATCTATCGGCATTCCCTGCCAACCATTGCGTGGCTGATGTCTTCATATTGGTAGTCATCCCGATGCTGAGCTTGTACAAATTCTTCCCTCGGATTGAAATTCCACTACTTCCAAATGAAGGCTTGCATAGGTTTAGTTAGATATTTGTGGTCATTCGTACTATTTCGTGAGTGAGATGAAACGGATTCTTTGGGCAATCACTGGCTCAGGAGATAAGCTAAAGGAGATTTTGGAAGTCGCAGCAGTTCTTAATGAAATTGAATCTATGGACGTTTCATGTATAATATCACTAGCCGGAGTCGAGGTTATTCAGTGGTACGGTCTTACTGAACGTATCCATGAGGTATTTAATGACGTCATGGTTGAAAAAAGCGCTAACAATCCCTTTGTTGCAGGACCCCTCCAGGTTGGGCATTATGACCTATTGATTGTAGCTCCCCTCACTGCAAACTCTGCCGCAAAAATAGCCCATGGAATTGCAGACACCCTGGTCACTAATGCAGTAGCTCAAACATTGAAGGGGGGCTATACTCCTATCATCCTGTTTCCAGTAGACCAAGTCCTAGGTAACATAGATACCATAGATCCCGGTGGGCGCATCATAAGAATTAGACCACGTAAGGTAGATGTTGATAATGTCGATATTATTCGGAATTTTCAAGACACATGTGTAATCAATGACCCAAAGAAAATCCTTCAGAAAGCAAAGGAACTGATTGGGCTGCAATAGGAGATTGAATGGGTGTTGAACCAAAAATCCAATTTTTACAAAAGAGTAAAAGAAACCATAATCGAATGGTTCGAAGAGCACGGCCGAGATTTTCCTTGGAGATACGATGACGACCCATTTCATGTTCTTGTGGCAGAGATGTTACTCAGAAGAACTACTGCCGCAGCCGTCATGCGGGTTTACCCCTCGCTTCTCAAAGTTGCCGGAACCCCTGAAGCCCTCATGAATCTCAGTAGGCGTAAGGTTGAATCCCTCATTACGCCTCTTGGGCTGCAATCCGTCCGTGCTAAACATCTACAAAGAACAGCAGCTATCCTTGTTGAGAGGTATAATGGAAGTGTAAAGTCAGCTTCCAGTAATTTGGAGAATCTCCCTGGAGTAGGAAGATACACCGCTTGCGCCGTACGAAACTTTGCATTCTCGATTCCTGAACCACTGATTGATGGGAATATTGTCTTCTTTTTGAACCGGCTCTTTGGCACCGATTTTGATGGTGCTGAAGATGAAGGGGCTTGGCAATTTGCCGATAATGTGGCTGGTCCGGACCATGACCAACGCTTCTACTGGGGTGTGATAGATTTTGTATCTGCAATCTGCCTTCACAAGCAACCACACTGCAAACAGTGCCCTTTGCGAGAGAATTGTTCCTTTTTCTCAGAGAGAGGAATCAGATAATAAGAGGAAATCCTCATCTTTCACCCGTTCTATTAACAATAATAGTACCAAACAAATAGAAGCTATGTGATTCTTGATGTCGAATAGAAATGATTGGCCCCTGCCTCCTGACGGTTTTGTATACGGATGTGTAGAGACTCCTGAAGAACATCGAGAGCTTGTTGAACTCAATAGGGCCATTCATGATGAAACTGATGCCTTAATGCTGGAGCGGTTAATTGAGCATTATCCTGGATTTGGGCTTGAAAGCAACTTCTACTTACGTGACCTCGACACAGGAGAGATGGTCGCGTGCCTGAATGCAATCCCCAGCACTTGGAGCTATGAAGGAATAGAAATCAGAAATTTGGAATTGGGGTTTGTGGGTACACGTGAGGCTTACAGGAAACAAGGTCTCTTTCATGCGCTCTACAAGCTCTTCAACATCGCGCTTCACAAAGGTGAGTATGAAATTTCAGCAATTCAGGGCATTCCTTTCTTTTATCGAAAATACGGATACGATTTCATGCTTCCATTGAATCGTCGGGTGAGTATCAGACCAGATCAGCTGCCTCCTAAGCAAAAAGAGGTGGATTACGAAGATGCATATACCATAAGGTTGGCAGAGAAAAGGGACCTAGACTGTCTTCTCCGGTTGTACCGAGAAACTGTAGCCAAACTCCTGGTTGCTGCTGAGAGAAGCAAGGAATTGTGGCTAACTCAAGAAGAAACCAGTATGTATGAATCTGAGAAATTTCATACAAAAGTAATCGAAAAGGGTGGTGAAGTCTGTGGATACTTTCGCGAAACCATACCTAAGGCACCCAATGGAATGATTAAGAAGAAAACACTCACCGTATTTGAGGCAGTGACTCCCAATTATCGCTGTACGCTTGCCTTGCTACACTATCTACAAGAACAAGGTCTGAGGAATAAGATTCAGGAAGTTTATCTTCCCGGAACGACTGAATCACATCCGAGCAAGTTAGCTCTTTCCCTAGGTGGGAAAATGACACGGGGTTGGAAATATCAGATTCTGATACCCTGTCCGGAGCGTTTTCTTTGGCGTGTCCGAAAGGCATTAGAAGAACGGCTCATAGGAACCCCATATCAGCGTCTAAATTTGGATGTTGAAATCAACACCTATCTCGCCCTCTATACATTGATATTCCAAGATGGAAAAATTGTCAAAATCAAAACAAGTCCAAAACCGATGATAGGACATGGGGGCATGCTACGAGCACCACCAAGCAAATTTACTCGTTTACTCTTGGGGGCAAATGGACTTCATGAACTCAGCGAATTTGATGCTGATTTTGTCATTGAAAAACAATATGAAGACCTAATTGAAGCCCTGTTCCCGAAGAGAGAAAGCTACCTGTTTCATTATCTATGTTGAGTTCTGTGTCGATGCATGTAAGATGAGCATCCGACTAGTATGAATCACATACTTCTATCTCTACCGTCAATTCAGGTCCACATCGGCGCTTGGCATGAATTAGAAATGTATTTGGGGTATTAATTCCAATCTTCACACACTGTTCAGCCGCTGAGTCGATTAGTTTCTGCATGTTCTGTACCATGTATTCTGCAAATCCTGTTACTAGGCTAGGGACGGAGCTGACATTAATCCAGTATAGATAGCGATTGCACTCTTCACCCGGATAGGAAGATGTCAGGACGTGTGTGTTGTTTCCGCACTTCTCACACTTCAAGTCTGCGTGATGATTCTCGGGTGCTCCAGGTGCAGGGAGTTCCAAAGAATTCTTTTTTACACATAAATAGCAATAGTATGTGAAATTCACCATTACAATCCTTGGTTAACCATGCTTTTCAGCCTGTTATGGATACCTCTGCCTGTTCAAAAAGATCTTGTTGGACTCCATGAAATGAATTCCAATGAGATAATAAGGTGCACTGATGAACCATATTAATGGATGTTGACCAAGATTGCAGGTGTCAGCGGATTCAACCAAACTGCTTTCGTTACTGATAGTTTTCCTGACGGAAAATTACGAGCATGAAGTAGGCCCATGTGAAAGCTGCGGATGTTCACACCCTCAGTTTGGCAAAGTGTTCCAGATAGCTGATGACAAGGTATGCGTTGAATGCATTTTGAAACGAATAGAGTCCCGCTAAATAATGCTGTTTTTCGACGACCATCAAAGATATTATCAAGCAGCATGCAAAAAGACATGTCATACCGAATTCGACCTTCTGGTTACGGTGGATATTATGAAAAAGAGAGTTCAACCTCATTTGCGAGTTGGAGAGGATGATGTAGAGGAAATTGTTCTTATCGCAGGCAATCCGGATAGAGTTCCCAAAATCGCAGCAAAGATGAAAGATGCAGAAGAAGTGGCTCGTTATCGGGGTTTTGTCACGTATAGGGCATATACACCAAAAGGCGTGCCACTGAATATATCGGGCACTGGTATTGGAACGCCCTCTACCCATATTTGCGTGGAAGAATTTGCCAATGTTGGCGCAAAGACATTCATCAGGGTAGGATCCTGTGGAGGAATCAGCTTGGCTGTACAAACGGGTGATGTGGTGGTACCGACTGCCTGTATCCGTGATGAACGTACAAGTCTAAATTATGCTCCCATGGAATATCCAGCTGTTGCTACACCGGAGCTCTACGCCGCATTGTATGATGAAATCAAGAAATTGTTGCCACACGATCGGGTTCATTCGGGCATTTGCTGGACCAGCGATGTCTATTATGTGGGTGAAGCCAATAACCAGTTGGACATTTGGACCAAGGCTAGGGTGAAATGTGTCGAGATGGAGAGTTCGATGCTCTATGTGTTCGCTCAGACCAAAGGATTGGAAGCCGCTTCCATTCTCGCCTGTGATGGTAACCTGCACACCGGTCAAAAAGGAGAACAGGAAGATGAAACAGAAGAAACAGGCGAACAGAATCCCCTTATGATTGAGGCGGTAGAAAAAGAGATAGAGGCTACCATAAGCGCCATTGATAAACTATACAGTTGAGCTTGCTAAGTGCACCGCAAATGGGAGTGGGGACTAATATTGCCATCAGGCAAAGCAGATTCATCTCAGCAGATGGGAACAAAATCATACCTTATCATGAAAGCAGATGCAGAAGAGGCTCTAGAATTAGCAGAAGAATGGTGGGATGAAAAGGAGATTCCGAAGTATGTTCGTGTGCGAGCTTTGAAGCCTGAAGAAATGAGTGAGTTTGTCGATTTGTACAATCGCGCATTTCTTGCCTCTCCTGACCCCTTTTGCCCACTGACTGAAGAGGATGCCCAGAAGATGGAAACCGAAGGTATCTTTGTGGCAGAGATGTGGGGCTCTCTTGTTGGATTCATCGCTTGCTTTGTTGAGAAGGAAGAGGAATCCATTTATGGTGAAATAACAGGCCTCGGGGTGGCACCCAGTCGTAGACGTCGCGGTGTTGCAACAGCTCTGATTCGCAAATCGTCGGAATACTTCATCGATGCGGGGGTTGAAGAAGTCTATACAGAGATATATGAGGAAAACACCCCCTCATTGATGCTCGTTCAGGCTTATGGATTCAAAGAGGTGGGCAGGAGGGACATCCCCACCGAAACACCTCCTGGGGGACCTGCTCCTGAACAACCAGGCGGGAAAATCATGCGCCGTTTGGGCTTAATTAATCGCCAAGGCTGTGAAGATTGCCGCGATATATGAAACACACTCATCGATTTTTGTATATATGCTTGCTAGGATAGTATTAATTAAATCCAAATACGAATGCTGAAACTAGAGAACAGCGTTCTCAAATCGTGGAGTGGTTGGAACCTATTCCTTAATGTGGGATTCAATAATGGTAATGAAGTATGATGTCATTATTGTTGGAGCAGGACCCGCGGGGGCAACGGCAGCGTACCAAGCAGCTATGGCAGGACTAGATACTCTTCTCTTGGAAAAACATTCTCTACCTAGAATCAAACCATGCGGCGGAGCTGTTATGCAGCGTGCGTTAAACGTGATTGATGAAAGAATTCCTCCAAGAATAATGGAGAGAAAAATATTCGGCTTGAAGTTCGTTTTTCCTGACTCCGAAGAGGCAGAGTTTGTGTCCAAGGAGAAACTTGGGATTACTGTATTTCGAAGCAAATTCGATGAATTCTTGGCTCGACGCGCGGAGTCAAGGGGAGCAACCCTTCTTGAAGAGGCGGAGGTTGTGGCTGCTTGTGCTGATGAAGAATGCGCTACTGTCAGATTAAGAAACGGTCGAGAATTCAAAGGGTCCTATCTCATCGGAGCAGATGGAGTCAATTCGATAGTGAGTAGATCATTGGGACTTCGTCCAAAGAGGAGGGAACCCCATAGCATTGGATTAGGAATGGAAACTCATGTTCATGTTGGGGAAGAAGCCGTTATGGAGGCTATGAATGGACGCCCAGAAGTGTTGCAGATAATCCCGGTAAAAAACAGGCTCAGCTATGGATGGGTATTCGCAAAGAAGGATCACCTAGCAATAGGTGTAGCAGGAGCAAGTGCCCACATGCATCCCTTGCGACCGATTTTCAACCGCTTCCACACGCGAATGGAAAGTCACCTCGGAATCGACCTTCCCATAGACAAACGCTACACATACTTCTTAGGGGGACGAGGCGTGCTTGGGCCCAATGTATGCAAACGGGCCGTGTTGGTTGGAGATGCTGCTGGATTCGTTGATCCTCTAATGGGGGAGGGTATAGCATATGCAATGCGGTCTGCTGTACTTGCCGTTAACACAATACAAGAGTGTAGAGAAAAAGAATGGGCATCCGCGAAGCACCTGATGAAATACCACGACTCGTGCAGGCAAGAATTCAGGGGTAATTTTCAAGTAGCTGAATGGTTCGGACTACGAGGCACATCATTTGCTGAGTGGCTTTTGAAGAAAGCAGAAGGTCACGAAATTTCCCATAAAATTCTGGCGGGCTTAGCACGTGGAGATATTGGATATGTTGACCTACCTCTCATTATCCTACGAGAACTCCCCTCAGAGCTTCCGTCCGTTATTCAAAAGATGGTACGTTCACGTATCAGTTCCCAAAAGTGAAAGATTCTTAGGTTGTCATGACTCACTGAACTTGGTCGCAGAAGATGCATAGATATTTCATCTTTATTCTACTCTTGATCACCCTTAATCCCCGTCCTATATCGAACCAAACCTCCTATGAGCCTATCTTCGACGGCAACTCTGCATTTGAATATCTAGAAGCCCAGTGTTCCTTTGGTCCACGCCCTCCGGGCTCTGACAATCTGAGCAAATGTCGTGAATATATCACGGATCAAATCGAGTCATCAGGTTGGGTTGTTGAACTACAGAATTTCACCTATCGTGATACGAAATGTGTCAATATCATCGCAAAAAGCCAGAATCCGAACCAATCCCGATTCGTTCTCGGTGCCCATTATGATACCCGCCCACTTGCGGACCAAGATCCCGCCATAGAGAATCGCACTCTGCCTGTCCTAGGTGCTAATGACGGAGCTAGTGGTGTGGCTGTTCTCTTAGAACTTGCAAATTCGCTTCCCGAGAAGACCCGATCCATCGTTGAGTTCGTCTTTTTTGATGCTGAAGATTCAGGAGAAATAAATGGATGGGACTGGATTGTTGGATCGAGCAAGTACGTAGATTTGCTAAGTGAACAGGAGAGAACCGCCATTCGTGGTATGATTTTGGCTGATATGGTGGGTGACGAATCATTGCGTATCCCTCGAGAAAGGTTCTCAACAGATTCGTTGCAGAATCGCATTTGGGAAAAAGCCGACACCCTAGGATATAGTGACGTGTTTCTTGATACAGCTGGCGGTTCCATCATTGATGACCATAGGCCATTTATTGATGCTGGAATTCCAGCAGTCGATCTTATTCATTATCCCTTCCCTTGGTATTGGCACACTCGAGAGGATACGCCGGACAAATGTAGTGGCGACAGCCTTGAGGCAGTGGGCAGTGTTCTAGAGAGCTTCCTGCACGAACAACAAACAGGAATCACAAGTTTCCTACCTGAACCTCCCATCCAGGTCGAATGGCTGGTTGTCATCGTCGTTCCAGTCATAGCCGCTATGACTATCATTCTGTACCGACGTAGATGAACCACACAGACTTTTATCATTTTGATACATTAACCATAATGAAAGAGCCTTAGTGGTGTGATAGCTTGGAGCCCAGTATCCTATTCAAAACCTCAGGAAACAATTCTGCTCTGACAGCCATTGCTATCGACTCCAAGGGCAAACGAATGGCCTGTGGAACAGTAGATGCTGAAATTATTCTTATTGATGCAAAAAAGGAAAAACCACAGCGTATTCTCAACGGGCATGAAGGAATCATATCTGGCCTGCAATTCATAAAGAATGGCTCGCGACTCTTGACTTCTAGTTGGGATCAAACGGCACGAGTGTGGAGCTGTTCAAAGGGAACAGCCAGTCCGAATATGGTTAGTCATAACTCAGATTTTAAGGAGCTTAGTGTACAGGAGGATGTTGGAAAGGGGGCTATTGGAACAAGAGACGGGTTGGTTAAGATATTTTCACTCAAGAACATGAAGTGCCTTAGAAATTTACCTACTCACCAGAAGGATATATCTGGCATTGCTCTGACAGATGACGGGTCATATCTGGTAAGTGCTTCTTATGATGGGGGCGTGAAACTCTGGGATATGAGCGGTTATGGATTCGTCAAGAACCTTCTAAGACAGAAAGAAAGGGTTCGCTCTCTTGCATTGGATACTGCTACCGACCGAGCCTATGTAGGACTACAGTCTGGAAACATTCGTTCAGTATCATTAGAGAACGCAAGAAACAGGACAGAGCTCAATGAGCATACCGATTTTGTGAGTTGTCTCTCAATAAATCCGACGAACCGGTACTTGGCATCGGGTAGTTGGGATAGAACTTTGCGAATATGGGACATGGACTCAGGTGAACTGATTTCCTCCAGTACATGTAGGAATGGAATATCTTCTGTAGTTTGGCACCCATCCGGGAATAACCTATACACAACTGATTTTACAGGTTCTCTAATATCTTGGAAAATCGACCTTTGATGACAAGCATATTCCCTATTGCTTTAACCGGATATCAACATCAAAATACCCTTCTTTGTTCCATTGGAATCGCACCCTCTGAAATGCAGTTCTTCCACTTCGAATCTCTTCAAGAACTTGAGCATTCTTATTGCGGCTGTATTTGTCAAATGGCAAGGGGACCTCGTCTTCTGCCGTCTTAAGGACAATGGCCTTCCGGCCCACTTTAACTAGTGGCGCAGATAACCTCAACTCTCCCTCTTCAAAAGATGGCACTTTGTCCCGCAGGTTTCGGATATATCTGGCTTGTGCTTTATGTCTTTGAATCTCAAGACGGGCAGTTGCTAGTATATTGTCAAGGTACTCAGGACGAGCATCAAATTTTTCATAGAACTTATCTCTTAGTGCTTCGATACTTTTTTGCTGTTCACTGGGAGACTTGCCAAAGAGTGCCAAAATTATGTAATTGGTTGCGCTGGCATATTTTTCGAGTTCGGCATCGATAATGTCCTGCTTCTGCCGAGTGAGTGGAACAGTAGATAGTCCTACTACTTCAATCTCCGCGTCAGACATGTAATTCACACACCAATCAGTTAGAATATTCTTAATCAATTTAGTTCTTGGAGAAATTTCTTTTGAATTCTATTCACAATCTGTTTACAAGGAATGTTGCCTCACCAATTGCTCTCTCAATACCCTTGGGCTGCATGTCATAGCCTCCGTATTCCATAATAATCTCCTCATAGAATTCCTTCTCGTTTTCTTTGAGAGATTTCAGAAGTGCATCTTCTCGTTCTAACGGTATTTCAGAGAGTCTGAGCAGGGCCATTCCAATCATAGGAATGCATCTTCTGATTTCCAACACTGCTAATTCATAGTCGCCATTTATGGTTAGCCCGTTGGCACCATAGTAATACCGCTGAGCCTGAGTAAGCAGATTGATAACCTCTTCTTCTGTCCTGTCTTCCCTTTCAAATCTCTCCACAGCCTCAATAAGCCACTTCTTTATGTCATCAAGAATTATCATAAGCTGATTTTCACTGACGCCTTTGAGCTTAAAGGATCGTAGAAAGAGCTGGTATGAAACTGGGTCCAGCATTCTCAATTCTGAGAGGACTTCTGCTGGTTTGATAATCGAGAAATTATTGTTCCGCATTAGGACCAACCTAGCTAGCCTGAGAATACCTAAACGCATAGCATAGTTAGCGCTGGCCGCGTCTCCTTTTTCTAAGAACTTTTTCGCATAGCTCAATGATTCAAGAATACGTTCCTTTACTCTGTCTATCATTTCCTCTGGCCAGGTATAATCTTCCACACGACTCAGCCAATCAACCAATAGTTTGTCTGGGTCATATTCAATCCGCGCACCACGTAGCCTGCTAATCACGCCGGCAACCTCGAATGCATCAGTGGCTTCATCTTCAAGAATAACCTCTATGCCCTCTGGTGTCATAAAATCCATATCTATGAGCACTCCTTTATGACGTGCGATTAGTCTGGCGGGAGCTTCGTCCTCATTCCAAATAATAACAACATCTAAATCGGAGCTCATTGTTGCTGTACCGCGAACATAGGACCCATACACGAAAATTCCTCTAACTTCTTCGCGTGATTTCCACTCTTCGACAGTATCTTGCAAGGACTGTTCAAATTTCCGACGTACATCCATCACGGCCTAAGTACACATCCTAACGAGCTGAGGACTGCTCGAGACCACTATATACTCTCACAATAATATGGCTTTGCCCTGTGTATCCATGATTGAAGTTCCTAACGGCATCCGACAGTGATTAATAGGGGAATCTCTGTGTGTTTTTGAGGACAACAGATTGACTCGCATCGATGGCAGAAAGAATGACGAATTGCGGCCAGTTACCATCCAACGTGACTATCTCAAGTATCCGGAGGGTTCTGTTCTGATAACTACTGGAGAAACAAAGGTGATATGTGCTGCAACAGTTGAAGAGCGCGTTCCGAATTGGCTAAATGGACGTGGAACGGGGTGGGTTACTGCAGAGTATGCAATGCTTCCTCGAGCAACTGATGAACGAACGAATCGATTTCGGCATAGCGGCCGGGCAAGGGAGATACAACGTATGATTGGCAGGTCTTTGCGTGCTGCAGTGGACATGGTTAGGTTAGGAGAACACCAGATTCGGATAGACTGTGATGTGATTCAGGCTGACGGTGGTACTCGAACTGCATCTGTTACGGGGGGTTATGTTGCACTCGTTGATGCACTGCATTACATGGTAGATATGAATATGATTCCGGACATGCCTTTGAATGGCAACTTGGCTGCAATTAGCGTAGGCGTTGTGGACGGGGACCCTCTCCTAGACCTTTGCTATGCTGAAGATTCAGTTGCCGATGTTGACATGAATATTGTCATGCTTGATGACGAGTTTGTTGAATTACAAGGTACTGGTGAACACTCAACCTTCGACCGGGCTGTCCTGGATGACATGCTGGAGCTGGCTCAGAAGGGGATTCAAGATCTTATAGAAATACAGCTCGCCTCTTGGCATTAGCTCATATGTACGCATTCATTTCATCATTTCATGCGCCTACGTAAAATCTCCATAACAACTATTCCAGTGGCAACCAAAGATGCGGCAATTGCTAGATGAAATGGAAGAATACTAATTCCTTCACCCTCCGTTTCAATACCATGCCAATAGAAGTAGTCCGGCCTTTTTTCCATGATAATCCTATTATGCTCCTCCACCATGCTTACGTTGAACGGCCCGGAAGTCACCATTGATGTTGGGTCTGGACTCCACTCGCTCCATTCTTCACGGTTCATATCCTGAAATGCATGGCTAGGCAGAATCGGGATGAAAGCAAAATCCGTCAGATGGAGGTATGATGTAGTATTGAACTCTACGGCTACTCTACGGCTAGTGAGTGAGAATGTAGAGAAAAGATTTGAGAGGTCACCCCAATAGGTAGTCATTTCTTGAGGCATGAATTGTTGTAGAGTGAAGGACACATCATCTGCTGTGATTGGCTCCCCATCACTCCATGTGGCATTTTCAAGTATATCAAGAGTGAATCGTAAATGACCCTCCGGCACTGAAGCATAATCTTGGTGTGTTGTAACATTAAACGAATCCACAAGCCAAGGAATCATGCCCCCTGATGGTCCCAATCTAAACAGACTATCGTACATATGACCAAGAACGAGCTTTTCTATCTTGTTGGTGACTTCCATGATGTTAAATGTTTCAAATCCTGATTGAATTGCCCATGTTATGGTCCCTCCTAACGGGCCACCCGCTGCTTCTGTGAGATGCCCTTTATAGCTGCTCCACCAGCCAATAATCCCCTCACTCCGGCTTGCCGTAATCCCAGCAAGTCTGTCATCTCTGTATGCTTGGAGTTTACATGGCATATAGCAGGGAATTACTGGGCATTCTTCTAACAAAATAGACTGCATCTCTTGGCATGCGGACAAGACATCATCCGGGTTGGACGAATTCACAATGGTATCTGCTAGTGCATCAATGTCTGTGCTGTTGAATCTTGGCCAGTTGCCAGGTGTGCGCCCAATGCGTGACGAGTGTAGATGATTCGCCCACCAGCTTGGCTCAACACCCGACTCTGATTGTCTTAACCATGCCATATCATAATCCATGTATTCAAGCGACCAAGGAGGATTAGGATAGTAGTAAGGCCCATACGCATGGGCATCAAGTCCTATCTCTTGGAGGTCTTGTGCGATGAGGTCTCCTGGATCCGTATCCTGCATAGAGAACTCCCGTTCAATGGATATTTTCAACTCAGTTCCATCCGGGGCCTCTCGAAATCCGTCATCATCAATATCGAGAAATCCCGCCCCATCTAGGAGAGCTGCCGCCTCCTGCTGTTCGCCTTCATAGTACGAATTCTCCGTTTCATTCTCTATAGACCATGAATTTGTATATGGAATGACGGAATCATGAGGTATGGCAAACCCCTCCCAAGCCTCCTCACATACTCTACGTTTGTCCATTGCTAGAGCCACTGCCTTTCGAAAGGCGGTGATGTTGTAGGGATACTTCTGGCAGTTTATGACCAAATAGTCTAAACGCCCAAGAAAAATCTGTTCTGCTTCAATATCATCATTAGCGCTCAATTCTCGCCCAAAAACTGATTCCAGATTGTTTCCGATGATGTCAATCCTACCATCTAATAGTGCCTCAACTTGTTGCATCTGGTTCTCGATGACTCGGAATTCGACTTTATCAACAAATGGTCCTCTATGTATGTCGCCAATAGGTGTTCCTGCCAATATCACAGCAGAATTTAGAGATAACATTATCCAGCTCAGCATGAATGCAGACATACAGCGCTTTGAGATTTGCACGAACCTATGCCCCAATCACATCTTCTTTTCGCGCGGTACCTTTTGGTCTTTCTCATGTGCAGAGGCACACATAGCACTAACCTATCTGTTAGTTAGATGCGGCTTGAGCGTAATACTTATCTTCAAACAACTGGAGGATAAATATGCTCTCATTGAGTAGAGGCGGTCTTATGCGATGGCTCTCGAAAGGTCATTGTGACACCGTTCTATGAACCTCGATGTATAGCAAGCTTTAAATCGCGAGCGCAATTGGCTCGCGGAGCGCACACAGCTGTGATGCCTCATGGCGTGTGTTTGGTCCGATTCCAGCATGTTTTCGCTGGTTGAACGACCATCGGGACCAGACGTAATCACGGAGTCATTCCTGGTGGAGGACCGTCGATACATCCCCTTGGTGCCGTGCACCCCTGACTATTTCAGGTAAAAGAGGCGAGATGTGGAGATTGCAAAGGATGAAGGCAGATCATATACACTGTAGTGTATGAAAACTCGATACAAATTCCAAACTAAATTAGATTAGGTTATTACAATCCTTGGCTGTTCAGCGTCAGCTGCGCAACGGGTACTACGTTGCCGGCTGCATGACTAGAACTGCAAATGCTGTACAGCTGCTGGTGGATGACTTGGTTGGTTAACTGATGAAGGGCGCGACAAGCTGCGATATTCTACGGGTAGGCGCATGAAGCCGTTGATCCGTAGGAACCCGAATAGGACTTCCACATGTGGGTTAATACCCTGCATGATTCCAGGGTCAAATCTGGAAGGGGAACGCTCGGAATTGAAGCATCTTAGTACGGGCAGGAACAGAAATCAACTAGAGATTTCCCGAGTACTGGCGAAAGAAAGGGAAAAAGGCCAAACCGAATCCGAGAGCGAAGAGTTCTTGGAGATGTGGTGTGAGGGCCTGAACATTACATGCCGACGCATCGAAGCCAAAGTCGTCTGGAACGACGCGGCAGAGAGGGTGATACCCCCGTAGGCGTAAACTGCGGGCATGGTTCAGGATCCCGAGTAGCATGGGTTGGACATCTCGTGTGAACGTCCCAGCCGCAATCTGGGAAGCCTAAATATTCAACCAAACCGATAGTAGACTATGTAGCGCGAGCGAAAGTTGAAAAGTGCCGCGGAAGCGGGGTGAAAAGCACCTGAAACCAGCAGTTTAAACAAAGGATGCTGATGAAAAGAGAAGATGCTCTGAGAACGAATCAGGAGGGATCCTGTAGTAGGACCAGAGCGGATCAAATCAGCATCATCCGTCTTGAAACACGGGCCAGGGAGTTCATGTACGTGGCGAGGATAAGGCGTCAAGCCGAAAACGAAGGGAAACCAACAAGTCCGCAGCCTTCGGGCGAGGGACGGGGTGTGAAAAG
>SDNP01000021.1 GCA_004524445.1 Candidatus Thorarchaeota archaeon | reverse complement strand
CAGCACCAACACAGGAGGAGGAAACCTGGACCGTGGAAGGGATACCATCCCGATAAACACGGACAAAGCCCCTGCTGACTCAGTGGCCTATGGGTACGCTGGGGGCGGTGACGCTGGCAGGGGACGGGTGGAACACAGAAGTTTCAGACACGTTGAGGTCACTCAATCTGTCAGAAATAGTTTATCTGGATATGCCCGCGGGAATCTTCTCGAAGCGTTTTGATAAGAAGAAGATTATGATTCTGGGACTAATACTTCTCTCGACCTCCTCCGCACTTGCTGGCCTTGCCCCTGATTATCCCACACTGATAATTGCTCGGATGATAGAGGGGGCAGGTTCAGCCATGTATGTGACCAGTGCTACAGTATTCTTGGTTCAGATTTGCGGAGAGCAGAAACGTGGCAGGTGGATGAGTCTGTATATGGGAATGCTCCTGCTTGGGTCAATATTGGGGCCTGCATTAGGGGGGGTCTTGGCGGAAGCATACGGAATCCGTGCTCCCTTTTTCTCGTACACAGTAACAACCGGTCTAGCCATCATTCCAACACTA
Organism: Candidatus Thorarchaeota archaeon; assembly: GCA_004524445.1. Taxonomy (GTDB): domain Archaea; phylum Asgardarchaeota; class Thorarchaeia; order Thorarchaeales; family Thorarchaeaceae; genus TEKIR-14. The sequence continues at coordinate 54,907 of SDNP01000021.1, read as the reverse complement.
GTGTTACCAAAATTATCTATTGTCGGAAATGCATCTTCTCATCTGGACAGCCGGCAAATCTTGGATGATATGAAAGTTGTCTTATCCAGTCCATCCTTTCTTCTAGTCACATTTGCAGTCTTTAGCATGTTCTTTTTGCGAACTGGCGTTGGAACAACCTTAATTCCACTATTTGCAGCAAATAATCTAGGACTGAACTCAGGATCCATTGGTCTAGCTCTTACTGTGGGGGGAATAACGACCGCTCTGACGATTACTCCCATTGGAAGCATATCGGATAGAATAGGAAGGAAGATTCCTCTGGCGTTGTGTCTCATTTTGACGGCAGGCGTTATTCTCTTTATTCCCTTTACAACAGACCTCTTCACATTATCAGTCGTCTTAGCCGTATATGGGGCCGTCGTTGGTCTATCAGGGCCTAGTGCAGCATACATATCCGATGTATCTCCCCAAGACAAACTAGAGATATCCATGGGGCTATACCGCATGATTAGTGATTTTGGATATGCGATAGGGCCCCTGGCACTTGGCTTCATTGCAGACATAACAGCCACCCCTGTCCCTGGCGCCTCACACTCGGGTCTCATTGGGACAGTTCCTTTTGTGATAGCTTCGCTTATACTCATCGTTGCCTTGTTCGTTCTTTTGCGAGCCCATGATCCTGTACGAAACAAAAATCTATGATACACGGTGAAGTATCCAAGCACTGGTTTTCTGTACATCAATCCCCTAATCAGTACATGATTGCCCGCTACCTATGCCGAAGTTTATAAGACCAACCAAGTGACTATTCCTTACAGCGCAAAGGATTAGCTAAGTTGAATTTTGAAGTGTTGCCTAATAGTGCTCTTCGTTGATACGTTTCTTTTTTGATGCCTGTTAAAAATAATAAAGTGATACTAATGATATCCGAAACTAGAAAAGTTGACATCGCAGAACTCGAACCCAAAATGGGAGACATCAATGTTTCTTTCAAGGTACTTGAAAAAGGAGAAATCAATGAGGTGACCTCACGCAGTGATGGTTCTACTCATCGTGTTACCGACGCAGTTGTTGGTGACAGTACTGGTACCGTTGTCATACCCCTATGGGACGACTCGATTGAAAACTTAGAAATTGGAACTACCTACGAGCTAACAAACGCTCACACTGGCCTCTTCAGAGGAAATCTTCGTCTGAAGTTTGGTCGTGAAAGCGAGCTAAAGAATGTCGATGAAGAGATTGAAGAGGTCGATTTTGACAATGATATGTCACAAGCTTCTCATGATCGCAGACGCAGCAACCGCTGGTAATGCATCGTCGATACTACCGTAGACCGAAAATCGCTTAGTAGACTTTGTCTATTGAAGCGACCTATTCCCGACCACAATCGATGCCCGATGGTCTTGGGTCTCTCGAGGCCCTTTGACCGCGGATATTTGTGGTCCCATCTTTTATTTTTTCTATATCTTCCAAATTAGTTGGGATAGTATGGATTTTGAATCATAATTCGACTGTTGTCACTATCAACAATTGACCACAATGTACTTCTGCATTTGGGGTGCAACATATTTGGGAGATGAGTTTGCACGTCGGAAGATGTCCGGTACTGCTTTTTGTCTTCATTCTTCTTCATGCACAGGTTAGTCCGATAACTGAGGTTTATGCGGTTGGTGGGCGACATGGCGGGTTATCAGATGTCGAGGCCATTTTGAACAGTAATTTCTCGATTTGGACCCTCTCTGGACACGTCGGAGAGGATGCTGCGAATGATATTCATGCAGTGGCCCAAGCAGGTATCAAATTCATGCACATAGAGGGTTGGTGGAGTGAACACGTTAACAACCCCCTTGACATCTTCTACAACGAAACTTTTCGGATATGGGCTAAGGAGGCAATCAATTTCAGCCTTTACGGTATCTTACCCAGTTATGAGGGAGGCCCCTCCCAAATCGCCTCTCCTATTAATCCGAATGACATCTGGGGCATAACCCTGGGTGATGAAGAACCAGCATGGATGCGCTATGTATCCATTTGGGATTCGTTATCGCCTGATATCGCGAAGTACAATGACACTTACTTTTCGGAAACAGGTCATCACCTACAGCCACTGGGAGAGATGAATCGATCCGAATTCTGGGTTTGCCTTCAGTGGCTAAATGAGAAGTCAGTTTGGGTCTATAACTACATGCATGACTATGTGAGAAGCTTGGTGCCACATGCCTTGGTGTTTCAGTATATGACGATGCCCCCTGCATGGGGCACCCAGGAAGAAACCTGTGCAGCTTACGAATTGAAGGGGGAGGGATTTGCCATGGACTGCTATTATGCCAACGAAGAACCGTGGCTGCTCTACGAGACCATCAGGGCCTATAGGACTTCTCTTCCTGACAGAATCTTCCATCTAGATATTTGGGGTACTATCTGGGATTTTGTCAATGAGGCAGGAGATGGACTCTATTACAGAGAGGGATTCTATGAGCAAATGCGTCATGAGACCTGGATCTCTTACCTTTCCGGTGTTGATGCTCTCGGTTATTTTGATTGGGCTCCCGAAAACAACGATAGTTACAACTGGAAATGGGGGCATGAGAGGACTGACATCATGGGCAGACGGACCTGGAGGTATATTGATAATCTGGCAGGTCAACTCGCTCTTCTTCCTAGCTTCAATCCTGAACCCGAAGTTCTGCTAATCGGGTTAGGATATCAGATGGGTGAGGCCAGTCTGACATTGGCTGGTCTCAAACTATTCACGGAGTACGACCGTGTGAATCAGCGATGTTTTGCCACCACTGACATAGACCTCACAAACTACTCACTCGTACTCCTTACAGATGGATGGTACTACAACTCGACGGTCACGAAGTTGAATGAATACGTGGCAAATGGCGGAAATCTGCTCTTACTTGGTGGCATACGATCTAGTGACGAGCCACTTGACGAGTCAAAGGAATTCCAGATTGAACATAATGTCAATGAAACCGAATTTGGTGGGCATATCTATTTCAACACATCAGAATCAAACTTGCTTGGCCTAAATCTCACTTTCACACGACCCTACTACTGGTCGTATGCTCTGACGAATGATAGCCTAACAAGTGACTATACTCCCATCGGCAGCTTCTACTTGACGGAGGAAAACTCTTCCTATACAAAGATAGAAGACTATCCACTTCTACTCTTTCACAATACATCTGCACCCGAAAGTGGGTATGTTCTCTATTTTGGAGCATATGATGCTACGACAGATTTAGACAGAGAACCTGACAAGAAACCTGAGTTATGGAACCTTTACCGGCCTATTGTCAGAGCGTATGCTGATTTCTTGGGAATAACCAATTCCATCTCTACAGAGGAAATTGAGGATATGATTCTAACCGCCGCTCAAATATCTCCCAATACCATTCTCGCGGGGGCAGTGAATCTCAGAAATGAAGGAAGATTATTCATCTTCACGTATGACCTTTCACAGTTGGGATTTGCTCCTGGCAGCTATTATGTTCATTCTCTTGACAGAGACCAATCCGAAGGACGGTATGACACTAACGGCAACCTACTAAGTTTCGAAACAGATGTTCTCGCCAATGGGACGCGCCTTTATCTAATATCACAAAATGAGATCAATCCCGGGTACTCAATTGACATATTCCCTAAGGTTCCAAGCATTTCGGATGTCACTGAAACAACTACAACCTCCGAAACTACTTCATCGACTACATCTCCCTCTCCAAATACCACCACGACATCTGATGGCTATCTCATGCCCGTCCTAATTCTATCTACGGGAGTTGCTGCAGGGACGCTAGTCATTGCTTTGGTGGTCTTTATTCGAAAGAGAGGAAGGAAGTAGACATCTCCTTACTCACCAATCAAACGTGATTTCATAATCGAGGCAAGGGCAGCAATGAACAGAGTAGGCCCTGCCACTATCATTGCTAAGTAGAAGAGAGTCGCAATAACCACCGAAACACTCGGCATTGCTTTCATCTATAATAGTCTGGCTGATTATGAAGAGAGGTTACTTGAGGAGCGATTTGGAGAAGAGTTTCTAGAATATAAGCGGCGAGTTGGCAAATGGCTACCAAAGCCAGAAACAGACTCATAGTTCTATGAGTTACGATGGTTGTAGATTTTTCGATCCTTAGAAAGAGAACCCACATGAAATCCCACAGGCATAAAGTCAAAACAACCATTATGTAAACGCATCTCTACTTTCCGCTATCTCTCTCTTATGCACTTATGCCCATGGTTTCGGCTGAACGCAATCAGGTTTATCCCTGTTGAGTTTTTTGCCTTATTTCCTGGGTTGAACTATTGATTTCTGGTTGGTCACAAACACATCGCTTGCTACATGGAAGATGAACCCGATATTTTCCGGCACCCACATGTCCTCACGCGTGTCATAGACAACATCAGCAGCTTGAGCCGCTAAGACTTCCCCAACAAACAGAGTGAAGCCACCCATCTGAATCTCATCCTTAACTCTACATTCAAATGAAGCAGCTGCCTCTTCTATGGAGATCGCATGCCTATTTGCTGTGCCCTCCACCGCAGTGAGCCCGACTCTTGAGAGCTTGTCTTCTTGTCGTTTTGCGGTTCGCGTTCCTAATCCCCAAATCTCTTTCAACCTCTCCACTGGCAGAATATTCACAGCAAAAATGCCCGTTTCCTTGATCACTTCATGTGTCTTTTTGTCCTGTGAGATCACAATTCCAAAAAGGGGAGGGTCTACTGAGAGCGGGGTTGTCCATTCCACTGCCATGGCGTAATCTGTATTGTCCTGTGGGTCTCTCACCGAAACGGCAAGCGTGTGGTGTGGCCCAGAGAGTCCGACAAAAGCGCTTTTGTTACAGTTTGATTTATCCAACATCATCCCTATAATTAACTATGTTTAATGGGACTAATAGTCTCCGGTAACGACATGTGGTTTCTCAAGATTGATTTCAGTGGTGTATGAGTGTCTAGAGATCGCGTAATCATCATACCCAATAATGTGTGAATACGTATGCACGCACATACTCAGTCCGAATCGGTTTCTTATTGGGTCAGTATGCTATCCTTTCTTGGCCTTTTTTATTATTTGCCTCATCTTCTTTTCGGTTTCTTTATCGATTGGGTCAACTTCGTGACTCTCTAGAATTTCCTTGACCTTTTCATGGGCTCGTTGAACCATGTCTTTTGATCCTCTTGCTTCCCAGTCTGGCCGAGAACTTCTGTCCGTCAGCAAGGGGTGCCATTGCTCTTCTCTGACATGTTTCTGGGTGAATTCGAGGCCCTCATCACTTGTGAGGTGATTCTTGCCATGTCCCACTGCCTCGATTATGTCTACTGCCAAGGTTTCCTTCGTTACCCGGAATCCTTCAGCAACTCTCTTGATTGCTGAGCAAATATCATGACTGATTGCAAACATCTCATAGGAGGCTGTGATTCCTGCCTCCAAGATACCATACACACCATCATGTACTACATCTGCGCCTGCAAGTGTTGCTATCAACGCATTCATCATATTCTCATATGCTGCTTGTGGGTCCGCGGCTTTTGAGTCAACGACACCTGCAGCTCCATAATACGGCAACCCATAGTATCTTGCCATCTGAGCAAACGCCGCATGGATGAGGCCATTCTCAGGCGATCCATATGCCGCAGTTCCTCTCCTCTGATCAAGGATGGTTCCACAAGAACCCCACATGATAGGAGTTCCTGGCCCTGCCAGCTCTGCGATTACTACAACCGCCTGATTTTCAGCTATACCTTGTGCTATCATCCCTGCTAGAGTAACCGGCCCACTGGCACTGGCCAAAGCTCCCGTACTGATGTCAAATGGGATTCTATATTTTGCACACTCAAGAACCATATCGATTATTTCTCTTGTATACTTCAGTGGTGGGACATTGTTGAAGCCGGTGTCGATGATAGACGGATTCTCAATGAACTCATCTTCTCCTCCCACAAGAATTTTTGTCATCTCGATTACATCTCTGAATCCTGCGGGGGTCAATGCAAAAACACTGCAGTGTTTTTCCGTGTTCTTGAACATCGATAATGCCATTTCCTGCTGAAGAATATCCTGAGATACCTCCTGGGGAATGATATTGGGTTTCACATAATCTACTGTTGAGAAATAGTCGGAAAGCAAGGTGAATTCATCAAGGTCCTGCACCGTGGCAAGTCTCCGCTCGCCCGTTTCCAAGTCAATCGTGTAATGAGCCCCAAATGCATTAGTGAAGTACGAAGTTCCATCTCCAATCAGAACATTATAGTCCTCATTCCGTGCGCGAAGCAGGTCTCTGCTGGGTACCTTGTTCAGCATATCCTTGACCAAATACTCCGGTATTTTCGCTACTTTGGTTTTCTTATTGACGGTTGCTCCCGCCCTCTCAAGCATTTCAAGAGCTTCGTCATGTTGAATCATGACACCGACGCGCTCAAGAATCTCACTTGCGGCAACATGAATGGCATACATCTCATCATATGATAACGGCTCGTACATTTCTAAATCACCTTTATTCTTCTATTTCGTTCTTATTTCTTTGCTAATTCTTTTGCAAGATTTGCCGCAGTAACAGCATCTCCTGCCCAACCATCCGCCTTTATCTCCTGCGCCCAATCCTTCGTTGTAGGCGCTCCTCCTATCATAATTTTCACATTATCGAGGCCTGATTTTCTTATTGCCTCTATGATCTCTTGTTGCCTTAGCATTGATGAAGTGAGAAGAGCTGAGAGTCCGATGATATCGGCGTCGTGTTCTTTTGCTTTGTCGATAAAAGCCGATGCTGGGACATCTTCTCCGAGATTGATGACCTCGAATCCATTTGCCTCTAACATGGTTCCTACAATATCTTTACCAATGCTATGGATATCGCCCTCAACAGTTCCAAGGACTACAGTACCTGCTGTTTCAATCTCTTTTTTGGAGGATTTAATTGCTGGTAACAGCTCAGCCACACCTGCCTTCATTGCTTTTCCAGATGCTATCAGCTCGACCAGAAACACCTCACCTTCACCGAACTGATCTCCTACTTCTCGTACTCCCTTGGCTAATCCCTCTGATATAACCTCAAGCGGAGGAATTCCTTCTTCCAGTGCTTTCTTGGCAGCGCTTCTTGCTTGGTCTGACTTTCCTTTGATTACAGCAGTTTTAAGTTCCTTAAAAATATCCGACGTCAATTTTGTACACCTCATGACCTATGTGATTGATTACTAGCTCAGATACTGTTGCTCAAGTATCTGGAACTTTGACTTATGATGATTTGTTCTCATTTGCTTCACTATTTTTGGCTTTTGTGTCTCTTTCTTCTTTACATAGTTTCTTTCCTTCGCATCAATACTCTGATGAAAGAAAAGATGGGGAGGTGTAAACCTCCCCTGAGAGAGTAGGTTCTAGTAGACCTTATTCTGGTGGTAAGGATTCGTATACAGCCTTAACTCCTATGTCCTTATCCTCCAGTCGTTTGGCGAAATACACGAACCAAAGTCCGGAGAATCCATATTGCACACACATCGACACGATGGATAAGAATGCCACTCCTTGGAAGAACCCGATGGTTACAGCGAGTGATACAGGCAATATTATCACACCCAGCAGCGAAATCAGGGAATAACCCGCTATTTCAGGTTGTTTCCTTATGCTTCCCTCATATAGCGATTTATTGAGGAAGGGTAATCCCAACGCAGCCATAGACTGGAATATCATCTCTATACCCCAGAGGCCGACCAGTGAAGTTATGACACTCAAGAAACCACCGAATCCCACCGCATAGGCGAATGCGAAAGGTGCACCAAATAGGAAGTAGTACAAGATTGCATATGTTGGTGTGTTGAACCTCGATAATTTCCCAAAGAATGAAGGCATCATCCTGTCGAGTGAGGCTTGGAAGAATCCTCTTGTTACCCAGGCCATATTCATGGGTGTGGCTGTTAACCCTATCACAACTGGCGATAGAAGTATCCATCCAGAGATTATTGGATTCGCAGCCAAAATCGCAGTAAAGGTCCCGAGTCCCGCTTGGAAGTATCCGGTTTGAGTCAAATTACCAGTGCCCGCCGCAACGGTGTATTGTGTTGAAAATGTTCCAAAAGTGGTCTGGAACAGGCCCGCGGCAGAAGTGAGCAGCACTGCGAGAATTGCTCCACCCGCAACTTGAGTGATGACAAGATTCTTTGCCGGATCAGAAATCTCACCGCCATAATGGAGGATGAGATAGGGCCAAACGAGACCAATCGGCCAAATAGTTGCAAGTAATGTCATCTCAATGCTAAATGCCGCTGGCGAATATCCAGCTGCCGTGGCAACCGTTTGAACTTCTTGATAAGCACCAGCGCCCCAAACTGAATTCCACGCGTCAGGAACTGCAGATGCGGGTGTCAGTAGAAGCACAAATATTGCCATTATCCAGCCTATTGTCGAAAACACACCTCCGGCCATCTGCACTAACGGTTCCACCCGGAACAGTGGTCCCAAATATGCAATCAGCGAGAATATTGCCATTAATCCAATCGATACCGTAACGAGCACGGCAGGGCTCTGATTTGAAAATGCTACTCCCAGAGAAGTCAGAGTTGGGTTGGCTGTTACTTGGCCCCAATTTGCGAATGCAGCACCAAGAAAGACGAGAAACAGGTAGAATTCACTCATCTTGATGATCGGATTTGCAATTATACCTCTCCACACGGCCAGAATTCCAGCTACCGGGTTTAGACCCCGGGCTGATATCTGGTAAATACCCGCAGAACGAGGCATGGCCATTGACAGGAACGTAATCATGACCGAGTAAATTAGCATGAACCCCATCCCTATCCCCCAGGACATTCCCGCATCGATACCCGGGTAGAGATCCTGTAGGGTTCCAACAAAGAGCCACTGGAACGTACCCAGACTAGCTCCAATCATTGCAAATAATGAGGTCCAAGTGCCAAAGTACTTGGTCAATCCAGACGTAGGTCGCAAAAAGAGAATTTCTGATGTTGACTTTTCCATTCAAATCTCCTTCTTTTGAACGGAGGAGATATGCCTCTCGCGATATTTAAATTAGTCGGAAAACTCATCAATTGACTTTAAGATATTTAGACGGGTTCTCAATTAGCATCGACTTAGTACAGGTTTTTTCAAAGCCCCTATAGAAACTTAAAGTGATTTACATCTCGGTTAAATAACAACCTTAACCAAGCTATATTTTCTCCATGGCCTTGGCTCTTTAACAACCTTAATGCCTCTGTAATCCAGAGATTCTAGCCCCACGAGATGATCCTCAGGATCCTCTCCATTTTGTTTGATATACTGTCGGAGTTTTCCAATGAGATGTTGAACTGCTTTATGCAAATCAGGGTCTCTCTGGATGTCAACATCTGGGTGCTCCTCATAATACTGATTAATCCGTTGAGCAATTCGTCCCCCGACAAGACTGCGGGATAGAATTCCTACAATAACGGACCCAAATGCAAATATCATTACATAGGGTGCAATTACTCCAATCAATGGCAATCCTGGAGCTATGAGACCCACAAACAGCATGATAAAAAGAATAGGCACAGAGAATTGCCATAGCGCTTCTGTATAGGATTGAATGCGTGCAAGTCGGACAAGTCCGGGTATTCTTCCCGTAACACTGGCCATCTTTATCATCTTCCTCCGTAGTGGTTTCCACATATCGGCAAACTCTCTGCCGAGAGTTTTGCTCTCAACCATTTTATCAATCCATGATATATCGTAAAACACATGATTTCGATATGCATCGATAGCATAGATTACTTTCCGAATATTGTCTGGATCCAGATTTGTCGCACGACTATCCTTCAAAGCCATTTTGAGTAATTCCGCATTTATCTTGATACAATCACGCTATTTTTTTGTCAAGCTGAAACGTTTAAGACTTCCACCTTTTCGCTGGAGTCGTCAGGCAAATCAATGACGAAGGCATTGACCATGCCTTGTAGGTAAACTGAACCAGGGTTTATGCAGAGGGTTCTGCCTATATGTTCAGTCCCAGCAGATTCATGAATATGTCCATGGAGCCCAAGCATTGGCTGATATTTTTCGAATGCTTTTCGGACACTCGTACTACCCACATTTTCCATGGGGGGACGACCAAAACGAACCTTCACCTGAAGATTCTCATCCAACTTTGGGGCAAGGTCTATTCTAGTTCCGTATGGTGGTGCATGGAAGTTACAAAGGAGATTCTCATAGTTATCTACCCTATCAAACTCCGTTTCCAGCTTATCCATAAGCTCCTCCTCCGAGCATTCGCGAGGAGTATTCTCCCAAGGAGTTGTATTCACCCATTCACAACTGATCATAGAATGAGTGTCATCTATTTGTACTACCCTCTCTATAGGATAAATGGCCTGTTCATTCTCTTTGATGAGATGATCAATCACTTCATGATCATCATTTCCAGGAGAGATAACTACTTTGATGTCGGAAGGAACAGCATCCCTGACAAAATCTAGCCACCATTCCATTCTGTCTTCCATTAGCTTGTTAAAAAGCGCCTGAACTCTCTCCTTGTCCTGCTGGAGTTCCTCCAGCTCGCCTTGGGTGGTCATAAACCAATAGAATCCTCTCTTCTCATACATCTTCTTTGCTTCATCAAGCTTCTCCTGCGACTTGTACTTCTCCTTCTTTCCGTACGGTGCGGACCACCATTCTCCAGGTTTCTCTTCAATAATTGGAACCAATGCCTTTCCGGTCAAGTCGCCACACATCATTACAACATCACAATTGTATTTCTGATGCACCCTGGCCATCTTTCGTAGGACTGGAACGCTTCCATGGGCATCACAAGAGAAGAAGAGTCTGGTCAAATCTATACCTCGCCCTCGGAGAACCGCAAGAGATATTTAAGCATTCGGCTGTGAAGTTAAAGTAACATATAATTTGGTGGTCAATGTGAATGCAAATTCAACTCCTCAAGACGAGTATATAGAAGAAGGAATGAGAATTCTCCGAGAAGCAGAGAAACAAGATATCGTCCTGAGGGTTATGGGGGCCATCGCCATTAGACTCCGTTGTCCGGAGTTCAAGAGCCTTCATATTAAGATGGAAAGAGAAATTTCCGATATTGACTTTGTAGGATACGATAAACAGAGTTCGAAGATTGAGAAGTTCTTTGAAACCCTCGGATACAAGACTAGGATTCTCGACTACAGCTTCAGACAGGTAGGCAGACTAATCTTTCTAGACCCTACCCACGGTAGACATGTTGATGTCTTCTTAGATAAGCTGGCGATGTGCCATACAATAGACTACAGAAATCGGTTAGAAATTCATCCTACTACGGTGCCCCTAGCAGAGATTCTGCTGCAGAAGATGCAGATTGTCATGCTCAGTGATAAGGATGTTAAAGATACTATCGTATTATTCAGAGAACACGATGTTGGTGACAGTGATGGCATGATAAACATAGACCACATTGCCGGTATCCTCGCAAATGACTGGGGATTTTATCACACGGTGACGACAAACCTTGCAAAGGTAAGCAAACTACTTCCCGACTACAAACATATCACGGAAGAGGATCGAGAGATTATATCGGAACGAATTGATCGCGCCTTATCTCGGCTCGAAGAAGAACCCAAGTCCCTCACTTGGAAACTTCGTTCAAAGATTGGAACCAAGAAGAAGTGGTACAAGGATGTCTATTCTGCTCCGAAGTAGAATCCTGTCCTACGGTGGTTTCCTGCTCTTCTCAGTGCTCTATTAGTCCCGGTTGCGCTCTAATCAGGAAAAGATATCTGAACCTTTACAGATTCAGTTCCACTCTTATCTATCGCCGTCTCATAGGCTTTATTGACCTCATCTAGAGGGTACTTGTGGGTCACGAGCCTATCAGCAGTGATCTTTCCACTAGCTAATAGATCCAATGAAACTTCAAACTCCTTTCTATGTGACCAATGCTCATAGCCCCACGCAGTTGTTATTGTGAGCTCTTTGGTGAGCATTCCAAACAGGTCTACTGGAATAGGTTTTACGAAAATGCCAGTAACAACGAGTGTACCTTGGTTTCTTAGAATTCTAATCGCATCATTTACCACTGTCGTTTCGCCTCCCACAGCCTCAACTACTTTGTCAACTCCAAAACCTGAGGTGAGGTCGTTGATTCTCTCCACGGGGTCTTCTTTCCTTGCATGAATGCCGATGCTTGCTCCCAGCTCCCTTGCCATCTCCAATTGGAAATCATGTGTACCAATGGAATAGATTTTCCTTGCCCCTGCAGCTATGGCTGCCTGTACAGCAAAGAGGCCTATGCTTCCTGCCCCAAAAATGGCTACAGCGTCCTCATTGCCTATGTTTGCTCTTCTTATGGCATGTTCCGCAACTGCAATGCAGTCCAGAGTTGCGCCTGCCTCATATGATACGTTATCGGGAAGTACCAGGCATTTTTCCTCTGGTACTGCGCAATACTCAGCAAAGCCGCCAGGATATTGAAATCCAATAAGCTTGTAATTGACACATAGGTTGTACTTTCCGATATTGCACCACTTACAGTGACCGCATCCAATAATCGGTTCTACTCCAACACGAGTGCCAATTTCAATACTATCTACATCAGAACCAATCTCTACTACCTCGCCGGAGAGCTCGTGGCCCGGAATGTATTTGCCCTCCCCGAGAGTTGAAGATATGGGGATCTCCGTTTTCTCCTTATAGAGATGTAAATCACTTCCACAGACTCCTGCCGCATGAACCTTCAGTAAGACCCAATCAGGATTGAGGGTAGGAATGTCTATTGTTTCTACCCTGATGTCCTTGGGACCATGGAAAATGGCTGCTCGCATTTTTTTCTGTTTCAATCAAATCACATCACTAGATTGACCTTATGTCGCTAGATAAGCATTCTCGTTTTTTTGCAGAGAAAAAGTTCCCGAGTCAGCCATCTTGCATGGCAACATCCATTTCAATGCTGTTATATTCATGAACAATGTAAATAAGAAACTCAGAGGTTCAGCGTCTTGACTATGCAGCCGATTGATGTGATTCATACTACCATGAGCTTTGAAGAACCTGAGCGAATTCCGGTAATCCCCCTCATAGGAGTGTATGCTTCAACAATAACAGGCATTCCAATGAAGGACCTCTTGATTGATCCAAGAGCTCAATCAGACGCCCTTCTAAAATCCATGAGGAAGTTCAAATACGATGGGGTTCTAAATGTCATGGACTTAACAGTTGAGGCTGAGGCGCTTGGTGCAGAAGTTGTATTTCCACCAGATGAGCTTCCATACATAAACAGGTCCCCTCTTGAAGAGATGGAAGATATAGAAGATTTTTCTCTTGAGGATTCAAAAGATTCCAGAATTCCCGTCTTTGTCAAGTCGACAAGACTGCTCTCCAAGGCAGTGGGTGATTCCCACCTAGTTAGTAGTTACATAATTGGTCCATTCACTCTGGCTGGTCACCTACTGGGAGTTGCCAAATTGTTGGAAACGACACTGGAGGACAAGGCATCCGTACAAGATTTTGTGAGCTCATGTCGCTCTATATTGACACCTTACCTCAATCAACTCATCGAGGCAGGAGCTCATAATATAGTGATCCTTGAGCCGACTGCTAGCAACAGTGTGATCTCTCCACAATACTTTCGTGACTTCTCAGCACCTTATATTCAGAGGATGATCACTCAAATTCATTCAAATGGCGCAGCCGCGACGTTACATATTTGTGGAAAAACGAATCAAATCGTTGAAAACATGTGTGATACGGGGGCTGATGTTCTAAGCATCGACTCTGCAGTTGACTTGACTAATGCGAAACAGACGGCTCATGAGCGATCTGTTTTACTTGGTAACGTGGATACAACTCTACTACTGAGGGGAACTTCCACTGAAGTGAAAAATGCCGCTGAAAAATGCATACATGATGCGTCAAATGGTGGCGGTTTCATTCTGAGCAGTGGGTGTGACTTCCCAATAAAGACGCCACAAGAAAATCTTACAGCTCTATTACATGCATCAAGCAAATAGGCTCATGTAATACTGGCATCGGTTAAATCCCGCAATGCACATGAGCGCTGGGTTTCTTCAGAATCGCCGGGATTCCCCCAAGTTGTCAAGGAAAACCCACAATTTCCATGAACTATTTTCTGCTATTCTACAATTTCAGTGGCAATGGGTTGCGTTTCATCTCATATATGTCCAGGTTTCTCCAAGTTTGCTGTAGCTGTTGGTATACCCCTGATATTAACTACATTCAATTCCAATGATAGGTTGCGATGGTGATTTCTCACTAATACCTTCCACACCCCGCCAGCTGTATCAGTGCAGAACATACCAATATATTTATTATCGAAATATCGAGATTATCCGATGATTAATATGGATGAGGGTGTCTAGATGCAAAATATTCTTGACGTTCTTCTATTGTCGGGTCTTGAATCGCTTTGGGACTATCTCTCCGCTCATGTTCTATTGTGCTTGTTGCCTGCATTTTTCATATCTGGCGCGTTCAGTGCTCTCATTCCCAAGAGTACTATCACGAAGTATATGGGTGGGGGTACAAGTCGGATGCATTTAGCTATAGCCTATTCTTTTGCAGCCATGAGCGGCCTTATTCTTGAAGTATGTTCTTGCACGATACTGCCCCTCTTTGCTGGGATATGGAAGAAGGGAGCTGGCTTTGGACCTGCAATCACATTCTTATTTGCGGGACCCGGGATTACGTTATTATCCACCCCTCTCACTGCAGCAGTAATTGGCCCCGAATTTGCTGTAATCAAGTTGATCTTATCCATAATAATTGCAATAGCCATAGGAATATCGATGGAGGCAATATTCAGAGAGAAGCGCAAAGAATCTTCAGATATGCTTACGGTAGAGGACGATACTACTTCTGAGGGATCCAAAGAACGCAGTCGGTATCAATCTGGGGCGTTCTTCCTTTCTCTCACGATGGTAATGGTCTTCGGCACTGCACCCGTTGATTTGCTGACTAAGATAATTCTGGTTGCAGTGAGCACACTCATCACTGCTATTATTGCCATGCTATATTATGGCAGAAATGAGCTCAAATTCTGGATGAAAGAAACTCGCCGTTTCATCAGGATGCTCTTTCCCATACTCTTGGTCGGAGTCTTCATCTCAGGTTTAATTAGACCGTTGATCCCAGCAGAGTTGATTGTAGCCCTTGCTGGAACAAACAGCATTGGAGGGAATCTCTTTGCTGTGTTGTTTGGAACTGTTGCGTACTTTCCGACCCTTGTGGAAGTTCCAATAGCAGACATGTTTCTCCAGCTAGGGATGCATCCAGGTCCCCTCATGGCATACTTGATTGCTGACCCTGCAGTGTCTATTCAAACTCTTCTGGTTGTGAACAAGATAATGAAACCTGCAAGAACTCTGGCTTACGGCGTACTTCTTGTTGTCATGAGTGTCGTTACTGGCCTGCTCTATGGAATGTTAGTCTAGGAGTTGATATAATGAAAATCGAAGTGTTCGGAACAGGTTGCGCAAAATGCCAAACCACCAAGAAAAATATTGAAAACGTCCTCCGGAAGCATAACCATTCTGCTATTCTTTCCGAGGTCAATGAAATAGACGAAATAGTTGCGCGTGGAGTGTTGATGACTCCGGCAGTTGCTATTGATGGTGAAGTAAAAATCTCAGGACGCGTACCCACCGAGAGTGAAATTGAGAAATTGCTTGGACTATGAGCTTCTGAAATGCAGCACAAATCCTTCCAACTGATAATAATTTGGAGGCATCCACTGTATGATGGAGTCATTTCCCGTTCAAGAATGACCTAAAATCAGGCATCACTCCGAAAGAGTGATGATGTTTCTGCTCTTTTGAAGTTGGCGCTCGGACATCATTTGCTAATCTGTTAACCTACCTGCAATGGCTTTAGTATCGTCAATAATCTCTCTAATCCGAGGGTCGCTGATTTTATACAACTTTCTTGCCCCATCCTTGCGTTCATCCAAAACATCCGCCCTCACCAACTGCGCCAAATATGATGAAATTGTTGATTGAGCCAGTCCCATCTTAGGGAAAATTTCGCACTGGCATATCTCCTTATCACCAATGAGCTCCAAAATCTCTAATCTGTTTGGGTTGCTCAATGCCTTGTGAAATTCCACTCTCCAGTTAATTTCTTCATCTTCGGTCAATGTTAATCCCCAGCTATCTGTATAGTCTAGCGCATCAAAATATCTATCTATTTTGATTACATAGGCTCTCCTTGCCAGAACTTCTTTTTGTGCAAGTATCTTGCAAGATAGACGATACCCAGCATGATGGGCACTTCCCAAAATAAGCCCATTGTTGTGCCTAGAGCAGCTATGGATCCTACTCCATACATCGAGATTGCTGTGGCTATTGCGATTTCGAAGTGACTAGAGGAACCAATGATCACAGTAATCACACCCTCTTGATAGGCTAATGCAGCCATTCTTGTAATAAGAAGGTTATACACAACCACGATGAGAAAGCCGAGTAGAAGTGGGATTGATACAAGGATTAGAAGATCAGGATTCTCCATCATAACTTTACCATTCAGTGAGAACAGAACTATCAATGTCACGAGCAGAGCAACAAGTCCTATTTTCCCTACGGTAGGTTTGTATTTTTCATTGAACCATTCAACTCCTCGCCAGTCAGTCAGAACCCTCTTGCTTACGACACCAAACACTAATGGGGCCCCAATGAATACAGTTACCGATATCACTAGGAGCCAACGATCTATCGGAATAGATGAAATCCCTGTCAACAGAGCGACTATAGGTGCATAAAGAATCATGATAGTCACAGTATTGAAACTGGTATTGATGATATTCTGTTCTTGGTTGCCATTTGCCAGATACCCCCAAACCAGTACCATGGCCGTACAGGGACTAGAAGAGAGCAGAATGATTGCAACAATGAGCTGCTGATTACTTCCTAGGAAGATATTTGCAAGTGCTACACCTACCAAAGGTGCTACAATCCAATTGGAAACCAGTGTGAGAATGATTGGCTTTGGATTCTTGCCCAACTTCTTCAGCTCCTCTGCTTGTACATTCAACATGGCGGGATACATCATCAAAAAAAGACAGATTCCTATTGGAATTGATATTCCGGCGATTTGAAGCTGGTCGATCACCTCACTGATTCCTGGAACTGTAAGCGATAACGCAATTCCAATTATCATACAGATAGCTACCCAAAGTGGTAGATATTTCTCGAAGAGACCTAATCCTACTCTTGTTCTAATCTCTTCCTCACTCAGGGCTTTATTATCTGCAAGATTCATTTCTCTTCTGGAGCTATTTGTCATGGCATTTCCTTCCTATTGATTGTGTACACCGGAACCAGTTTCAGAACAACAAATAATCGAACAATCTCGATATTTAAATTATATGATAGTTCACTGATGGCTCAATATTTTTCAATCAGCAGGTGCAAAATCTATCCAGAGTATTCATGCATATTCCTGTGGACACATGGTATGACGCCATAGAAAAGAGACATTCTGTAAGACAATACACTGAAGAGCCTGTATCCTCTGGTCTTCTGGCCGAAATCGAGGAGATCTGTGAAGAATTCACCCCTTTTGCAGGCGCTCGTGCCGTTCTTGTTAGAGCACCAAAATCCGACGTATTCAAGGGCCTAATCGGTCCCATTCTGAAGGTAAAACAGGCACCTCACTATGTTGCCTTTGTGGGTGATACTGAGGTCAATCACTTTGAGGCCGCCTTGGGGTATCTTGGGGAAGGAATCATCTTGGAGGCTACGAGTAGAGCTCTGAATACTTGTTGGGTGACTGGTTTCTTTCGTCCTGAGAGGGCTGAAGAAGATGTGGCCATAAGGGACGGTGAACAAATAGTAGGTGTATCGCCACTTGGATACGCAGAAGAATCGAAGGATCGTGTTGGAAATAAACGAGAGCACGATAGAAAACCTCTCTCCAAACTCATCAAGTCCGGAGATGTGGATCGAGAATGGGTTGAGTTGGCTCTTGAGGCTGCACGATTAGCCCCGTCGGCAGTCAACCGTCAACCATGGCGATTCGCGATTGACTCCGACTCCATAACCATCTCATACGGCGGGTTCATTGACTGGGGCACATCGAAGGTAATTGATTGTGGCATAGCAATGCTTCATGTTGAATTAGGAGCCCGACATACAGGAGAGGTAGGAGAGTGGTCTCTGCTCTCCAAACCTAAAGTGGCTCGATTTGAGGTTAGCACCTAATTAGTTGTCAAGTTTCGTCTTTGTTCATCGTCCGTGCAGGCCCTCTACAAAATACAATTCCCTTTTTAGTCATGGTACTTTCGTACTTGGATAGAGATGTCTAAAATGCAGCCCCGTGATGAGATAGTAGGGTTACTTCAGGAACTCGTCCAGAACAAGTGTGTGACCCCTCCTGGAAATGAGATGAAGTCGATTACGACCGTCGATCGGTTTCTTCAGGGGTATGGTATTCAGGCAGAAGTCTTTGAATCTGCACCAGAACGAGGGAATCTTTATGCAGAGATCAAAGGGAATGATGGACCAAGTTTGATGCTGGGGCCAGCACATGTTGACGTGGTCCCAGTAGAAGACGAAGACAGCTGGCAGGTTCCTCCCTTCTCAGGTGAAATACATGATGGATTCATCTGGGGGCGTGGGACTTTCGATATGCTATTCATTGTATCTTGTCAGGTTGTGACATTCGCTCATCTTTATCGAGATGGATTTGAACCAAACGGCACCCTCAAACTTCTAATCGTGTCCGACGAGGAAACTCATGGTAGATTCGGGGCTCAATGGATGATTCAGCATCATCGTGAGAAAGTCGAGGCAGATTATTTGGTAACAGAGATTGGAGGATTTCCTGTTGCAAATAACCGATACGCTTTCCAGTACGGGGAAAAGGGAGATTGTTGGTTGAGAGTTACTACAAAGGGAAAAGAGCAGCACGGTTCCATGCCCTTTGCCAGTGATAATGCGGTAGTGAAATTATCCAAAGTAATTCAAAGACTGGCTATCTTTCCACAGAGAATACGAACTGACTACGTCAAGATACTGACTGAAAAGATGCCAATATCACGATTCACCAAGTGGTTATTGGGTAAGGCGATTTTCATGCCCTATGTTTTGAGGTACTTAGAACGGAAGGATCCAGCTCAAGCGAAACTACTGCATGCCATTAGCCAGATGACAATATCTCCCAATGTAACTCAAGGTGGAACAAAGACAAACGTCGTTCCAAGCAGAGCATACGTTGATTTAGACATCCGAAGACTTCCCGGACAGACTGTAGATTATGTCATGGACCGGATTCGTCATCACTTGAAATCCCTCTCCTATGATGTCAATGTTGAACTACTTCCTATTCCCCACTATGAACCAATAGAGGGAAATGAGAGTTCTCTGAATTCTCCAATGATATCAGCGATGGAGTCTGTGTTAAAGGATATTCATGGAGTGAAGGCAGAATTAGTCCCCCTCTTTTCGCCTGGGCAGACCGACTCGAGATTCTTCAGAAATGAGTTCGGTACTGATGCTTACGGATTTAGTGTCTTCGACGACCGCATGTCCGGTAATGAATTAATAGCAATGCCACATTCAAGTAATGAACGGGTGTCACTTGGCACACTAGATCTCACTTACAAGGCTTACAAGAGCTTGGTTACGAATCTTCTTGGATGAATGCTGCTCAAGTAAGTGACTTGTTCCTACTCCTCAGAATAGCGTTTGAAGAAGCCGGTTATCGTTTGCGGGTACATAAGGGCAATCTCAATGAATTTATGCCCCATTTTGTATGCCAGCGATTCGTTCTGTGGCAGAATCCGATTGAATAAACGTCCACCTTTGAAAAAGTATTGCTGACCAGGAACCAATCTCCCTTCTATTATTGGCGCCGCGAAAATCTCGGTCAAGCGCAAAATGAATGTTCGGACCAATTTACTACGAAGGTGACGCGAGAGCCTTCTTGCTCTTAGTAAGAAGGACATGATTCGTTTTGCCCGGTATGATAGATATCCGGCCTTGATGACACGATCTAGGAAGCCCTTGTCATCTGGCTGTAAATCGATGCCTAACATCTCCATTTCTTCACGAGATATATTGACATAGTTCGACTCGTAATCAAATGCTATATCTAGTATATCATCCAAAATTCCGAGTCCCATTCCCAAAACGTATGAAAGATCATCTAGGTGATTTCCCAGGTCGAAATCAGAGAGAATGAAATATAGTTTGAAGAAGCTCCGTGCCTTTTTGTATAATAACCGATCCATTTCTTCCTGGGAGAGAATCTTTCCCCGCCGGTCAACATCTTCCCACGCGCTCTCATACAAATCCTGAACTACCTTCAAGGCATCGCCTGAGTAGTATTTACGTTCGTTATCAAAAAACTGTGCCAACCAACGATGTCGCAGAGGTGCAGTATCTGATACTTTCAAATCACCCTCCATGCCCGGTTCCACGATGACCTGTTCCTTTTCTAGCATACTCCGTGCGCTCTCTTTGCTCAACCTAGGAGAATCGAGCATGTCATCGAAGCGCCGGATATATCCCCAAGCAAGGGACCATGTTTCAGACCCTTGGGGTTCAGGAACCAGCTGTGAAGCATAGGTCAAGAAGTCTCTCTGCCTTAAGTAACCCCGCGCAGAGTTTACCGTTGCAACATATTTCATGCTTCCGCGAGATGAAGGGACTGAGGAAACCATTAACAACACATACCTAGGCGAAGAGTCTTCCTAGTTTATTGTCTTTTCTATCTACCCAACTCACTCCACCTCCTTAGTATAATCTCATGGAGTCGGTGGCGACGCTCATTGCAAATTGAGAAGAAGCGTTTCTGCTGTTCACACGTTCTCTTAGCATTGTTTCGAGCTTTCATTTTAGAAAGAGTGACTTCTGTATGAAATAGCAGGGGCCTCCAAAGTCCACGAGCAAATTGAAGGCACATGCCGGGCAAATTAACGGCTATGTGTGGTTTTTCGAGAACCCTGAATTTTATAAAGCATAGATGGTGATACCTAATCACAGAGCAAAGGATAAGTGAAGTTGAATTTTGAAGTGTTGCGTAATAGTGCTCTTCGTTGATACGTTTCTTTTTTGATGCCTGTTAAGAAAACTTGAGTGATACTGATGACAACTGAAAATCGTGACGTCGACATCGCAGAACTAGAACCCGGAATGGGTGACATTAATGTCACCTTCAAGGTAGTTGAGAAAGGTGAAACCAATGAGGTAACCTCTCGTAGAGACGACTCTACCCATTACGTATCCGACACTGTTGTCGGAGACAGTACCGGTGCCGTTGTAATTCCCGTCTGGGATGACACTATTGACAAACTCGAAACAGGAACAACCTATGAGCTGAAAAATGCCCATACTGGACTGTTCCAAGGGAATCTCCGATTGAAATTCAATCAGGAAAGCGAGCTTGTCGATATCGATGAGGATATCGAAGATGTGAACCTGGACAATAATGTGTCCGAGGTCGTCCACAATCGTCGACGCGAAACCCGTTGGTAATAGAGAGGCTAGCGCAAAGCCGAACAATATTTGACTGGTAGACCTTGTCTACCAAATGCATGTGACTGGACTATGGCCATGCTGATTCCATGGTTCTACCGTGAACTTCCGCATGTGATTGATTCCGGTCCATTCATTGCTTTTTGTTTACACATTTTCTGCGAAAACCAAATATAGAGGGATAATGAACGATTTCCCCTCATTCCTAGCAGACGATCCATATCATCCTTTCAGAGTGAATTAGAACCGATATCACTACGCAGACCGGTTGCTAAATATAGACCAGCAAGAGGTATATCTGACTGCAGTTTTCAGAAAGGAGTCATATTGAGTTGAAGACGGTAATCCGAAGATGGGATAGAAGGAAAGATGTAGATTTTTTCAAGGCTGCTGAATTGGAGGCATTCAAAGGGACACTAAATCGTTCTGAAGACTTAACCGAGAGGCAAATTTTGGAGAAGTTCAGAAAGATGGATGAGGAGGATCCAATTGATCTGTCCAACCCTTCTCATGAAGTCCTTATAGTGGACTCCAGAGCCCGTCCGCAAATCGCTCTCATTTGGCTGTGCAGTCGAGAACCATTCTGGCGGTTCAAATCTCGGCTCACTTGGATATATAATCTATATGTGGTTCCCGAACTTCGAAGGCATGGCATAGCGCGGATGCTCTTGCAAGAGGCTGAGAAATGGACAAGGAAGGAAGGGCTTGTTACGATAGCCCTTCATGTCATAGAATGGAATGCTCCCGCACGACATCTCTATGAGGCAATGGGATATGAATTGGTCCACACCCATAATGAGAGCTGCTTCTACGAGAAAAAGATAGGCTAAAGATGGTCTTGCTATGCGTTGACTTAATTTCTCAATCATGTTCCATATTAGGAATCCCTGAAGATTGACATTCCTTACAGCTAATCATATGAAAAGAATGAGTCATGCGGAAGTTTATAAGTGACCTAAGAGAAAGTGAGAAATACAGAGCGGATAATTAGAGTCGAGTGTTTTTTAGAAGCGTACGAGTGTGTGCAATTCTTTGATACTTTTCTTATTGGAAGCTTGTTGTAACTATAAAGTGATACGAATGTCTGAAGAAACTAAAGATTTGGAAATCGCTGAGTTAGAGCCTAGAATGGGCGATATTAATGTCAAATTCAAGGTTCTTGAAAAGGCCGAACCTAATGAGGTCACTTCACGAAGCGATGGTTCCACGCATCGTGTGTCGGATGCTACCGTTGGAGACACAACGGGTACTGTTGTAATCCCCCTCTGGGACGACACTATCGATCAAATGGAAATTGGAAATACCTACGTTTTGAAAAATGCCCATACTGGACTATTCAGGGGCAATCTTCGTCTGAAGTTCGGACGCGAGAGCGTTCTTGAAGAAGCTGACGAAGAGATTGAGGAAGTCAACGAAGAAAATGACATGTCTGAGGTTGACCATGGTCGTCGCAGACGTGACTACGGTGGCGGCAGAGGTCGTAGCTCTGGCGGTCGCAGTTGGTAAAACTCGAAATCAAGCGTAAATTCCGGAGAGTACTCTCCGGGAACTACTATTTTTTTAGCTACTGGATGTAGACTCAATTTGTTGAAGGACTATCTTCCAAAATCCTGACGGGTTATCTTCATGCATGGCATGTCCTGCATTAGACACATATAGCACTGGCATATTATTTTTCTTTACCAATTCTTCTGATGAATAAATCCCCTTGTTCCTCTCTCCAAATACGAAGTAAGTTGGTCCTCCAAAGACATCTCGAAGACGCTTGAAGAGATCGCTTTCTTTTGAGACCTTTACCAAGTTTCTACTTGACGCCCAAACGGTGAAACTTCCTGCATCTCGGAGTGCCTCAACCCAAGAACGCATGGAGTAATCTTCGGTGGTTTGCAGAACTTTCTCGCACCAAGGCTTAAAGCTCTTCTTGTATTCCTCAAATGGCACTTCAGCTACTTTCGAGGAGAAGAATGCATCTCCTTCATCCAAGTTTCCCTCAAGATAAAGGAGAAGAATAGGTTCTATCCCTTTTGAACTAGAACGGGATAACAGCTCCAATAATGAGATTGCAATTGCTCCTCCCATTGAGTGGGCTATAACTCTTATTCGATTTACTTTCTCTCTCTTCAGAATGTCTGCAAGATATTCTGCTTGTTTATCCATTGTATATGCCTGTTGAGTCTCCGGTTTTGACGAGTTTCCATGCCCCATTAGGTCAGGGACTATCCACGAATAGCGGTCCAGTTCGAATCTTGCAAAATGGTTATTGAACCAGTTCTTGTGATATCCAAGGCCATGAATATAGAGATTCACAGGGGATTGATTTGAGCGCATGTATGAGTAATACTCGATGGTTCCATATTCTGAACCTATGTGGTTTATTTCCAATTCCATAAAGACTCGACTCGCTTCAAATTCACATCGATGCCCAAGCAATGGAATTGTTATATTCTAAAAAACATCTTGATACGAAAAGGGCAATATCTATCCCTTTAAGGGTAAATATGCTAAGAGCTTCAAGAGTTGATAAATTTGGTACTCACCTCCGACCAAAGAACCCGGTATTCACGAATGCTTGCTTTGCCAAATGTGGATGAACAGGCAATGAAGTCAATCCTGGATACACATGTCACTGTGGTGGGTGCTGGTGGACTTGGTAGCCCCATATTGCGTCTTCTAACAGCCATCGGATTTGGTACGATCAGAGTGATTGACCATGATATTGTTGACCTCTCAAACCTCCAGCGTCAAACCATATATAACACAGATGATATCGGGACCCCAAAGGCAGAAACCGCAGTATCCAATCTTGCTCCCATGAATCCTGACGTGGTTTTTGAACCCTACAGCGTAACAATTCGCGAGGATAACGCTAGCGACCTCCTTGGAGGAACTGATATCATTCTTGATGGACTGGACTCAATCAAGGCAAGGCGTGCCGTCAACAGAGCGAGTCAAGAACTACATATTCCCTACGTGTATGCAGGTGCCATACAACATTATGCCAATATCTCGACTTTTATCCCCGGCGAAACCGGGTGCCTACACTGTCTCTTGGGTGACACGCAAGACACCTCAGAAATGACTTGTGAAAATGTTGGAGTGACTCCAACGATACTCTCTCTGGCTGCCTCGATCGAGGTTCAAGAGGCAATCATGATATCAACACAGAAGGAGCCCAGTCTTGCCAACCATCTTCTACATATGGATATCAATCAACTCAGCTTTGACCGCTTTGCCATACATAGGAATGAAGACTGTCCTGTCTGTTCGAAGAAACTTTCGAAGGAGCCTGCTGAGGAGGATGATTTTATGGTGACTATCTTATGTACGGGAAGTTTTAGTATATCGCCACCTACCCGTCGTAAGATTGACTTCAATGCCGTTGCCAAGAAGTTGCCCGCGGCTTACAAATCAGTGGTCACTGAGGCATTTCTCAAAATAATAAAAGATGATGGAATTACAATAACACTCCTGCCCAAGGGGAATGCCGTCGTTGAGGGCGTCACAAGTGCAAAACAGGCGTTACATGATTACAAGCAGATTCTTGATGTGTAAGGAAGAGGTGTCTAGTCACGATCGTGTAGTTTATGCTTGATCCACCTTATGGGCGCTGTAAACAACATTCGTGGGCCAGCGAAACGCATGACCGCCTTGACTTTTGCTCTATAAACAGGGCTGTAACAGTGAGTATCACATCTTCTGCATGTTGGTTTATCATTACCGTATCTGCAATGATTCAGACGAGAATGTGCATAACGAAGGAGCTCTTCACAGTCCTGACAAAGACTCTTGGACTCGTGTTTACGATCACAATAGTAGTGAATCATCATCTCAATAGTCTTTTTTTCTTCAGCAATTCGTCTTTCGTCACCTGTCATATCTCAATCGCTCGTATTTCTTAGTATGTGACTCAATATCAATTCGTGGCTAGTGGCTATTCTTCTGGGAAGTTTACGCTCATCAAGCGGCTGTCACATGACCGGTTCTTGCAATCTTTTTGGTGTATCAGAAAGGATGATTAGGAGTATTGTGCATCATCAATGCAATTTGGTGAATTCAATGACTGAGATACCTATTGCCGAATCCGATCTTAGTGGCAAAAAGCCATCCGAACAACCGATAGAGGTAAAGATTGCAGTCGTTCTGCTGTTAGTAAACGCCCTTTTGGGGCTCTTTGCTGGCGCTCTAGGTCTCGCAATCTGGGAAGATGCGACCTCCGCGATTGGTTTTCTCTTGGCAATTTTTGCTCTCTGGATTGCGAGAGGGTTGTGGAATATGGAAGAATGGGCATGGAATTGGGCTGTTATAATCAATATAGTGGCAATTCCCCTCTACCTATTGTCGATCTTCTGGCTAGAGGGGATCATACTAAGCATTCTTACATTAGTATACCTGAATATTCCTGCCGTTAAAGAGTCAATGGCATAACAATCCACAGGGGGTCTTCACCCCCTCTTATTTTTTTGTGACTCAAACATTCTTTCCTTGATGACCGCGGGAGAGTCAAATGAGTGACCAGAGCACCTCTATTCTTCCGACTACTATTTCGAAAGAACCATCACTGATGCATATTATCTAGAAGACAAACATGACTCGATTGAAATTCCTCGGAACTCGTGCGAATACAGATGCCACCAGCCCCTATCACTCAAAACACTCGGGACTTCTTCTCAACGAGAAGATTCTCTTCGATTTGGGGGAAGAGGAGTTTCTACAACATGAACCAGAAGTCATTTTCATAACCCATCTTCATCCCGACCATGCTGTCTTCATCGTAGAGGATATTGAGGTGGAGGTTCCTATCTACGCACCAGAAGAGTCTGACGATATAGAAGTCAGGATTATGCCTGACCACGTGGATTTTGAAACATGTACAATCTCCTCAATACCAACCATTCATAGTAAATTAGTGGAATCACGAGCGTATCTCATAGAAGGTGATCATAGGATTCTCTACACGGGGGATATGGTCTGGATTGAGAAAAAATATCACAGTGCTTTTGGAGAACTTGACTTGGTAATAACTGATGGCAGTTTTATTAGACAGGGTGGTAGAGTAATGGGCGATAAGCAAGGCAATATTTGGGGGCATAAAGGCATTCCTGACTTAGTAGAATTCTTCCGCCCTTGTGCAGCTCATATTGTCTTTACCCATTTAGGAAAATGGTTTTACGGAAATGCCTCAGAATCCAGGAGAAAAGTGAAGTCATTATCAAGAGAGGTAACCATAGACCTTGCCTATGATGGAATGGTTCTCGATTTGAGATAGGGTTCAGGACAGTTCCAAGAAACTTGGACAAAGTTGGACAGTCAATCCATAGTTGATAGAAGAGTTAGACGTTTGAATTGTGGTGTCTAAATACTCTGGCCATCCATAACCTTCTGAGGTCATTCCAAGATCTTCAAGGAGTCCAACCCCGTGCCGTTTCTGGGAGGACAACACTTCTCTGTCCAGGATTGTCCAACTTACAATGAACGGTGATTAGGAAAAGTAGTGCCAAAGCGTTCTATCACAACTATAAAATCAATTCCCCTGTAATATCATCAAACACATTTGACGAGTAGACGATGGTTGAGATTCATCTGTATGGAAGACTAAGACAATTTATTCCAGACAGCAGGGCAAACGAAGATACAATCCTCTATTTTGACCTAGATGGCGAGTGTACTCTCCAAGAACTGCTATCAAAATTGCATCTGAAAACTAGTGATGTTGGCGACTGTTTCATCAATGCAATCCTGGCAGAAATGAATGATCAAGTTAGAAACGACGATAGTGTCGGTCTTTTCCCATTCAATATGCGACTTATAGATGGTGGAATGCATCTAAAACACCATCCAAACCTAATGAAGATTCATGCGACTGTGGTATCCAAAAAATGAATCTCTCAGAATATAGAGTAATACAGATGCCTCCAATTGTTCTCAGAAGAGGAATAGGAACAAAACGCCAGCTGCACTCAATGGAATAAGGAAGTTGTCCAGCCAGCTAATGCTAACGGCCTCCATTAGCATAACCACAAGACCAATTGCGAAAAAGACTGGAATCAATGCAAGAACATTTCTTGAAGAGAATATCTGGAATGCAAAAGCTGCTGCTAGAACAGTGAATACAAACACGGCTATGCTTCCTAATACCGTCCTGTCATTTCCAAGGAGTTGATACTTCCTTCGGCCGAAGGGGCGGCCAATTAATTCTCCTGAACCATCGCCCCATGAAACGGCAAGAATGGCAGTCACAAAGATTGCAGGTTCTTTAGGGAACATAAGAAACACCACTCCGTACGAAATCATGGCCAAGATGCCCGCAGCCAAGGTGTGCCAGCTTCTCTTTCTCTCCTGTTTGCGGGACGCCAATCTCACCAGATTCCAAACTGGCTGCCCGAAGAATGCTCGCCCCAGAATCAATGGGGCCAAGAACAGCATGACTGCAACCAAAGGTCCTGATAGGTTATGATAAAGCACCAGAGTAAGCCCAATCACCGAACTGACCGAGATATGAATGATTTTTCGTGCAATCCAGCTTGGATGCCCTCTGCTGTCTATGATAAAGGCAATCATTAGGACTGCATAAACGATTAACACTGTGCCAATGGCCAAGAGCATATCGGTCGTGCTAAGTGGTCCCAAATCAAGAACTACCATATATTCAATTCATACACCACCCATTTTGGCTGTTTCGCATGCTTTTATGCCCTGAACAGTGGTGGAAATTACCAAATTCTGAATTCGCTGATATAATCCCTTGAAGACAGGTTTGAGTCATCTAAATTTCGTACAAAGTACTAATTGGCAATATCTTATGTCCTAACAAATATAAGACATTCAAAATTTTGAACTAATGAACAAAAATGCCGGAATTTGCAAATCCTTTTTCAGTCTTAAAGAACGACCGGAAGTTGACCAATTCAGAACTGATTCGTGCAATTCGTTTCATGATAGCAGCGGAGTACGAAGCAATCCAGCTCTATATGCAACTAGCTGAATCAACTGATAACGAACTCGCAAAAGAAGTATTGACAGACATAGCAAACGAAGAACGGGTTCATGCTGGAGAATTTCTCAGAGTCCTCTATGAGATCGCCCCAGACGAGGCTGACTTCTATAAAGAAGGAATGGAAGAAGTAGAGGAAGAAATAGCTGAGAAGATGTAGTATCATTGGGCATCTTATGGGCTCAATTTGAGCCCTCTCCTTTTTTCGGAAGCATCACATTCCGAAGTATTGATTAACTATATTTCATTCTACATAGATTGGAGGCCATCCTCTATTGTCGGCTGATAATCACAGTCAATCCAAAGAACATGATCAATCATCGCATCACAGGATGATGATGAAACGGTTTCGAAAACGGTTCCTAGCGTCCATAATTCTCACTCCACCAGTTGTTCTCTTATCTCCTCTAGTTCAGCAACTACTTGGATTGGAGTTTCTTGACTTTCCGGGATCCGAGATTGTTCTGTTCCTGCTCTCAACGATAGTGTTCATCTATGGAGGTCAACCATTCTTCGAGGGGTTCTTTGACGAGATTCGCGATAGAGAACTGGGGATGATGACATTAATCGCGGTGGCAATATCGGTTGCCTATCTCTACAGCAGTGCGGTTGTCTTCATTCTTCCTGGCACACTCTTCTTTTGGGAATTGGTCACTCTGATTGACGTAATGCTTCTTGGACACTGGATTGAGATGCGGTCAATTCTTGGCGCTTCGCAAGCTTTGGAGGAACTAGTTAAGCTACTACCTTCCACAGCGCACATTGTTCACGATGATGGGAGTGTCGAGGATATTGAGGCATCAAGGCTGCAGAAGGGTGACAGGGTACTCATTAAACCCGGAGAGCGCATTCCCTCCGATGGTGAAATCGTTGAGGGGACAAGCAGCATCAACGAAGCCATGGTGACAGGAGAATCGAAGCCTATTGAGAAGACTGAGGGCGATGAGGTTATTGGGGGGACCATCAACGGGTCAGGTAGTTTGGAAGTAAATATATCCAAAGTTGGTGATGAAACCTATATTGCACAGGTAATCGACATGGTTCGCGAAGCTCAACAGAGCAAGTCCAGAACGCAGGACCTTGCAAATCGTGCTGCCTTTATTCTCACCATCATCGCGCTTACAGCAGGTAGTGTCACTCTGGGTGGATGGCTCTTCGCAGGTCAGACTTTGGGGTTTGGCATTGAACGTGCTGTTACGGTCATGGTAATCACTTGTCCCCATGCACTAGGTCTAGCTGTACCACTTGTTGTTGCTGTATCAACTTCAATCTCAGCAAAGAATGGATTATTGATAAGAGATAGGGCTGCGTTCGAGAGAGCGAGGAATCTACAAGCAGTTATCTTTGATAAGACTGGAACACTGACCAAAGGCGAATTTACTGTGAGTGAGATTCTCTCCTTTTCATCATTTGATGAGGCTGAGGTCCTTCAGCTTGCTGCATCTATCGAATCAAGATCAGAGCATTCTATTGCGCAGGGCATCGTCCGTGGTGCTGAAGAACGAAATATCTCCTTGCTCGATGTGGATGATTTCGAGGCTATTCCTGGGAAGGGTGCCAGAGGCGTGGTAGAAGGAAAGGAAATTGTTGCCGCAAGCCCAAGCTATGTTCGCGAAACAAATCAGTTGCCCGACGACCCACGAATCGACGAAATTTCGGAGAAGGGATTTACCCTTGCATACGTCCTAAGAGGAAAGGAAGTCATTGGTCTTCTGGCACTGGGTGATATTATTCGGGATGAGTCGCGGGAGGCAATTCAACGGCTCAAAGACATGGGTATACAATGTATGATGCTTACTGGGGACAACAAAAATGTGGCTAGCTGGGTATCAGATGAACTGGGACTTGATGACTATTTTGCCGAAGTTTTGCCAGATGAAAAAGCAGAGAAGGTGAAGGAAGTGCAGAACCGCGGCTTGACGGTGGCTATGGTGGGGGACGGGGTAAATGACGCACCTGCTTTGGCCACAGCTGACATTGGAATTGCCATTGGTGCGGGCACAGATGTAGCTGTTGAAACGGCCGATATTGTCTTAGTTCGGAATGATCCACGCGATGTTGCCTCAATTCTAGGGCTCTCGGATGCCACTTATGATAAGATGGTTCAGAATCTCTTCTGGGCAACTAGTTACAATGCTATTGCAATCCCGTTGGCAGCCGGGGTCCTGTACTCTTACGGGGTGGCACTCGATCCCGCAGCTGGAGCTTTGCTTATGTCGCTCAGTACTGTGATAGTTGCCATAAATGCGAAATTCCTCTCTGTCGATAATCGAGAAAAAACCTAGCGCTGGATTATATTGTTTCACCTTCAATGGGGATTTTTTGCCTACTGTTGAGCTTTTTGGCACGGACCCATTGCACAAAAAAGGCAGACAATCCTACTAAAATCAAGCCAAAGTAGTCAAGTAATGTGGGCATTTCATTCAGGAAGATAATAGACAAGATTACGATTTGTGGAAGCATAGTTCCGTTTATGATTGACACATCTATTGCTCGAAGAGTCTGCATAGCCTTATTCCAAATTGTGAATGCAAGAGCAGTATTCACAACGCCAAGCCATAACAGGTAGGCCATCGATGTGGGACTAACAGAGGTGGGCCCCTCAAGGACAAGACCGACTGTAGCAAGAACTAGTGAACCAATCGTGATGCTAACCCCAGTTATGACAATAGGTGGCAATATCCTATTACGGTTTATGGCTCGTCCCATGATTGAAGATGCCGCATTTGCAATCACGCCAACTAGTACCACTGCAAGTCCCAATAGCTGATCAAAGGGCAAATCAATCGGGTGGAAATATATCAGTACACCAATGACTCCCACGAGAATCCAAGCTACCTGCTTCGCATCTGGTTTCTCTTGTAGCGAAATAGCTCCTAGGACCAAAACAAGAATTGGAGTCAAATTGAGGAGCAGTGAAACCGTGATTGCATTGAGAATATCAAGGCCTACAAACTGGGCTCCTTGTGTAATCGCGACGAAGACAAGTCCGTACGCCGTGACTGTCAGCCACCACTTTCTTGATTGACCCTGTAGAGCTCGTCGTAGTTTCTTCTGAGATAGAATGACAGTCATCAAGATAATTGAGGCTATCAGATATCTAAGTCCTGAGAATGTGATTGGCGGCAACTCTTCAAGCCCGAACTTAATAATAACCCATGAAGATGACCAGAGCAATGTGACAAAGAGCGCCTCCGCAACTGCAATCCGATGTTGCCTGACTTCATCTTCAGGAGTAATCTCTCCATTGTTTTTAGTCATAACTTATGTTCCACGTGTTTCTAGCTATATTGATATACGGTTTAACTCATTGCCGTCATACGACGGGTGCATATAATGGTCCTAGAATGCCTCCTTCAAATTAGCGCTGAGAACTACTACTCCTGCGAGCTCACTAGCAGAATTCCGGTCAGGGTATCAATCATGACCATAAATGGTGATGCAGGCTTCGGCGTTATCGAGCCACTGCAAGCGATGGAGTCTCATATAATTGAGTATGTTGAGCAATTGAAAGCTAATGATAACATTCGTGAAGTAGAGGTGACTTACAAGTCCACTGAGGCATATTGGACAAGGGTGGTCCACCATTTAGAGGGGCCATCGATACATGATACCGTCCTTCATACTGGATGCATGTCGCGTCTTCCTATCATAATTCAGGACGGCATTCAGAAGCACACGGTTCTTGCGCCATCAAGGAAGAAAGTGAAAGAGATGCTGGACCTGCTAAGAGCTAGGTTCAGTGAGGTTCAGCTGTTAAGGCTTCGAACAACTCCGTATCCCAAGTCGACAGTGACTCTGACAGATAAGCAAACGGAGGCCTTCAGACTCGCCTATAAGTCAGGATATTATGCAATCCCTCGACATGTGAAGATTATCGAATTGGCGGATCAGCTCGATATAAGTAGAGTGGCCATGCAAGAGCGATTGCGACGTGTGGAACGAAACATCATGAAAGCATATGCTGATGATTCCTTACAGACACCACACGGCTAAGATATCTGCCTATGCTACTATCTCAGTTTGCAATCATCTTTCCGGGAGGCCATCTCTCCATGAATTCAGACTTCAAGATGTCCATTACAAAGGCATCTTCATATTCTCCCCCTGAATACATGTACTGTCTAATCTTTCCAACTCTCTTGAAACCAGCTTTTTCGTATGCTCTTTGAGCACGCACGTTCGATTCCATAGTGTACAGATGGATACTATTGAGTCCCAGCTCATGAAATCCTATCCAGAGGATGATTTCTGTTGCATCTGTTCCATATCCCTTTCCCTGTTGCGCAGGATTATGTATTGCTATACCAAACTCCGCATGCATATTTTCGGGAGAAATTCGCGCCAGTCCCACAGTGCCGAGGAATTCTTGAGTATCTCTATCCTCTATCGCGAGAGTCAGACTGCCGTCTTCCCAAGGTGTTTGTTTGGCAGCTCTTTCAAGCCACTCCCGTTCATGTTCTCTCGAATGAGGCATAGCCGAATACAGATACCTTCTTGTTTCATATGTGTTCCAATGAGCCATTATTGCGTCCAAATCACTCATCTCAAGTGCTCTGAGACGCACTTTCTTTCCGAGATACATAGCTTACTGCTTGGTTATGCTTCCACATAAACATGTTCGCAATCATTGTGTAGTAGGAGATATCAATAGGCAAGCCATCCGCCATCAACAGCGAGCGTATGCCCTGTAATATAGCGAGCATCATCACTGGCTAGAAAGGCTACAGCCCCTCGAATCCACTCTTTCTTTGCAAGCATGGGCAAAGCAGTACGAGGCTCAATCATCTTTTCTCGAATCTCATCGGTTTCTATGGCCTCAATGGACATATCTGTCGGGAAGAATCCGGGGGCTATTGAATTTACTCGGATATTGTGCTTGCCCAGTTCCACTGCGAGTGCCTTTGTAAGAGCAATGACACCACCTTTCGACGCATAATATCCCACCTCGGTGAATTCCGTGGCACCAAGTCCAAAAGTTGAACTGATGTTGATAATACAACCGCTTTCTTTCGGTATCATAATCTTTGCCACCTCTCGAGATGCAATGAATGTAGAAGTCAGATTGACGTCCATGACAAGATTCCAGTCATCAAGTGTCTGTTCTATCAGAGGTTTTACAACATACATGCCCGCGTTATTCACCAAGATATCAACAGTGCCAAACTCATCTACTGTTGCTTCTACCATGTTTATGATGTCTGCTTCCTTTGTCACATCGGTTTTGATGGGCAGAGACCGAACATCATACTTCTTAGACAGTTCATCTGCAATTTGTTCCAGATTCTTTTCTCGCCGTGCAGCTAGAACAACGTTTGAACCGGCTTCGGCTAATCCATGAGCGAACTGTTCACCTAGTCCACCAGAACCACCGGTTATTATCGCTATCTTTCCATCTAAATCATATTTTGCCATGTCAATGTTCTCCGTTTACAACGTTGATAAAAAGCAGTGGCAAAGCAGGCAATAAAGCAACCGGATGACATCTTTGTGCGATTACGTGAAGATTAAGAAGGAATGCCCAAACTCAAACACCGTGCTTCAGATGAGTCAGCTGGATGATCCAAGTAAGGCAATCCAATCAATACAGGGCAAGGACTGGGACAGCTTATCGGTTCTAATCAGGGATTCTATTGAGAATGATGGAGGTAAAATGGTTATTGAATCCCTGATGAAAACATATGAAGTTCTCTCAGACCAATGGGGTCTTTTCCGGAGGGCCTTCTTTCATGCGTTTTCTATCCCAGAATTCATCTACACCAGTGTTGGGGTGAATGATGTTCTCACTCGACTGAATGAACTCCAATCTGTCGACTGGGACTTCCAAGTCTTTGATACTACTCTTAAGGTGATGGAAGAAAATGTCAGAAACGGTAACACGTATTTTATTGATTTAAGCCGCCTGAAGAAGACTCGCCTTGCTCACCTAATACCATCGATTGTAAACGAGAGAGCGGCGGAACTGAAGAGCCTTGCAGAAGAACCCGTCAGTCTTTCGGACATAGCCCAGACATACTATGGTTATCTCTGCGTTACCTCAAGCATCCGAAATAGGGAGTGCATCCGGAAAGTTGAAGCGTTCTTAGAGCAGCACTCCATTTCTTCATCAACAATATCCTCCCTCATTGAGCCAAATCTTATGCTTGAAGATATCAAATTTGAGAATGTTGGTTCGAATGAATCAACACTGCTTCAATTGGGCATCGATATCACATCCAATAATTCCAATGTGCGAAAGATGGCTGCAGCCAAGATGGGAACTATTGGTGACTTGCGTGCAGAACCGTTCCTCAGACGGAGTGTCAATGACGAATATAGCTGGGTCAGAATGGCAAGCGTTCAATCTCTTGCACAACTGTGCCTTCCGGAAACTGCTGACATCTTGGATGAATGCCTAGAAGATTTTGATGAAAACATACGGGAAATAGCAGTACGAGGACTGATTGATATCGGTTCACCAGCAAAACAACAACTGCGTAATCGAATGCAAGCTGAGATGCATTTTGATTTTGAGTCTGCTGTTTCCTCTCTAGACATCGCACATCCCCGTTCTTTGGATAATCTTCTCGCTGCCATTAGCTATCGGCAAAAGAATGCCCTTATTTGCGCTATCAGGGTCATGGCTCAAATTGGTGGTTCCTCCGACTTGCTTATTCTTGAGAACCTATCAAAAGCTGAGGATGTGGAAATCCGCATGTCATCACGTGATGCTATGGCTGCAATCGAAAAGCGGATGAAAAACGCTGACTAATCTTCAATCCACATGGCTGCGACTCTATTTCAGAAGCTTATGAGCTCTCCTGACAACGTTTTCACTAGTGAACCCAAAGTTCTCAAACAAGTCTTCATACGGCGCAGAGGCTCCAAATCTCTCGATAGAGATGATATCCCCTTCGTCGCCCACCCACTTCTGCCATCCTTGTGACACTCCGGCCTCCACAGCGAGTCTAGATTTCACTCCGTCAAGCAGAATTGATTTTCTATAAGTAGCATCTTGGATCTCAAAGAGACCCCAGCTTGGAAACGAAACGATTCGCACGTTATGACCCTCATTCGCCAGAGTTTCTCCAGCCTGAGCTATCAATGCTACCTCAGAACCAGATGCCATGAGAATAATGTCTGGGTCTCCATCTCCAAAATCCTTCAATACATATGCCCCTCTTTGCAAACCTTTCGGGGAGTTGTATATGGACCTATCCAGAATAGGTACACTCTGGCGGGTCAAGACAATCGCGGTCGGATTATCCCTGCGTTGGATTGCTATACGCCATGCCTCTGTTACCTCGTTAGCATCACCTGGCCTAATTACCACAAGGTTTGGCATTGCACGAAGAGATGCGAGATGTTCAATTGGTTGATGCGTAGGACCATCTTCCCCTAAGCCGATACTATCATGTGTGAAAACCCAAATGCTGGGGTATCCTGAGAGAGCAGATAATCGAATGGCCGGTCTCATATAGTCTGAAAAGATGAAAAATGTCCCACAGTAGGGTACCAATCCTCCATGAACCGCCATACCATTAACGATACCTCCCATGGCATGTTCCCTCACCCCGAAGTAGATATTTCGTTCTGCAGGGGAATCTGCTTGAAAATCCTCACTTCCCTCTATCCATGTTTTGTTTGAGCCTGTGAGATCAGCAGATCCACCAATCATCTCTGGTATTCTTGGTGTGATTGCATCAAGTGTCTTCCCGGATGCCGCTCGTGTTGCGATTCCCTTCTCATCAGGGTCAAAAATGGGTATATCCTTATCCCACTCAGCAGGTAATCTTGCATCTAGGCGTCTTTTGAATTCAGCTGCCTTCTCTGGGTATTCCTTCTCATAGTTTGAAACCAATAGCTTCCACGCGGACTGCAGTTCCTTTCCCTGTTCCATTGCTTCTCTAAAATGTTCTAAGACCTCCTCTGGAACATGGAATTTTTCCTGTGGCCAACCAAGATTTTTCTTCGCTCTCTTGAGTTCCTCCTCGCCTGCTGGCTCTCCATGGGCCTTAGCGGTATCTTGGCGGGTGGGCAATCCGTACCCAATATGCGTTCTGCACATGATTAGAGAGGGATGACTTTCCTCCTTCGCTTCCTGAATTGCAGCATCTATTGCTTCCACATCATTTCCATTGTCGACCTTCTGTACATGCCATCCAAATGCCTCAAAGCGCTTACCCACATCTTCAGTGAAAGTAAGGTCAGTACTCCCATCGATGCTTATGTCATTGTCATCATATAGCACTACAAGTTTGTCAAGGTTCATATGGCCTGCAAGCGACGCTGCCTCTGAAGAGATGCCCTCCATTAAGTCCCCATCAGTCACTATTGCGTACGTATAATGATTGACGACATCATAATCCCCCTCGTTGAATACTGCCGCCAAATGTTTCTCTGCTATCGCCATCCCTACAGCATTGGCAAATCCCTGTCCTAGGGGGCCAGTTGTGACCTCGACACCCGGGGTACAGAATGACTCGGGATGTCCTGGGGTGTTGCTTTGCCATTGTCGGAAATCCTTGATATCATCTAATGAAACACCATAGCCAGTCAGATACAACAATGAATAGAGTAGCATCGAACCATGTCCGCCCGATAAGACAAATCGATCCCGGTCAGGCCACTCTGGATCGTCTGGATTGAATCTAAGATGGCGTTTCCACAATGCGTAGGCCATTGCAGCTGCACCCATGGGCATTCCCGGGTGTCCTGAATTTGCCTTTTGAACGGCATCCGCTGAGAGAAACCGGATAGTGTTAATAGCTTTATCTTGGAGTGAGGATTTTGAATTCATGTGACAAATCTCCGAAGGGGCTGGACTCTTGACAACAGTGTCTTTGTCTTGTGTCCTTTTCTTGAACACTTCTTTATTATGGTTGCTGATTGAATGTATTCTGTTTGGAAAAAGGCGAAGTATTACTCAAGAAGAATTGAAAAAAGAAAAGACGGAAGCGGGGATAACCGCTCCCGATTAGAGTCTATCCTCTGAACTTGACAATCAGAGCAATTACGACTACGACAACAATTCCGCCACCAATCAGCAACAGCATTGTGTTATCACTGGGGAGGACGCCATCCGATCCAATGCCCAAGGTGGGGTCATATTCTAGTGTTTCATTACCAAAGTATTCGAAAGCCAAGTAAATCGCATTGCCTGCCTGTTGACCTGCCGAATCGCCGTAGCTGGCCCTAACTTCCAATGTGTTCTGAGCAGCCCGTGCAGTTTCTGCATATTCCATATAGGCGCCATTGAACTGGAATTGGTTACCTGTGCGTCCGAAATCGCTTGGATCTCTGGAGCCCTGTTCCTCTCCGTGACTGCTCTCACTGATAGTGAACTGTAAGACAAGAATCGAGTCATCGTAGGTCCAGTTCCAACCGTCAATGATCACGTCGAACTTCAACTCATTGGAATTCTCTACATCCATGTGGACACGTAGCTGTACCTTTACATCAAAGGATGCCATGCCAGGGATATTGCCCGTTTCGCCTCCAGACCTGGGGTCGTGTTCTGTGGTGCTTGTGAAATTGAAGTGCACCGCAGTAACATTTCCATCATCAGTTTCGGTTTCGAAACCGCTAAAGTCCCATCCTGTGGAGGGTAGGGCAAATGGTGAACCGACAATCTGGTCTTCACTTCCGTTATATACTCCATCGGAATCAGTGTCATTTGCCTCAAACAACTTGACAAAGATCAAGTGATAATCCGTACCAGGGCTATCTGGGTCCCACCAATGGAAATGGGGAACCTCTCCGACACCCGTCACCTTCATCTCGATCTCATCAGTTGTCAACCTGACCATTCCGGCTGTTTCTTGATATTGAATGCCATTTCCTTGTGCTGAAACCATTGGCACTGCTATAGCCAGCATAGCTGCAACAAGGGATGCAATCAAAAGCTTTGATTTCTTCATTGTGTAATCACTGAATACTCCATACTAGTGTCCATATATAGCAACTATTAGAAAAACTGAAGTCCGTTATTAGAATTAAAACCTCATAAAACCGTAAAACAAAAATAAATGATTATGAACGCTTTAAAATATTTTTAAATACTGTCTAATTTCGGTTTAGCCGTAACTATCAGGCCTTTTTGGCTAGGTATACTACCAACCCAGGAAATACATCCATTGCACTGCACTCCGGTATAATCGATTCGATTATCTGACCTATACCGTTCGCATCGCTCATTCCTAGCTCGGGGAAAAGCTGAATCGCAGTGGTTATTACAGAAGTACCAAGGGCCGGCTTCTAAGCCCCCTCAAAATAAACAAAGGGCGCCAAAAATCTTAGAACTTCCCTACTCTTCAACACTCTGTGACTCTCGATTATTGAGGAGTTTGGTTTTAGTCCCGAATATACATGCCAGTCAATGGCGTTCCTCTATGTCTTGATAATGGGTTCGTCAGAACCACTGACGATTCCATACTACCTTAAGGATTGCACTGAAAGCGTGTTATAACTACCTGACATTTTTGGAACAGCCCATTCCGAATCTGTAGCAATTCTTTTATGCCACACTCCTGTAGCTTGCCTACGATTCGCGTAATCCGGAGGATTAGTCAAAATGCAATTAGATTTTATTCCATTCCTAGGAACATTCGGAACAATAGCGTTGTTGATGGTTGTAATCTCTTTCATCATCACTGCTCTGTTGCTCGGAGTGGCATTAGGACCAGTGAACGGAAGAAATAGAGAACTTGGATCTACAGTAGTCACCGCACTATTGATGGCTCTTTCCAACCTAGCAATAATTGTCCCAGTTATTGGGCCCATCTTGTCTTGTATTCTTCAATGGTATTTCATAAAAAGTCGCCATGAAGTTGGTTGGGGCGGAGCAATCGTAGCTTGGATTGTTCTTATCATCTTACAGGTAATCGTTCTTATTGTGATTATTATGCTGCTAGGCGGCGGGCTCAATCTCCTGTTTGATCTGATACCAATGACTCCATGAAGAAATCCTTGGTATCGTGAAGCAAAGAAAATGTAAATTGGTCGGTGAAAGTAATCATTTCCACGACAGATGAGAAATCACTATTGGAGCTGAATAGAGGAGAAATCTTGCGGCGGCCTCTTCTCTTTCTCAAGTCCGTGGGTCCCTTTCTCACCGCCCATCATCCTTTTTGTTTAGCGTTCAAAGCACATACCATCACTCTACGTGGACGTCGATGGTGTATCGGGTGTACATTCAACAACATTTCATTCTTTGCAGCATTTGGGCTATTAACGGCATTGTGGTTGAATGGGTTTCCTCTACCCTCAAGATTCTTCCTATTTTATGGAGGCGTGAGCGGGTCCATTTTTTCTATTATTTCAGGTCATTTCAAGCTAGGAGAAACAACAGAAGGACGCTTGGTCAGAAAACTTGTTTTAGGCTGTTCATTCGCTTTAGTAAGCTTCTCGATCCTGATATTTGGAAACTCCATCTTCTATTTGTTTGAACAAAAATTTTTCCTGCTTTTCATGATATATTTCACGCTGGTCTCTATCATGAGTGGAAAAAGGATGTGGGAGATATCGCAGACATGTGAAAAATGTGAATACTCCATGCAGTGGAGTATCTGTCCTGGATTCAATAATATCGTGTCGAAACTCTATCGGAATGGGTTCTTGAAAAACGGTGAGATATCCACCGAAACCTTTTGATTCCTATCAAGAGATTCATCCTACTAATCGATGTATTGCCCCCCCAAATTTACGTTTTGCTCCTACGGGTCGGTAAGTTGGTGCTTCCGAATAAGAAGAGATTGAAGGCCCCTCTTGCTAGAAATCATATTCTATCACCACCGAAGAAGTTCGTTTGTTAATCTCTCATTGGACCATTAGCACTAAAGTACGTGAACCATTAGCCTAATTTTATCTCCAGTCCATTGAATCGCCTGCGTGAATCCAATTGAGTTTCAGGACTGAGATATTCGACCCACCCATAGTCAAGGCTCGGATGGACAAGGTTTCATTTCCGAGAAGCTGTCCCGTCTGTGGTGATGAGGCCACAGTCTTTACTAAAATGATCATATCGGAGAAAAAAGAGGATCCAGCACGCCCATATACGAATCCAAGAATATCCGGATTTGGAAAGACCCGCTTTGGGGATGTTAAAACTCGCACATTATTCATACCGACCTGCGAGGCCCATCAATATACAGATGAAGGTGAGAACAAATTCAAGGTATTGTGTACTCTTGGCGACGGAATCCTATTCTCGATTCTGTTTATTTCGTTTCTAGCCGCTGGAGAGAACTTATGGCTGGGGAGGGGTTTGCCACCTTATCTTTTTGGTTTGGTTCTATTATTTGGCATCTTCATCGGGCTTACAGTTTTCGCATTTAGGCCTCCCAAGGTATTCCAGGCTATACAGGTTGTTGGCTTTGATTCTGATTTCAAGCACATCTGGCTGAATTTGGAGAATGAAGCCTATAGACTTGAGTTTTTCCAGAAGAATCGCATGCATGCAGAGTTTGTTCGTTGGATAAAACGGGCATGAGAGCGGGTGATCATGAACCCGCCGTGGTAAGAACTGTGGAAAACCTCACTGTGGCTGGGAGTGATGCCTCAGCACCCACACAGGAGGAGGAAGCCAGGATCATGGGAGGGATACCATCTCGATGAACATGGACAAAGTCCCTGCTGATTCAGCAATCCTCGGGTATGCTGAGGGCGGTAACGCCGGCAGTGGACGGATGGAACACAGAAGTGTCAGGCACGTTGAGGTCACTCAATCTGTCAGAAATGGTTTGTTAGGATAAGTATTGCATCACACCTGATGACGAAGATGTATATGAGCTGTTTCCCATCAAGCCATGGGACCCGGATTCTGCTGAAGAAACTCCCCTGGAATATGAAGAGAATCTTGGAAAGAAACTCACTGCCAAGGGCCTTACAGATGGAAGAGTGATATGGGGCGCAGAGCTCGAATTACAAAGCGATTAGGACCCGGCTAATTATCATAATCTTCCGGTTTCAATTGATTCTCGACAAAATATCTATGAATAAAAGTAGACTAGAAGAAGCTCTCACATTCGCAAGAGCTCCCACTAGTTTGATGGTGCTATTTCACTTCGATTTTCTTCTCATGCTTCCATAAGCCATGAATATTGCAATACGATGTTGACATCAGTTTGCCCGGTTTGTCTGTCTTGAACGCAAAAACCCCATAGGGGTCACAATACACAGTGCTTGTATCTGCTCCCTTAACCGAGGCACCATGTGCATCAAAGCTCATGTAACCTATCTCATAGGGGAATTTTTCTCCTTCAGGCCAGAAGAACAAGTCCATCCATTTGATATGATGGGCAGTCGTGTTCGGATGTGAAATTTCTTTACCTACTTGTACCTTGACATGGAAAACCTCGCCCTTCTTGACTTTGTCCGGGGCCTCAATTACCGGGACATGTTTCTCATTCTTCCAATCATCTGTTTGCAACCAATTCTTGTCTGCCATTATCTCGTACCTCTCTTGACCTTAGAACAGAAGTAACTGTTCAGTTTAGAAGATGAGGTTTCCGTGTTAAAATACTTCGCTTATCTCAAAATTAGGCAAGAAAACACTGATGAGTTAGTCAGAAATCTCGTCGATATGGGTTAATACTTCTCTCCCCTTCTCTGTTAGAGCATAATATACCCTCGACGTCTTTCGTATGGTTTTTTCTTCTCGAGTTTTAACTATTAGTCCATTGTGTCGTAGCTCATTGAGATGCTGATATACACTAGGAATGCTAATCTTAGTATCATACTCTTCCTTCAGAGTCTTCCAAATGCCATACCCATATGATTCCCCACTATAGAGAATCTGCATGATGAGGATTTTTGTTTCCCCAAGGTTCATTGTGAATCTCGGGCCCTCAACTCTTCGAATTATATTTTTCAGGTCTTCTCTATTTCTTACAAATGATTTCGCGATATCGGGGTACTTCAGTCCAGTACTTGTAATGATGCACACCACTGTATCTGACGCATCAATTTCTCCTGATTCTACTGACTTCTTTAGAGCTGCTATTGTGGTTGCCGATGCAGGTTCTGCAAAAATACCCTCGGTCTTTGCAAGTGTTCTAACGGCATTAAGAATCTCTTCATCAGAAACGGCCAAGGCCATACCTCCTGAATCTCTCAAGGCTTCCAATGCAAGTTGCCCACAGGAGGGATCTTTGATTCCAATATCAATTGCTATGGTGCTCACAGATGGTACTGGAGAGATGCCGGTGTTCCTTTGAAAAGCATCAACTATGGGTGAACATCCTTTTGCTTGCACCCCCAATAATTTACTGTCTATATCCTCAATAAGTCCCACCTGGCGCAGCTGCTGAAGGCCTCTCTGGGCCATTGACAGATGCCCTCCGCTTCCCATAGGCAGTACTAACCAGTCGGGTGTTTTCCATTCCATCTGCTCAATGATTTCAAATGTGGTCGTTTTGATCCCCTCTAAGAAGTAAGGATTTGATGACCTTATGTTATGACTGGCACCATTTTCGTTTTTCGCTCGTGCCATTACTCCCCTATCGCCAGATACCGTTTGTACGTCCGCAGCATATGCCAGTATCTGATAGAGCTTTCCCACATCAACATTGCCTCTTCTGGGGATATATACGGCGCATCTCAGTGCTGCTCGAGCTGCATAGGCGACAACAGATGCTGCAAGGTTGCCAGTAGACCAACAATACACTGAATTCACACCTGCATGCCTGAGAGCAGTAATCTCAACTGCAGTCCCTCTATCTAGAAATGAACCTGTTGGATTCATTGTTTCATCCTTCAGGTATAGACTATCAAGGTCTAACGTTGATGCTAATCCCTCGGCCTTATGGAAGTAAGTCCCTCCCTCCCCTAGGCTCACCCGATTCTCAATGTTTTCCAGTGGCAAAAGGCTGTGATATTTCCACATCCCCGGCTGGAGTGCAGACTTTACCTCCCCTTGCACTTTCTCCTTGAGCTCCTCCACATCATAGTCGATGAGCAACCTACCTTCACATTTCGGGCAACTACCTACTTGAGTGCTTATGACGGTCTCA
This sequence comes from Candidatus Thorarchaeota archaeon, assembly GCA_004524445.1. GTDB lineage: Archaea > Asgardarchaeota > Thorarchaeia > Thorarchaeales > Thorarchaeaceae > TEKIR-14. Next base: position 11,503 of record SDNP01000021.1, on the reverse strand, counting down.
TAGCCACATCTTGTACATATCGCACGAGGGTATGACATTACATATCAAACCTATATATAGGCTCAAGGTTATATATAGTCTTAGCTTATTTTACACGTAAACCAGTGGGCTCCTAGATTGCTCATTGCGGAGATGAAACCACCTTGAAATCCGATGGAAATAGTTTCAGTGCGTCTGTATTTGTAGCTCTAACAGCAGTCATGTCAGGCTTAGTGACAATTGCCACAGCCATAATAGCGATTCCATTTCCAACCAGTACTGGTTATCTGAATTTTGGTGATACGCTGGTAATGATCTCAGGCATGCTTCTTGGTCCTCTTGGAGGATTTATCGCGGGCGGCTTGGGGTCTGCTCTCGCTGACGTCTCATTGGGTTACCTTGCCTTTGCCCCTTTAACCTTCGCCGTCAAAGGCACTGAGGGTTTTCTGGTGGGACTGATTTCCAAGAGATCCAATGAATTTGGAAAACTAGGTGCCCGTGATTTGGCGGGTCTCGTTGTCGGCGGAGTTATCATGATGCTAGGGTATTTCGTTGGTGAAGTTTTTCTTATCGGGTATGAAGCAGCCATAGCTGAACTCCTATTTCTTAACTGGATTCAAGCTACTTCCGGAGTAGTAGTGGCTGCCCTAGTCGGACCTAAAGTTCGTGAGTATCTGGCACAATCTACGGGCAGCAAGGAATTATGGGATGCTGAAGAAGAGTTGTGACCATTTTCCAGATAGATATTTGTTCCCCTATTGAGCTGCCTACAAAACCAATGGCATCTTGAGGAAAACTCAATCTCAAAATTGGAATGACATATCACGAAGTACTTTTAATGACTATACATTCCTATCAACAACAGGATGCCCAAGATTGGGCATATTGGATGGGCAAGATATGGCCAAACAAAACAAGCTCAAGATAGACCCGAAGCGTATCGAAGAGATTAACGATTTCTTTTTCGATGATGATAATCCATTAGTGAATAGCCTGATAGAAGTAATCGAGAAATATGGCAGCATCAAAGAAATCAATAGAAAGGCTAGCGAGGCTCGTCAGCTTACTAATCTTATGGATAAGTTGGAATCCAAGGATTCACCATATGTTGACGATTTGCTCTGGCTCCAAGAGCAGCGTGATGATGAGGCATTCATCGCCATACCTGAATATAGAAGGAAGATCATGGGGGAGGCGGCAGACTCAATCGATTTCGATGAAGAACATGCTGTAACTTTGGAAATCAGCGCCTGCCAATATTTCCCTTGGTTAATTGAAGAGGCGAAATATGCAATCGAACGCCAAGATTTGATGCCTGGACGATTCATCCGTGTGAGGAATATGAAAGAACAGGTTGAGGACAATCAAGTCGTTGCTTTTGCAGCGGGGATGCAGATTGTTGGAGCATCATATGTAGAAACACTAGACACCAAAGGCACCTTACCCGGTCCTGATGGCGCTCCTACAAATATACACTTAGGAGGACCTGAAACAATCACTGGCTATTTTGGCGGAGTTGGAATGCCAAATAACTTCCCACTAAAATGGGCTGACGAATACCTCCACTACTATACAACCTATGGTGTGAAACAAGTATTGAACATCAATCCGGGAAGTGTGCTGGTCGGTTACATGATGCACAAGCTGGGGATCGATATGGAATTCAAAATATCCGTCTTCATGGGTAATGACAATCCATATGCATGTCTATGGACACTATTGACTGCCAATCTATTCAGCAGAGATGATGGAACATCTCCACTGATTGGATTCAATCTATCTAACAGCGTAGATAACGAAACTATTGAATTGGCTGCATACGTTCGTGAGGCCTTCGAGTTTACTGATGTCGTGAGAATCGAACATCACATCACTGAAACCTACAAATCCATCGTCAGGCAACCTTATGACCGCACTGATGAACTCGTCGAACTTGCAGATCATGTGAAAAATATCAGCGCAAAACATGAAGGGGGTAATCCTGAAATCGAAGAGAAGCGTGAATACCCCAGTGACATTCTTGACTACTTCAGGAGCAAATCCGACATACTGGATGCGGGTGATATGCCCAAGATGCTGAGGAACTACCTTGACAAGCACGACTCGCTGAATCGGACTGCTCGTGATCTCACAAAGAATGAACTGGCTTTCGTGGCCGCTCCAAAATTGCACAAGAAATAGAATTTGCAGGGGAGGGGGGTTCTCCCCTTCACTTTTCATTTATACTACATACGTCGTTAGCTATGTTATTACTAATTCCAAGGCTGAAACGCTTCATCATACATGTGCTCTAATCTCTCTTTGTGTTTCTTTTCCTCTTTGGCAAGCGTTTCAAAAACAACTCGATGATGTTGGTTCCCAGTGAGCTCTGAAAGCCTTTGATAGAAATCGTGAGCCCCCTTTTCTCTCTTGATGGCAACTACTAAGATATCTTGAGGCGAGGATGATGCCTTCAACGGAATATCTACTAAATACTCGCTAAGTCCTTCATCCTTGACCTCCTCAACGGACGAACAAGTGAAAGACTCACAGACGCCCTCCTCCATGGCATCCTGCAATTTCTCCTTGTGACCTAGTTCTTGATCCGCAAGCTCTTTTAGTAATTTCGCAGAAGATTTTAGAGATGCTTCTTCTGCTGCTTCTGTGTAGAAGGCATATGCTTCTTCTTCCTTTTCAATCGCCAACGAGATTAGGTTCTCAAATGACTCCTGCACTGACATTGCTATACCCAAACTGCTCTCATGCCTTCTTGGTTTTAAGCATGATGTTTGTGTGAATTCTTGTGATGGCAAGAATCCAAGGACTTTTAGCATGCTTTGAAGGCACTCGGTTTGGCAAGAGCAATGGAAGAAATCAATGGGCTCAAATTGAACTGCGCAGAGAGTGTTCTTCTGAAAGTGAACCGCGAGAAAGAACTGCCTGGGTTTGATGCCGCAATAATGAGGATTGCATCAGCTTTAGGTGGCGGAGTGTGCGGACGTGGAGAACTATGTGGGGCCGTCACAGGGGGCGTCATTTGCTTGGCTCTTGTGAAAGGAACAACAGGTATGGAATCACCATCCTCGTTCGAAATTCGGCGCAAGAAACTTAGAGATACGGTTAGAAAATACCTTGATGATTTCTATGACTCTTGGGGCTCTGTAAGATGTGATGAACTCCGAGCAATGGACGCAGGCGAATTACCACCTTCGGGCAAAGAACGCAAGAATCACCCACCAAATACTTCCAATTGCGACAAGTATGTTTCGTGGGTTGCTGATCATTTATCTTCTCATCTCAAAAATACAAAAGCAGAAGAATAACATACACTAAGCTTAACAAGGCCGGGGTTCAATATAGCTAACTGAGATGAGTTTCGATGGAACTTCGAAGTAACGATTTTAATGACTCAGAAACCATTCCAGATAAATGCGCATATCGTAAGGGAAATGAGATTCCACATCTTGCATGGGATAACGTTCCTGCAAAGGCGAAAAGTCTGGCTCTTTTGTGTCATGATCCAGATGCCCCCGCTGGTGATTGGATACATTGGATGGTTCATTCGATAGATCCGGACGTGACTGAAATTCCATCTGGTGGTCCGGTGCCAGGAGTCGAATTAGAGAATGATTTTGGAGAAGTTGGCTGGGGCGGACCTGCACCTCCATCAGGTACTCACAGATATTTTTTCAAATTATATGCGCTTGACATTCCCGAACTAAAGTTTGTGGCTAAGGATAATTTCACAGAAAAATGTGAGAATCACAAGATTGAAGTCGGAGAGTTAATGGGAACATATACTAAACACTAGCAAGCATTCTGTCCATCTGCACAGAAGGCAATTTACCCTCCTGTACTGCAAATAGGAGATGTGATGTTATTTGAATGAAGGGAAGTTAATGGAGATACGGGACCTTCGTGTGGAAGTTGAAGGCATACCGATTCTAAGTGGAGTTGATATGGCTTTCGAGCAGGATGCGGTCTATGCGGTTCTTGGGCCTAATGCGTCTGGAAAATCAACTCTTGCAAAAGCAGTAATGGGTCTTCCACAGTACGAGATTACTGGGGGAGAAATCATCTTCAAGGGCGAATCTCTCCTTAAGAAAGATATTAGCCAGAGAGCAAAAATGGGGATCGCGTACGCCTTTCAACATCCTCCTGCTATTCCGGGTGTCAAGTTGGACGACTTCATTTGCAGGATTTGCCCTGATTATGAATGCAAAGCACCATCCGACCATCTGATGGGCGAAAGCTGCGTCTGTCGACAGGAACTCTATGATGACTTCGATAGATTGGGCATTTCTAATCTTGCAGATAGAGACCTCAATGACAATTTTTCAGGTGGAGAAATGAAGCGAAGTGAGTTGTTTCAAGTACTGTCACTCCGACCAGACATTATGTTTTTGGATGAACCAGATAGTGGTTTGGACTATGATTCATTGAAGGTGGTGGGGAGGGAGCTCAAATCCATTAGAGATAAAGGAGATACCACTATGGTTGTAATTAGCCACCACAGATACATCCTTGAGTTTCTCGAAGTTGATACGATATTCATCCTTCAAAATGGGAGAGTGGCATATACCGGGGACATGAAGGATATTCCCGTTCTTCAAGAGAAAGGCTATGATCGATTTCTTGCGGAAGTCACCGCATGAAACATATTTCAGGAGAGTCAAAAATGACATCAGAAAAAGTGAAGAAACGAGCTGAAGAAGCCCTGAAAAAAGAGGCAGCCTTTGGTGAAGACCTCAATCTTGAGAGCTATGCGTATGCAGAATCAGACATGAGGCAAATCGAAAGCTTAGAGGAACTTGACACTTCTGACCGATCGATTGCTTCAGAAGTTGGTTTCGATGTATCCGGAAAGAAGACATCTGGTTCCTTCATTCAATTCGACAATGAGAGCTTTCTTGCTGACATCATGATGCAACAGGAGGGATTGGAAGTAATTCCTATCAGGGAAGCTCTTGAGAAACATGATTGGGCTAAAAAGTATCTCTGGAAAGCGGTTCCTGTTGATGTGGACAAGTATACGGCAACCAGTGAGTTGAACCCATACAATGGGTATTTCATTAGGGCAATGGCTGGAGCGAATATCCAGATGCCCGTTCAGACCTGTCTGATTATGAAGAAAAATCGGTCTGTTCAAAACGTCCACAATATCATCGTTGCCGAAGAGGGTTCGGAGTTGCACATAATCACAGGGTGTGCCACTCCTAGCGACCTTGAACGCTCGTTGCATTTGGGAATATCAGAGTTTTATGTTCAGGAAAATGCCCGGTTGTCCTTTACAATGGTCCATAAATGGAGTGAACAGACTGATGTCCGTCCTCGTTCAGCCATCCACGTTGACGCGGGGGGTGTATTTCTTTCAACCTATGCTGTTCTAAGTCCCCTGAAGTCCATACAGACCTTTCCAAAAGTTCGATTACGGGGTGTAGGTGCCAAGGCAGATCTATATTCGGTTGTTTATGGAAGCAAGGATTCCTATTACGATATTGGGGGTTCTCTGAGTCTGGAAGCCGAGAAGACTAATGGGAAAGTAATTTCCCGGTCTATCGCCACAGATAGTGCAGAAATAGTGGCTCGCGGCGATTTGATTGGGCTATCGCCAAAGACTAGAGCAAGACTAGAATGTGATGGGCTTCTTCTAAGTGATGAAGGGGCTATTCGAGCAGTACCTATGCTTAATGCTCGAGCAGAGGGGACCGAATTAAGCCACGAGGCAACTGTGGGAAAAGTTGGTGCCGAACAGCTTACCTACCTAATGAGTCGAGGCTTAGATGAGGAAGAAGCGACATCGTTAATTGTGAATGGATTTGTGAAGCTCGAGGTGCCTGACTTACCGCCTGACTTGCAACGATCAATAGATAATGCCATCAAGATGGCCGTTGAGGCTGGGCTTTAGATTCTATCAATTTACTTCTTAGAACTGCCAAGCCAGTCCTTATCCACTCTAATTTCTCTCATTTTTGGAGGAAGATACTTGTGCAAAGCCTTTGGGATCTCCACGGTACCATCCTCTTGCTGAAAATTCTCCAAAATTGCCACAAATGCCCGTGGGTTGGCTACCATTGTGCTATTGAGTGTATGAAGATAGTCCTTTTCGGCGCTCCCCTTCTCGATTCTGTGCTTGACATTTAGTCTAGTTGCCTGATATGAAGTGCAATTGCTACAGGATCCCAGCTCTCGATACCTATCCTGCCCAGGCATCCACGCTTCTAAATCATACTTTTTCGATGCGACTATGCCAATATCTCCTGTACAAACGTTAACAATGCGATATGGAATCTCCAATTTCCTGAAATATGCCTCCATATTCTCTCGCAGTTCCTCATGTATTTTCCAGGAGTCATCAGGGTGACTAAACACAAATTGCTCGACCTTGCTGAATTGATGCACACGAAAGACGCCTTTTGTGTCCTTACCATGAGTTCCAGCTTCCTTCCTAAAGCAGGTGCTAATTCCTGCAAACTTGATTGGGAGCTGAGTTGGTTCGAATATCTCATCCATATACATTGCTGCAATGGGATGCTCTGATGTTGCTATTAGATAGAGGTCTTCATCTTCTATCTTGTACATTACATCACCAAAATCGGCCAAATCTGTAACTCCTTCATACGGAGTTCTCCTCATCATGAATGGTGGATAAATTGGGCTGAAACCCCTGTCAATCAACATCTCCAATGCTAGCTTCTGCATTGCGATATCTAGCATAACAAGTTCATTTTTGAGGAAGAAGAACCTCGAACCAGCTATTTTCGCGGCCCTAGAGATATCAGCCAGATTCAGAGTTTCTATCAAATCCACATGACTTTTGATTTCGAATCCGGCATCCGGTCTTCCACCCCATTCAGATACAACCTCATTATCCTCTTCATCCTTTCCGTATGGCACACTCTCGTGCAGAATATTTGGAATCCTCATTTGAATTTGAATGAGATTTTCTTCAAGAACTTCTGTTTCATTCTCAATTTTTTCGATGCCCGCATTTATTCCATTGACCTTCTCAATAATCTCCGACGCGTCTTTTCCCGCTTTCTTCAGTTCTCCTACTTTTCTTGATAGCTTATTTCTCTGTGTCCGAAGCTTCTGACTCTCCCACTTAAGTTTCCTTACTTTCTCATCAAGTTCAATGAGCCGCTCTAAATCTTTGAGTTTCTCATTGTTTCGTCTCTTCTTGAGATTCTCTCTTATCTCCTTTGGATTTTCTCGAATGAACTTGATATCTAACACAATGTTCACCTAGTTATTCTACAATTAGACTGATTGAAGACCAAAGATAAATCATATGCAGTGACCAGTATGAACAAAAAATAGTGAGATAACACTAGTTCTTGCTTCTGATCGCTTTTTGATAGGTTTCTTCAAGAATCCCAAGTTGTTGTTTCCAGGAATAGAGATGTTCTATTTTTCTACGACATCTCTTGGCCATATCCGCCCTCAGAGCACTATCCATCCCAATTCTCCTCATGGCATCGAGAACACCATGCATACTATGCGGTTCGACTAGGATTCCCTCTTCTGGTCCTAGTAGCTTAGCAGTTTCACCTATGGCGGTTGTAATCACAGGCAATCCGCAGCTCATTGCTTCCATGACACTCAAGCCCAGCCCTCCGATATTCTGCGGAATGACAAAGACATCCATAGCAGACAAAATTTGAGGCAGATGATGATGATTTACTACTCCGAGCCATCGAATAGACTCGTTTTCATTATACTTCCGTATCTGATGCTTTACCATCCCATCTCCTATCAGAGTGAGCCTAGAGTCCGGATTCTCTTGGTGATATTTTTGAAATGCTTTCAAGAGAATATGTACGCCCTTGTCGTAACTCAGCCGCCCCACATACACGAAGTCGAGCTTATTATTTTCTTTCAGTTTTCCAGGTTTGAAAAGATTGATGTTCACTCCATTTGTAATCACCGATAGTTGCTCATCCGGTACTCCCAACCGAGTGAAGTATGGTTTTTGGGAAGGATCAACCAAAATTATTTGATCATACTTTCTCGCCGCAAAAATGGAAGCTTTCCATGCAATCTCAAAGAGGGTAGTATATGTTGAACTGCCGCTAGCGTATGCCAAGTGAAAGGTTACTACTCTTGGGGGGAGTGCGTCGTCAAAATATGGAATTAGGAACTCGGTACTGCCTGAATTCATTTGCACATGGAGTACTTCAATGTCGTGACGCTGACACACCTCTGCTATCAGTTTTATGGCGTTGAAAGAATCTAATGAGAAATGCGGATTGAGTTGTAACGCACGAAATCTGTGGATATTTTCCTTGGGAATCCCAGCCACCTCTTGTGACTGTGTAAATACATGGATTTCATGACCTCGGTCCGCCAACCCTTGTAAAACCTCGTTAGCTCTGACGCAAAGCCCATCAGCTGCATCAAACTTGCTCACCATCCCAATTTTCATATCCAACCACCAAGCACTGATTGTACCTACCGTGGCGACGCACTAGTTCGTTTTAGGCTCTTTCGTTTTATTGTTCTAATTCTGCAGATGGGCACAAGTGATTAACGGGGCAATTGGGGCAATCAGGACTTCTTGAATTACACAAATCTCTTCCATGAGCTCCCATTATTCGTGCCCATTCATCCCAGTCATCTTTGGGCAGCAAATCCATTAGGTCCTGCTCGATTTTCTTGGCAGATTTCTCTTCAGTGAGGCCCAAACGCTTGGTAACGCGCCCAACATGTGTGTCAACCACAACGCCTTCATTGATGTCGAATGCAGTCTGAAGAACAACGTTAGCAGTCTTCCGGCTTACTCCTGTGAATCTTACAAGATCTTCCATATTCTGTGGGACTTCTCCATCGAACTCATCTACCATCATTTCTGCAGTTTCCTTGATATAGCGCGTTTTTCGATTATAGGTTCCCACACTTCTGATTATATCAATGATATCTTCATCATCGGCATTTGCCAAGTCTTTTGGAGTAGGATACTTCTCGAATAGGTCTTTAGAGACAGAATTGACTGCTGCATCAGTGGTATGCGCAGAGAGAATTGTCACAATAAGCAGCTGATAGGGATTCTCCCAGTTGAGATAGGTCTGTGGAGCATCTTCATATCTCTCTTGCAAAATCTCCAAGATTTTTGTTGCCTTCTCGATGTCTGCCATCAAATCATGTCCACGTTGTCCTAATCATGAGGCTTTTTGAATTCTACTCAACAACATCTTTTTGGTTTCCATTCGCTGAAGCGCTATTCTCTGCAAAGGAACCCATCTGTATTGAAATCAAAATTATGAGATTCAGTACAAGCATAATTCCAAACAGAAAAGCAGGACTTAGATATTCGAATATGGCTCCTGCAATCAACGGGCCTACTGATGAAGTGACATATACTGTAAACCAAAAAATGGAGAGTATTTTTGCAGTATCCTTCTTTGGAAGGCTCTTCTGGATCAGGGTAAGCAGGACCATATACCATAGCGTATCGTTTAGGTATTTCATTACTATAGCTATGAATGCCGTTGAGAAGATGGCTCCCAGCCCAGGATATGTGCTGTTTGCATTCAATATCCACGCTTGGGGAGCCCAGAATGTAATAATTGGGGCAAGTATCAGCAGTGCAGCACTCACTGGCATTAGCAGATATACAATCAATGCTGCTCTTCTTATGCCACTTTTGTCTGATACTCGTCCGAGTTTGAAAAGGAGAGGAACGGAAAGCACCGAGTATACAAGTAGTATCATATTGATCCCGGAAATGTCAATGGCTAGTACTTCATTGGCATATATCAAAGCACCAAATTTGAAAAACGAATCACTGATGCCATCTATAATCACGATGGTAAGGAGGCCTGGGACTGAAGCCAATAATAATTTTGCAGCCCTTTTATTTTCCTGTAAGAACCGTTTCAGTGACCACTTATCTTGAAAATCATTAGAAGCTTGCCCATCATACTCAAGATACTTTGCCCTAGCAACCGCACACAAGAATAGAATAAAACTCGCAACCAAGAAGATTAGTCTGAATGACTCCGTAAAACCTAGAATAGTGACCGAGGCTCCGAAAATAACCAAGGTGACAATGCCGAAGACCTTCCCCGCATTGAATAGCGACATTGCCAGACCACTGTGCTTCTTCGGAGTGTTTTCTAGAATATAGGCGGATGAGCCGCTCCTAGCAATTTCGTGAGACTGATACACTATCAATCCGATAACAATCATTAATGGGTCAACAAAGACACCGATGATGAAATAGAAAACTGATATCGGTAACATGGCGACGACCGAGAGGTTCTTTCTGTTCGTGATATCTCCTACATGTCCTCCAATTAATCGCATTACGGATGCGAAAACTGCCAGTACTGACAGAACAGCACCCATTACTATGAAATCCCATCCCAGCGCCCTTAGATACAAATTAAGATATGCTTGAAGATATACAATAGACCCAAAAATCCATGAGGTAATCAAATACACACCATAATTTTTCGCTGATAAAATAAGTTTCAATGAATACAGCAGACCGCTGTCCGATTGTTGCGAATCTTGCTCATTTTTCTCGGCTTGGTCATATTCATCTGGCAACATATCTTCTTCAAAATCAGTCAAAGCTTCCTCCTTTTGAATACTGACTTCCGAGGATACATCTGTCATATCGGCTTCTCCATATGTCTACATCAAGCAATATACTCAGCTTACGGCATTTTGTATAGGACCAATGCCTCTCAAGCACTTGCCTGTTATTCATATGTTCTGCGTTCACTATATAGCCTCCTTCAAGCCCAGTTTCCGGGGAATATTCCCCGGATACAGACTCTTCCAGTGTCGTAGTACTGGCTATTCGTCGAACACTAGTACACTCACGTCGCCATCTGCGGTGGGTCTCGCGACAAGCCTATGTGAGCAGATGTCTGCAGTGAGGACTATGCACTCAGGTGGAGTTGAAGCAGTCATTAAATTCTTCACTGCTAATTCCAGATTTACCGCAGTCAAGCGTACAACTTCTGGGTCAGCAAAGGGGTCAACTGCTCTTCCGCTCTCAGGTGCTATCAAATTTGCGAATGCTGTTTCTGTTGCGTTTCCTATCATTTCGTTTTCTCCTTTTTTTTGTTTTATTCAAATATTTCTTAGAAAGGCTCGGGACTGGGGGCTCCTAAATCAGGTTCCATTTTTTCTTTCATCCTCCTTCTTGTTCGATTTTTTATTCGGGTGTCACTCTCGTTTGTTTTCGGTTTTCTCCGTCTTTTTTCTTAGAATGGTTCAGGTGATGGTGCTCCAAGATCGGGCTCCAAGGTTCTTCTCCTCCTTCCGTGATTGTGATAACCTAGGCTCCCCATACTAGCTGCAATGATTCGGACATGAATCACATAGCAATAGGGCTAGCTTTGCTTGAGAACCCACACACGTCCAGGCTACGCTAGAACGGGCTAGGATCCTCACAAGGCGGCTGCACTACTGTGGCAATGCCACTAACTATGCCAATTGACAGTAATTCGAGGGCTGCACGATCCTTTGTCATGCGCTCATAGATGGCCCTCATCCGGTCTTTGCTAATTCTTTTCACCTCCGAATCTCTTTT
>SDNP01000020.1 GCA_004524445.1 Candidatus Thorarchaeota archaeon | reverse complement strand
TACCAAAATGGCAATGGTGCAATCATGAATAGACTTCCCTCAGTGTGTTCAACGAAAATAGAGAGTGGCGGGAAAACAATGTCATATTCATTGACCAATGAATCAAAACCATAGAAATTGGGATACTCATACCATGGAACGAATATGGAAAGGCATATCAGCAAGATGGGCAGAAAACGCTCATTGATGACAATTGTAGTCAAGTCTTCCTTGTGCCACTTCCTACCAGCTTTCTTCAAGACGCATGCCAATAGCGCAAGAGCAAACAGGCTCGCAATTGCTTCTCCAATGCCAAAACTAAACCCAAACAACGATACAAGTGGCAAAGTCACGCGAAATATGTAGTTGTGTTTCCCATCTCCAGTCCCCGATTCGTAAATCCGAGTATCTCCATAATTTTGTAGAAAAGGATCATTGACTCTTATTTGGGTGTATAAACGGATGGAGAGTTTTTCGGTACCATAGGGAATGTATAGAAACGCTGGTAAGACTTGGTTTTCTCTTCTAATAAAGTAGAGATGTGTATCGTAATCAAGTCCAATTTCCCCGTGTCGAAACATAATCCCTTCCAGGCCCAAAAGCTGTAGCTTCAGAGCTCTGATTCTAAGCTGCAAGAAGACCTTCTCATTTTGATGAAGTGATATATTGATAGAAAGAGGGTATCGGATGGGTATTTTTTCAAAGCCAGCCTCGCGCTCATACCAACCATATGTGAAATTGTATTCTCCCGGTAACAAGAATACAGTCTGATTTGCCTCTCTTACAAAAAGGGTTCCATTTTCATCTGTATTCAGATCCCGGATGAATACCACAGGTGGTTGGGCGATTTCAGAGAACATCTCATTTTCATATAGGCTTTCATTTGAAGTATTTAGGAAATCAACTGATATCGCACTCAATGATCTTGCGGCGCTAGCAACAACAGAGGCATTAGTAAGCAAGATACTCGATTCTTGTGCGGATGCAATCCGAATATAGATCCACGTGTTGGTAATAAGATTGGGAAAAACCGTGCGAAGTAGTGCCATTGGTGCATCAAGGGTTAGTACTTCTGAATCCCCTGCAACAAGGCTGTGGGTTTCCCTTTTTTCTGGAAGGTCGCCATATCTCCTATTCCAAAAATCATATTCCAAGGTGACATTGACGGCACCGGATAATACTTCTAACCCGACAGTCAATCGAACTTCATCATAATCCCTGCAAAAAATGTTCTCAGTTCTTGAAAACGAAATTTGATTCTGCGAAAATGCAGAGGCAAAATGCACTAGACATCCATCAAAAGCTGTTGATAATTGAGGAGAGCTATAGAATGCATAAGGATTCCAGTCTGCTTCTGCCGTAAAGGGGGTGGAGTTTACCAAGACGATTTCATTGGCACTATCTGCGTCTTCTCGAGAAGTGGTTATGAATCTGTTTTGACCAACCAATTCGAGCTCTGAAATATCTGAATAAATGGGAGAAGTTGTTGATAAAATAGGAACTGCTCCAAGGCAAAGTAATGTCAAAATCAGGAGCCCACATATTCTAGCATCGAGGAAGGGGTAATACGAAGGTAGGGGTTTGGATACTGTGTTTCGCGGAGTTGTCATTTGCTCCCCGAATCCAACAGAATCCGGTGGAATTCTGCATGCATTGGAATTGGCAAAGCGTCGCTTCCTGAACCAGTCTCTTATTCCCATCCTAGCTTCCTCCTTATTTCTGAGAAGAGATGTCCAGCAAGAGTTGAAGGGGATTCATCTTCAGAAATACTGATTTGCCACTCTTTTGCAAGACCTCGGAGTATCTTATCGCATTCACTCTTTCGTTCGCATTCATCACAGTTACCAATATGATCATACCACACATGAACTCCGAACTTTGGCGAGAATGTGATGAAGGTGTTGGTGTTGTGCGTATGACAGTATCCCGAAGCAAATCCGAATCTGGAACTCAGTGATTCAATATCAATTCTGTTGATGGAGGCTGCATTACGCAATAATTTGGTGATTCGCTTCTCTGCTATTCTCTGAGCCTTGCTGATATACGGGCGAGAAACCTTTAGGTTTCTAGCTATCTCAGATGGAGAAACGCTTCTCCTTCGCTTCATCCAAATCTGTGTCTGTCGTTTAGTCGGAAATCTTAAGCTCCGAAACATCTCGTTGAATACCCCAATGAGTTAACCTATATCAGGTTAATAGCTCGGCGGGTTATAAATTAACCTATTTTTGGTTAATTCGCTTTACTAGTGATTCGCCCTGATATTCACGGGAACGTCAAGGGGAAATATTATACCCCCCGCATGAGACTGCAATTGCGTGATGGTGTTCTTGTTCGCCATGGCCGGGGAATTGAACATAGTACTACACTTTTCAACACCTTTGCCCTTGTAGCTAATCGGTGAGTAAAGCTTGACAGATGACAAGAAAGTGATAGTGATTACTGGTGCATCAAGTGGCATTGGAAGACAGGTTGCCATAGAGATGGCACCTGATGGGCATTCGTTTTACCTCATTGGACGGAACGAAGAGCGGCTCAGGGAAGTCAAGACTGCAGTGGATGACTTGGGTGGAAAAGCAGCCATTGGTATCGGGGATGTATCTGACGAAACTAATGTGGAGAAGCATTTCAACCAAATAGACAAATTGTTTGGCAGAGTTTCCGTGCTCATTGCTAATGCAGGCGTTGGCTATTTCGGAAACCTGGAGGATCTTACTATAGAGCAATTCGACAAGCAATTCGATACGAACGTCCGAGGCGTATTTCTCTATCTCAAAAAGGCATTGCCTGGAATGAAAGAGAGGAATACCGGTCAGATAATTGTAACATCATCAAATCTAGGTCTTGAGACCTCAGCCCGAGCATCACTTTACGCTGCAACAAAGCATGCAGTCCAGGCGATGGTGTGGTCATTGCGCGAAGAACTCAAGGGGACCAATGTCAAGGCAGCCACAATCAACCCCGGCAGCGTATCTACCCCTTGGTTTGATGGTAAGGATGTCGACCGATCAAAGATGCTTACAGCAACCGATGTGGCAAAGGCGTTCAGGACGATTATAGACCAGGCTGAAACCAGCAATATAGACCACATTCATATCATGCCAAATAGATAGGACCGGCATTTCATCGATGCGGTGGTAGGAGTGTTTCGTAATATGTTTTTTAAGGCTTCAAGTTACAGCAGAGGCAAGATAACGCTGTTAATAAAACAGAGTTGACTCAACAATTAGGAGATTTCAAAAGTGGGAAAAGATGACCCAATAGCCAAACGCATCAGGAAGAAAGCTGCTAAGGACATTAAGGGTGGCTTGTTCGGTAAAATCACACATTACGTGCCAGGATGGCATGGCTACCAAGAAAAAGAAGAGCGCCGCTCAGCCGACAAGGTTCTCAGAGAGTTTCTAGCGGACCAGCTGAGGCTTGTGAAGCAGGACTTAGAGAAGCTGCAGATGATGGTTGTAGATTACAATTTGACCAAGACGTGGGAGACCTTCGATCGTATGCTGAACCTAGCGGACAAGATGGAGTCGTCTATCCGATATGCTGACTATGGCTACGCATCATGGGGCAGCAAGGAGAAGATAGACGAGAAGGAGCTCGACCGCCTGTATGAGTTTGATGCTACTATCATTGAAGACATTGGAGCAATCAACGAAGTGGCTGAGCAATTCCTAGACGACATGAACCAAGGCCAGTTCGATGAGGCCTGGAATTACACCTACCGCATGTGGCAAATCATGCAACGCCTGGAAGATAAGTGGAAACAGCGTGAAGGTTTCATGAAAGGATACCAAGACTAATTTTCGATAGTTCTGGGGACTTGGTTCCCCAGATTCCTCTTGTTTTTCATATGGCATTGACCGCAACACTTCTGACGGCTAGCGAACGCTCTAGATGCAAAAAACTAGGAGAGACCCATTTGAGTCACAGGGGCTACCCGATACTCCACTATTGCTGCTAGGCTTTACGCAACAGCTTCATTGTCCACTCCAATGAGTCCTCACATCCAACCTACGAATAAAGATTGGCTCGATGGCCTCCACGAATATACTGCACATCCATAGCATCATTGATGGACGTATCAATATACTCGTATTCTTCTCACGTGCGGTTGTCGGGCGGCTTGGGTTCCAGGTCCTGCTCCTGTTCCTCAGCGGCAGGGGTCTGGCTGCCGAAATAGCCAATGCCAATAGAGACCAAGAACATAAGCGCCATCACGGCCGTCAGTTTCTTTCTGTTCATTCTACACTCCATCTTCAGCGAGTTCCACCACGTTACGAATTGTAACTTTTAATCCTGCCCATAATGAATCTATGCAAAGAATCCGGTCTGAAACTGAACCATGACCCACAAGCTGACAGTTAGAAAAAACGGCACCAGAAAAATGGAGAGCCAGCGTTCCTTGGCCAAGGGTAGAATCGATAACCAACTGGCAAGCATGATTCTAGGGCTAGCAATAGAAGATATACCGGACAGACTCAACACAAACGTCATGACAAGAGTGCTGTAGAAGCCGGTCTCTTTGTCTATTTTCAGAGTCAGCAGTGATAAGCAAAGGAAGGGTAACGTAAAGGCATATCGCTGAAGAGCCAGCTCCCAGGGATTTACCCAGGGATTTCGTTCAACGAAGAAGCCATCGAAAAACCAGAAAAATTGGTGGACTGGTGTAGTAAGTGAATCATCAAACCTTCCGTGAGCAGTCATGGCAATGAAGAAATCGCCGGTCAAATACTGAAAATATGAAAATAGAGCGATGGTTGACACTACTGGTAGAATAAACCAGAGAGCCACCTTCATGTCATTGAATTCAAAATCTAGTGCAGCATCCCGCGAAATCAGCCGCCAGAATCCAATCATAAAATAGATTCCAAAAATCACCATTCCAATATACCGTGTTAATATTGCTAGTGTAATAAAGGCTGAAGAGAGATGATAAGACGATTTCCTGAAATAGAACCAAGATGCTGTTGCAAAGAATATGAATGGGGCCTCCGAATAGGCTAGTGTTCCATAGACCAAATAGGTAGGAAAGAGACCTAACAAGAGGGATGCAATACATGCACGCTCGTAATCGAGATATGACCGAGCCACCTTGTAGAACGAGAGTATCGACGCGAAATAGAATATGTTCGAAACAAGCACACCTGATAGCACAATATCGTTTGTGAGCCACCCAACTATGGATACTAACATGGGATAGAGAGGAGCAAAAGCATAGAGTAGAGGATCGTCTGGATTTGATGGATACCCATTTTCAACTATTGCCAAAAAGTGTCTTGAGTCCCATTGATAACCCAGGGCCAATAGGAGGTCGGGAGTGTCAGGATACGAGCCGGTGAAGACAACCTCATCTAGGATGATGATGTGACTGAGGAATCCCACCAATAGCATTTTTGCCAAGAACAGAAATATCAGAACAAGCACGAGCAGATGGGATTGGATTCGTTCGCATAATGAAGAAACGATTCCCTGATTTTTTGGCTGAAACACACTTCTCTCGGCATTTTTGCCTTTTTCCTCTGCTGCAACTGCTGAGACCATGGAGCCATCCACCTATCACCCGTTGGAAACTAGAGAGCCTTTAATCTGTCGAAGAAGGTATTCGAGGTTAGTATTGCGGTAAGGCATTTGCTCGTACTCAGGAAACATAATAACGCGGCAAAGAACCCAGTACATTGAGAGTAAATCATAATGAAGGTAACACTGCTAGGAACAGGTACCTCGTATCCAGACCCAGAACGTGTTCAGTCAGGAATTCTGGTCGAAATCGAAGATAAGCCAATTCTTCTTGATGTCGGGTCGGGAATTCTGCATAGGCTTTTGCAGGTAGTTGATGATGTGACCAAAATACAACATGTTTTCCTAAGCCATTTTCATATCGATCATTGCTCCGACTTTGTAACCCTGTGCCAGACGCTTTGGCTCTCTGGTTTGAGGGACCAGGTGAATATCTATGGCCCTCCGGTAATGGATCAATGGTGGGAAGGCGTTTTCGATACAGCGTTTCCCTATCTGAAAGGGAGATTTCCCATTGTGCGCCACAAGTTGAGTAAACATGACCAAGTGAAAATCAATGAAGCTAGCGTTCGATGCGTTCCGAGTTGCCACGGAGACATGGATTCCCGAGCATATCGCATAGATTGGAAGGGGAAGAGTGTAGTCTATTCCAGCGACACGGCTCCCTGTGATGAGATTGCTGACTTTGCGAAGGGCGTGGACCTGCTGATACATGAATGCAACTGGCTGGACGGAGAACACGAAAAAAGGGTTCATACAAGTCCAACTGAATTAGCCGCAATAGTTGCCCATGCTGAACCATTGAAGGTGGCTCTGGTTCACTTATCTCCATCAGTTGTGGGTGTAGCAGAGAGCGTTCTATCCATCGTTAAAGGTACATCAGATACAGAGGTCATGCTTGGACATGATTTGATGGAGATTGACGTTTAAGAATTCATGATTGCTTTTTGTCCGGAACGTATATTGCACTGATATTTCTAGAACCAAATAGCGCCATCAAGATGAATAAGGGAGCCATATTTGTCAAGGTTGGAATTTGCGGCAAAATCAGAGGGGTGCCGTCTTCAATCAGTGTGATTGCATTGATGGCCAACACAGCAAACCATCCTATAGCGTGAATCGCATTGAAAACCGAAGCCTTTCGGACAAATCCGTAATCATAGTTCTCTAGAATGTAGACGGTTTCTCGAGCAATCATGACGATTATGAAGAGCATCAAAGTTATCAAAGCGAAATAGCCGACAACATAGAGTAGGACGTAACTACCAATTATACCAGCGCCAATTTCTATGTAGCTTCTCATGAAATTGAAGGACCTTCGTTTTGGTTCTTTGTCTTCCTCCGGATCGGATCCTTCTATACCGCTTTTATCATGGGTGGGCTTCAAATGCACGACTCCTACGGTACTTCCGCATCTTGCCTAATAACTTAGAACGTGTTTGCAATGAAATTTGGCTCGTTTACTATAGCATGTGAACGTTTAAAACCACTCCACGTAGTAACCATTCAGAACTCGAATTACTTACGGGTGTATTTAGTATGGCTGATGCTATAGAATGGACAAATGCTGGGCCGGACCAATTAGTTTGGCGGTATCCAGATAACAGAATCGAGTGGGGCTCCCAATTGGTTGTCATGGAGAATCAAGCGGCAATCTTTTACAGAGATGGCAAGGCCCTGGACACTTTCCTCGCAGGCAGACACAAGCTTACGACAAGCAGCATGCCTTCTTTCGTTGGCTGGCTCCAAAAGAAAGTCAAGGGCGATGTATTCCAGGCCACCTGTATTTTCGTATCTCGGGGTCAGTTCCAAGGTAAATTTGGTGGACGAGGCCAGACAAGCGATCTTGCGCCTCTCATGTTTCACGGCAACTTCTGGTTTAGAATCAAGGAACCCAAGATTTTCGTCACAGAAGTAATTGGGAATCAGAACGCCTTTACTACCAAGAAAATCAACGACTTTCTCAGGTCGTTCATGAATGAACGCATCATCGATGAATTTGCACATTATGACCTACAGGCTGTATTCACCCAGCTGGATGAGACTTCAATGAAGGTCAAGACCAAAGTAAGAATGAACTTTGAGCGTATTGGCCTGGAGCTCGTAGACCTGAAATTTGAAGGCATTGACACCACAGAGAAATACCGTGAGCGACTCTTCTGGCTGCGAACCGGTGGAGTTAGTGGTCAACAAGTCATAGGGTCAGAAACCATGAAAGATGCTGCTTCATCTATTGGAAAAAGCCCTGGTGCAGGATTTGGTGCGGGTGCAGCAATGATGGGTGCCATGGGTGCACAGATGTCAGGACAAGGCCAAGGTGGAGGTTCAGCTCCAGCAGGAGCAAAGTTCTGTCCGAACTGTGGGCAGAAACTCGACGGCGCTAAGTTCTGTCCGAACTGCGGGACTAAGATAGGGTAAACCAACAAGCAGGAGAATTAGTTGGGGCACAAGCCCCTTTTCTCCTCCATATCTCTTTTCTTTAACACGATCCACATTTTATCCATTCGATATTCCAGTCTATAATACACTTAGTCTATGATGCCCCTGTGTTACCTCGTTTCAAATTGCTAGGCTGATTCTTCAAGTATTGGAGATATGCCTTACATTGCAGCATCTGACGACAATGAATGGGGATAAGCCCACAGGTTCATTCTATACCCCCGAGGATATTGCAGGATACATAGCTGAAAATACTATTGAGGCCTATCTCACTCACGCGTCCAAGCATTCCCTTCTCACGCAAATTGCTGATGCTGACGAGAATGCAAGAGTATCACAGAGTCTGATTGACGGAATAAGAATTCTAGACCCCGCAGTCGGAGAAGGCGTCTTTCTTCTTGCAGCAGGAGAGTATCTTCTCAAAATGCGACAGAGATATGGAGATACCCGACCGCCTGAAGAAATCAAGGCGCACATCGTGAAACGTAATCTATTCGGAGTGGAACTCCTTTCCCTTCCCACTAGAAAAACACGGCGACTTCTTCTGAGCTGGTGCGATATCGATTCTAGTGAGAGTGACTCGACTCTTTCCGCAAAGATTCACGAGAATATCAAACAGGGAAATAGTCTAATCGGTCATCTAGATACAGGCGATATAATTACTGAATGCATGCCTTCGACAGACATAAACACCAAGTCGAGTCCATTCCATTGGAACCAAGAGTTCCCCCAAGCATTCCAAAGTCGTAGACATGGATTCGATGTGATAATTGCTAACCCTCCATACGGAAATATAATGAGCAAAGACGAGAGGCAGCAAATTCTAGGAAGTTATCCCCTAGATGTAGTCAGCGGACGAAATGGCTCCTGGAATATCGCTTGCTTATTTGTTGTTCGCTCTGCCATGTTATTATCTGAACATGGGCAAATGGGACTAATCTTACCAAACAGTTTCCTACGTGTGGGACAATTCGAGAAAATTCGGAAGTTCATTTTCGGAAAATTGCATCCATGGGAAATAGTTGACGAGGGAAAGGCCTGGGATGATGTCACGCTTGAGATGATCACACTCTTCTGTTCTAAAAGAAATAAAGGAAACGGACATCCATTGGAGATTCTATCCAAACGGGAAGAACTAGAGGGAAGGCACTGGATTCCGCGTAGGCATATTGACCCATCCACCATTATTTCCTTATATCAAGACGATTTCTATGAGAGGCTCATTGAGCTGGGTGAAACAAATATCCTCTCTGGGTCCCGAGGCAGGGATATCCCCTCTAAACACCTACGGAGGACAAAAGAAGGAGAGTTTCTAACTCCGTTTGCAACAAAAGGGCGGAGTATCGGTCGATACGAGCTTGTCGAGAAGTGGATGAAATACACTGACGATTGGTATAAGACTTCTAAGAAACATATGGGGGAGATTGGAGAGAAGTTCCTCATAGCAACCAAGAATCTAGCTTATCCAAGATGTGTGATGAAGCCGAGAGGATATCTGCATGGAGGAGGCGTGGTTCGGATTTCAATTGCCAATCCAGATTATCAAATGGAAACAATCGGTCTGATTCTGAATTCCAGAATTGCGAAATATATCTCAATTAGATATCTGACCAATTATTCAAAATACACAACCTGCATGAATACCGGTATTCTTGAGCGGTTTCCAGTGGTGTATCCAGATGCTGCTGAAACATACTCGAGACTTTTTAATATAATGCAACAGCTTCTTGGTTCACCTGGGGTGTGTCGGGATAGGATTAATTTCATTGACAACACTGCCAACGCGTTAGTATACTCAGACTACTTGGATATTGAGAGGGAGCTTAGAGAAGAAATAGTGTCCTCAATAAAAGCAATCAGCAGGCAAAAAACAGTTGAGTTCATTACCAAACTGCAAAATTCAGGGATTGAGCCGGTTATCCGAAAAATCCTCAATCACCCGAAGGTACTCGAGATTGAACGCGCACCCCGCATGGCATAATTCTACGTAGACACTGATGCTTATATAATTCCAGACAAGTTGAGAGTTGAGTTCAGATGACAGAAGAAACCTCAGGCAGCTCTGATGATTCTGAAGAAATGGCAGAGGAGATTGTTCGAGCTGTGGACGATGAAGAAAAAGCAGAAGATGGCCTAACGACAAGAGAGCGTGAAATTGAGGAAGAAAAAGAAGCTGAGAGGCTAAGAAGAGCGAGGGAACTCAAGAAGCAACTCAGAAAACGCGAATTGGGTTTAATACATTATAGATGGCCAGCTGCTTTGTTGATTGTTTCAGGGATTCTATCTATCTGGACCGAGTTCCTGGTGGTGATGAATCAAGAAACACGTGTGTATGGATTTGATACCTTTTTTGATGCAATGGTTACTCAAGGCAATGTTTTCTTCATGTTTCCACTAGTAGCAGGAATCGTGATGATAATCCTAGGCGTCTTCGCTTACAATGATCCACGAGCCACATATCTTTCGGTTATTCCGGGGATGCTGATGATGATGTCTGGAGCATATGTGTTCTTCTTGGTGACATTTGCTGTCACCGCGGACCCAAATCTTGTCGGACAGATTAGTGCAACAGGAACTCCTTTGTCAATGATGATCATGGGGTTCGTTGCTATGCTATCAATAGCGTTACGAGAGAAAGAATAACCTATAGAGAGATATAATCTTCGAGAATACCCTGCTCCTCTAAGAGGTCCATCCAATCGATATGCTCCGGCTTCTTGTTGGAACCTAGAATCTCGATGATTGTATTCACGCATTCGTCAACAGATATGGATGTTGTGTCAATCTCGTATACGGCATCTTCGCCAAAAGAGAAGATTGCATCCATCTGACACACGCCCATGACCTCTGCCTCTACATTTTCGTTCACCTTAGCTTTATCATAACCTCGCTCAAGAAGCCGTTCTCTGAGCACATCCGGATGCGTTCTGAGGATGATGATCTCCTTCACCTTCCTACTGGGAACTAGATCTACATAATGGCCCTCGATGATAAAGTCCTCGTCATTTTCATAGAATAGATTATGGATTGCCTCCACCAAGCAGTCTTCGTCAATCACATTTGATGAGCGTTGATCATCATGTTCTCTTATGCACCCGTTTTCCTCTGCTATTGTACCAAGTTGAACTACAGGAAGTTCCAGTTTCTTTGACAGCTCAGCTGCAATCATAGTCTTTCCGGTGCCTGGGTTACCACCAATGACAATAACGCTCATAATTAGAAACCGCTCCGAGTCCATTCATAAGATATTGGATATAGCAAACTGCCTTTCTCTTATTGCTTATAAGAGTAGATTTTGTTAATAGAACCATAACAAATTGAGATTGTACCAATGTCCAGCAACAAATCGTTTACATCCGAAACAAGTATCGCGGTGATATCATTTGCATTGCTTATTGCAGCAATACTGCTTTGGTGGACTGCTACATTATTATCTGTACTCATGCTCTTGACCACCATGCTGCTATGGGTTGGTTGGTTCTGCAGAAAGCTAAGAGAAAAAATCCCGTCAATGGAATATCATGTCCACAGGCCTCGAAGAGTAATTTATAGGAGAGGCAACGAGGACTTGAGTGAATTTGAGGAACGCATAAGACAGGTAATATTTGATGAACTGGAGGAAACTAAATACGAAAGCGAACCCTTTCCGGAGCTTTCTCTAAGCGATCTAGATGAAACCATTCCAGTTACAATTGTTGAAGGCTTGAGGAAGGAATGCGCCTTGAAACTCGAGAGGCACGAAATCAGGGATTTGGAAGATTTATCGGTAGTCACGGCTAGTGAGATCATGCGAATCTGTAGCATTGATAAGCAAATTGCCCAGCGATGGATAGCGGATGCAAGGGCAGTAACATACGGTGCAGGTATAACCAGCATCGTGGACCTTTCAATGGCGGATCCAAATGTGATACTCCAAGACATTATGGAAGCTGTAAAGACAGGGGAGCTAGATTTTCCAAAAGGGTATTCAATTGATAGTAATCGTGTGGAGAATTGGGTTAGAGCAGCGAATAAAGAAACATCTAGCATAGACTATGAAGAGGTCCGTAGATGGCTGGATAGGCATGGGAATTAATACTATTTTGTTTTAATATGGAGATGTCATTTACAAAATCCATAAAAGATGCCTTATACCCAAAACGACCGCCCACAAATCTTGGAGGGACTACAAACGGAACAACAGATTGAAATCAGAAAGTTCCAAAAGGAGGATATCAGGTCAGTTGTGGGCATAAATAGAATTTGTCTTCCTGAAAACTATCCCGACCAATTTTTTCTAGGGCTGCATTATCACGCCCCCGATGCGTTCATTGTTGCTGAAAGTAAGGGAGAGGATGAACTCTGTGGCTACATCATGTGCCGAATAGAACGTGGACTTTCCAGTTTTGGAAAATTACCTACGAAAAAGGGCCATATTGTTTCAGTTGCCGTAAAGCCGGAATGCCGCAATCAGGGAATTGGTTCAGCACTCATTGAAGCGGCAATGGAGGGCATGGTTGAGTATGGAGCCAGTGAGTTCTTCTTGGAAGTAAGAGAAACCAACAAAGATGCTATATCAGTGTATGAAAACCTGGGATTTGAGATAAAGCGGACTCTGAAGGGGTATTATCGGGATGGCGAGGATGCCCTCTTAATGGTCAAAAAACATCAACCAGAGGAATAAACCTTTGAACATCGACCAAATAGATGTGCCTTTGATTCCAGAATGCTCAGCCTGCATTCTCAATAGCCTCCAAACTCTCATACCGTTGCTTAGTGATGATAGTGATGAGCAATATGAACTCCTCAGTCTTGCCTATAAGAAATTGTCCGAGGGATATGCCAAGAAGAAACCACCTGCACCCCTATCCATCGAACTATATCGAGATCTTTACACAAAGGCGGGAAAAAAAGACCCTTACCGAAGGATAAAGGATCAGAGCATAGAAGCTGCAAGACTGGCACTTCCACTTGTGATGGATAGAATTGACCAATATGATGGTTATCCTAGATTGCGAGCATCTCTAGCGGCATCGATAGCGGGAAATTTCATTGACTTCAATACGGCAGGTCATCGACCAAATTTGAACAAGCTTTCTGAAGTCTTCAAGGACATTCTGGATGATGGTTTTACTATCGACGACTCAGAGTATCTGTGGCAATCTCTGAAATCAGCACCAGGTCGGGTTTCATTTTTGGCAGATAATGCCGGCGAGAATCTGTTTGACATCCCCCTGCTTCGGCTCGTTAAGAATCTTGGCTGGAGTATCACATATGTTGTAAAAGGGAGAGCAATGGTAAATGATGTTACAAGGGAGGATGTTGAGGGTACCGAAATTGAGAAGTACGCAGAGATAATTGATACTGGTGCCTGGGCACACGGAGTACCTCTAAAGTGGGTTAGCACAGGATTCCTAGAAAAAATACGGGCCTCAGATTTGGTTATATCCAAGGGCCAGGCAAATATAGAAACTTTTCCTGAGATTCAAAGGGAGATGAACGTCGAAACCTATTACATTACAAGAGCCAAATGCGCGCATATTTCCCGTGCAATAGGTGCCAAGCAGGGAGACAATGTTGTTTTGCGTCGTCCATCAATACCAAATTGATAGCATTGCTAGTTGGCAAGCTTTTTATTCCATTAGACTCGCCTCTCACTTGACAAGACAAGTGTGTAAGACAATCTTTAAATGCAAAAAAATGATGCGAAGTGCATGTACAGTTTTGTCACACTAGCTAAAAAAGCACAGGCTAGTATGGAGGAATAAATCATGAGTCAAGTACCTATCCTTGTATTAAGAGAGGACACTGAAAGAACCAGGGGCCGCGATGCACAGCGCAACAATATCATGGCGGCCGTTGTGATTGCTGAAGCTGTCAAGTCTGCACTTGGTCCAAAAGGAATGGACAAGATGCTTGTTGATGGCTTCGGAGATGTCACTGTGACTAGTGACGGTGCAACAATTTTGAAGGAAATGGATGTAGCACATCCTGCAGCCAAGATGGTGATTGAAGTTGCAAAGACCGTTGACCAAGAGGCTGGAGATGGAACCACAACCGCAACAGTTCTTACGGGAGACCTATTGCGTCTAGCGGAGGAACTGCTGGACCAGAAGATTCATCCAACTACAATTATCAGTGGATACCGGAAGGCTACAGAGAAGGCCCTCAAAGTAATTGATGACGTTTCTGAGAAGCTCGACAAAGAGGACCCGAAATTCAAAAAGATTCTAATCGATGCAGCAATGACAGCCATGTCAAGCAAGTTTGTTTCCGCATCACGCGACCATTTAGCAAAGGTTGTAGTCGATGCTGTCTTGGCAGTTGAAAAAGGAAGAGATCCAGAAGCAGAATTTGATATGGATAATATCCCCAGGCAAAAACAGAAGGGTCTGGAAGTATCTAGAACTGAACTCATCAACGGTATTGTTCTTGACAAAGAGATAGTACATCCGGGCATGCCTAAGAAGGTGACCAATGCAAAAATCGTGTTGCTAGAGTCTCCACTTGAGGTTACTAAGACCGAATTTGATGCAAAGATTTCAATTAGTGATCCAACGGCGATGCAGAATTTCCTTGACGAAGAAGAGAAAATGCTCAAGGATATGGTTCAGAAGATAATCGACGTTGGTGCTACAGTAGTCATTGCACAGAAGGGCATCGACGATGTAGCTCAACACTACTTGGCTAAGAACGGCATCCTTGCGGTTCGACGTATAAAGAAATCAGACATAGAGAGATTGCATAAAGCCACCGGAGCCAGCATTGTTTCGAAGCTCAAGAACTTAACAAAGGATGATCTTGGAAAGGCCAAGATTGTCGAGCAGCGATTAATCAGTGATGACAAGATGTTGTTCATAGAGGGAACTCCAAAGTCATCAGTTGCAACAATTATGGTAAGGGGAGGCACAGACCATATTGTTGACGAGGTCGACAGGACTTTGAATGACGCGCTCTATGTGGTTCGTAACATAGTCGTTCAGCCAGAGGTTACATATGGTGGCGGAGCACTTGCTGCAGAGATTGCCAAGGAACTTCGTAGTTATGCATCAACTCTTGTTGGTCGTGAGCAATATGCTGTGAACGCATTCGCAGATGCCATCGAGTCTTTGCCTTCCACGCTTGCTGAGAATGGAGGTCTGGACCCAATAGACATTCTAGTTGCTTTGCGATCCGCTCATTCAGAAGGTAAATTGACATATGGTGTCGACGTGCTCGGCGGTAAGGTCCGTGACATGAAGAAGGCGAAAGTTGTTGAGTCGGCACTCGTTAACAGGCAAATCATTATGTCAGCTGCTGAGGCTGCACAAATGATTCTAAAAATTGATGACGTTATTAGCTCAAAGGGCGGCGGCGGCATGGGCGGTGGCCCAGGTGGAGAAGACTTCGACGAAGAATAGAATCAGTTGAAGGTGTACCATAAATGCCAGAAGACCCCAAGAACGATGATGACAAAAAAGAACTGGATCTCTCGAAAGAGAGAACAAAGGAAATCTTTGAACATATTCCAGGAATAGGTCCAAAGACAGTTCAGAAGCTATTCGATGAAGACTACAATACAGTAGACAGCTTGGCTGAAGCCGAGGCTGAGGCAATGGCAGAGGCAGTATCTGGAATTAGCATTTCAAAAGCTGAAGAAGTCATCACCGAAGCTAGAAAACTACGCAAAGTTCTTCGGAGAAAGGGGTCTCTGGACCTCAGAGCTAGAGCCAGAGCAAGAAGAGCAAGGAGAAGGCGAGCTCAAGAGCCTGACCCTGAAACCGTGGGTATGCCACCTGCGGAGGAATTGGAAGCTGAAATGGAGCGCACCAGTCTCGTGACTGGTCTCGATAAGGAAAAAGATGAGCTTGGTATTCATATTGGTCCAAAGTGGCTGACTAGATTCGAGAAGGCGCGTATAGTAGGAGCTCGAGCGCTTCAGATATCCATGGGAGCACCCATGCTAGTAGACACCAGTGAAGCAGCTTCAGAGCTTTTTGCCATCGCTGAAACTGAGCTTACATCGGGAGCTCTCCCGATGACAGTTCGTCGTACTCTGCCTACTGGTGAGTACAAGGATATTCCATTGAGCGTTCTTCTAAGAAATACAAGGCTGGATTGAAAATCTTCAGCCTTGCTCTCTTTTTCAAAAAGCTGTAGTGATGTCTGTAATGGTACAGCTTAAATGTGAGGAAATTCACAAGGGTTCTTCCCGTGATTTCCGATGCAAATAGACCCTAGCCTACTGCTAAGCCCAAATTTAGTCCTTCGCCTTTTAATCGGATTCGCAGTTGGTGGGCTCATTGGCTTAGAACGTCAAAAAAGGATGATAGAAGAATCCACAGTAGGCGTTCGATCATTTGGTCTACACAGCCTACTCGGGACTCTAGCCGCCTATACATTCACAGTCACGGGAAACCCAATCATCTTGATTTATGGAACGGCAATTTCCATTGTAATTGTGTCCCTACATGTCACATACAAGATTTTACGAACAATGCGCAAGGGATTAACAACTTCTCTTGTTTTCGCCATGTCATTCGTTCTGGGAGCCTTGGTCGGTCTTGATACTCCGCCCGAAGGACAGTTAGTAGGCACCCTTCAGGTGCTAGCAATGACGATTGCCTTTCTTGTCTTTCTAGTACTTGGATTCAAGGAGGACATAGCTGCAGCAGTTGCGGTTGTCACACGCGATGAAATGATTTCTGCTGCGGAATTGGGTGTCCTAATCCTCTTCTTCTGGCCTCTAATTCCACAAAGTATTGAACTCGCAGAAGTTACATTTCCATTATTCCAGACATATGCATTGGTAGTCCTCTTATTGGCGATTAGTTTTGCAAATTACATTCTAGTCAAGAAGTACAAGAATAGAGGAGTGTATTTCTTTGGGTTCTTTGGCGGATTCGCAAACAGTGAGGCAACAGTATCAAGCCTTGCAGATTTCTATGTCAAGACGGGTAGAGAACACCCAGGAAGGATATCTCTATCAACAATCCTAGCAAATCTTGCAATGGTTCTACGGAATGGAGTGATTGTCATTCTTCTGGATCCGACACTCCAGATAATTCGATTCTATCTCGTTCCGATTGCTATTTTACTTATAGTTGGCGCGTTTCGTTTTGTATATGAAAGCAGAGTACGCAAGGAGCCGCAAGAAATCGAAATCGATACGAAATTCGTTTCACCATTCGAATTCGGTGCAGCCCTTCGATTTGCCGCAGTGTTCACATTTGTAACATACATGTCACTCCTACTTCAGCAATATTTCAGTGATGTGGGAATCATAATAGCAGCTGTATTTGGAGGGTTTGTTTCAGCAGGCGCGGTTGTTGCAATCGTTGCACCTGCTCTCGCAACTGGAACCATCACATTATCAACAGCAGTCTATGCAGTCATAATCGCCACTACAACGTCGGTTTTCAATAAGATAATCTATGCATATACAGCAGCACGGGAAAAGAAATTGCTGAAAATTGTTGGCAGGGACTCACTTCTCATGGGCATTGGTGTAATCGTATACTTGCTGCTGCTTTTTGCAGGCATAGTGCCTATGTAGAGACCAATCATGCATATTTAATGATTTAACATAAGACTTAAAGTTCAAATCAGGCCCATCTTCCTTGGTGCCTGAAGTGAAAGCTGGTGGATTTGTTCATATTCTTTTGTGACATAGCAACAGGCATTCAAGCTTTCCCAGGCGATACGCAAGTAAGCATACGGAGGACTTCATTTTGAGTGAATTACAGACAGTCAGAGGCATGAGAGACCTCTTGGGCCCAGAGATGGAAATTAGGAACTATCTGAAGAGCATTGCCGTCGATGTCTTCACTTGTTACGGATATGAACCGCTTGACTCCCCGGCCATGGAGCTCTGGGAAACACTGTCAGCCAAGGGAGGCGAAGAAGTTGAAGCTGAAACTTTCAAATTCACAGACAAGGGTGACCGAGAGGTAGGACTGCGCTTTGATCTGACTGTCCCGCTTGCTAGAATTGTTGCATCGAATCTGCATTTGCCAAAACCATTCAAACGCTATGCAATTGGCAAGGCGTGGCGCTATGATAGACCTCAGGCAGGGAGATACAGAGAGTTCCTCCAAGCTGACGCGGATATCATCGGTTCGGACAGCCCAGCGGCTGACGCAGAAGTCGTGTTATTAGCATTGGAGTTCGCAAGGAGAACATTCGGAAAGGACTACATTGTAAAAGTAAACAACAGAAAGGTTCTACGAGGCCTCATAGAGGTTGCTGGAGTCTCTGAGAATTTAGCCAATGGATGCTTCAGAGCAATGGACAAGCTAGAGAAAATAGGAAAGAATGGAGTCCAAGATGAACTCCAAAAGAGGGGGATTAGTGAATCCGCAACAGAATTCTTGCTGGGAGTTGTGGGTGTCAAAGGGAAAAACAAAGCCATTTTTTCGGAATTTCGCCAGATTCTCAAGGGCAGTAAGATAGGGTTGGAGGGAACTGCAGAATTGGAGTTCATGGCAGATATCTTTGACAGTTGCGAGGTTAACGAGTACATAGAATTCGATATATCACTCGCGCGGGGACTCGACTACTATACCGGACCTGTCTTTGAGGGCAAATATCTTGGTGAACCCGACGTAGGCTCAATTCTCGCAGGTGGTAGATATGACAACCTAGTTGAGAAGTTTGGCGGCCCCTCAACACCAGCCACGGGTATCTCACTCGGACTTGATAGAATTGTTGATATCTTGCTCGAACAAGATTATGCGTCAAAACTAGAAACAGACCTCGATGTGTTCTTTGCGCCCATTAACCGAGATATGGTAAAGCATGGAATGAGGCTGAGGAACATCTTGGTCGAGATGGATTTCAAGTGTGATATTGATTTGATGGATAGGCCACTTGGAACATTACTGGAGCTTGCAGACTCAAAAAATGCATCCTATACGATTATCGTTGGAGAACGAGATTTGAAGAAAGGAGTAGTCAGTCTTCGAAACATGAAAACGAAGGAAACAGAAACGGTTAATCTGAAAGAATTCAGAAATGCACTTCCAGAGCTTCTTGAAAGGTGAACTAGTTCGTACTCTATGGTAAGCGTTCTAGGCATTTCCTTTCTAACGGAACATAAAGCTTTTTGTCCAAGGGTTTCATAGAGGACAAGGAGAAGCACAATGACAAGAATGCCAGTAGTAGCCGGTAAATTCTATGAAGGCACCGAAGACATGCTATTGAAGAGACTTCGTGAGTCCTTCACTGGAAATATGGGACCAGGAGAAGTCCCTGAGGGTGAACCTGGTAACAGAAGAAACATCAAGGCTTTGATAGCTCCTCACGCAGGCTATGTCTATTCTGGTATGACGGCAGCACATAGTTATCTCGATTTATTCAGGGATGGAAGACCCAGTCATATTGTTATAATCGGTCCCAACCATACTGGTCAGGGAGAAAGAGTTGCAGTTTGCAATGATGACTGGCTGACGCCTTTAGGTGAAGTTGAATATGATACTGAGATTGGTCCCGAGATCATACAAAGAAATCAGTATGCAGCTCCAGATTGTATTGCACACAGTTCGGAACATTCTATTGAGGTACAGCTACCATTCATTCAGTATGTGTTTGATGCGCCCATTTCCTTTGTTCCAATGTGCATGGGCACACAGAACTATGATGTATGTAAATCGCTCGGTGAAACGATCGCTTCCTTGGCTGAAGATGATGATATCTTAGTCATTGCCAGCTCGGACTTCACGCATTTTGAATCATCGGATAGTGCCAGAAAGAAAGACAACCAAGCGATGGAATTCTTGGAGTTCTTAGATCCTGAGGGATTTCTAAATTTCGTTACTAGTCATAGAGTTAGTATTTGCGGCGCAGCACCAATCACAACTGCACTTGTCTTTGCCAAAGAATTGGGTGCTATCGAGTTCAACTTACTTAAGTATTCCAACTCAGGGGATGTGACAGGCGATAACGGAAATGTCGTTGCTTATGTTGCTGCAGAGTTTATCTGACAAAATTGATTCGCGTTAGGCAAATCTATCCTCATCAAGTGATATCCGTTTTTTCTTTGCCAGCTCAACATCCAGAGATGTGGAAGTGATGGTCTCTGCTTCAACGGGACGCCTCCATGAAAACCGCGTTCCAAGTATGGCTCTCAACTTCCATCTGATGCTCTTCGGCGCATTAACAATTTGATCTCGCAAATGCTTCAATCTTGATAATACTGGCTTTCTGGAAGAATCGGTCATTTCATAATCCTTCAGCAGAGAAATAATTCGGTCAATTGTCAAAATGACATCCGTATACAGCCCCCACCTCCTGGAACACAGGGATACAATATATCTCCAATTTATCATTCCATGCTCATCTTCTTCTCCATAGCTCAAGTCTTTTAGAAGGGTCACAATGTCGCGGAGATCTTTTTCGTTGATTCTTGTAATTGTTAATTTAGCCAGAAGAAGGTCGGTTACTGAGATGGTTTCATCCTCTATATCCAATCGCGTTCTGAGATCAATAGCATGCTCAATATTGAGCTGGTCCAGAAACACGTCAATGTGCAAGGGAGATTCCGGTTTCGTGAATAGAAGCCTAGTACCACCAGTGGCGTAAGTCATTGACCGAACTTCTTCATATCCTAGTTGCAGCATCAATTTCACAATATCAGATGACTGCCTGCTGAGACCCACAAGGTCAATATCCGCATAGTCACGCTCACAGAAATCAATTTCATAGCAATGCTTTCTAATTGCAAGGCCTCCCAGCACTCTTAACTTGATTCCATGCCTTTCTGCTGCATCGAGAATCTGCCGGACATCATCATACTTCGCGGAACTCATTTGTATCCACTAGACAAATCATGGCTACGGTAATAAGATATTTCAAACCTCTATAGGAGAAAGAGATTACATGGGCTTCTCAGGAGAGAAGAAGAGATGTTCCTATTCTGTGCCTGATTGTTCGTTTATTGGCATTGGACCAAAAGCGACTACTACTGCGCCAAGATGTGAGATATTGAACATTGTGAAAATCATAACTCTATGTCGTTATGATGACTTTACTGACACCTTTTATGTCCGTGAGTATATCAATAGCAGCCCCTGGCAACCGTTCTTCGGTTATGACTTTGAGACAGGGCTGCTGATAAATGGCAACATCTTCAGCTAGAACCTGTCTTATAGCAATGCCGTAGCCAGCTATAGTAGATGTTACTTCGGAGAGAATTCCGGGATTTTCGGGAGATTCAACATAAATGGTGACAACGCCATATCCTAGGGACCTACTGACTTTTTCGAGTGAAGCACCTGCTGGCTCAAGTCTTGAGAAGAAAGTGAATAGCTGGGCATCATCACAAATATCTTGGGTAGTGGCTCTGACTGTTCTCCTATCAACCCCTAGCGCATCTCCTACCGACTTTAGGGGAATATGAATATCTCCGCAGCGGATATCACCCGGTGCAGCGACCGAAAACCCATGTCGAATGAATGCCTTAGCCACTTCGAGTCTTTGGGGTGAGTCCTGAAAGTGGTCGTTTATTTTCCTCCACATGACGAGATTCTCCTCGATTATCAAAACCTATTGAAGCAGCTTCTCCATAAGTATTTCATCAATATATCCTTTGGGCATCTTGAAGTGACGCAATCGCTTACCAACTTTGGAATAGCCAATTGATTCATAGAGCTGCAATGCGGCAACATTATTGGCAAATGTACTAAGAATTATCTTTTCATAATTATTAGAAATCGCGACTTCTTCAGCAGCCAGCATCAGGGCCCGCCCCACACCATGCCCACGCATTTCCTGTTTTACAATAATTCCCAATTTCGCAACATGTTGAGACGCTCCCCATTCCTCAGGCTGCAAAGATAGATGTCCAACATAGCTATCTAATATTGTGGCTACCAAGAGAAACTCACGGGTATGGATAGCCCTATGAATCCAATCTATCCAATCAGCTCTTCTAGAGGTGGCTGTCAATATTGGTAGCCATTTTGACTCTTCAACGACTCTGCAAAATTCTGCCCGCATATCCTCAGCGTCGCTGGAACGAGCATGGCGTACAATGATTTCTTTACCGGCCTTGCCTTGGTATTCATATCTTTCCATATCACAGCCGCCTTAGGGGGTATAGGACGCTCAAATCATAATCATTACGGTGATCTGAAGATAGCTACAATCGCTCCAGAAGCGGTATATCGACTCTGAGCCCGGGTCGAGGTAGAGAACATGTATAAACACGGTCGAGTTCCACGTACGCTGATTTCGTATCCAATTCACGGAATGTTCCCTTTAATTGGAAAGCGGCAGGTTCTAAGGTCACCAGTGATATCGCGACTCTTTGACCATCGACTAAATCTGCATTCCGGTCAATTTCGGGTCCACGATCCAATACAATTCTATTCTCAGAGGCTGATGCCATACCGAACGCTGGAAATGCTGATGGGTATCCATCTTTGTCAATATAACATACAACTTTGACAGCTGTCATTTTATCCATTCTGTCTTTCACATTTCGCGGCATATTTCCCTCTTCGCTGGGCTTCTGAGGGACCTTTCGAGCTGAGAGTCTTGCCTTCACATAGGAGGATAGCACTCCTATTTTTGATTGGGAATACTTCTCGCTTGCCCAGAAGGCATGTGCAAGACCTGCCGCCCTTGCATTTGTGTATTGATTGTACCTGAATAGCGGGGTCATAGCCATGAATTCGTAAACATCATCATTACGATGGTACCCTTTGAAGTCAGCCTTTATCATCCAATTTTCCAAATCCTGAGTGAGGACACAAAGACCCAGCTTATTATTTCCGGCCTCCAAGTTATTTTTTGTCTTGTATGTCATGAAGTCGCCATAAACAAGCGCATCTTGGTCATATACTGTCCAGGTCATGACAAGCGCGATATTGGGCTCCTCATTTTCATCTTTGGTACACATGAATTTTGGGTTTTCGAATTGAGCCATTGCATTCTCCAATTCGTCATGAATAACATTATCCACAGCTCTTAACCTCCTCTATCCTCCGAGAATTCTTAGTTTCTGTTTCGCTACGTGTCATCCCGGACCAACAAACATTTTCAATTCCTTGGTTCCGAGCAATTTTTGCCAGCTGCTCCATCTTATCCTTCTCTATCAAGTCATAACCTCTTAGCGGGTACTTAAGCCCAAAGAGACCATATTTTTCGATGCACATATTATTGAAAGCCAGCAAGTCATAACGTTGGCATGTTGGCATATTCTTCTTGATGAACTGAGCAATTTCCAGTATATTGTCTTCATCATCAGTATGACCAGGAATAACCGGTGTTCGAACCCAAACCGGTATCTTGTATTCATTAATTATCTTCGCATTGCGATGTATTGCTTCCAAACCAACACCTGTATACTCTCTATGCTTCTTATCATCCATCAATTTAAGGTCAAAGAGGATGAGGTCCACATGACGAATAACGTTTCTCCAAATACGTTCACTGGCATACCCAGTTGTATCCAATGCAACATGAACTCCATCACGGTTCAATAATCTGGCTAGCTCCTGTGTGAATGCGGGTTGCGCTAATGGTTCGCCTCCCGATATTGTAACACCTCCATTGGAGGTCTGAAAGAAGACTCGATCTCTCTTCAATTCCTCTGCTAAGGCGTGTGCCTCCCACTCAGTCCCCATTATCTCAATGGCGCCCGTTGGACAGACATTTTCGCATGCTCCACAAAGGATACACCTCTGTTTGTCGATCTGCATACCCTCAGCCGTCAATTTGAGTGCCCCCTCCGGACACGCCTGGATACATGCCTCGTCAGCAATGCATTTCACTCCATGCCACACAATTTGCTTGTCGGGACTGATTGTTTCAATATTGTGACACCAAAGACAGGATAGCGGGCACCCCTTTAGGAAAACAGTAGTTCGAATGCCAGGACCATCTTCGGTTGAACATCGTTGGATATTCGTAATAATTCCGTTCGTAACCATCACAGCCTGTGTTCGGTTCTGGATATGATTTCCTCTTGCAGCGCTCTGCCAATCTGGGTGAAATAGGCATTGTAGCCAGTTACGCGAACCAAGAGATTGGAGTACTGATCGGGGTGTTTCTGTGCATCTCTAAGAGTTTCACTATCGATGATATTGATTTGCAGCGCAGTACCACCGAGCTCGTTATAGGCTCGGAGTAACGCGGCTAGCTTCTCAATATGCTCGGGAGTCTTCACCATTGACGGACTGAGAGAGATGGTATGTGAGGCTCCATTCGGAACGGTTTCTAAGCCCAGCTTTCCAACGGAGCGTATGGAGGCGGTTGGTCCCTTAGCATCCATTCCCTGTACAGCGCCCACACCATTTGATAGGAACTCGCCGCGTTTTCTACCATCGGGTGTTGCTGCTGTGAGGGGGGCAAGGGGGACGAAGTAGTTCCAGCTTAGATATCCAGCTCGGTATCTTCTTCCAGTGAAGGGGTTCTGATGAGAGAATGCTTTCTTGGCCCAATACACGGAGAGATCCCGTGCGATTTTATCGGCGTAATCGTCATCATTTCCAAATTTGGGAGCCTTGGTTCGTAGCAATTGTCGGATTTCTTCATGACCTTCGTAGTTGTCTTCAAGAGCTTGAAGAAGCTCAGTCATAGAAATCCGTTCTTCATCATAGACCATCCTTTTCACAGCAGTGACTGAATCCGCCAGAGTTGCAATTCCCATGCCTTCAATGGTATTGAAGTTCCATATTGTTCCACCCTGATTGATATCCTTGCCCTTCTCAGCACAACCGTCCATCAGTGCACTCAAATATGGAGTTGGCTGGTATTTGGCTCTCAATGTGTCCGCTTCATTACCAACCTCCACTAAGAGATCGACAAGAGTGTCCAGCTGGACCTTGACAGCATGAACAAAATCATCGTACGTGTTAAATGAACGGGGATCGCCTGTGCTTGCTCCGACCTGTTCACCCGTGGCTGCATCCTTTCCATTATTTAGAGCATGTTCAATTGCTTTTGCGAGATTGAGGTTAACGTCTACCGTGCCTGATCGATCATTTCCCTGCATAGTGTTTTCCAGACAACCAACAATCCCATAATCCCACGCATCCTCGCGGGGGATGCCCTGCCAGACAAGGCCCTCAATGCTGTTCTCATCGAAATTCATTAAGAAGGGAGATCCCTGAGCATTTGCAAGCATTTCAGATACTCGTATTAGAAAGTCCTGGGGAGTATTGTTATGTAATCTAACGTTGGGCTTTGGTTCCAGAAGATTCATTTCTTCAATGACTTCTAGGGCAAGCCAGGTAAGATCATTTGTCAGATCTTCTCCATTAGGCCCCATTCCGCTGAGGGTGATAAGTTGCCCAAAACTGGAGTTTATGCCCTGATTGATTCCCAAACGTCCTTGGTAATCGTATACGTAATTATGCTTTATCCAATAGCACTGAAGTAGTTCC
Source organism: Candidatus Thorarchaeota archaeon (assembly GCA_004524445.1). Classification (GTDB taxonomy): domain Archaea; phylum Asgardarchaeota; class Thorarchaeia; order Thorarchaeales; family Thorarchaeaceae; genus TEKIR-14. The sequence goes on along the minus strand of SDNP01000020.1, from coordinate 32,044 downwards.
TTGGCTTCGTGTCTTGTTAGCTCATTATTCTCCAAGCTTTCTTTGTAAAATGGATACAGATACTGGTCCCACCTTCCATGTGAAAGCCCCGCGCCGGGGTAAGATTCACATGCCATCACAAGCATATGCGTTGTCCACAATGACTGCAATGCCTCCCAGAAGGTTTGGGCAGGCTCCCAAGGAACCTTTGTACAAATGCTGGCGATCTCTTCAAGCTCCGCTTGTCGTTCAGCATCATCCGTTTCAGCAGCGCGATCTTCTGCTAGCTCAGCATATCGCAAGTTGAAATCCCGAGCGGTCCTGCAACTTAGAATCAGCGCCTCAATAAAGTCGCGGTGCTCATCAGATATATCCGACGCCAGTATCTCCTCGAACTCCTGCACAAGTCCCTTCATACCAATCTTCAGAACTTTTGCATAATTTGGAATTATATGACCAGGTGCAGACGAAGCAGTACCCACTCCAAGGTTGTTAAGCCGCTTAGCTTTCTCGAACCATTTATCGGTTTCTTTGTTTCTTTCTTTTGTTTCGTTCTCATTCAGAGACCGCGACAAGGCGGTGTTGAAGTTGAAGCCAACAATCAATTCTCCACCTATAATTTCCACGGGCATATAGTGTGTCATAACCTCATGGAAGAAAACAGCTCTCCTGTGTGGCAGCGAATGCTCCCAGAAATCCTCCGGAAGCTCAACACTCACAGCCATTGCCTTCAGCGTCTGATCAATTGAGGGCATGAATTGGTAGATTGCAGGTTCATTTGCCCAGTCATGATATGTATAGACTTCATCCCATTCAGTGCCTGTTGTAAATGAGTAGGGCTCATTTGTTACCTCTCGCTCATAGAACGAATAGAAGTGGTTTCGTAGAGCTTTCACTCGTTCGGACAACTCATTCGATGCAGACCAAATTTCAACCTCGTGTTGATTTTTCGCCGTGGCCATGATACACACCTTGATGCGACTTTTATTATTGAAATATCACTTGCTGATAAAACTTCATTCGTACGACGTTGTAACTGGCGCTAGCCTTAAAAGTAGTCCCAATTCTTGAGGCTCATCCGCCCTATGAAAAGTCACTGGGTGTTAGGACGGCTTCAGAATGAAAGACAAAGTTGCGCTAGTAATCATGGTCACAGCAATATTGGCAATAGGATTACTTCCGATGAATATGACTTTACCAGTCACCAATGAATCAAAGGTGATAACTGAGGCACCAGTTGGACACAGCAAGATTTCAGGTTTTGACTCGGATAATATTACCATCACCCTGTTGGAGCCAGCAAATCAGAGCATTGTTGCAGGAACCTTCAATATGACTCTGGATATATCCTCTGTGAACGGTCCTCTCAATCTAACTCTCTTTATTGATGGAGAAATTTATCCCGATTACAACCATACAGAAATTGGTACAGGCACCCAAAATGTGACGGTGGACACAACTACCCTCTCAGAGGGCCTCTTGAATTTTACATTGCTTTTTGTCGACAATTCCACAGGCACCAACGACAAAGAAAGCTACTATTTGGTGTTCGAAGTCAATAATTACGGAGCTCCAGTGGTAGATATTCTAGCACCAACATCGCTGTCTAATTTCACAGGTCTTGATGATCTTTACATCAATATTACCTCAGGATACAGTCAGGTATATCTCAATATCACTGTAGACGGCGAGATAACGTCTGAGTTCAATAATACATTAGTCGATACTGGCGCGTCAAACTTCACAATCAATGGCACTAGGTACGAAAATGGGTTGCATGAAATTGAGGCTCGTGTAGTGACTGAAGAAGGATTGACGGACACAGATTCAGTTGAATTGGTCTTTCTTGATCATGTTAGATTTGCTGTTTCCGGTTATTCTGGGTTTGACAGAATATCGGAAACCGTCGATTTCACTGTCAGAGTATTCACGCCCTACGAAGACGTGCTCTTTTCAATTTACGTTGATAATGAGATTAGTGCCGTTGTTAACCAGTCGATACCAGTTGGTCGAAGCACAATTAGCTTCAATACCACAACTTATTCAGAAGGCGAACATGATTTTCTGTTCATAGCCTATGATGATTTTGGCCATTCATGGAAATACTCCATGGTCCTCGTGGTAGACAATCATGGTGTGCCTGAACTGAGTTTCATATCGCCGGATGAAGATGTCGTTTCAGGATATGCGGAATTCAAAGTCGAAATCACAACTACATGGGAAACCGTTTCTGTAACTATCTATGTAGACGACGTTGAGATAGCAGAGTACACCAACTACACTGCTTCAGCGGGAGAATTTGTATTTTACATCAACACTGCAGAATATACTAAATGGGAACATGAAGTCACCATTGAGGTTATTACAGATGAAGGAGAAACAGCTGAAATATCTCAGACTTTTGGATTTGCAAATATGCAGTTGGAGGAAATAATCAGCATAGCAATTTTGCTGGGACTTGCATTTGCAATTCCTCTCTATAGAAAGAAACAAGGGCATTCTATTATGGGAGTTCTGATTGCAGACTTAATCTTTCTCCTTGTACTCGCAGGCATCTTTCTAATCATGGGAATAACATCCATCCCACTGGCCCTTTGGCACTTCAATCTTGCGAGTATATGGATACTGGGCGGTCTCTTGGGGTTCTCTAACTGGGTGCTTCCGATTCTATATACTGGAGAAGAATGAGCAAAAAGCTAGAGTATCCGGGTCACAGGAATCTCACGGGCTAGTTCCGAAGACCAGGGAGCAGATTTCTGATATAAGGAAAAACTCCCCTTTGGAACTATCCCAGAAACTGCCTCTACTGTCCAATTCCGAGCAAGTCCCAGAGTCTTTCGGGTCATGGACTCCAGCTCTGAAATGCCAAATTTTGTAGCATCCACAACAAATTCAGCAACCTCTACATTCTTCTTGTATATGACTCCCATCCCCGCATACTTGGAATCAAGGTTGAATTTGACTATTCTTCCTGGTTTCCCTTCCATAATGATTTCTCTAATGCAGTCAACAAGTAACCCAGGATACGCAATGTTTGAAAATAAGAATTTCTTGGAAATCGGTGGTTCATTGTCCAAGCGAGACCTCTCCAAATTTCTACTTCTGTCAATAGGTACATCATTCAAATCGACAGAAATCCGCAGCAATGAACCACGGGCAAAATACCCAATCTTCATCCAATAATTATAGGCCTCCGGCGGAGTTGTCAAGACTACACGAACTGCACCCCGGTTTCTCAGAGTATCTTCGGCAGCACGAGTGAGTTGAGTGCCTATTTCCTTCTTCTGAAATCTGACATCAATGTCCAGATTTCTGATAATACCAAGCTTGCCTGAGCTTGGATTCTTCTCGATGCGAAATACAATCTCGCCCACAACTTTTCCGTCAAGCTCTGCTACAAGCCATCCCCACCGTTTGAAGCCAACATCTCTGTGTTCATCCTTGACTTGCTCGACTGTTTTGTAACCATTAGGTCTAACTCCATGATACCATCGTGTAGTCTGATATACTGTCAATAGATCACGACAGTCCTTCATCTTGCCAGTTCGAATTACCACCATGGTTGTTACACTCGGCTTGTATTCTGTCGATAGAAGTCTGATATGCAAAATAAAAGGATGTATCACAGGGTATCATCAGTTTCTCAATTCAGCCCCAATTCTCTCTGCCATCTGTATGAGATTGGTTGGATTCTTGCCAAACAAATACACAACTGGCTCCACTCCAACATCGCCAATAACGTATATTCCGAAACGCTTCAAACTTTCATCTACACCATCTAGTGCAGTAATAATCTGATTTGGGTCAGTCGTGCCTTCTTCCATTTGGAAGATGGGTACCCCTGCTTCACGCAGAAGCGCAACTATCCTATCATCACCCTTGATACATACTGAAACAGTAATCGATGGAATATGTTCTCTAGCTCCAAGAAGAATACTAGCGGTATGCCTCGATGAGCCAAATCTTGGAGATGAAGTGATATGAGCTCGACCATCCACAATGGTTATCCTGCCGGGAATTCCCGCCACGTCGTCTGTGGAAGCAGGTTCGTTTCCGCACACAACTATATTTGTGCGGACCTGAGGAACCAAAGCGGCGAAATTCCTGGAATTTTCAATGAGTTCTAGTGCTTCCTCCAGATTTGTCAACACTTCTGATCTACCGCTTAGTGTGCTGTCGCTTCCCCCAAGTAAACTTGCACATATATTGCATTTCTGCCTAGCTAGATATTCAACGGATTCTCGATGATTGTCGCAGATTGTAGATCCTATTCGAAGCCTCATGCATTCAGAACAGATTTCCTTCACTGCTTCGCTCTCAAATTCCGAACGGGCTGATAGATCCACAAGACGGACTGCAAGATGCTCTATTGATTCAATCAGATTGGTTTTAGGAGGCGACTGTCTAAGATACTTGCTCACTGCTGCTTGAGTAAGATCCATGGAGTCAGCAATTTCTACTTGTGAATATCCTGATTCATTGAGCAGGTTTGCAACCTGCCATCTCAAGATTGGAAGAAATTCCCGCTGGACCAGTTCACATGGCGGACGCATTGTATTATCTCCACGACAACATATTTATGCTGAAGCTATATAACTTAGTTGTATAACACACTCATATTGTGTGATGTAAGATGAGTAATGAGTATCCTACAAGGAGAAATCCAGCCAAAATTCTAGTAGCCATTTCAGTTGTTGCAATAGTAGTGGTGGCGGCGTATGCATATGTAACATGGCCTAAACCAAATTTTACAGTGTATACATATGACTCCTTCATGGCGTGGGGCGAGGCTAATGATACTCAAATCTTCTCAGATTTTGAGAGGCGATATGGTGTCAATCTTGAGATACGCCGTCTAGAAACCGACGCAAATGGGATTGTGGCTCGTTTGAAAGCGGAAGAAGCCAATCCGGTCGCAGATGTTGTGATTGGCATAGATAATATCCTGATTCTTCAAAGCGAAGCGAAAGGTGTGCTTGAGCCGTATACGCCATCAAACATAGATGTAGTCGACAGTGAGGTAGTTGCCAACTTGGACGAGGAGCATTATGTAGTTCCATTTGACATGGGGTTGGTCACCGTCATCTACAATAGCAATGATATCAACAGCACTAGCCATCCCGCCTTGGATGAGCTGACATTCTCAGACCTATCCGATATGGCTTCAATGCTGGTCACGGAGGATCCCCGATTTAGCAGCCCTGGGCTCTCCTTTTTACTGAGCCAAATAGCCGTCTATAGTGAAATTCTCGAAGAAGACTGGACGAGTTGGTGGACAGAAGTCAGAGAAGACATCGATGTTGAGGAGGGGTGGACCGAGGCCTGGAACACTTGGTATGAAACAGATGCAAGAAAACTGCTTGTGAGTTATGGGACCGATCCAGCATATGATGCATACTACAGCGGCGAAGAGCCTCTGACAAGGGTTGCACCGTACCATTACAACGGCAATGACTATGCATGGATGCAGATTGAAGGAATTGGCCTCGTCAAGAATGGACCGAATCCAGAACTTGGTAGAGCATTCATCGAGTATTGCCTATCAGAGAAAGTGCAATCATATATCGGTTTGAACCAATGGATGTTTCCTGTAAATACTGATGTAGAAATGAATCCAGTTTTTCAGCATGCTCTCCATCCAGATGATGTTGAAGTACTGAATTCATTGCTTAACAGTACAATTATAGAGGAGAATCTTAACGATTGGCTAAGCCAATATGAAACTATCATGATTGGCTGATGAGGAAGAAGTAGTGAAGAAGAAGAATAGGCTGGTGAAGTATCTAGTACTAGGCACGCCATTTTCCATACTATTTGCTTTTCTCGTTTTCCCCGTGTTCACCGTGGTTGTTGAGGGAATATTGGGCGGAGGGGTAGACTCACTCATAACTACGATTGGTTCACCTACAACAAATCGAGTATTCACATTCACCATTGGACAGGCGATTATCAGCACAGCAGCTTCTTTTCTTCTGGGAATTCCGGGTGCATTTGTATTTGCACGTATGGAGTTTCCGGGTCGCAACATTGTTCGAGCTCTATTCGTAGTGCCTTTTGTTTTGCCTCCCATTGTTGTAGTGGTTGGATTTATGCAGGTTTTTGGCTCTGGAGGAATTCTGGACTCGATACTGAAAGTATTATTGCAGTCCTCAGACTCAGTACTCAATCTTGCCACTGGAGCCCCGGGAATAATTCTTGCGCACGCATTCTATAACGCCCCTCTCTTCATCATGATGGTTTCATCTTCATTAAAGACGCTCCCTGAAGAGATGGAAGAAATCGCTGAATCATTGGGAGCATCTCGCACAGGAATTCTTCGAAGGATAATATTTCCTCATATTCGCTCTTCCTTATTTGCAGCTTCAATTCTCACTTTTCTTTTCTGCTTCATGTCATTTCCCATCGTGCTCGCATTTGGTCAGGGAAGGTTAATGACATTAGAAGTTCAAATCTGGAATGCATTCAGATTTTTTGAATATGACAAGGCAAGCATTCTTGCGTTCATTCAGATCCTGATCACCCTAGTCCTTGCATATTCATACGTAAGAACTGAAACTAGCACATCTGGCTATGCCGATGTGAAAAGCAGGGTACGTGAATTAGCGGAAATTGGTACAAAGTGGAAGCTGGTTACTATTTCGTACATTTCCTTTGCTCTATTTCTGTTGATGGGGCCAATGCTGGCCATTTTTCTCTCGGCAGTTCATGACCCATTTAGAGACCAATTTACTCTTGACGGATTAGCATATCTGATGCAAGGAGGCCTAGATGGCGGCCTGGTTCCTCTTTTTAATTCCCTCTTTTATGGCGGACTGGCGACTCTATTATCCCTTCTTCTCGGGATTCCCTTGGCATATGTACACAAATCGAAGAGGTTCATGCTGCCCGGGATTACGTCAGTTTTTACATTACTACCGCTGGGAATATCATCAATCACAATGGCATATGGACTGATGCTTGCGGTCGCCGTACCACTCGGATTGACTACAAATCCATGGCCTCTAATCATAATCGCACAGACCATTATTGGTGTTCCATTCAGTGCAAGGTCAATCCAGATTGCATGGGAAAAAGTCAATGAAGACGTGTTGGATCAGGCTGATATTCTTGGTGCTTCTCGCATGCAGAAGCTATTCTTCGTTGAACTCCCATTGCTTGCTCCCGGAATTCTTGTAGCAGCAGTATTCTCATTCGCCATGGCTATAGGAGAAATGTCTGCAACTCTGTTTCTCGCTCAACCAGAGAATAGCACATTATCCGTTGCAATATATCGGAATCTTGCAGTGAGGAATTTTGTCCAAGCTGGAGCCTCAGCTCTAATTCTTGTCCTGATATGCCTTGTTGCATTTTTGGTAATAGAGTATCTCTCCGAATCAGGTTATGGAGGCGCCCTTTAATGGTAAAGATAGAAATCGATGGAATGCTTCGAGAATTCCCAGATGGGACAAGTGTCGGGCCGATAGATCTCGCGGTTGAGGACGGAGAACTGATGGTCCTCCTGGGCCCGAGTGGTTCCGGGAAAACCACAACTCTCCGCATGATTGCAGGGTTTATTGAATCCGATACTGGAAAGGTATGTTTCGATGGCTTTGATGTTATCAGCGTTCCGCCCAGTGAAAGAAACATAGGAATGGTGGTTCAGTCAGTTGCACTTTTTCCAAATATGACAGTATTTCAGAATATCGCATTTGGTCTTGAGGTAAACAACTGGGCAAGAGAAGAAACGATCAAACGAGTGGAGGAATTGGCGGACATCCTTGGAATCAAGAACTTGCTTCATAGACGTATTGATGAAATTAGTGGTGGGGAGGGACAGCGAGTCGCATTGGCAAGAGCACTAGCGAGAAGACCTAGACTTCTACTATTGGATGAGCCGCTATCTGCCTTAGATCCTAAGCTAAGAGAAAGACTTCAAGACGAAATAAAGAAAATCCAGAGGCAATTTGGAATCACAACGATTTATGTAACTCATGATCAAGTAGAGGCTTTTGCTGTCGCGGACAAAATTGCGGTCCTGCAAAACGGTGTCATTAAGCAGGTAGGAACGCCAGACGAACTCTATTTCAATCCAAAGGATGCCTTTGTTGCTCAATTCATAGGGCACGGCAATATTCTCAACGGGGAGGTCATTGATAGGGATGATCACAACCTGAAAATACAGGTCAAGGGAGGCATAATTGAAACGACGGGAGATTTTGGTATCGGTGAAAAAGTTGCTTTGGCCTTCAAACCAGAAGCAATAAAACTGGACATGAAAAATCAAACGGATACTCTGAGTGGACAGCTGGAATCTGTGACCCCCCACCTTGGGGGCTTCAAAGTCATTCTTTCAGTTGGAAACCAAAAAATCGTATCTTTCATAGCAGATCAGAATTATGCAGCTGAGTTGCAGGATTTCGAAAAATCAGATGTTGGATTTTCGATTGATCAAAAACGGTTGAAGATTCTCACGTGACTTACACGGCATGGCTTTTGTCAATTCATAATCGCTCCATCTCAAAACAGGTAGAAGCAGGAATACAAGACGAACCATACGACACAATAACAGTGATATAGCTCCATCTGAAGGTAAAAACTGTTTCAAGTTGACTCTAGAAAATGACAACTAATGGAACGAAATAAGTAATGGCTTGCTACATTGAAATACGCTAATGTAGAGAGAAGTCATAGCGATGAGTGTAGTGATTTGCAATGGTAACAGGCTACGAAGTTTCCGAGGATGGAACTCTAAACGAAGTACAAATCAGCGATGAGGATTTATCTTCTGCAAAGGTGGTTTGTGTCGTCGATGATGAAACAAAGAGCATTTACCTTTGGAAGGGGAGACAGGCAGGTATTCGCAAGAAATTCATTGGAGCAAGAGTTGCGACCAACTTGAGATCGGAATATGGTTTCCACTTCAAGGTTCGACCTCTTGATGAGGGAGAGGAACCACCAACATTCTTTACGGCGTTGGATGGAACCACGGCTGCTACAAAAGTAATCACCCCCGGTCAAGAAGAAGCACCACCTACGCCAACACCGAACACTACTAGTAAACCTGCACCACCGCCAACGCCACCCAAGAAGACTGAAACACCGGAACCTGGTACGTCTAAAGCACCAGCTCCACCGCCGACTACACCCAAACCTGCTCAAACTTCAGCCAAGCCTGAAGCGAAGCCTGCAAGGACAGTGACGAAATCTGAGGCTCCGTCCGATAAAATTCAAAATATGATTGCACAGCTCCAAGATGAAGAGCCTCCAGATGGTTACCAGAGAGAGTTGCTCATCGTTTACAATGAATTGTTTTCTGTTGCGGAGCACAAAATCTCTGTATTTGGACAAGAAAAGGTTGAGCGCAAATTCGAGAAAGTGAAAGACCCGCCAGAGGGTACTTTTATGGCGGAGGGATTTATTCCTCGAGTAATAGTTCGAGATGGACAGATACTGGGGATTGAATTGCTCAAGGGTACTCCGGATGCAATACTCAGCCCAATAAAATCTGAGATGAAAGAACGACTCACAGATCTTATCACATTCTTCAAGTCAGAAGTTGACGAGGGAGTGCCGGAGGGAGCACCCGACAAGAAGAAGGAGAAGAAACGTAAGCTAGTGGCCAAATAGCAGAATTTGTTGCCTAAGATATTTAGTGCCAAATGGGATTCACTCCACAAATGTATTTAACAGCCCGATTGATACGGGAATTAGTTTGAGGAATAAACATGTCATCTCACCTCGATGAAGCAAAAGAAAAGGAGCTTGTTGAGCTCCTGATGGGTCTAACGAACTACGCTGATTTGGATGCAATTGCTGTTGTAAGTAAGCAAGGTGTAAAACTTGCCTATTTTGCAACAGAAGATTCTGATGTAGATCCGGACCTCATGGCCGCAGTAAGCGCTGCTTTACTGGTTCAGGGAGAGATGGCAGCAGACAAACTGGAACTTGAAGAACTGTATGAAGTAATCGTCAGAGGCGCGGATGGGTTCGTAGTACTATCTCATGCCGGTGATTTTCTCATTATGGGCTCAGCTAGAGACCTGACTTCAATGGGATTGGCAGTTACCCAAATGAGGAAGTATGCCAAAGAGATTGGCATTCTTCTCGGCAAGTAGAGGGTTCAATAAGAGTTCCGCCAGCACATTCTTTTGGTCAAATCACTGAACAGCCATATCAAGTGCATTCTTAATATCATAGAGAAGGTCATTTGGGTCCTCTATACCAACCGATAGCCGCACAGTTGAATTTGACACATTCATCTCACGAAGAATACCTTCATCAATTCCGTAATGAGTTGTCAGCACAGGGATACTGGCAAGACTCTCAACACCGCCAAGAGAAACGGCATTAAGAAATAACTCCATGGAGTCAACAAAAATCTCGGTGGCTTTCAAATCTCCATCTATCTCGATGGTCAGCATGCCGCCAAACCCATCCATTTGCTTCTTTGCGATATCATGCTGAGGGTGACTAGTAAGCCCAGGATAATACACTCGTCGTATTCGACTATCCCTTGACAGTTCCTCAGCTAAGAATGCAGCATTCGAATTATGCTTTTCCATTCTTACTGCGAGTGTCTTTATTCCACGTTCAAGTAGAAAAGAGGCAAATGGGTCAATCGTTCCTCCGAGCAGCCGGGCCGCATTGTCAATTTTCCCGATTTGCTGAGTTAGACCAGAAACAGACCCTGCAATGAGGTCGCTATGGCCGCCAAGGTACTTCGTGGCGCTATGAATCACAATATCAATCCCTAATTGATGTGGATGTTGGTTGATGGGGGTTGCGAAAGTATTATCGATTACGCTGGTCAAACCTGCTGACCGAGAAGCCTCTGCTACGCTTTTTATGTCCATTAGTCTTAGTGCCGGGTTCGTAGGTGTTTCAAAGAAACACAGTCTGTGTTCGCTCTTCGAGTCTTCTATAGCATCAATGAACTGGTTTTGCTCTACAAAGTCCACCTCAATCCCGTTTCGAGGCAATATATCTTCAAAGAGATGCAATGTCCCACCATAGATCGAATCGGAAGACAGTATGCGGTCGCCTTTCTTTGCTAGACCCATGACTGTGGAGGAAATGGCAGCCATTCCTGAAGATAGGAGAAGAGTTGAGTCAGTTCCTTCGAGTGCGCTAATCTTGTTTTGGGCGTTGACTGTGGTTGGATTTGTCCAGCGTGTATAGACATTCTTCTCGCTCTTACCCGTGACAGCCCTAAGCATCTCTTTTTGGTTCTCAAAGACAAAGGTGGAGGTTTGGGCAATAGGTTGCACAGAAGGACCTGCGATTGGTATCTTTGTTCCTTGAACGCATCTAGTTGCAGTGCGCCTATCTCTTTCTGATATACGATACATTTCCATCACTGAACAGTAATCAAAGATTTGCAAATATGTTCATTGAAATGGTCAATATCAATTAGGAAATTATGGATTTCTAGGAGAATCTCTTTCTCGAGCATTGGCGATATTAACCTTAGACAAGCCTGGTCCTTGCAATCCAGAGATGTTCTAGTTGCTTTTGCCGTTCTTCAAAATGATGGTGTATACGTTTTTTTCTGAATCTTCATCCATTCGATACTGGATGCTTCCGTTGTATCTCTTCAGTAACAATCGAATATTGAATAGGTTAAGGTTTAGAGTATTGACATTTGGAACTACGTCAGTCATAAGTTGCTCAAGCTCTAATCCTGTCGGTTTTGAACCATTCGATTTTATTTGAATTCGAACATTCGAGTCTGATTCAACTGGGGTTACGAAGATGTCAATCTGGCCCTCTCTTGAAAGAATTTCATTCGTGAATAGATTCGTGAAGGCTATGTCTAATTTACCATCTGCCATCACGAGAATCTCATCTCTTGGTTCGTCAATCATAATTCTGAATTTCGCAGTTGGAAGCATTTGTCTGGATGTCGCACGGGCCTTCTCTAAAGCAGATTTCAATCTGTAAGGAACTAGCTTCTTCTTTTTGGATGATTTGATTTCGGATAGAGTAGCAACCTGTCTATTGAATACGGTGATTTCTTTGGTGAGAGTCATTGCAGTCTCTGTGGCTCGTTGGTACCCCTCTTCGGTGAGTGATTCATCGCGTAGAATCTCCAAATACGCAAGAATGGCCTGTAGAAAATTCCCCATTTTATGAGTCCACATCGTGAGATAGAGGTCGCTTTCTCTCTTTGCCATGTTTAGTTCTGCAGTCCGTGTATCAACGAGCACCTCTAGTCCCCTATGAGGTTCTATTATCGCTGTGAAAATCATCCCGCCACAAAGCATTAGAAACCCAGCAATTATGCCGCCAATCCACATTAACTCAGCAACTTGAAGAGGATCCTCGAGAACACTGTAAATAATGAACGAGTAGATCCACAGCACCAGCGCCAATGTTGATGCCATGATGATTCTATCCTTCGTTGCAATCCATTCAATTGCGTACCTTATCAGGGAAACAGAAGCAGTACTACCAACTACGATTGTCAATATCCAACCGATGAGAGTCAGTCCTACAAGTCCGCCTGTGGGAGTAGTGACGGAAAACATTGCATCCTCTGTAAGCAGCAGAGATGCCGAAAATAGAGGTTGAAGGAGTGCACCCCAGAGAATTACAGGATTTCTATTTCGCCGAGTTACTTCTCTACCTCCAAAAATCGAACCTGCTAGGACGCCTGGAGTCAATAGGAAACCAAGGGCACTCACTATTGTTCTATTGCGTTCTCGCCCTGCATATGCTGAGTCCAATGCACTTGGATGCGTTACTAGGAATAGAAATGCCAGAATAACTACGTTCACACCCAAGAACATTATGATGAGGCTTCTGAGAGTGGGCAATTGCATATAATGAACGAGAGAATAGAGAAAGACTGCACCCGCAACCGTTGCCAGAAACGCAACTAGAACTGCAATCCACAAAAAAGCTGTGTCTGGCAATATGAGATTCCATGCAGTTCCCGTGGCAACAAAGAACAGCAGGATGAATAACATCGCTATGAACATTACCAAGAGAAAGTAGTCGTAGAATTTGCTCTTGGCGGCGGTGTTCAACGGTGACTCCTCAAGGTGTTGATATAATATTCATTCCATCAATATAAACCAGTTTGGTGCAAATAAATCCTTTTTGATGAACCGGGCCTTAGTTCCAACGAATACAAGAGAAATTTGTGCTCTGTGATAATTCGTACACGCCCCAACACTGGGGTGTCAAACAGTAAACAATATACGGTATACCGATTGCAGCAGTATGGGGTTAATATGAAACTGCGAATCACTCCTCGAGCAGCAAATTTGGAATATGCAATTCGTGATATTGTCGTTGCAGCAAAACAGTATCAAAAGAGAGAAAACAAAGAGCCACTCTATCTCAATATTGGAGACCCAAACAAGTATGATTGGGAAACCCCAAGGTTCATGAAAGATGCTCTGTGTGAGGCCACAAAAGATAGAAACAACGGATATGCTCCATCGGAAGGAGAAGATGAGGTCAAGAGAGCCGCTGCAGATAAAGAGAAGCGTGTGAATGGAATTGATGTCAATCCAGACAGAATTATTGTCACATCTGGCGTTTCTGAGGCCATTCAGTTTCTTATGGGGTCGCTAGTTGAACCGGGATCAGAATTCCTTGTACCAGGGCCAGCATATCCCCCGTATATTTCGTATGTGTCCTTTTTTGGGGGAGAGCCTATCACTTATCGGACAGATGAAGAGAATGACTGGATCCCCGATACAGATGATATCCGCAGTAAGATAAACGGAAAGACCCGAGGCATTCTGGTGATAAATCCAAACAATCCAACCGGGGCAGTCTACGACAAGAAGACACTTACTGAGATTGCAAACATAGCTGGCGAATATGAGTTGCCATTGATTAGCGATGAGATCTACGATCAGCTAACATATGATACACCCCAGACACCTATGGTCAAAGCTGCAGGGGATGTACCTGTTGTGGGTTTCAATGGTATATCTAAAGTCTACCTTGCTCCAGGTTGGAGAGTTGGCTATGCATATTTCCACGACGAGGATAATGAGCTTGAACTACTTCGCGATGCAATGGTTCGCCAAGCTCGTGTAAGGATTTGCACCAATGCACCCACTCAATTCGCGGCAGCAGCCGCCCTTCGAAGCGACGGTTCACATATTCCAGAGATGATGTCAAGACTACGAGAAAGAAGGGACCTCATCTATAAACGGCTGAACGAAATTGATTCCATTTCTACTCGCCTGCCTCAAGCAGCGTTTTACATAATGCCAAGGATCGAACTGAAGGACCGCTGGAACAGTGACAAGGAATTTGTTCTCGATGTCTTGAACTCAACAGGTGTTGTTTTTGTTCCCGGTTCTGGGTTTTGCAAGACATATGGAGCTGCACATTTCAGAAGCGTATTTCTACCCCCACCAGAAATGATAGAGAATGCAATGGATAGATTGGAAGACTTCATGACCAAGCATAAGAAATAGGGACTCCTGAATCCGTTCTATGCTAACAGCCTTTCAATCTCATCCCTCAATGCGCGTAGAGTATTGAGAGCCAGCTCTGTACTGGGTGCAGTACTGGGGCGCTCCCCTGCTTCCAAAGCTGAATGGATTCTGAGATTTTCTAGCTGATTCTGGAGAGCAGACAAATCAGATTTGGCAGAATTTAGTAGATTGCGTATTTTCGTCCTTTCTTTAGCTAGTTGGGGATCATCAGTGGAACCAGCGGTTGGGAGATTATCATAAATTTCATCGAGTTCGCGCATAATTTCTGATGCATGGCCCACCAATTGTTCTAGCTTGTTGGAAACTTCTTTCCTCTCTTCCACTCCCTTGTCCCATTGCTCAAAAAACCTTTCAGATTTAGTCAGAATTGAGTCGTGATGTTTTTCAATAACCGACTCTATCTTACCATGCAGTAGTTGAATCTCAGACTTCGCATGGTTTCTCTTTTCAGCTTCTCGTCTTTCAATTATATTGCGGGACAGCTCTTCATCAGCAATGATTTGGTCAATCGTGTCCACTAATGTGTTTACAACTGCGATTTTTGCCTTGGCAATTGGCAACTCCTTTTCCATCACATCCTCTCGAGCGCCAGCCAAGCTTCTGGAGGTTTGCATAATCAGACGGGAAAGAGGTTCTTGTTCAAAAGGTGATTCTTCGAGGGACGTGGAAAGGATACCCAGCCGTCCTTCTGTCAGGTCAATGTCATGCAATAACTTCTCGGTTTCTTTGAAATCTTTGAGGACCAATGTCCCGGGACCTGCTTGTAGGGAGTATTCGGTGTTTAGTTTGTCTTTGTAAGAACCACGTAAAATGATAGAATATTCCTTAACTCCTATTAGCTCATCAGTCGCACGAACATGCAATTCCAGAGATATTCCATCTCCTGCCTTCAAGGTTCCTAGCTTCATCATCTTTTTGCCAGACACGATATCGAGCCCATCATCTAAGAACCATTCAATGGAGAGATCTAACGCATTGCCATCCCCATTATTCACGATATTAGCTTGGAGCAGTAACTCTTCTGTGAATGTCATATCGATGGGCAAATCCAGATGAGCAGAGATTTTTGGTACTTTTAATTTTCCTCGAAGAATCTCGCGAACCATTTCAATGCCTTTATCGACATAGGGAGCGAACTCAGAGGCGTTTGCACTTGCAAGTGCCGCCTTCAGTTCAGTGACTGCAGCACGTTCTGCGTCTGAGAAAGCATCCAAATCAACCGAATTAATTGCAGCCTCTATCATCTGAGGAATCTGACTAAGTCTTACAACGCCAGGAAATCTCAATTTTGATCCGTGCTCAGCTGCAAATCGTCGAGAGCTCTGGAAGGCCTTCTCTTGCTCACCAATCATAAGATAGAGCATGCTTGCCGCCATTGCCAACGCAGTACCTTTCTTGGTTTCTGCATCCTCCCCCCACATTAGGTGTTCCGATGAAGCTGAATAGAGGTCCTCTGCCGCTTTTTCGTATGTGGAAAGAGCTTTGTCGGTAGAAGCCAATTCAGAATAGACATCTCCAGCATAGCACATATTCAGAGCTGCAATTTTGAAGCTCTTTGATGACCTGTATTTTTCAGCAGCCTTGACGAAATTTTCGGCTGCCTGTCTTCGAAGATCATCAGCTTCCTCGAATTTTCCCTCTTCATCATACGCTTGTGCTGCCGCAACGTATTTTTGTCCGGCCTCAGTAAAAGACTGCTTCATGGCTTCTTTGGTGGCCTCTTCAATCATTCTGCGGACGTCTCTCTCTGACATTGACAAATCTACTCCTTCTAGTCAGCATTGTTCTTCTACATTATCAGGATTGTGGCTCCAGTGTAATAGGCGAAACGACGTCACAATACTCTCTAGTAGACTTCTCTCGGAGATTGCTTGAGTCTATCAGGGAGACCGCCACCGGTGCCCTCGATAACTAGCTCAAATCCTCTTCCAATACTGGCGCCCTTTTTCGTCATATAGCCTGTCTTTTGGATACCCCTAGCGTTTCTCTCAGCAGCACGACGCTGAATCATGCTTGCATCATTGGGAATCGTAAGAATCAACTTCTTAGCTTGATCATCTACCTTCAGGCTAATACCTGACATCGGCTCATTCGATGTTTCATGAAATTTGCTGTCTTTATATTCTAGTGTTGTCATTTGACCAGTCCCATCCCTAGTCTGTTGGGTATTTTGAAAAACACGATTACATATTAGCATTTGGCGGATGAAACACCCGCAAAATAACAGGGTTCCAGCAGTCAGAAAAAGGGCGATTTGCCCCTCCCAAAAGTCAAGAATCCTTCATGAGGGGCTTAACGCATATTGAATTGGTAGTATACAGTTTAGTCTGGTGGTGGAGGTGGGGGTGGAACATCTTCCTGTCTAGTATCCACTGGCCTGAGTACTGAATCCCTTTTCTTCGTTGTCATGAAAAAGCCAATTAGAATTAGGATTAGCCCAACCACAGCGACAGCAGCGCCAATTATCGTATCGTAATCGGGCACAACAGTTATTCCCATGGTAGGAAGTAATGCCCAGACGGCTCCAGCAATAACTAAAATCGCACCCAGACATACAGGCCCAGAGCGGACGTATTCTCGCCAAGTAAGGTATGACATGTTTGATTCTCCCAAGAGACGCATTCCACGCAGTCTCTTTCAGCTTCTAGTTGAATTAGAGTTGAGATTTAAGATTATTGCCTTTGTAGATTAATCATTGAGAATGACTGAATCATACCAGACCTTGAGTTATGGAGAAATATCATTCAGTTGCCAAGTTCAATCTGGACGACACATCCAGTTGAGGAGGTATTTACAGAGATATTTAGTCCAGTAATCTCAGCAATCTTCTCTGCAATTTTCTCATGATATTGACATGGATAACCAACAGGATATGATTCGTAATTCGACCCAATTTCCCTTCCTGTCTGCAGTAATTTGCACCCGGAAACCTCGATTGTCAATGTATCAGCTCCAGTTAGAGGAAATTGGCTTTCTTCTGAACATGAATACATCATTTCACAGAAACTAGTGACAACTGATGCGGGATTTTCTGCATCAGTCCAGGTCGCGATTTCTCGGTTTGCAGCCCTCTCAAACATTGCATCAAGATGACCTTCTGGAAGTGTAGCTCCATATGTGGCAATTTCAGCAAGGAGAATCCCAAATGCGGTTGATAGCCGATTCCAAGTTTCTTTCGGATTAAGCGGGGATAGTGTTGGTATTTCAGTTATTCTCTGTGAACTAGGAAGTTCAGAGGGTTCCGGAGTTTCCGTGGAAACATCAGGAGTTTCAGACTGTCGCTCGTGTGTTGATTCTGAGACGGGCGCTTCCACGCCCGTTTTGGTTCCGTCTTGCCGTATTAGGCCCGCTACTTCAAAATCGGGTGCAACACCAGATTGTTGATATCTCCTGGCAAACTGCATGAGCCGACCCGCGCACATAGCCACAGAGTGACGACTTAGGCCTTCAACACGAATATGCCCATAGATAATACCTACGAAATTCTCCAGATTCAGGTCAGGCATAGTCTTCTCAGCCAGAATCTTTTTGCCTCGAACAACTCTACATGCCCATTTCTCATTCATTACTCCCGCTTGGGCGGCATAGCTAGTGTTTGTAAGACCCACAAGTGGAGAAATTGGATAGAAACCGCTCATTGTAAATCCTCGGATTTCTTATGAGCTATCAATTACAGCTTCAAAAGGCTATTGTGGCTGTACGTTGCTAGCTTGTTTACAGTATGTAATCCGCATTGTTACAATTCCGAAGGGGTCAGTAGTAAGTGAAACGGATTTTCCATCAACAGGCAACTGCCCAATATCTCTTTCCAATAAGTCAACAAGTGCAGCTTCTTCTATCTCGCGACAAAGGGTAATCTTGGCCTTTTCTGTTCTACCCTCTGTTTCGAATAAACGTAGGATGACTTCATCATTCTGAGTACCAGGCTTGTAGCATGAAACCATCATGTTTGCACCCTCTATACTCAATATGCTCCGTTCCATTTCTTGAGTTTCGCCTAGTTTTACTGGGAATGTGAGAAGTGCAAGCCTATGTTCAGCAGCTGATTGGAGAATTATGGACTTGCCAATATCAGAACCATGAGGGATTAATGAGAGACTGAATAGATGTTTGCCTAGCTCCAGGGATTGTTTAGTGCGGATGGAATCATCATCAATTCCCCGGGATAGTTGGTCAACACTTCTGAAGAGAGTGCACATTAGATCCCCATCAAGATATTCAAACTCGTGGAGGCCTATTGCAGATAGAATCATGCTAGCATCAGGTCCCGTGCACGACAGCCAATCCAAGGCTGAAATTGCCCTACTGGCTTCAATATATCCAGTCATGTCACGTTCTACTTTCACATCTCTTGCCAAAAATTGCGAGCCAGCAATCACCGAATCAGAAAAGATATTCAATGGGTAAACTGCACGGACTCTCCTGTTCCGTACTTTCGAGTCCAGTTCGACTTGAACATCTATTCTCTTTATCCCGTCATAGCAAGTATAATGCTGAGTCACTTGGGTTCCCTCGATACTCTGCTCAACTTCAATTCGAACTAAGACCGGACCAGATTCGATTACTTTCATAGTTGCAGTATTCCGTGCCGTATTGAATTCGCTGCACTCGCTTGAAAGTTCAGACCTAGACGACCGATACAAATCTCCCAAGTCGCTCTCAAACACAATGGAACTACCCACATCTCTAAGAAACTCATATTGGAACTTCTTATCTCTAAACCGAATGAGGCTACCATTGAAGTCATCAAATTCAAGGAGAAACCTATCTGATTCAATCCAATACTTGTCGAACTGAATCTTACTCTTGTAACTAGGAACTTGTTCAGTTTCAACTATTCTAAAAAGTCGGTAACCAAGAGGAGGCATATCTCTGGCAATAAATGCAATCTGAGGAGATTCGCCCTCTGTGGCTGCATTAAGCAGTTGATGTGGAATTGGAACATTTTCGTGGTCTCTGACCTCCAGTTTTCCTGTGTCAGCTAGTTTTCCATCCACTGGGACGATAACGAGGTCACTTCTTCCCCATGAAACGGGATTGAATACAACCATGCCGGAGACCGCACTATCAACACTCATATCCGATGCTAGGGTTGCCACGGTCTTCTCAAGTAGCTCATTTGCGGTGCTAATAGCTAAATCAAACCTCTTTTCAGCCAGTTTGGCAGGTGTGTCGGCACATATTCCACGGATGATATTGTGGTCCTGATTGAACAGTAGCATCTTCCATATGTTATCGAGTTCGTTTTGTTTTGAAGAATCGCCTGCGAAGCCTAAGAACAACTCAGTGAGATAAAGAAGAGTTTCGAGCTCTCGGTTCTTCATTTTCAGACTTACTCTGCTACTGAGGCCTCCACTTGCAATTGTTGAGAATCGCCCGCTATTCAATTCGCCTGAGATTACCGGATTACGAGCACGAGAGATTTTTAGCTTCTCTGAGAATTCCAGCGGAGTGAGGATTACTGACCGCATATCTAGAAATGTTTCATTCCACTTCTTGATAATATCAGCAAGATGCGGCAGCGGTGGTACTAGTACACCTCCAACTGGAAGAAATAGGTTATTTGAAACGGATGCCTTTTTCTTTTTCTCGGCTAAATCCATGAGTACAGTGAAGGCCTCAAATGTATTCTCAGAGAGCCATTCAGCCGAATCGAAATTTTGCATTAACCAGATTGTATCTATTCTACTACCATCCGGCCCTTTCCATACGAATTCACTTGGTGCTTGGAATGGCATTCCACGATAGAAATAGTATGACTCCAATCCACATTGGCGTAGAATTTGGGGTAACTGTGCATTATGACCATATGAATCCAAAGCCCAACCTGTTTTTACAGTGATTCCAAGTTCTTCTTTGAAAAACCTCATTCCATATTGAAATTGCCGAATGATAGATTCGCCATCGGGTATGATAAAATCAGGCGACACATATGTGCCACCAACAATCTCTACTCTTCCTTCAAGAATGCTCTGATGCAGCTGATCCCAATAATTTGGAAAAAGCCTCTTGAAACCTTCTAGGAGAGTGACTTGTCCGATGCTAAATTTATGAGAGGAATTGACTTCTAAATAGTCAATGATGCTCTTTATGTTCCAAGCAGCAATACTGACATTATGCTCATATGTATTGATCCGGGCATTGTCAAAATGCAAGAAGGGGCATATGTTTAGAATCCAGTGTTCTTTCATTCAGAGTGACCCCTAGAGGCATATTTCAACCTCTGAAGGGCCGATGTGACTCACCTTTATAGGCATATGCTAGATGAGCCCTACTCTAAATATGTAGGATTAGACGTAACCGGAAAGTGGTTCGGTTTTACCGCCGGTGTTTCTTCTAAGTATTTGCTCGGCTTGATTCTTGTAACGATTCTCGTCCTCGTCTGAAATACTTGGGCGAATCTCTTTCAATGCACTCTCAAAATGCTTCATTTCCACAGGTTTCGACTGCCAGTCGTCACGCACTGCTGCCATAGCAGCCTCTCTGCAGACTCCTTCGATATCAGCACCAGAGTAGCCATCGGTTTTCTTTGCCAATTCTTCAAGATTAACGTCATCCGCCAAAGGCATTTCTCTTGTATGTACCTTGAAAATCTCGAGCCTGGCATCTGTATCAGGGGCGGGCACGAAAACTACTCCATCAAATCGCCCTGGTCGTAATACCGCAGGATCAAGAATATCAGCTCGGTTAGTAGCCCCGATGACAAGCACGTTTTGCAGAGTTTGCATACCGTCAAGTTCAGCAAGAAACTGATTGACTATTCTTTGAGTCACGCCCGTGTTATCACTCATGCCTCGTCTGCTCATCACAGCATCTATCTCATCGAAGAATAGCACACAAGGTGCAGTCTGTCGAGCCTTCTTGAAAATCTCCCGGACAGCCTTTTCAGATTCTCCAACATATTTATTGAATATCTCGGGCCCACGAATCGAGATGAAGTTTGCTTCGCTCTCGGTTGCAACCGCCTTTGCCAATAGGGTCTTGCCTGTGCCAGGAGGCCCGAACAAGAGAACACCCTTAGGTGCACGAATTCCCATTTCTTGGAAGACTTCAGGATGCTTCAATGGTGCCTCAACAGCTTCTCGGAGCTGACTCTTAACTTTATGTAAACCACCTACATCATCCCAATGGACATTAGGTTTCTCCACAAACACTTCACGAAGTGCTGAAGGAGATACATCATTCATGGCCACATCAAAGTCTTCTTGAGTGACAAACAAATCATTGAGGACTTCTGGAGGTATATCACCAGTTTCAGGATCCACATGAGGCAACGCTCTTCTTAATGCCTGCATAGCGGCCTCCCGAGCAAGTGATGCCAAATCAGCACCCACAAAACCATGTGTCGTGGCAGCGAGTTTCTCGAGATCCAAGTCCTCTTCCAACGGCATCGCACGAGTATGAATCTGCAGAATTTCCAATCGTCCTTTTTTGTCTGGCACTCCGATAACGATCTCACGATCAAATCTGCCGGGGCGTCTCAGAGCTTCATCAACATCATCAACTCGATTTGTAGCACCGATAACAATAACCTGACCTCTACCGGCCAAACCATCCATCAGTGCAAGCAGCTGAGCTACAACCCGTCGCTCAACTTCACCCGTTACTTCAGCTCTTTTGGGAGCAATGCTATCTAGTTCGTCAATGAAGATGATACTAGGTGCATTCTTTTCCGCTTCCTCAAAAGTTTCTCTGAGTTTGCTTTCAGACTCACCGTAGAATTTTGACATTATTTCAGGACCATTTATGACCTTGAAATTTGCTCCGGATTCGTTTGCAACAGCTTTTGCGATGAGAGTCTTCCCAGTTCCAGGTGGCCCATGAAGTAACACACCTTTGGGTGGCTCTATCCCTAGTCGCTTGAACAGCTCGGGGGATTTCATAGGGAGCTCAATCATTTCGCGAATCTTCTGAATTTCCTTATTTAAACCTCCAATGTCCTCATACGTGACCTGGGGAACGGCCATTTCTTCCGGTTTCATCGGTCGGCTCATCATTTCAAGATTTGTGCTAGGAGAAACCCGTACATGCTTAGCTGGATTCGTCTGCGCAACCGTGAACTTCAGACCTTGTCCTATTGAGGAAATAACTAGTGTGTCGCCTCTTGTGAGGGGCTTGTTCAATAGCTGTCGCTTTATGTACTGCTCAAATCCAGGTTGAAATCTTACTGGTTGACTGGGCGCCAGGACAACTCTCTGTCCTTCCTGTGGAGATGTTTTGCTCACCTCAACCATCTCGCCGAGCTTCGCTCCGGCATTAGCTCGAACGTATCCATCCATCCGAATCATTTCAATTGCTTCATCTTCCTGTAATCCGGGCCATGCTATTGCTACTGTTTCCTTCTCTCCCTTGATGAGGACATAATCCCCTGATCTAAGCCCTAATGCTCGTCTTGTTTGCGAGTTGAGTCGTACTATTCCTCGACCTTGGTCTTTAGGCATGGCCGCAGCCACCTTTAGCTTCTCGATATCTTCCGACATTATTATCCTGCTCCTTCCTTTCAGTCTGCGCTCAGTGTTATCTCATTCGTATCTGAGCTGGTTTCTATTTCGCTTGACTTGGGTAATATTATTTCAATTATCCCATTTCTGAATGATAAAGATGAGTTTTCAGTATCTACAGCATAAGGCAGCTCAAACTTCAAGCGTCTGCCAGAACCATTTCCAATATTCAAAACTGCTTCTCGACCTTCTATATGTGCAGTGGGAGCTACGCTACTTTCAACATCCTGCACTAGGATCATATACTTGTCACCAAGGTCAATCGTTTCAGAGTTCTGCTCCTCCACCTCTTCACCTACGAATCCTCGATTAGGTGTCTGGTCCAACCCCGTACTAATTCTAATTTGAACATCTCTATCGGGGCCAGTACTCATTGATCCATTGAAGAAACGCTCGAACATTTGGCGTACAAACTTATCAAATTCGTCATCAATCATTATTATTCCTCCCGTAATCCGGAGCCCGTGGGCGGATAAACCGCCCTTTTGAGTCACCAACAGGCTCCTACTCATACGTACTACAAATTGGTCAACTACAGACCATTTGTTCACTAGCACTAAGGACCATTTGGTATAAAAGGTTTTGGAAGGGTGAAT
The DNA here is from genome assembly GCA_004524445.1 of Candidatus Thorarchaeota archaeon. Lineage (GTDB taxonomy): Archaea > Asgardarchaeota > Thorarchaeia > Thorarchaeales > Thorarchaeaceae > TEKIR-14. The sequence goes on along the minus strand of SDNP01000020.1, from coordinate 8,527 downwards.
GGGGATTTATGGTACTTCAATACCTTCTTTCTCAAGGATATCTCTGGCAACCAAGACTCCAGATACAGATGCCTGCATGAGACCTCTCGTAATGCCGGCACCATCACCTGCGCCATAAAGGTTCTCCACATTTCTTGTTTCAAGATTCTCTTTTAACTTCAATCTGGAAGAATAGAATTTCACTTCCACCCCATATAGCAGCGTGCCATCATCTGCAACTCCGGGACACAGATTATCCAATGCATCCAGCATCTCCAAGATGGAACTAAGATGCCGATATGGTAAAGCAAAACTTAGATCGCCCGGGCATGCACTGGGCAATGTAGGCTGTATTGGCGTACGCTTTATGCGAGACTCTGTGCTCCTTTTGCCACGACGTAAGTCCGCTAACCGCTGTACCAAGACTCCGTCACCAAGCATATTGGCGAGTTGAGCGATTGAACGTCCATATTCTATGGGCGAGTTGAATGGTGCCGTAAACTTTGTGGAAACCAGCAATGCAAAGTTGCTATTCCTTGTCTTTCTATTAGCAAAAGATTGGCCGTTAACTGTTAGAATTTCATCGTAGTATTCACTTGTTACCACGCCACCAGGATTGAAACAAAATAGACGAACCTTATCATCGAATTGCTTTGAATAATAGACAAGCTTTGGCTCATAAAGCTCCTCTGCAATCTCCTCCATAACTGAAGCAGGAATCTCAACTCTAACACCAATGTCAACGTAATTGCTTTCCTTGTTGATTGAGAGACGGTCAGCTTGATAAGAAAGCCATTGATTGCCAACTCGACCTGGAGCGGCAACAACATAACGCGCAGAAATATTATCTCCACCATTTGTTTCTACGCCAACAGCTTTTCCGTCTTGTACGTGGATATCTTTCGCCTCTGTGCTAAATAGGATATCGCACTGCGTTTTCACCGTGGAGTACATGCCAGTCATAACATCAATGCAGCCCTCTCGACCCATGTGTCTGACTTTTTGTGGGATCAGCTCCATTCCGACACGGAATGCATCTCTTGCCCACTTCTCAGTTGAATCTTCATCGGCACCATAGATTTTCTCAGGGGCACCGTACTTCAGGTATTTTTTGTCTACGTAGTGAATGAGGTTCCTCAAATGCTCTTCGCCAATGATCTCATCCAGCCAACCACCTACTTGAGTGGAGATTGTGAGCTTGCCGTCTGAAAATGCACCAGCCCCTCCCCAGCCTGCGAGGATTGAACAGGGATCACACTTGGTGCAACCTAGAGCCATCTTTGAGTTGGGGCAAGATCTCTCATTGATGCTCTTGCCGCGTTCAATCAAGACAATATCTAGGTCTGGTTGATATTCCATTAGCTCAAGAGCACAAAAAATACCTGCAGGACCCGTTCCCACAATGGCAACATCATATACCAAAACTCATCGCTCCAGGAAAGCTTCTGTATAAGCCAATGCGGGCCCCTGATTTGAATTACTTAAGCCTTTGCTTAGAAACCAATTGAAATTCGTCAATAGCCTTAGGCATACCCTTTTCAGAGTGTCTACTGATTTCGACTGGAACAGCCGTAACGAAATTGACCGAGTGATACAAATGGCAAAATGTTCTCTCTGCGGAAAGGAAGACCTAGCTTTCACGTGCCCGTATTGTCGAATGGTGTATTGCGCAGAGCACCGCCTGCCTGAGAGTCATGGATGTCCTGCTATGCAAGACGCACGTGATGCGGCAAAAAAGAAAATATCTGCCAGATATTCGGGCAAGAAACAGGAAAATGAGAAAACGAAATCTGGCTTCTCCATCCTTAGAAATAGACCTCAAAGTCGGCGGAGAAAAATAGCAAATCGGTTTTCCCAGAGAGAGATTAGAGACCTACTCATTTCCTCGATTCTAGTCATATTGGTTGGGATATCACTCCATTCGGCATATTCAGCTGGGTTTGGAATCATAGCGGGAATACTCACCGTTTCCTCATTGATTGCCGGCGGATACTGGTGGGTGCCCGTAGGGACGATTGTAATTTTTCTTACATCATTCATGGTTCATGAGATGGCTCATAAATTCGTTGCACAGAAATATGGGATGTGGTCGGAGTTCAGGATGACTCAGTCAGGATATTTGTTATCGGCCCTGGCAATCCTGCTCTCAGTTCCAATATTCGGCACTGGTGTCGTCTTCACAAGTGGATCGAGGTCTCTTGAGCAAGAAGGAAAGGTAAATGCATCAGGACCGACTTCCAATTTGATACTCGCATCTATTGCTCTCAGTGTTATCTTACTAGGTCAGTGGCTTTTGGGAGGAGTAGTGTATCAGTGGTTCTTCGTTCTGAAATATACAATCATCCTGAATGCTATGCTTGGACTCTTCAATATGATACCATTCCAACCCTTTGATGGAGGGACAGTAATGGCATGGAACAAGAAATTCTGGGCGGTCATCACAGTCGCACTTGTTGCTCTTTACATTCTAGGCAATCTCCTATAGAGTGTTCCCGACGTAATACTTGTCTTCATAGTGACTCACAGCATCATTCCCCTGAAGTAATGGGGTTTCTTGATGGTACTAGATATTAGTGAAACAAAGCAGGATATTGTCGAGCTCTCTGTTTCTGCGTGGTTCTACCGAAACCGAGCTATTGCAGGATTTGATAACCCCGCAAGGTCACTATACGTCTCGGTGAGGGAGCTCTTAGAAAATAGCCTGGATGCAAGTGAGGAGGTTGGAGTCCTACCAGAAATCCGGGTGTCACTATCATATGTTGGCAAACAAGATGATTCAACAGGGATTCCCTCAACACCTAGGATCTTTAAATTGACTGTCAGTGATAATGGAGGGGGAATTGAATCGGACGATATACCCAAACTCATTGGAAAGATGCTGACAGGAACAAAATTCGTTCTAAAACAGAGTCGCGGTACGTTTGGGCTCGGAGGTAGCCTTGCGCTACTCTACGGTCAAATCACAACACAGAAACCAATCACTGTAGAGTCAGCCATCAAGGGAAATCCATACCGTAATGTCCTGACAATGAAACTGGACATCGAAAAAAATGAACCTGTTATCCTAGGGAGTAGGAAACTGCCCAAGAGAAGTGAAGAACATGGTACGACTGTTTCTTACTTCCTACAGGGAGACTGGTTCAGGAGTAAGCGGAGAATTCAAGAATACTTCAATCAGACAAGCCTCATTGTGCCATATGCGTCAATAGAATTTGATACTCCCGATGGTGAAATCCTGTCTTATCCCCGGATAATCGATGTCTTGCCAGACGCAGCCACAGAGATGAAACCGCATCCGAAGGGGATTGACGTTGAGATGCTAAAATCCATGATTGCATCTACAAAATCGAAGAATATTGAAACATTTCTGATTAATTCATTCCAGCGAGTTGGACCAGCTACCGCTGACTCATTTTTGAAGTTTGCAGGCGTCGAAAGCAATATGCCTCCAGAAGACCTCAATGATGATGACCTAGTAAATCTCATGGAAAGAATTTCTGCCTTCGAAGACTTCTATGCACCATCAGCTGATTGCCTATCACCTGCACAGGCAGATGTCATGCGAGCCGGGATGAAAAGACTGCACCCTGAGTATGTATCTCTGGCAACAAGGAACCCAAATTCGTATGAGGGCCATCCTTTCATTATAGAAACGGGAATCGCTTATGGAGGGCAGCTGCAGAGAAGCCTCGAATTGTATAGATTTGCCAATCGTATTCCTTTGCTATATGACGAAAGCGCGGATGTTTCAAGTCGTGTGCTCAGGGAGTTGAACCTTAGCCACTATGGTCTATCAAATGACGATCCTCTTGCGTTCTTCATCCATATTTGCTCAACCAAAATACCATACAAAACGGTCGGAAAGGAGTACATAGCAGATGTGGACATTGTTCGGAGAGAGATTGAGCTAGGATTCAAGGATTGTCTGAGATCTATCGCAACCAAAGTGCGGAACAAAAATCGAGTGAGAAAACGAAAGAAGAGAGAAAACAAACTGGCATTATATTATGGCTTTATCGCGAACACTCTATCAGACTCGCTTGGGAGGGAGATCCAGCCAAAACTGGGATTGAGTAAGGAGGTCTACTAATGGCAGCCAAATCTAGAACGACTATTTCCAGCAATATGGTGGAAGGATTGATTGATGATGTACTCGAGGTTATCGCAGAAACAATTGAAGATGGTGAGTTTCCTGAAATTGGGTATTTTGGCTCTTCTAAGAGAAATATTCGTTTCGAACAAAATGAGGGATATCTTCCTGTTGACGAAAAGGCATCATTTCTGGATGGCAGGAGAGTAGATAGCGCTAAAACCATTGCATCTCTCATCTATGCCCTTTCGAGGTTCAGAGAGCATTTGGATCAAGGCATGTCAATGTCATTGCGTGACTTCTATTACATGCATAAGGTGAAACGTGTGCAGGATGTCTTCAATATCAAAGACCAAAATGAAACCAATCGACTCGTAAACCTCTGCGAGAGGATATTGCGAATCGATGGTGACTCTGTGCCAAGGGAGGAGTTTGGAGTAGTCAGCTCTCCAAAGGGCACATTCTATGGGGATGTCACCCTATCTGATCTATCCAAGAAGAAAATCAATTGCTCAGCGGCCGGCGAATATGGGTGGTTTATCTCCTCCAGGCCGTTTGAAGTTACAATTCATGATCTCAACATTGACGCAGCGGTCTTTGTTGAAAAAGAAGCAATGGCGAGGAATCTGATAGAACTAGGCGTGCCAGAGGAACTGGATATTGGTGTAGGAGCGCTTTTTGGTCAACCCGGACGCAATATGAGGGCTTGGATTAGACGGCTCTCTCAACAAGGGATTCCCATTCTTGTACTAGTTGACATGTCGCCATGGTCATTGCGCATATTTTCGACGATAAAAAGTAATTCTATAGAGCTCTCAAATATCCGAGGACTGTCTGCTCCAGATGCCAAACTGATTGGCTTGACCTCGGAGGATTTTTGGTCGAAAAATGGTATGTTGAACGATGTTGAGCACTCTCTAGAGAAAATGTCCAAGTCAGATATCCGATGTGCGAAACAGAATCGCAATATTCCTGCAATTGGAGAGGATCCGGTTCTGAAGCATGAAAACGAAGAAATTCTGAAAAAGAGGAAAAAGGGCGAGCTTGAAGCCTTTAAGGCATTTGAGTTGCCATTAAGAGAACTGAAGCAAAAGTACATTCAGTATATCCAGACAAAAGCTGCATCATTCGATATCAATTTGATGTGAAAGGGATTTAAGTTGTAAAAGTCCTTACAGGCCAGAGGAGACTCATATTGTCAATAGAACGGGAAAAAATTCTTTCTCAGCTTGAGAAGCTTAAAGAAAAAGCTACCACACTTCTGGATGAGCGAGATAAACTGGTTCAGGAGAGCGAAGAGCTTAGAACAGCTCGTAGAGAGGCCGAGGAGAAGACATGGAATCTACAAGAGAAACTTGAACAAACGGAAGAAGAGTTAAACTCTGTTAGGTCTGAACTAGAAAGAACTGAACAGGCTCTGGAGAGCAAGAAAGCTGAGCTTGAAGAGAAAACAGAGAAGATTTCGACACTTGAATCCGAGAAAGAGAATGAAATCAGTGCCATCATCGAGGAGCGCGACGAGCTTAGAGCAGAAATGGATCAGATAACTGATAGACTTCAGAGGGTATCCGAGTTATACAGAGAAACGACTGCAGAAAAAGAGAAACTTGAAGAGAAGGTTGATGTGAGCGACCTGCTATCAATCTATATTACTCTTATCGAAACCGTTTTTGGTGGAAAGCCACATGCAAGGGTTCTTTACACCCTCCACAACACAGGAGCCAGTATTACCAGAAAACACATTGTAGATAGTACCGGTATCGTACCCGCGCTTGCTACGAAAGCAATACACGACCTCCGAAATGAAAATCTGGTTGAATACGACGAAGAAACTCAAGAAGTCACGTTGGTGAAGGACATTTTCGGAAACTGAGTTGACCTAATGTCTAGCCTTTGATGTAACTTGATGATAGAGGAATAATAGTGTCGCCCAGAGTGAAATATGGACCCCATCTCAAAAAACACATTGGAAGATACAATCTCCATAAAAAGATGAAATCAGTTCTCGCTTTGCTGGGAGATGATGCTCAGCAAGTGGTAGATTGGGCTCAAGGAGAGGCCAAAATAAGGCGAAGAGAGATGGAGAAGAAACATGAGCGCCTTCCGACATTAGGGAAAATGGTCTATGATTTGGTCGGATATGAAGCTGCACTTCGTCTTGTGAGAAGGAATCACGAGAGAGGACGGCTTACATCAAAGAGCGAAGTAAAGAAGAGGACTGGACAGAGCCCCCAAATGCCGCTCCTCTACCGAAATGCTGGACTAAGACATCCCCAAGAGGCTCGAAATCTACGGCATAATTTGTTTCACGAGGCCTTTTTAAAATTAGTCGATACTGTATTTGAAAATGTTGAAACCTCAGTACCTAGCACAGGTCAGGGACTGACCCCAGACCTTCTAATCAGGAGCAGCAATCCTGGATGGGAGATATCGGTTGAATACAAAGGCTATCGTTCCTTCACTCTTCTAAGTGAATCCGAGGTACTGAAGGCCATGCGATATCAGAGAGCATTTGGTACAGCATGGCTAGTGACGAGTTCCATTAAGAATGTTAGACCAATCTATGGCGGAATGTTGGATTCAGAAGAACTGATAGAAGAGGGAATTAAGAGGCTTAGACGGATTTCCAAACGAAGAGCATATACAAAGGAGCAGAAAGAGAGTCGGGCGATTGCAAAAAAGGGCATCAGACACCTAAGAAAAATGAAGGGTGAGAATCTCAAGTGCAAATTGGTCCCTGCTCAAGAAGTAGTTGAATCATGCAAGAACGGATCTCCTATCAAGGGATTATCAATAACTTCTGGCTGCGAATTTATTGATATGTTGCGAGAGAATGACTTGAATAGAGAGGCAGATGATGTTCTAAAAGTAATGAAATCCCCAACTCAGCTTCTTCATAGTGATAAGGTGACCTCTGTCAAGCTCATTGAGTAGTACTCGTGAAGTATATTTATCTTCGATTTTGGGTCTAGTTATTATTATAAGCAGATATGTATGTCTGCAACTGCCTACGTGAGGGGCTTGACTTGGAATCACATACTGCGACTGACGAACTTGCGGAACTTAAGCAGCTACTCAGAAGTCTGAACAACAGGTCACCTATTTTGGGTGCGGCCATATTCTCCGTTGAAGGACTACCTCTCGTAAGTCATTTCCATGCGGGGGTCGAAGAGGTTTCAGTTGCAGCCATGGTGGCAAGTATACAAGCAGTTGGGGAACAAACCGTTAGAGAACTCAATCAGGGCGAGCTCAAATCCATAATAATTCAGGGAACAATGGGCCTGACGCTCACTATAGCCATAACAGGAGAATATCTGCTGACGGTTACAGCTCCTGAAAACGCCATGCTCGGTTTAGTCTTTAATGATGCCAAAATTACTGCAAGAGAAGCAGGAAAGCTCCTTCAGTATCTTGTTTGAGAGTCACATCATGTCGTCCACCTCAATTGTTGAACATCATCCTTGCTGGTCCAATTCTAGAGGGGCTCTCTGGCAGCGAATTCACCTTCCAGTGGCTGATAGATGTAACATTAAGTGCATCTTCTGTGAACAGAACTTCGGATGTTGTGGAGCAGGTCGGCCTGGTTCAGCAGCAAAGATAATGAAACCATCAGAAGCCATCGCACGTCTCAAATTAGAACTTCGAAGGCGAAAAAATCTTAGAATTATTGCAGTATCAGGACCAGGAGACCCAATGGCGAGCAAGAATGCCATTGAAACATTACGTGGGATTAGCCATTTGGGTCTAGATGCGAAAATCTGTCTAAGCACAAATGGGACACTAATGAATGAAAACATGCCTTATTTGCGGGAGATAGCCCCCTCCACTATTTCGGTGAGCATTCATGCAGCAAACCCCAAAACAGCGAGCAAACTCTACGAATGGATTGACATCGATGGACGTGTACCAGTAGATAAGAAACTAGGAAGTCATATTCTTAACAAACAACTTTCAGGAATAAGAAACGCTTCAGCAGCAGGAATTCTTGTTAAGGTAAATACGGTCTTCATTCCACAAATAAACGAGAAGGAGGTCGTTCGCATCGCAGAGCGGATTTCAGAACATGGAGCAACACTTCATAATATAATACCTCTAGTTCCAGCAGGGCGTTTCGCATCCCTATCTCCACCAACCACGAAGCAGCTGAACAATATTCGAAACAAAGCGTCAAAACACATTCGACAGTTTTACCACTGTCATCAATGTAGAAGTGATGTGGTCGGGATACCCGGTCAAGACGATATCCTCTAGTTACTTTGATTGCATCTTAAGACAATTAGCATCTGTGAGCATGTTTAACAGGAACCAGAGCGCATTCTTGTCGTATTTCAATTTTCCAAGAACCTCGTCAATTCTTGTTGGGGTCTCGAATGCCGCAAGCAAATCATCTACGGGTGGTCCATATTGAGAACGAATTCTTTCAAGAGTAGCAGCTGAGCACTCCTCCGTCACGAGGAT
>SDNP01000063.1 GCA_004524445.1 Candidatus Thorarchaeota archaeon | reverse complement strand
CATTGCGTTTCAATGGAACTGGGGGCGGATCTGTTGTGGAGGATAGCACCGCTTCTACTGTATATCATATCACGAGAGGCTCAGGACACATTGCTCTCCTCGGCTTCGACTTGTACAATACAGGAGAAGCTCAGGAGCAGATACTCATCAATGCTATTCAGCTGACAAGACATGTTGTGTTCGATCAATCCCATTCACCTCTCTACACCTTCCAAGGGGCTTATGTTAACATAAGCATGGAGCTCGTTGCTCAGGGATATGCGGTATCAAGCATGTCTACATTTTCAGCAGATGTTCTTGCTGCCTGTGATTTGCTGATACTGCAGGCATCCTCTGTTGCCTACAATGCAACTGAAGTCGAGATTATCAGCAATTTCGTTGAGAATGGTGGAGGCGTATTCATCATAACGGAATTCGGAGAATACGGAGAGGAGCTTGACCCAGTCACAGACCATTTTGGCTTCATTCGTAACAAATCCTCATCTTATCTTATAGAAACGGATGACTATGACACCTATGAACCATACATAATATACAACACATCAAACTTCGAATCTCACTCAGTTATGATTGATGTGGCTCGTGTTGAGTTTGACAAAGGTGGCGGCTTTGCCAGCATACCTGCACACGCAATTCCGCTTGTCACAACTGACACAGATGGCACAAGCTTCTGGAGCGATGGATCTCCGGCGGATGGAGTTGTTGTAGCTGCAGCAGCATCCTTTGGCATCGGTAGAGTTGCTGTCATGAGTGACATAGATATGGCTAGTCCAACCTCAAATCCTGATGGGGATGCTGATGTCAATCTCTATGATTCAGACAATGAGATGTTCCTGTTCAATTTCATCCAATGGTGCTCCAGCGGTGGCCAAGAAGAGAAATTCATTCTCTTTGATGAAACACACGGTCCTAGTTGGTTTGTTAACGCGTCATATTATGGTCTCGCTCAATTTCTAACAGAGAATGGATATACTGTGAGGTGGCAATGGAGCTGGAATACATCGTTGATAGAATCATGCGATGTGCTTATCCTTCATGGTGATGACGTAAATTACACCAATGCAGAACTTGTTGACATAGTAGATTTTGTTAATGCTGGTGGCGGTCTTGCTATGTTTGGTGGAGCGGGGGGTTATAGTGACGAGATAGACTCAGTCCTAGCGGAGTTCGGGATGGATTTCAATAATACTGGAATCATAACCGATACTGATGATCTTATCGGCAGCCTGGAAAATGTATACTATAATACGAGCAATTTTGGTTCCCACCCAATAATGGATGGAGTGACTCGGATTGAAATAATGCGTTCTTCACCATTGCTCAGCATTGGTGGAGGAACAGTTCTTGTTTCCACCGACACTGATGGTACTGCACAATACGATGATGGTACACCGGCTGATGGGCTTCCGCTTGCTTGTGCATTGGAACATGAACTCGGCCGTGTCTTCGTCATAGGAGATAGATACTTCCAGCGCTACAGTGGTGACAATGATGCTGATGGCATAGGCAATCTCTATGACAGCGACAATGACATCTTCTTGAGGAATGCATTCTATTGGCTCTCGGAGAATCGCGCTCCTGTGATAGATCTTACTGCTCCCTCCGGTGGTGGAACCTTAGAGGGGATGGTGAACATCCAATGGACTGCTACAGATCCGAATAAGGACCCAATGACCTTCGATCTGTATTATAGCCCAAATGGCGGTGCTGATTGGATCCTCATTGATGATGGATTGGTTACGACAAGCTACATGTGGGATACAACCACGGTGGATGATGGTGTCGATTATCTCATCCAGATTGAGGCATTTGATGATAAGCTAGCAGCCGGGGTTGATTCGACTCCCACGGTATTCACAATTGACAACAACGGACCTGAAATGTCGCATTTGGCTATAGGAACGTGGTCTACACCCGAATTGCCTATTCCGATAAATGTGAATGTGACGGATATCAGTGGTGTCGATACTGTGCTCTGTAACTACACCACGGATGGCGGAAGTACGTGGACAGTGGCAAATATGACTCACGATTCGGGTGATACCTACTCCGTGGAATTAGGGGCATTTGCAGATGGAACCATTGTTGAGTACATTCTCTCTGCGAATGACACACTGGATCATTGGACCACCCTGGCAATTGAGGAATGTATTGTCGAGGAAGCTGCTACCACAACTACAACCACCACAGAAACAACGACTGACACCGACACAGAACCAGGCACTCCGCCCCTGGACACCACACTCATTATTATCATTGCGGCTGTCGTGGGAGTAGTTGCCATAATCATCATCGTCGTAGTCATGAAGAAGAAGTAATCTTCACAGCGCAACAATCTGAATTGAGGTGCCGGGGAATCCTGGCACTTCTCTTCTCTTTTTTTCTGATATCGCCAGAATGGCTCTCAGTTACGCCAAGCTGAAACCATATTTCTAGCATAACTCATAGAAGAAATTCTATTTCCGAGCAAAGCAAAACGCATGAAAACTAGGACTGCAACTGAGCCATGTGTTAAGGATAATCAGCATTGAAAAGGAAAAACAAATACCGCTTTTGAAATAACTCCATTAGTTACGCTCTTTCAGAACCCGCTCGTTTGTTCTTTCCTGCTGAGATGTTTTCTATCGGCACTATGACTTTGAAAAACACGACAAGAGCAATGATAGGCCCAATTGAAAAACCAATCATGAATAATATTGATTGTCGGACCAAGTAATCAGAAAGCATTATCACTTCGATATTAACCGAGTCAGTATTCTTCAAAAAGTGAAGGCTTGATACCCAAACAGTCACATTATGACTTCCAATTTCCAAGTCATCAATATTGAATGCTATTTTTCTTCCGTCCCAAAGTCCCGAATCGATACAACTACCGTCCACATATATTGCATATCTATGAGGAATGGTCGTGAGCAAATCCCATTCCAGCCAGTTTCCAGTTGTGCCATCGCCCATCAGGATATCTTCTGGGGGTCCATTTTCAGGGCCTATTCTGAACGTAGGCTGCCATATTGTGCACCGACAAGTAGCCAAGAAATAATCAGGATTGAAAGTTAGTTCGACGAATTCTCCTTCTGCATATTCTGTTAGAATATATGGTCCATGACTGGTCATTGTTTCTTCCAGGGATATCTCTAGTTCTCCCGTGCTCCATCTCGACCAGTAATCCAGCTGAATACCAAGAATGTGAGAAGGCAATATTGGTATATGTGCCAAAGTTTCGATGTTCCAGTATGCCTCTGTTTCGAATTCAATTCGTGCGATTCTTTCCGTCAATGCTACTACTGAATGAAGTCGTCCTAGCTCTCTGTGAAACCAAGAATCATTATTTTGTTTGAAATAAAAATAGGTACTCACAATATCCTCTGACGTAAGTGTATGTCCGTCGGTCCAATTTTGACCTACGATATGGCCATCTATCTTTCTTCTCTCGGGAAGAATACATGTGTATCGAATGTGTCCCTCGGGAACCGCAGTATTTACTTCGTGGGTTTCGACTAAGATGTCCTGAACCAACCAAGGTTCATATCTGCCGTCGATATTCATTCTTGCAACTGTATCATATAGGAGGTTGAGGGGACTGGCATCATTCGTATAACTGAGGGTTGGATCGAGTGACGAATTCACAACTCCGATCCTCAAGCTCCCTCCGTACGGTCCTCCTAGGTCATCAATCAGCCTACAGTGATAGGGGTTCCAGAATGAGTTGAAACCCTCAATTCTAGACTCAAGGAAGCCCTGAAAGTAATCGGTCCTATGAGCAGAAACATAGTAGTCCTGGAATATCCTAATCATGGGACATTGTTCTTGAAGAATTAGCTGGGCATTGAAGGCTGCCTTTCTAGCCTCCTCGTATGCCGAGGCAGAATCCATGCTTTCAAGCCATCTGTTGAGGGTTTCATTAGTAAATCGGGAAGGATTTCGATAGGGGGCTTCCGAAACGCCCGAAAAAAGGGGACGTAGCCATTCTATGCTGCGGCTGCCAAAAGATACATTGTAATACCGGACAGAGTCCAAGTACTGATAGGGACACCGCACAAGAAGAGTCGAATCTATGACTTCAGAAGAAAAATGAAAACCCAAGGAGGTGGCTGCTTCTCTTAGCACCTGTACGGACGAATTATACCCCTCCGAGTATTCTATAGCAATAACTTCAATGAGAATCTCTTCACCATCAGGTGACTCTCGATAACCGTCATGATCGTAGTCTGTTATGCCTACGGAATTCAGGAGCTGTTCTGCCTTTATGACATCCGCATGATAGTAATGATAGGGTAGTTCATCCTCCATGCAGAACATACTATTGATGGGGACTGGAGAATCAAAGGGTGTCTTAGCGACCGGATGATTATTTGCATTGACTGAAGTTTTGTTAATTGCATGTGCAAGGGCTCGTCTAAACTCTGTCAGGTTATACGGATATTGTTCACAATTGAAGAAAAAGCCTGCTAATGAATTGACGCCGTATTCTGATGTTTCGATTAGCTGGTTCTCCAACATCTCTTGATAGAGTAGAGAATCAGATGCCCCGTTGGGATACCACCTCGGGACAAAATCAATTTCACCATTCAATAGGCAGACAATTGATTCTGTTGGTTCAACGAAATTGTAGACTAACTTGCTGGCATACTGCCCTATTCTTGGATTTTCTTGCCAATTAGAAATCTCGAAGAATGTGGCCTGATTCTCAAATTCATTATTTGGCACTGGTAATAAGGGTAACAGGAGAAGTGCAATCACTAACCAGCTTGTCTTCACTAGTAGCCCCCTTTCCACTCATTCAAGCTCATCATCTAAAAAGGCATCTGTGTGTTTTCCCACACATTATTCGTCTTTTGAAAAAGTATCAAATACGCCTGAACCTCTTCTGTCGCCATGTGTTGCAAAGATTGTTCAAGACGATACCCGGATCAATGATTATTGCGGCTACCGCTTCGACTAGTATGGATTTCTCGGTTGCTCGTTTCGGTACTACATTGCCCCAGTAACAGATTGGCTGATTGTTTTTCATCACGCCTTCCTAAATAGTCAGGTGTACTCTCCAACTCGGTTATAGCGAGCTGAAACCATATGACTAACATAGTTTCGGTTATCTCTCCCGGTACTCTGATTCTCTTCATGAGTACATCCTGACGCAATAATGTACTAGTACGAGCTGCTCAGCGAAGTTATCAGGTACCAGAGACCCGCGGGTTAGATGGGAGGCAATGCATCAACCCCACAGATTATTTACACACGAGTGAGAACTCGAACATCCGGGGACCGAGCAGATGTCAGGCTTCAAGTTACATGCACCATTCGAGCCGACCGGCGATCAGCCGCAGGCAATCGATAAACTAGTGCATGGTCTCGAAGATGGGCATCGCTTTCAGACGTTGCTCGGCGTGACTGGTTCCGGGAAGACGTTCACAATGGCCAATGTGATTGAAAAATACAATCAGCCAACGCTGGTTATCTCGCACAATAAGACTTTGGCTGCTCAATTAGCTTCTGAATACAAGCAATTCTTCCCCGATTCCGCTGTAGAGT
>SDNP01000019.1 GCA_004524445.1 Candidatus Thorarchaeota archaeon | reverse complement strand
TCTCTTTTCTTTATCACCTTCAATATAGTTAAAATGGGCTTATATTTCTTTATTTACAATAAGAGGATTTTTTGATGCTTTTTTAAGGAGAATAGAGCTCCAAATCACTTGGCAGAATCTATAGACAATTATATCCAATAAAGAGAACCAAAATGCAAAAAATGGAAATAGAAGGCTAGGAGATTCCAGTTTCATATCCTAGGCATTCGTTTAATTAGGCGAGATATACATTAGGACAAAGAGGTTGTTCCAGTGGGGTGCAGATATGCAGCTTGATCCAATTATTACCGGAGTAACCGCGATTGTGATTCTCCTTGCGACCTTTATTCATGGGGTTGCTGGATTCGGGGCCGCGCAAGTTGCGATGGGGTTGTTGCCCCTATTCAGAAGTCCTGATTCAAGTTCTATAATATTCACATACGTTGCGATTGTCCTAAACCTTCGGGTATTATGGAGTGTTAGACAGGAGTTTAGTTGGAAGGATTGGCTTATTCCTATCGGTGGCCTTGTAATTGGAATGCCCCTTGGAATCTTTGTTTTCCAAGGGCTTGATGAAATCGCACTCCGGATTGCAATTGGCTTTACCCTTGCAGTGGGAGTAGCGCTGATTATAATCATGAGAATGACTGATCTTGGCAAGAGATGGATGGAACGACGGTCTGATTCTTTAGACAAGAAGTATGGCGTTGTGGCAGGTCTTCTGGCGGGTATTTTGGGAGGCTCCGTTGCTATTCCCGGTCCCCCAATGATTCTATATGGGACCTATCTGCTCAATAGCGAGGAATGGACTGGTAATCAAACCAAGGCTGTATTCACGGCGTTTTTTGGTACATTAATGTCGTATCGTCTTGTAGCACTGGCACTCATCGGTCAAATTACACTTCCCTTAAGCCTTGAGGCACTATTGGTTATGCCGGCATTGGCTATCGGATCTGGGTTGGGCATTCTTGTCTATTCTCGAATTGATGAAGCGAAATTCAGATGGTTGGTCGTCGTTGGATTGGCTATAAACGCAGCACTCCTCATTTTTTCCTCCATTCCAGGACTATAGTGAAGCTGAGGTGAATGGGTTGCGTATCGTATCTGCTATGCATCACTAATACGGAACCAATCATTGGTTTTAGGAATCGATATTTGCCACAGCCTCCTGCTTTCAAGCCAATTATGGCGGGAATATTATTTTATTGAGCTCGCCCTCAACGATTGATTTGTCTTTTTCGTCTGCAATGTCATTGATGGCCTCTTTAGTTAGTTTGCTGTATTTCTCAAACTCTTCTTCGTTGCCTGCTGACGCATATGCGCGCGTGATTGCTTCGTAAGCGAAAGCAAGGTCCCAGTCACCTATACCTGTTTCCTTAGTGATTTCAACGCACCGTTGGGCGTGGTGGAGCGCTAGTTCAGGTCTCTTCATGGCACTGTATACTCGTGAAATCATATAGTCAGCTCTTGCTAGATTAATGGGCTCTCCAACAATTCCCCAGTGATATCTCGATGTGAATGCCATTTGCAGAGCATCATCCAGATCTTCTTGTTCCGGGTTCTCCTTGTCAAGTATCGGCCAGATTGCATTATTTGTTTTAATTGCGATTCTCTCATGAAACTCATTAGCAGCCATTTTCTCCTTATTTATCATGATAATAACCACACTTGTATCTCTGGACAAAGCTATTTCATTGTTAGCTCTAACCTCCATTGTCGCTTCTGGCAATAGTGGTTGGGCTAAAGTGAGGCTCCGATGATCAAAATATGGAAAATTGAAACCTCAACCATTATAGCAAAGTTCCTTCTTATTACTCTGAGACGTGTATTCCGATGAATAGCGCAGACGAATTGACAATCCTTCAAATGAATGACAGTCACGCATACATTGAACCGCATTCTGAGTTCTTCTTTGAAGGGGCGGAAATGGTAATTCGAGAAGCTGGAGGTTATGCTCGGATTGGAAGCCTCGTGAAGAGTATTCGAGATGAAAAAGCGGGAAATGTGTTGTTTCTGGATAACGGTGATACAATTCATGGAACATATCCAGCGGTCCAAAGCCAGGGGGAAGCGCTTGTCCCTATTTTGAATGAAATGACGATTGATGCTATGACTCTGCATTGGGAGTTTGGATATGGTCCCGATCAACTAAAGAAAATAGCGGGCTCTCTCAATTTTCCGCTTATTGCCTGTAATGCTTATGACAAAGATACTGAAAACCTGAGTTATTCTCCCTATCATGTTTTTGAACTAAACCGTCTGAAAATAGGGGTAATCGGAATCGCTAACCGAATCGTTGACATTACCATGCCTGAATCCTTCAGTAAGGGAGTTGACCTCACAACAGGACTTGAGGAGCTTCCTGTCCATATTCAGAATCTGAGGTCAGAGGAACGAGTTGACCTAGTTGTGGTTTTATCCCATCTGGGATTTCCTCACGCCAATTATATTGCAGAGAATATTGATGGCATTGATATTATTCTCAGTGGACATACTCATAATCGAATCCAAAGGCCTGTTATAGTGAATGATACCATCCTAATCCAATCTGGGTATCAAGGTAGCTACATTGGTCGTTTAGACGTGAGAGTTGGAAATAGGCAGATTCGGAATTTTTCTCATGAGCTAATTGAAATCGATGATACGATAGCTGAGGACCAGATTGTAAAAGAAGAAGTGGACAAAGTTATGGCTCCTCATAAGGATCTGCTTGGTGAGGTCGTTGGTGAAACAAATACCCCCTTGGCAAGAAACGGGGTTTTGGAAAGTACAATGGACAACTTTCTACTTCAAGGGCTCATCCATGCAAGCGGGGCTGAACTGGCATTTTCGAATGGTTGGCGGTATGGTGCTCCGGTGCGCAGGGGCTTTGTGAAGGTAGAGGATTTATGGAATATTATCCCAACCAATCCTCCTGTGTCTGTCTGCACCATTAGTGGCGGAGAGCTCTTTCAAATGATGGAAGAGAATCTAGAAGCGACCTTCTCTCGTGATCCCTTTGGTCAGATGGGTGGGTATGTGAAGAGGTGTTTGGGTCTCAATATTTATTTCAAAATTGAGAATCCTAACGGGCGTAGAATTGAGGACTTCTATGTAGGTGGAAAGAAACTCGAACGCTCTAAGAAGTACAATGCTTGCTTTGTTACAACACAGGGAATTCCTGAGAAGTACGGTACTGACCGAGAACACCTAGATGTATCTGCTATTGAGGCTCTTCGACAGTATGTCAGTGGTAGTGACCAAATTACAGCAAACTTGAGAGGGTCTATTGTAGCGGTCTAATTCATTATCCGCTGACGTTTCATAGAACCAATTCTGCAAATGACCGCGGGGATCCTCAGTTTCAGGGTACGCATCTATGGACCGAGCGGTATATCACACGGTTCCTCCGTTTCAGGGAGTGGGGCTATGTCCTTTCGTGCCAACCAGATACGAATTACAGCAATAGGAATTATGATTCCGAGCCATATTATGATATCACCAATAGTGGCTACAGTGAAGCTCTGATTCTGAGGGTCAAGCCACATCTGGCCCAGTTTCATCATCTTGATGAGAGGAAATACCAATACCAATCCAAAAGCTTGTTTCAATTGAGCCGCGTTTATTCTACAGGCAATCTTGGGTCCTATTTGTGCGCCTACAACCATTCCAATTCCTAAGGCAATACCATAGAATGGGTCAACATGACCTCCAACAAAATTCCTCGCAGTGCCGGCTGTTGCAGTAAAAATCATTGTAAACATTGATGTGGCGACTGCTGCATGGATAGGCAGTCCCATGAGGATAGTCAAAACGGGAACAACAACCGCTCCTCCACCGATACCCAACATACCTGCTGCTATCCCTCCAACAAATCCTCCGACAAGAGAAAGAGCTAGGCGGTTTTTTGACACATCGGAGAAATCAAACAACGCCAATTCCTCCCTTACCCCTTTCTTCTTTCTAGCGAACAGCATCTTCAATGCTACAGGAAATAATGAAACTCCGAAGATCACTCGTAAGACATAATCGCTTGTAATCAACTCTCTCAGAGCCACACCAACTAAGGAGCCCGGTATTGTTGTGATTGCCAGGAATAGCCCAGCTTTGAAAATGGTCGGACGCGGCTTCTGTCTATAGTACGCAACGCTACTAGCCATAGCAACAAATAGAGCGGCAACTAACGCGGTGGCAGGCGCCTTCTGTGCATCCAGTAAAAAGATTATGATCAATAAGGGCGTATTGATGATTCCTCCTCCTATTCCAACCATAGAAGAAATGGTGCCAACCGCCACTGCAAATGAAGCTATCAATAGGATTTCAACAAGGATTCCCTGCAATATTGATTCCGTCCTTGATTGAAGCGGCTAGACCCCCTACTTAAGAATCTCCATTGTCACATAAAGTAGTATTCCTGTTCTCTAGGGTGTGGGACGTCTCCCAATCTGATAGCACCCTCCCATCATTATTAATAGACCAATAAGGAGAAGGGCAGTACCGAAATTCTCTCGGACAAGATCACCGCCCGCCTGAAAGAGGAAGACTATTGCTGCGGCTACTAAAATCAGGCCAATAACTGCCACAATTCTACCCGGCCTTGTGTCATATTCCAGGAACCTTGGTTGTTTTCCCTCTTTATGCACTGCGGGTTTTTGAGAGGGTTTTACATCTCTACTGAAGTAGCGTCTACCATCTGGAGTGAGGTATCCATTCAGCCTTTTTTCTTCGGTCAATTCAATAAGCAAATCTTGAACCTGCGCTTCTGGAATTCCGAGTGAGTTTGCCATCAGCTCGATTGAGCTTATGTCCTGATTCTTTATCATTCGAACAAGTTTGTCCTTTATGTCAGTCATTTCTCAATCGCGATTCCGAAGTCTAGCACGGACATAAATCTACCGAAACATCGAATTGCCACCTCCATCAATATCCGTAATCTGAACGCAATTGAAACAAGTCTTAGCTAGATATCCGTTACCCGAAGTCTAATATTTAACTATAGTTATTAACAAAGCACTTAGGGTACTATGAGAAATCACGGAACTTCTTAGATTATTGAGGAAGGCGGATAATATGAAAAATGATACTCATCACGTTGAGCTTCAAAACGGAATAATCATGCCATTTGTTGAAATGGGCAGCAGTGATGGAGTCCCCTTACTCCTTATCCATGGATATACAGGCTCTTGGCACGTCTTCAAGCCCCTGCTTCGTCATCTCCCAGAATCAATCCATGCCTTTGCTATAACTTTGAGAGGGCACGGCAATGCCAGTCGTCCTCCGGTGGGATATACTCTTCAGGATTTTGCAGGTGATGTGCTGAAATTTATGGATGAAATGAGCATTGAACGAGCAGTGTTAGTTGGTGGCTCAAGTGGAGGTCTTGTGGCTCGTCGAGTTGCTATTGGGAATCCGAAACGCATTCTTGGTCTTGTCTTTCTTGGTTCTCCATCTTCATTGAAGGACAACAAAGAGATTAGGGAAATCTGGGATGAAACAATTTCAAAACTGACGGACCCTGTTGATCCTAGTTTTGTACGAGAATTCATAGAGGGTGTTGTCAATGATACTGCAACAAAAGGGTATGTCAAGGATATGATTCAGACTAGTCTTCATGTCCCTGCGCGAGTATGGAAAGACACAATGATAGGCTTCATGAATGATGACAGCTTCGATAGGCTCGGAGAGATTACAGCTCCGTCCCTAGTTATTTGGGGCGACAGAGATTCAGTCTTATCGAGGCAGGACCAGGAAGCACTTGCTGCAGCTCTTCCTGATGCACGCTTGCTGGTCTACGATGATGCAAGCCACCTGTTCTACTTCCAGGAACCGGAACGGACTGCCTCAGATCTAGCCAATTTCGTTTCCCTGTTAATTAAATAGAAGCAACAAATCAGAAATTTGGATTCAGGGTTTCATGCAAAATTCTTATTGCTTAGATACAATGCCCGTTAGTCATGCAGCTTGCATCCATTGATTGGGTTTTCTTGATAGGTGACTTCGCTGTTTCAGTCTTCTTGGTTCTTCTCTTTGTATACCTCTACAAGTCTAGTCGGATTGGCAAGACCCTGTTCTATGCTTTTCTGGTTGGCTGTCTGATTGGTGCTACATGGGAATTTACTTTCATGGTGTTGGGGCCTGACTTCGCTTACTCAGTAAACCCATGGCCGTGGGGTCTTAGCGGATGGCCAAAGAAGCTTAGTCATTCCATTTGGGATGGTGGAATATTCATGGTCGGTGTATGGCTTTGTAGAAAACTCCTATCCAATCGTCCATTGTTTACACAATTCGACTTCAGAGAGCTATCTACCATGGAAATCTGGGGTTTTTTTCAAGGTTTTCTAGTAGAATATCTATTTGTTGGCCGTGTCTGGTTCTATGTACCCTTGCCATGGAATCCTGTCATTATCCCTCCATTGCCTGGGGGCGCTAGTGAAGTAGGTTATACACTCATTCCGCAACTCATTTGGACAATTGCTCCCATCGTTTTCTATTTTTCTTTGCTATGGCTTAGAAACCGGTTTTCTGAATAATTGTTTAAGTGAGGGAGCTTTGATGATGGCACCATAGCATCTGAATTTCACCTCAACAGTAATATGACAAGAAGAAATGTGCATACCACAAAGGCGAGCATCCCCAATTCCATGACTATTGGCCGAGGTAGTGAAAAACTATGACAAATCATGACAGAGTTCCTGCACCTGATGGCTGGATGAACGCATGGGGAAAAATATACCGGGAAATGTTCAATCAGTCTGATGAAGACCTGTCGGTACTGGATGTGCCCCGTCCCATTAGACGTTTGAAGCATGCCCTGTACATGCGTGAGATTGAACCCGAACGACTGAAAGCTGTTGATTTTGGATGTGGTGGCGGGACATCTACCTGCTATTTGGCACGACTTGGATTTCAAGTTCTTGGAATTGATGCATTGCCTGAAGCCATCGAGGTTGCTCGCAAGAGAGCAGAAGTTGTTGGTGTTGAAAATCGGACTACATTTGAGGTAGCAAACATTGCTGAATACGAAGTACCTCCTGAGTCGTATGATATTGTTTCAGCCATTCAGATACTACAATACTTGTTTGATGATGCCATTTCCAAACTGCGTGAACTGCTGAAAGCAGTCAAACCTGGAGGGTTCTTTGTCTATGCTGGCAATATTCCCCCTCATTTTGAAACAGACCCTCCCATTCGATTTGTTACCCAGGATGAACTAGAAGAGGAATTAGATGGATGGACACTCCATCTCATAGGCTCAGATGTGAATCTGCTAAAGCCTAATGACCTTCGGGGATTCGTTTGGGTTATAGCAGAGAAGCCGAAGTAGCAGGTGTGTTTTTCTTCCTGTCCTATTGGTGGATTCCGTCGCGGGAGATTTTCCTATCGGATGTACCTTTCTCAAAATTCGCCCACCTAGCCAGCGTAAAGATGAAATCTGATAATCGGTTGATATACCGGACAATCACCGGGTTCAGATCCGCTTCTTCAGATAGTGCAATAATTCTGCGCTCAGCCCTCCTACAAATGGTTCTCGCGTGGTGAAGAAAGGCATCCGCTTCGCTTTCGCCTGGAATTAAAAAATTGGATAATGGTGGCATCTGCTGCCATAGGTTATCTGATATCTGCTCGAGATACTCTACTTCTTCAGAAGACACAGGATGAATTCCCAGCTCGGTATTGAATCCATTCTCATTACCGGATGCAAGTTCGGCCGCGATTCGAAAAAGCACCTGCTGTATTTTCTCTAGCTCCTCTGTAATTGTTTTGTCATTATGTGTCTTGGCGATACCCAAGGAGGAAATGAGTTCGTCTACAGTACCATATGCTTCCACTCTAGTGGAATGCTTTTTCACTCTCTCTCCAGTGAATAGTCCAGTTGTTCCGTCGTCTCCTTTTCCAGTCCATATTCTCTCCGCCATCTCAAACCCTCAATGCATTGTTTTTTTTTTTAGTTGTCTATTGGCAAAAATGAAGAACGATAGTGAATCTACTGAAATGCCTGAACGAATTCATCAGACTTGACTACAGTGGTTCCATGGACTTTCTGCATATGCTTCAGTGCAAATTCATGAGCTTCATCGCTATCACTTGAAACTCCGTCTTCGATAACATATACTTCATAGTCCCTCATGGACGCTCCAGCCGATGTATAATTGACACAAATATCCGTCAGGACCCCCATGATGACTACGGTTTCTATATCGTGCTCCCTCAGGGTCAAATCCAAGTCAGTTCCAAAAAAGCCTGAATATCTCCTCTTCGGGATGACTCGTTCATTCTTTCTTGGAGATAACTCATCAATAACCTCGGCTCCCCTTGTTCCATAAACTGCATGTGCCGGCCACATATCGAATTCTGGGTCGTCGGGCATATGATGGTCTGCGATATAGACTACCATCGCACCGGCGTTTCTTGCAGCCTGCAAGACTTTTTTCTGTTGAGGAATCAGGTCCTTTGCTCCAGGAACGGGAAGGGGGGCATCTTGCTCAACAAAGTCGTTTAGCATATCAGTGACGATGATTGCTGTCTTATCAGGGTCCAATTTCTTCACTATTGTTCACCTATTATGCTTAATTGGTCGATTACATAATTTCTAGTTTCGGATGGCGGCACTGGATCCTGTAGGATCTCGCCTTCTTCGCTATCTAATAGCTTCATTGTCGCCTTTTCCATTTTAGTACCACAGGAATGACACTTTGGAGCAGAAGCCTCCCATGGCGTAACATCCGTTGCTATGCACTTCTTGCATTTCCACACGGTTTTTCTGCCTGAAAATTTCCCTCGTTTGGCACAGGGTTTCCAAGAATCCTTATCCATTATGGAAACGATGTCCATTGCAAAGTCAACGGCTGGAGCGTTGCTTATAGCACCACCAATGCCATAGCCAGAAACAGGTGCATCCTTGAGATTCTCCAACTCTTCAATATCAATGCCGCCGCTTACAAAAATCTTCACATCTTCGTATCCTCTAACGTCAAGTTCCCATCTTACTTCCTGTATTAGCTCCTTGAAATCGCCCCGACGACTACTTGGCGTGTCAAGACGAACACCAGTTATGCCTGGCATCTCTGAAGAAGCCATGATTGATTCGAATACCTCATCAAGATATGTATCCGTGAGAGCTATTCGAGCAACATCCTCATCTAGATATTTCGAAAACGCTTTCCAGGCCTTCAGGTGGTCTTGGAATGAGATTATGAGTGAATGGGGCATAGTACCTTGAGCTTCTATGCCAATTAAATCGGCTCCAAGAACGCATGATACTCCGTCGCATCCTCCAATATATGCGGCATACTCGACGGTAGGCGTGACAGCCGGATGTGTTCTTCGAGCACCGAAGGAGAGTATAGTTTTGTCGCCTGCTGCCCGTCTCAGATGAGCTGTTTTGCTTGCCATTCCTGATGTATAGCAAAGGAAACCGAGGAGCGGTGTTTCTAGTTGGGCGAAGTTAGCGTAGTTCCCATCAATCTGTAAAACGGGAGTTCTCACGCCGGATGGATTTCGCGGATGGAACAATGTTCCTTCTTTCAATCCATATATGTCGACTTTTGTTCCCTTGAATAACTGCAAAACATCATCATACCCTGCTGCAATCCCC
Organism: Candidatus Thorarchaeota archaeon; assembly: GCA_004524445.1. Lineage (GTDB taxonomy): Archaea > Asgardarchaeota > Thorarchaeia > Thorarchaeales > Thorarchaeaceae > TEKIR-14. Next base: position 49,451 of record SDNP01000019.1, on the reverse strand, counting down.
CAAGGTAGGTTTTGAGGCATTTCAGAAACCGTAACCTCAGCATATACTCTAGGATTAACATCGGTAGCTCTCAAGACCTCAACGGTTCGATCAAAGTATACATCTGTGGTCTTTCCTCTGAGAATCTCTTCTTCTGTGGCTATTCTCCAGCGTCTTCTCATCTCATATTCCTTCAATTATTACATACACCCCCCATAGAAAAGTATTCGCTATTATGACCTTTCTAAGCGATATTTGTCGTATCCAGCAATAATGCCCAACATCGTTCCTCAATTTTTTCAAGGGGTAATATTGCAATCAATTCCACGATTTGATCTGGATTCTCAATACGAACTGGCAATACCTCACTTACTTTTGTAGCTGAATCTGCTGATAGCCGCTGAGATTGAGTGGGTTCATAGAGCACTGTCCAATTCACCCAAGCCGCCACAGCATAATGGTCTGAAGCGGAGTCAGCAGGTGTACCATCAACAACTGACGAATTGATAAAGGCACCATCAAAAAATGTGTTCGCGATGATATAATCAATCCTCATGAAAGCCTCTCCGTCTTGCCCGCCAAAAGTAAATCCCGGGTCATCAGGATTCAACTCGCGATAGACGTCAGTATAATTATGGACTTCAGATGAATACTGACCATACGTGGTATGGTTTGGATAGAGCAGCATTGTCATCGGGCCATATCCCAAAGTCATTGTTGTTTGAGGTGCTAAATCCCCCACGTCATCTGGTGAGAATGAATTCTGATCCCCTAGATACAAAATGGGAACATCACCAAGATTGTCCATATAGTTGATAATCCCCTCAGTTTCAACTTCCCTTCGTCCCTGGTTCGTTTCTCCTCCTGAAGCCTTGAGGTGTGCACCAAATACATGTACCTCCGCTCCATTGATGTCAATTACTGCATCGATGAAGTCATGTGTGACGTAGTAATTGGATTCATCATCCAATGGAACTGTGTCTATCTGTGTAAAACTGAGGACAGGGAATCGACTTAGGATTGCTTCACCGGTTGTCGAATATTGGACCTGTTGTGTTGTGTAAGAATCATACGGTACTTCATCTGCGAAGAATTCATTAAGCTCGGCAGTCGCAGCATTTAGAGTTTCATTTGATGTGTTATCAAAATATCCGGTTTCTACTAGCACGATAACATCAGGATTTTCCTGTTTGATGATTTCTTTCCAGTCATCATTGAGACCTGATTCTTTGATGTTGTAAACCATGATTTTGAACAAGGGCTCAAAGAATACATCTTCCTCAACATTATCAATGGTTACCTCGAAATGTGTGCTATCAGATTGCCCAGCACTATCTTGAGTGGAGATTCTAATGGTGTGGCGGCCATCGGATTCCATTTCGGTATTCCATTCATAATTATTTGACGATGTCCTGAACTGACCATCAATGTAGATATTGGCAGTCAGATCTTCTTCATCGATTATCGAGATATTGAAGTTAACCATACCTGTCACAGTGGAGTCCTTAACCGGATAGCTAACGACCAGCTCGGGACGATTATCTGCTGGTGGTTCCAGTAGAAAGGGAAGAATGAGTAGCACACTCACTGAAACAACTAGGATCAAGACCAGAATCACTAACAGATCTCTTCTAGATTTCATGGAATCCAACCTTTGCTTCTACAGTGTTGTATACATTGGCTTCATTTAACGCTACTTGATGAGGTTTCTTCTATCGCCAGATATGCAAACCAAATCGCGATCCCATGCTAGCCCTGAGCATGACAGTTTCCTACCTATGGTAGCTGAGAGAGTGGCAAACATGAATTAGGATATACTGCTGCTAAGTCTTGACAGCAAGAGTACATCCTTCTCCAATAGGGAGAATTGTACTAATCAGGCGCTTTTCCAGAAGCATACGATTGAAATCATCAATAGCTTCGTCTGAAACGGTCCACTCGTCTTTTGGAGTTATGACCGGAAATAATGTGTCATCAATTAGAAAGAGACCCCCTTTCTTCAAAACACGAAGGCATTCATCAAGCATCTTTGGATAAACCCTTTTGGAGGAATCCTGAAACACAACATCGAATGCTTCGTCTTCAAAATCCTTGATGGTATGCTCCGCATTTCCGATGACAATCTCGATAGACTCACTCACTCCTAGTCTCTCGAAATTTAGCCTGGCGGCCCTCGCCACGTCCTCATCTAATTCCAAGGATATCACTTTCCCACCATTTTCTTTTACAGCCATAGCAAGATGCGTGGTTGAGAACCCAATGCTGGTACCAATCTCCAGAACTTTCTTTGCGTTTGTTAGTCTGAGAAGTAGTCTGAATAGTCGCGCCATTTCATCTTCTATTATTGGATCAAAGTCTTGGGTGGTTGAATTCTCAATGAATTCCTGCTCTCTTGGAACATCTTGTCCTTTGTATATCTCTTGGATGTATTCTTGCGCCTCCTCATAATCGAAGTATATCATGTCTTCACCTTAGTTAACGATTGTATACTTCTTTTATCTTGTTTTTCATCTGGTCGTAGTTTGGAATAAAGTTAACATTGATTAGTCAGTAGAAAGACCCATTGAGTGAACACAAAATGAGCAGGGTCAGATTACAGCATAGCAAGAAAAGCTTCTCCATCTTTGTTATTATTACTCTCATTTTCGTTTCGATTCTCTTCATTCAAATTGCAGGTGCGGCGTTTGTTAGGCTAGGTATTCCTCCTTGGCTTGCTTTGATTATCGTACCCGGATCGCTTATTGGCAGCATGGTCAATATCCCTGCGTTCAAGGTAGCGTCAGAGGAGAAACGTTGTGAACAGGAATACATTACTTTTTTCGGGCTCTCGTATCGTGTGGTGCCGTCCGATTGTCCTGGAGAAACCCAGATCAATGTGAATCTGGGAGGTGCAATAATCCCGGTACTAGTCAGCGGTTATCTGTTAATCTCCAATGTAGATAGTATCCTACCCGCATTACTTGGGATTACCATAGTTTCCGTTATTGTGAAGTCGATTGCTCGTGTCAAGCCAGAGGTAGGAATTGTCACTCCAGGATTATTGCCCCCATTGATCTCCGCTATAGTCGCAGTCCTTCTTGTAGCATTCTTTGGCCCTGCTTTGAATGCCTACGTACTGGCATACGTTTCAGGGACTCTTGGAACTCTCATAGGAGCTGATTTGCTGAACATTCCAAATTTGGGTGAACTTCAGACCGACGAGGCATCTATCGGTGGTGCTGGAACTTGGGATGGTATATTTCTCTCAGGTCTTCTTGCGGTCTTTCTCGTTTAAGCATGGTCAGAAGCCATAGAATTGCACATTATGTAAGGGGAGTACGCTTACTATCCCAGTCTAGGAGCCTAACGCATGTCATATCTAATTATGGAATTTGACGCTTGCTCACAAATAAATAACCGAAACATACAGCGAAAGGGAATCCGCAACAATTTCCTCTGTTTCATCATATATCTCGAAATACTGGATAAAGACGTAATTACCCGGTTCTATCGGATTATCTTCCCAAAGCCAATCGTAGATCCGATTAACTGTGGAGCCGCTCCGACCGTTTCCGCGTTTCCATTCAAACAAATCCATAGCTGTTTCGTTTGTTGGATCATAGTATTTATTGAAGTCATCCAGAGTAATATTCCAGACTTCATGTGTGGTCCCGAAGTTTATATCCGATGGAATTCCACGATATTCAAAGGACACTCTTAGATATGAGTCCTTTTCTTCTCTGGCTTCAATTGTAATCTCAGTACTGTAGTAGTGTGGATAGGGCGATACATCCTGTTCGCTATATGTGAATAATACATCCTCCTCAGGTTGCATTATCCACTGGACCGAAATTGCCCCTACTATAATCACTGCTGCGATCAAGATTGCTTCAAAGTGCTTTCTATTTAGAAACATCATTCATGAGCCCCGAACGATTTGGAGACTGTATTTTCTAAGAGAAATCATACGGGAATTTGGCTATAAATCATCGTGCTGCTCATTCTAGACTTCTCTCTTCTGGGTTTGAAGCGTTGCTCCGCAGTATGGGCACTTAACGGTCAACGGTCCAATCCAGTCTACGTCCTCTGATGCTAGCTTTCCACCACAACTTGAACAGAATGGAGGTGGTTCGTGGACATAGCTCTTCTCAACTACTCTTTCGCCAACCCCCATTCTCGCATTAAAGGCGCCCACGCCGCCAAAGATGTCTATATTCATTGACCGAATCATAATTGTGATTCCGATAATTGCACCCACAAATGGAATGAACAATACGAAGAGGAGTATTTGAGCAATCCCCATTTGCGATATGTCCTGAGTGAAAAAGAGCACAAATCCACCGAAGAATGTTACTACAGTAACTAATATCCCTACCATGACTCCTGTCATGTTTGGCTTCTTATCTTCAGGCATAAGGACAACTATCCTCTACGAAACCTGGTGCACCAGACTGCCTATTAAACACTCTAGTGATGAATCCAATCTCTCGGAGTAGGTGAAGATGATGGGAACCCAACTTGCATTCCCATCAAATCTCCAATCTTATCATTCGAAGAAGAACTTGCCCTTCGAATAGATTACCTCGTCGCCTGCGATAATCTCTCCTTCTATCATGGTCTTTATCATATCCACGTGAACTGCGCTCTCGTTAGTGCCATTGCAATCTTTGTAGGCTCTTCCTAACGCGCAGTGTATCGTGTCTCCGATTTTTTCATCGAAGAGCATATTCAAGGTGTAGTCCTTGATGCCTCTGTTTGTGCCAATCGCCATCTCACCCAAGTGTTTCGCACCTTCATCAGTTTCCAGAATCGCCTTCAGGACTTGTTCGTTCTTATCAGCAGAGTATTCCACCACCTCTCCCTTTTCAAACTCTAGTCTAACGCCTTCAACTACTTTCCCCATCTGCATAAACGGAATATCAAAGAATATTGACCCCTCAACGGTATCTTCTATTGGTGCTGTGAATACTTCTCCACTGGGCATATTGTGCTTCCCATCTGAGGCTATCCAAATCCTTCCCTCGGTCTTGGCATATAGATCGGTTGCTGGGCCGACGAACCTGATATCATTGTGAGATTCGAGATGCTCTTTGATTAGGTACATATTCTTGCTCTCCTCTTCCCAGTCAGTGAGCGTTGCGCCATACACAAAGTCTTGGTACTCGTTCAAACTCATTCCTGCCTGCTGGGCAAGAGTCTTGCACGGATGGACTGTACCGCACCATCGTTTGTCCAAAATCCTATCTGATATTGGCTTGTTTGCTTTTTGTGTCATGACTAATCTCTTTGGGTCTACGTTTGCTAGGGCCTTGGTATTCATGGGGGCGGAAAGACCAATGAACACATCGGCCTTTTCGACAGCGCCCAGGTAATGTTCAGACATTTTCTGGAGCGTTTCATCATCCGCACCATCGAAGATAGCTCTATCGAGCTCTTCACTCTGAAATATGGTCATAATTTTTGCTCCCTTTTCTGAAGCTTTTTTGGCTACTGCAACAGCCAAATCATGAGATTCTGGGGTGGCTCGAATCACAACCATATCATTGCGTTTTATTTCAGTACTCCATTCAACGAGAATTCTTGCATGTTCTTCTACTCGGGGGTCCAAATGATCAACTCGATTTTGGAGAACTGTATATTCAAGATTAAGATTACGGCTTGCGCTATCCGGAAGTGAAACGGACTACCATCTTGCGAATCAAACTATGTTGACTAGAAGAAAAAAAGAAAAAGATTAGAGGGAAATGCCATGTCAAGTAATTCGATGACATCCCTATAGATTTGGGCTTACTATGTTGCAGGTAGGTTTTCTGACTCCCATTTCTCCATGCATTCTTCAGAATGGAAATTCTTGACATCACCATCGACTTCTAGCTGATAATAGCCACCGGGCTTCATCACCTTTCCACAGCCATCACATGTTGCGTCAAGTTTTCCGTCAATTACCTTTACAAATCGCTTTAGTTTTTCACTCAAAGTTCGTCTCTCCATTATCGCTACTTAACAATAATAAAGGGTCACTGATAAAACCTGTGATACATTTCCTAGGTGTGTCGTTCCCGAAAGCTTCTGGAAAATATCAGTCATGTTTGGACTAAACTATAATAGCACTCAGACGGAAAATGAATTTAGAATGGATGCAACAGCAGCCCAACAAACAACCAAACGCCCGTTCAGGTGAACATGATAATGTCAACTTACTCAAAAGCAGCAAAGAACGTTGCAGCAATCATCTTCATGGGTTATGGTGTGATTATCATCTTGGCGATGTTTGTATTTTCCGGAGAGTTACAGCCTGGCCTTGTGATTTTCTCTTTCTATTGGACATTCTTCTCCCTCATTTTAGTTGCAGTGACGGCATGCGCTCGTTTCGTTGTGAATGATCCAGTTCCTGGTGCAGCTATACGATCCAGAGACCCCTCCAAACTAAAGCGACTTATTGTCGATTCTCATACTGGTGAGGAAGTCGTAATCTCGGGTTCCCCCAAGACCACTTTCAGAGAGGCAGCTCTATCGGATTGGCAATTCAGCACAATCGATAAAGAGGGGGCGTGGATTATAGAGGATGAGCATAGAAATGATATCACATCATCTACTCTGGAGTCCTATGACTCAGTTGCATATATAGTCCCTGAAAAGCCTCGTTCTGCGCGCGAGGGAACCATTGCTCCAGCAGAATATGTGGATGATGACGAAGAGAAGCGATATTCAACAATTGATGGTGGCGTTGAATTCTTCGACTAGCGTGGTGGCGGGTTTCATGTCTTGTTATTTTTGATCTAGCATATCGGTTAGTTTCTGACGTCGTTTCTTAATCGAACGTGCATGCCGTGCCATATCCGCCCATGGGTCTTCTTTCTGGGCCATGCGATTTGGCATATTCTCAATGCTCCAGTCTCGGGGTGTTGCTGCTTCTTTGACCTCGGTCCAGTCGACTGGGGCTGCAACAGGTGCACCGGACCGAGCGCGCACTGCATATGGCGCAACAGATGTGGCTCCATATGAATTACGGAAATAATCAATGAAGATACGCCCGTTGCGTTTCTCCTCGCGTTGTTTGATAGTGTACCTCTCTTCATGTTTGCTTGTTACGAAGAAAGCTACGTCACGAGCAAATTGTCGGACTTCATCGAATTCGAATTCACGAAGAATTGGAACATGAATGTGAAAACCCATTGAGCCAGTTGTCTGAATCCATCCCTTGAGATCCAATTCTTCAAGAATATCTCGTATGTCTAGAGCCGCATCTCGCACCGCATCGAATTCCTTTGTATCTTTCGGAGGATCTAAATCAAACACAAGTCTATCTGGAAACTGCAAGTCATCGATGCGCGATAAGTAGAGATGTGGAGTCAAGACCGCTTGATTTACAAGATATGCTAGTGCCGCCTTACTCTGAACCACCGGCGCATTGAACGAGCCCTCGTCCTCTTTCGGGAATTCGATGGTTTCAAGCCAATCTGGAAAATAATCGGGTGCATCTTTATTGTAAAACCCCTCTCCGGCAAGGCCATCTGGAAACCGCTGCATGCTTATTCCATGATTCTTCAGGTGAGGCAATATGTTGTCTGCGACGCTCATGTAATAATCTATTACATCACCTTTCGTAAAACCCGAGTCCGGAAAGAATACCTTTTCACGATTTGATATGTCAATATTCTGTCCATCAATTTTCATAGAGCTACTCTCATCATCAATGATTCTGCTGCCAAATGAATCAGTATTTCATTAGTAGTGTACTCTTCTATACTAAAGTCATTTGGGCTATGTCAGTCGAAGAAGCAGTAGAAAGTACCCATTCACTAATGTCATTTACTAACTGCAAGAGCACGGTGTTGTCATAGAATGGTCACAATTTCTCAGAAAGGTAATATCAAGTGACCACAATCTTGCTTCGCATAGCAAGTTTATCAGAAAGAACAACTCTGGTGAAAACACAAGAAATGGAGCCGCAATCGATGGCAGAGGAACTGGATGTAGAGATTGTAAGTTATGACCCCCAAATGGCAGATGATCTTGCAGCTATGTACAACAGCTGGGATGATCTTTGGATTGGCGGGTTTACGCAGGGTGTCCCCTTCGACGGTCAGAGGGTCAGAGACAGGTATGACAAAATGAGTGCTATCGATATTCTGATAGCTGTGAAGAAGAGCGATTCAAAGCCGGTTGGTTCGTGCACAGTGCACGAGCATTGGCGAGATAGCGACGCTGCCTATATCGGAGTCTTAGGTGTCAGTCCAGAGGCACTCGGAAAAAAGGTTGGCAAGAAGCTATTACTTCGCGCAATAGAGATAGTGCGGTCTAAGGGTTATGAGAGAGTGGACCTCAATACTTGGGCTGGTAACATGCGCGCCGTGCCTCTCTACAAGAAAGTTGGACTCATGTGGAATCCAGAAGGAGAAGGAGTGCACATGGAGGACTATATCCCTGGTATTCTGGAGCATCCCCTTTGCAAGCCATTCTTTGAGGGCATGAGTGAGAATGAATGGTATGAGTGGCTCCAGCGAGAGATAAAGCAAACGCCTGATAGAATGAAGCATAGGAATATGGATGTATACGAATACAATTTCCAGAGAGGAGAAGATACGCTAACTGTAAAGATTGACAGATATGCCCGAGGAGTATTCTCAATAGGTCGTAAAATCGGTGGGCAAAGAATCTCCATCACATCCAGTATCACTGACCATAATGTCCTCTGTGGAATTCCAAGAAACTACAATCTTGAAATTCATAATGATACTTCAGAAAGAAAATCGATTAATGTTCAGTTGAGTGCTTTTGGAGCGTTGTCATTTGGTGAGAGAGCTTCCACAGACTTGGAGGTTGAACCTGGCGAAGTCAAGGAATGGTCTGTTCCATTTAATGTTGATTCCACAGCTCCAATCCATAGAAAAAACAGACGCACTCCCAAGATTGTGGCTCAACTCAAGATGGATGGTGAAATGAGGATGGAACTGCACACTGGTATGGTCATCAAGCCAATTGCGGATGTACAAGATAGATGGCCGCATTCACGGGTTCTACCTGGGGGTTCTGTTGAAGTTCCCCTGATTGTCATGAGTTCAATAGCGGAAGAAATCCATGCGAATCTTATTCTCGAAACGTCCGACAGTTCATTATCTGTCCACCCCGAACAAGTCGAGATGAGGATTCCCAACAAAGGCATATCTGGCGCCATTGCTGAAGTGAATGCTGCTGCTGATGCAAAAGCAGGATCTTTTCATCTGAATGCGAAAATAGAGATGCTGAACATCTCAGAGACTGAACAAGAAAGAGTTGAAACAAGAGCTTTCAGGATTCCTATCTTCTGCAGCGAAAGCGGTGATGTTACCGTCTTCGAAGATAAGAGAAAGAGGGATATCATTGTAAACGGGATGAATTATCAGGCCACATTCGGCATTGAGGGAGCAAACCTTGATATAAGGGATATCTATACCCGAGAGAGCTTGTACCGAGCTCGGTCTCAGATAGGACCGCCATTTGGCATTGATTCATTCAGATACGCAGAACGCGAATATTCCATAGAGGAGGAACAGGATGGAATAACAGTAAGGATGCGAGGAAGGCATCCTGAACGCCCCCTAATGATTGATGACTGTGTTCACTTCGAAAGAAACTCCGGAATAATCAGACACGAGGTTTGGACGAAGAATACCGGCAAAGTCAATCATGATTTTCAGTTGCGCGTCTATGGAGGAGGTCAGGGAATCTCTCTATCTCCTGGTGAGATTATCGTGCCCCTGGGTGACAGAATTGTCAAGCAGCCGTTACTGCATGGTCTTTTTACCCATCCATCTGTTCCTAGTTCCCCGAGTGCATTCAATGAAGGATGGATAGCAGCCAAGAAAAGAGGTATGACAAAGGGACAGGTGTTTGATCTTGGAGCTCTTGATGAAATCAGATTGGGAAGCGATCAGATGTTCCATATCCAATATCCTTTGACTCCAGTTGCTCCGGGAGAAACCAAGAGAGCATCTAGATACTGGTTGAAGACGAATGCAAATAGTTGGCAGCAAATCCAACAACTATGGATGGAAAAAGTGAAGAGGAGTTCCACCACCATATTTGGTGATAAACGCGCTCAAAAAACTACAGGAATGGTTGACATCGCGACCAACCCGTCTGTGATATGTCAGAAGCAGGAGTGCAAAATTCAGTTTGAAATTGAGAAATTAATTACTGCTCCTATTTCTGCAGATGTTATGATTGAACCACCACCAGGATGGACCGTCACCCTTGTTACGGATGAGAATAAGAACCAACAATCGAATCACCTTGGAGACATAAATCTTGAAGAGAATCGAAAATTCATTGCTCATTTGACTCCAACCAGCGAGATAGGTGACAAATTTAGTATTCATAAGGGAACCATTACCCTGCAGGCAGCCACCACATATAGAAAGGACTTTTTCATTATCCAAACCGGCGAATCCGATGAGGAAGTGAAGGTGGAAGAGATTGAGGATGAAGGCATTTCCTCCTTTGAGGTTATCAATGGCCTGATTGATTTCCGGCTCTCACACAAATACGGCGGGTGCATGTACTCGCTGAGAAACAAGCGAGGAACCCAGCTTCTATTTTCGACCTTTCCGGAGGGCGGTCCAAAACCCGGAGCATTTTTCGATAATTATCACGGTGGAATTCAGCCTATTGTATGGGACAGTGAATTGGGAGAAGAACTATCGAATGCAGAAACCAACAAAGAGCTAATGACAGGGGAAGTTGTGAGGTCTGGCATTTGGTGCGGAGTAGAATTCAACTGGGTCGGTAAGATCCAAGAACCGTTGCATGGAGTTCAATTCAGGCTCCAGTATCTAACGGCACCATCTTCGCCCTTGATTGCCGCTAGATGGATTATCAAGAATACTACGAATGCTCCAATAAATCTGCGACCGGCCTTTATGGTTGATCCCGCTTTTGATGGTGAAGTGTCTGCTATTAATGCACATACAGATTGGGAAGGTATTCCGCAGAGATTCAGATTAGCCAACTATCCGATATCAGTTATGCCTTCTTCTAATTATATATTAATTGAGAATACGGCCGTTGAAGAGGGAAAAGAAGGCTTGGGAATTGCAGCGCCATTTGATGATGCAGAGCTGCTATTCGTGGCCGCAGGAGATTTGATATTGACAGGTAGTATCGATTCAAATCGTCAGCTTATGCCTGGTGATGAGCACATTTCAACTACTTGGTTCCTGATAGACCCTGAATCGGTTGAGGAACTATCGCTTCTACAGACGATTTCAGACGAGCTAATTTGATTTATCTTTGTGAGTTGAGCCATTAATTCTCTATGATTTATCAATTGCAATGAGGACCAGTTCATTGGAATATTCAAATTCAATTAAACAATCACATTCAAGAACCCCTTTACCTTGATAATCATTCATCTGAAAAAATGGGATGGTCATGAGCATGGAGAAACCCGGCGACTTTATTGGACTTCTCTTCAGAATTCTTCTTGATAAGAAACTAGAAAATGAATCGTTCAGAGAGGAAGTCAAGGCATGGAATATGACCGTTGTATTGGAGACTGACTATTATCCAATAACAATGCGCTTTGATAACGGAGTTTCAATCCACTATGGATCTGATAAGTCTGCGGACATCCACGTTAAGACAACAATGAAGCGAATGATTGAGATTGCGGCAGGAAATCAGGGTCTGCTAGCGTCTATCGTCGGTGGAATGATTTCAGTGAATGGGATTTGGAGGCGCCCTAGATCCGGCTATAGATTCTACAAGACCATGAAACATCTCTTGGGGGACTAGGCTTTGAACATAGTATCAGAACTGGTAGAATTATTGGGTGCGCATTCTGTTTCGAGTGACCCAGCTGAGCGATATATTTACTCGTACGATATGACCGAGAATAAGGCTCGAAAACCGCTCGCTGTTGTCATGCCCTCAACGACAGATCAGGTGCGTAAAATAGTTGAATTAGCCAACCAACAGAAGATACCTCTCGTACCATTCATAACAGGGCAAAATGTGGGCGGTTTGACGATTCCTGAGGTAGATAACTCAGTTATTGTTGACCTGAAGAAGATGAAACGAATAATTGAGGTCGACGAGGAGGCTATGTATACTCTTGTTGAGCCTGGAGTGACCTTTGGACATCTTAGAAGGCACCTAGAAATCAATCATCCTAACCTACGCTACACCTACCCTCTAGCGCCGCCTTTTACTTCGATCATGGCAAACGTCCTGTTACAAGGTCTCTGTGACCTGTCTACAAAACATGGAGCGATGGGGGATTTCATCAATGGACTCGAAGTCGTGTTACCCACAGGCGAACTCGTGAGAGTTGGTTCTGGAGTTTCTGGTACAAAAAACTGGTTCAGCAGATATCCCCTACCTGACCTGGTTGGCTTGTTTTCAGGTTGGCAAGGGATGACAGGAATCGTTACCAAGATTGCGGTCAAGCTATGGCCTAAACCTCCAATAACCAGATATGCGGCTTTGTTTACTTTCGGTGAGATTGAAACAACTGAACTACTGAAAGAACTGACTCGAACAGGTGTGCTTGATGACGCGGATTGTATGTCGCTGAGCCTGGTGAAGATGCTCCTTGGTGTGGAATATCCTGTAGACGTCTTTGATGGTGAGCCAGATTACGCAACGCTTCTTGCATTCTCAGGCAATTCCGAGATCGATGTATCAGATAAAATAGGGACTGCAAGGAATATCGTCGATAAGCATACGGAAAGGGAATCTAGACACTTGTTTGTATCTTGGGATACCATTGAGAAGTTGGTAGGTTCACAGGCGCGAGAGTGGGTCGACTTTCCTTCAGACGCCTTCAAAATATTGGCTGAGTTTGATGGGCTTACCTGGGTTGGCACATATATACATCCAAGAAATTGGGGTGCAGGTCTACTCAAGGGACGCGAGATAGTGGCTCGTCATGGATTCGAGCTGATGGCATTTCTGAAGCCTATGGATGGTATGCACTATGGAGAGTTCAAATTCATAATCCGATTCAGCAAAGAAACTGAAACGATGAAGCGAGTCCGCAGCTGTAATGAAGCACTCTTAGAATTGGCATTAAGTCTGGGCGCAATCCCGTATAAGACACCAGTGTGGGCTGCTGAGAAGCTTCATAGTCACATCGACCCCGAGTTTGTCAAACTGGTTCGTCGGATTAAGGAAACATTGGATCCAAACAACATAATGAATCCGGGGAGATGGGCTCTATGACGACTAATGAATCGGTGATTGACAAATATCTGCACCGGTGCATTCGATGCGGTAACTGTAAATTCGTCTTCCGTGACTATGTTCCATCGTGTCCCTCGGGAGAATTCTTCGGATTTGAAACCTATTACGCATCTGGCAGAATCAGACTTGCACAAGCTCTTGAAAGGGGAGAGTTAGACTGGGACTCATCTCTCTTGGCACCAGTATTCGCTTGTACTGTTTGTAGTAACTGTGAAGAACAGTGCCTATCCCCGCATGCGAATGGCATAGTAGATATTATTGAGGAGCTACGCAGAAAGGCAGTTAATAAGCTGGGTCCACTGCCAGCTCATCAAACATTTGCAAACAACATCCTACGAACAACCAATCCCTACGCAGAAAAACCCAATCATCAAAATCTCCGCGAAAAGCACGGCCTTCCGAAATCTGCAGAAAATGTCTACTTTGTCGGTTGTACGGCAAACTATAGGGAAGAGGCAATTCGTGATGCCACCATATCGTTGCTGAAAAAGGCGGGAGTTGATTTTACAATCGTTGATGAACGTTGCTGTGGTTCACCACTAATCCGTACCGGACAGGTAGACCAAGCCGAAGCCTTAGCAATAAGCAACAAGGAGCTTTTTGAGTCGGCTGGCGCATCGCGTATATTGACCTCGTGTGCTGGCTGCTACCGGACTCTTGCGTCAGAATATCCTGCCATCGATGGGAATGACGATTATGAGGTATTGCACATTTCCCAGTTCCTAGGATCGCTAATTGATTCGGGTATGCTCGTTATTGAACAACCGCCTTTTGCTGAGGTAATCACGTATCACGATCCGTGCCATCTGGGGCGACATATGGGTATTTATGAAGAACCACGGCAAGTTATCTCAAGTGCGGGGGTTGACATAATCGAGATGGAGAGCAATAGGCACAATGCATGGTGTTGCGGGTCTGGCGGCGGTGTGAAATCCGCATTCAAAGATATGGCATTGGAAACTGCACGAAAAAGAGTCCAGCATGCACAGTCGGTTTCAGCAGATATCCTGCTCTCGGCCTGCCCCTTCTGTAAGCTAAACCTATCTGATGCGGCAAATGGAGAAGATATCGAGGTTCTTGATATGGTTGAGCTGTTGGATCGTATCACTAACTGACTCTAGCTTGCATATTTCATCTCTTCTGCAGACCAGTCTCGCGTTTCCTCTACTTCTTGAATCAGTTCCTCATAATGGTCGACTAGCTCTGAGTTTCTCTGTTGAATTGCATAAGTCTTTGCTTGGTGAAGTGCTGCTAGGAGTCGCGATGCCTCCTGATAGATGTCTTGGGCTCTTTTGCCCTTTTTTTCGGGCTTGTATTCTGATTCGTACTTAACAAAGGATTTCGCCACCTTTTCTCTCCCCTTTGAAATTCTCTTCTCTATATCATAGAGAGGATCCTTCTCTTCCGCTTCTGGTGCAGGAATCTCTGGTTCTTCCTTGGAAACTCCGAGAGCCCTCTTGATATCATCTCTGAAGAAGCTGATTAGAAAACCGATGAAAATCACAAATACGCCCGCAAGGAAACCTTCAACACTCGAGAGGAGGAATGATATAGCACTTACAAGTATTAGAAGTGTGATGAGTACGCCAAGCCCTAGAAGTGTGTCTTTGTCCAATCCCATTATCATTACCTCTTTTTTAAGGATGAATCTCGAACCTTTGAAGTATCTTTCTATAAGTCACCTCAGGCAAGCTGAGGCGGCGTCAAAATGCTAGTTGATTATCTTGGCTTGAAATGGATGCCCCAATCAACAACATCTTTGGCGGTTGACTCAAGGTCCCATCTCGGTTCATATCCCAATTGCTCATGAGCCTTTGACCAATCTATCTCGTATTCACTGCCGAACATTTTCACACGGAAAGATGTGATTAGAGGTGCATTTTCCCGACCGAAAACTTCGTATAGTTTTGCTGCAAATCCTCCAATTCCCACGCCCAAGGAATAAGGTATATTCTGAAAATCTGGTTCAACATTAAGCTCCTTGGCAAATGCTTCTAGCAACTCCCGAAATTCACATGTAAAAGATCCCACGTTGTAGGCCTCTCCTGCAGAGTTTTGTATTTGTTCCCCTGCTAGAACCAAGCATCTGGCGAAATCTTCTGCATGGACATATGACTGTGTATTGTCTCCGCCGCCAAAAACGACCATATTCCCGTCTTTCATTCTTTCGAGGATTTGTGGTCCGGTAAACATATCACCTTGGCCAAAAACGACAGGCGCTCTTACTGCTGAGGCCTTGAAACCGTATTCATCCGCCCGTTCGAAGACCAGTCTCTCAGATTCAGCCTTCGATTTTTGGTATGCATTCATAGGATTCCACTGTGTTTCCTCGTCAATGGGCTCTTTCTTGTTTGGAAATCCGTACACTCCTGTGGACGAGGTCTGGATGAATCTTGGTATATCTTTTCTTCTACATACCTCCAGAATATTCTCGGTACCGCCCACATTTACAGGGAAATATTTCGATTTGCCTCCCCAGTCGTCCATGATAGCGGCATTATGAAACATACAATCCGTATCGGATGGGACTAGATCATCAAGAGTTTCAGGTTCAACTACATCTCCCAAAACAGTCGTAATCGGAAGGTCCTCAATTAGCTGCAAATCCGAGGTTTCTCTGATTAGCACAAACACCTCGTGGTCAGCTTCAGAAAGAAGCCTAACAATATAACTACCAATAAACCCTGTACCACCTGTTACAAAACATCTCACTAGCTCTTCACCATGTATGGACTTGCTCTGCTGGTCTTAGGTCTTTTGCTACCCTTTTTACCAAAGCTTTGCATTGGCGCTCTATTCTATGCCAAGTGATTTAACCAGCACATGCTACCTAGGATGATAAGTTCAGGTGAATGTGCGCTTTGGCAGCTGGTTCGAAGGAGATGGACGGTGACCGATCTTACATTTTGCTGAATTTGTCAACTTATTTCATCTTTGCCATTGGCCCCATTGTTGGCAATGCAGTATTGGCTCAGCTAAGTCCCATAGCTATCGATTTTGCAGTAGATCCAACATCAGTTCTATCAGCTATTCCTGCCTTCATGATTCCCTTTGCAATCATTCAGCTCTTCAGCGGTGCCATATCCGACGTACGAGGAAGAATTCCAGTTATCTTAGCTGGATTATCGACATATCTAGTTGGAAACACAATAATCGTTTTTTCTGCAACGCTCATTCAGTTTATATTTGGCAATTTTCTGGGAGGGGTAGGTTTTGGCTTTGTTAATCCTGTGCTCATTGCCGTATTGACTGATACAGCTAAGCGCAGTGAAGTTTCCAAACGAATGGGGCTCTTGGGTGCTGTTGCAACAGGTAGCGTCGGGTTAGGGCCAGGGATTGCAGGTCAACTGGCATTGATCGGATGGAGGACCTTCTATGTTCTCTTCGTCTTTCTAACTCTTTTTGGAATGGCTGCAATGTGCATGGCAAACAAACCTCAAGGTGATATTTCAGTAAGGACATCTGTTAGAGAATTGGCTGCTATTTTTGCAGAGGAGCTGCGAAAGCCTATAGTAATATTGCTTATGCTCTCATCATTCCTAATTTCAGAAACGTATGGTGCATTGTTCATTTGGACATCTAGGTCACTGGCAGACTTTGTCGAACCTTCAGTTTCAGGCATCATCCTATTGTCATTAGGTGTTTCCGGTGTTATTGCTGGACTATCATTAGGCCAGCTGGTTGAGCGATTCAGTCAAAAGACGGTCCTATACAGTGGTCTCTTAGCACTGGTGCTCTCCAACTTGGTTCTGATATTCTCCGTCGATTCCTCAGGGTCAGCGAATCCAACAATGATTGGAGCCGGAATTCTAATTTTGGGATGGGCTGGAGGAACACTGTCTCCAAATATTAACACTTACAGCCAGACCATTTCACCCGGACACCGTGGTGCCCTGGCAGGCATGGTGACATTTGCCCTGTTCACAGGTAGGGCACTCGTCCCTGCGCTATTTGGGGGTTTTTTCGAAACAGGCATTCGACAGGTCTATCTAGCCATTTTGGTTGCGACAGGAATTTTGATAGTTCTAGTGCTTCTGTTGGTTCGCTCCGTCAAGAAATGAAACCTATTGCTATTTGAGAGTAATGGCATCATTTGGACAAACATCAACACAGTCCCCACAACGTGTACATAAATCAGTGAATGCAACATCAACTCTCCACTCATCAGGGTCATTGCTCTCGTAGTCTGGAGAGTACATCATAAATAGTGCAGACGGACAGATCTGAAGACACCGCTTGCATTCACGGGGGTTTCCGCATCTATCATAATCCACGATGATGTCTGTTTTCATTTTTACCACACCTCACCCAGCGCAGGGATTGTATTCCTATCAATCATATCGATTGCTGATTCGGGACAGGCGGTGGCGCAGAGACCGCATCCAAAGCATTTCCACTGATCTATGAATGGACGACCCATAGAATCGGAAAATGCTAGTGCTCCAAATTGACACCGTGAAGCACATTCTCCGCAACCAGTGCACTTTGAAAACTCAGCTTTAGCGACATATTCACCTTTCCAGAGCGCTTGCAAGTCATAGTCCATTCTAATGCGTGTTGCAGCGCACTCCGGGAGTTCACAGCTGCAGAGCGCCGCAATATAGGGTGATGGGCCCATCCAGACTGTTTGAACCCGTCCGGCCTCATTCATTGAACTAATGAACTCCTTTGCCTCATCAATATGCAATGGTTCCACACCTGAATCAGGAACATACCGCGGCAGTTTGGGAACCATTTCTGCTAGTGCTCCAAAGGCCAGGCAACAGGGGTCTTCAATCCCTCTGGTCATGTGTCGGCATGCGCAGTTGACGCGGATTATAGGCTCAGCCAAAGTGAGTATTTTGTGAGCATCATCTAGTGTGACTACTTGCCCAGGATGGCCTTCTGCTCTTCGAGGATTGCGCCCCTTCAAGGGCTTTTCTTTTTTGAACCACGAGTTAATGTACCAGTGGATGGCTTTTCCCAATATGGGAATACTGAATTTATATCCCGGTCCTCGTGCTGAGATGCCATATATCTTTTGTAGGTATACTTTTTCAAATTGCTTCCAGAGTTCAAATATGTATTCATGAGCTCCAACCTCCTCTGCAGTTTCTTGAAGGTAGTTCCGCGAGTTTAGATACCATTTCTTACCTGCGCCATGTTTGTAGCACCATTCGCACATGTTTTTCAACTCTCCACTCGGTTATTATGATTCAGTTTGGTTATGAAACCCACCTATATTGCCATCTACAGACAGTAACGTGTATTCCATAAATTTCACTCTCAGAAACCTCCTTTGTGTGCCCTTATATGCTGATTTGATAGTAATAATTTGCGAGGCCATTAGTTTCTGGGCAGCTTCTCAGGTTCAACTAGAAGCAAGAGGCCTTCTTTCCCGCAGATTCTTACCGACTGGCCCGCCGCTATCCTTCCTCCTACTGTTTGTGCCTGCCAATACTCTCCATGGTATTGTATGTACCCCTTCTGCCCTGGCTCGAGTGAATCGATCGCTCTGCCGGTGGCACCGAGAAAATCAATGTTTTTAGGCGGCTGCCTCTTCAGTTGAATGATCTTGTACATCATAAACAAAGAGAAAGAAGATGCCAATGCCGTCACCATCACTAGCACTAGCGAAAGTCCCGGCACCCATAATGGTGTGATTGGCCAGACCAGTGGAACAACCATAAACCATAACGCTGTTCCGATTATGAGAAAAAACACGGCTGCTGGAGCAAAACACTCTGGTTCATCAGAAATCAGTTCAGCCACCAAGAATGCTAATCCCAAGGCTATCAGTGTAATGGCTGTGAATGCCCATCCGATTCCTAGAACTTGCATCTTCTGGTCCCCCTATTTGCCGCGTTGTTGTTGTTGCTGCCTATCAGTCCCTTGGGCAACAGCAAACACGCGGGCAATTTCATCCGAATTGCCTGTTGTTGTGACCACCACCAGATTCTTCTCACGTGCAATTTCGGCAAGTGTCTGTAGTTCACGGATTTTGAAGGTGATTGGGCTTGCCGCGTACATCTCCGCTGCTTTCACCATTTTTTCAGCAGCCATGTATTCTCCCTCAGCGATAATGATTCGTGCTCGACGTTCTCGCTCTGCCTCAGCTTGTTTTGCAATTGCGCGTTGCATTTCTTCCGGAAGAAGGATGTCACTGATGGCTACATCAGTGACCTTGATCCCCCAAGGATCTGTTTTTCTGTCGATTTCTCGGTGAATTCGTAGTGTCAGCTCTTCTGTGTGTGACAAGAGATCATCAAGATCGGCGGTTCCTAGCACATCTCTAAGAACAGTTTTGGCCAGGTTTTGAACAGCTCGGATGTAATTCTCAACCTCCAATATTGCCCGTTCAGGGTCTACTACTCGGTAGAAGACAAACGAGTCCACATCACATCGGATATTGTCTTTAGTGATTACTTTGATTGTTCGAGCATCATAAGTTACTGTACGAAGATCCACTACTTGGAGCCTATCTAAGCCAGGAATAATCCAGAACACACCTGGCCCTCTTTGTCCAACAAATCTGCCCAAGCGAAACACAATCGCCCGTTCGTATTCCTTCACAATTCTTACTGACGCTGCAACTACGATGATGAGCAGAAAAACCCCAACCACCAGGGCCATCATTCCCATAACCAACAACGAAGCTTCTTGCATTTATGGTATCCCTTTTATCTATAAGCCACCAAATCTAAAAAGATTTGTCATAGAAATCTGATGAATGACAAAAATTACGCTTATTTGAGTTCATCTTGAGTTACAGAAGTGGAAGAATCAAGTCCCATCATTCAGCAATACCAAAATAATGGCTGGGCTTGCGGTATTGAAACTACAATGATAGAGGTACGTATTCCAATTAGTCAAACGACTGTGACCACATTAGCAAATGATCCATAGCAGGTATAGTCGGATGTGAGAACAGCCAATATTTGTAATCTTTACCATTGCAAACCATTGCCTTGAATGGAACGACAGGGCTCTCTAGGTCCAAACACATGGTTATGATAGTATTACTCATCATAGTTGGTATAGCAATGAGCACAGACATGAATTGGTCCCTACCTTTCCCGAAATTCTGACATCAGATAACCTAGGTATGCGAGCTGAGGGTTCTCTTACGGAAATATAATATATCAGAGGACAATTCCGAAAACATTGTGTTCGAGTCCGACAATTGGGCATCGGTGATTTCTAGTATCGTTTGGCGGTGCTTTGTCGTGGATTGCTGCGAGCCCTTTGTGCGTTCAAGCACATAGCTTAGAGGTGATAAGAATGATAGATACGATAGAGAAGGTGATTCCATACATAAGCGGACTATGGACGCTACCTTGGATAGTGGTAGGCTTCCTGATGACCCTTGCTCTTTCTAAGTGGCTGGGAAAGGACCGTGTCGACGCAGGCATGAAAAAAGTCGGATTCCTGTTGTTGTTCGTATTCATTCCGCTCCTGCTGTTCAGGATATTTCTAAACATAGGTTTTGGCAGTGAGGAGCTTAGGTTTGCCTCCTTAACCTTCGTTGTGCTGACCTTCATGTATCTGATTTCCTATCTATTTGGTTATCTAGAGGTCAGAAAAATCGGGCTGACTGGAGTCGAGCGGCGGACCTTCATTAAGACCGTTCTCACCAATCAAGGCCGCAGCGCCGCTTTTGTAGGAGGCATAATGTTGAGTATCCAGGAATGGAGAGTGCCAGCAGCCATATACATCAGCATTGTTGGGATCGGACTGTTTGCCATAATACCTTATATGCTCTCCATGATGCACAATCGAGAAAACCAGGGGCGGGAAAAAGTTACCACGCTGCCTGGGTTTTTGAGGCTATACCCATGGTATCTGCTTTCCTTCGTCATTGCGGCAGTGATTATCCACAGGAGTACCGGTATAACCGTAGTCGACCTTGGTGATGCTGGAACAATCCTTCATTTCATAACAGCTCTAACCATTCCTGCAGGCCTCTACTACGTTGGGGCCGGTATCGATCCAAAAGACCTAAAACTGACCGAGATGAAAAAACTGTTTTCGCTGACCGGAGGATCACCATCGGAAAGGGAGTTCCATTGGAGTGTGGCAAGGAACGCCTTCTTTACCACCCTTATTGCAACCCCTCTTGCCATTGTCCTGGTCTTCGGGTCTCTGATGTATATGAACCTCATTCCCAAAGAATGGTTCGCTGTAATAGCCCTGAATTCCGTAATGCCTATAACCAGCACAAACATGTTCCTAATACCTTATGGCATAGACCGTAAAGGTACTGCTTTGGCTATAACTTGGACCACCATTATAGCTGTTCCAGCACTTATGCTGCTTATACCTGCATTCGTGAGCTTATTCACATAGCGTGACAGAATTCCATCTCTTCCGTCTTCACCGGAGGCTGCATCGATAAGAAAGATGATTCAACATGCTTCCTTAATCACTGCATAGCATGAAACGAATAGCTAGGTGGGCCGATGTAAGAGTACCGTGATTGCATCCAAAACTTGGAGAAAAATCAAATACAATGAGCCGAAACCCTCTCTCTCAACCGATGGGGGCTTGTCAGCTGCGCGAGATGTGGCGGCATCTACCAGCGCTCATCAAGCTTCTCTGCATTTGGAAATAGTCTAAGAAATTGCCATTATCACTGCATAATGGCAAAAACCGTGGAGGACCCTACTATCACTGAGAGTGATGCCTCAGCACCAACGCAGAAGGAAAATGGAATCGTAGTAGAGATACCGTCCTAATGAACATGGTAGAAGCCGCTGCTGTTTCAGCTGCTTTCGATACCATTCGGAGCGGTGATGCTGGGAGGAAATGGGTGGAACACAGAAGTTTCAAACCTGTTGAATCCATCCATCTCTCAGAAACAGTTCATTATCACGCAGTATTCTCACCTCAGCCGGAACACAGATACATTACGTAGCAACAATCGAATTAGCTGATTCGCAGAGAATTGTGACACTTTCGTCAATTCAACTTATTTGTTAGCATGAAATGATATCGGAATCAAAGTCTTCTGATGGTAGCAATACTCTGACTCTCCTACTCATGATTGTGGTGATGATGAGTATGTTCTGCATCTATGGGAGCAAGACTTCCGAAAGCTCGCTGCACAACCTCTGGCAACGCAGGATGAATATGAATAGAATCAAACATTGGAATGTATGTTCTCTCTGACGTGTTCATGAGATTTGTGATCTCCTGAATGAGAATGGGTGCGTGAGGACCAATAATGGATGCTCCTAGAATCGTCCTGTCTTCAGCATCGCAAATAACTCTCACAAAGCCATCAGGATTTCCCATGGCTGCCCCTTTGGCAACACCGGTGTACTCAGATCTTCCTACCAACAGCCTTCGGTCCGTATTCTTAGCTGCATCCAGAGTCATACCCACCGTTGCAATCTGAGGATGTGAGAAGACGGCGCGTGGAATTGCATGATAGCTCATGCCAAAGAGTTCCGGCTCCCCGTCCTTTTCCTCAGCATCGATTGTTCTCATCAAATTATAATACACAATCTGAGACTGCTCATTAGCCACATGTCGGAACATATGCTTTCCAAGAGCATCTCCAAATGCGAAGATACGTTCTTTTGAGGTCCTGAAATGCTTGTCTGTGATTATCCAGCCTCTATCATCTGTGTCCACACCTGTTTCCTCAGGTTTCAGAATGTCTGAATTTGACCTTCTTCCTGTTGCGACAAGAATATGTTTTGCTTTGAACTCGGTTTCATCCCCCGTTTCAGTGTTCTTTGCAACAGCAACCTTTTCATCTCCTTCCTGTCGAACACTCCGAACCTCATGACTTGTATACACACCCATACGACTGTCCAAGTGTTTCTTGAGCAGCTCAGATACATCATTATCTTCATCCGGAACAAGATACTCGTTTCTTCCCAAGATTGTAACTTCTGTACCGATGGCTGAGAAGAAGTGTCCAAATTCAGCGGCAATATACCCTCCGCCGACAATAATCAGGGACTTAGGTTTCTCATCTAGTTCCAGGATGGTTTTGTTGGTCAAATACTCGACATCTTCCAAGCCATTTATTGGGGGAATGAGAGGCCGTGCTCCAGACGCCAAAATAACGTACTCTCCCTTGATCTCTTCTCCAGCCACTCTCATGGTATAATCATCAATAAACTCCCCAGTATCATTGTAGAAATCATACGTGTCTACTGTGCTAATGCTTTCTGCGATCTCTTCAGCCTCATGCCAAGTTTCTCTTCTCATTCTCTCCATGAGACCCTTGAAGTCTACTTCTTTTACCTCAGCTTCAAGATTGATTTGACCTGAATGTTCGACACTCATGATGGTATCAGCAACATATGTCAAAATCTTCGTAGGAATGCAGCCCCTATTGAGACAGGTGCCACCAAATCTTCCATTGTCTACGATTGCCACTTTCATCCCTTGCTCGTAAGCTGAAGCCGCAATATTGGATCCTGCACCTGAGCCTACAACTAGCAAATCATAATTCTTCATGATAGTTAATAAACCGAGTCTAAATCATAAGTCTGTTGGTCTGAAACATATAGGTCGTTTGATGCAAGAAACATTGGTATGCATAACTAGAATCCGAGAGATTGTCCAGCAATGCTTATTAGACTTGAAGCGAAGAGAATTGTGGTTATCTAATTGGGGGTTGACTGCTTGTGAAGTCACGAAAAGGGGTAATTCTCTGTGCTGTTCTTCTCGCCTTATTCCTGAGTGTAAATAATATCGAAGCGAATTCGTTTGTAGAAATGGATAGAACGGGTGGATATCTTGACAAAATAGTCTATCACGTGATAGAAAGCAGTGATCAGCAAGTCTTGGCTCTGCAAAATAGCGAGATAGATCTTATTGGAGCCCAAATAGATCCTGCCTACATCGCAACACTTGAAGCTGCAGAGAATATTGCTGTTGCCAATCGTTGGAGAAATGGCTATGGCTATATTACGATAAATTGCGATAAATACCCGTACAATTTGACTTCATTCAGAAGGGCGCTGGCTTTTGCTCTGGATAAGGATGCAATATGTGACGACATTTGGAATGGATTAGCCACACCATTAGATAGTGTCGTACCTTACATCAATCCTTTCTCAATAGAGGGGCTGCTTTCATACTCGTACAATGAGTCAAATGTTGTACTCGGTAACTATATTCTTGATACGGCTGGTTTCGAGGATTGGGACGGTGATGGAATCAGGGAGGCTCCTGATGGCACTGATTTCGATGTAATAGTCGAGGTTGCTCAGTCTTCGAATGTTGCAATCGATGTCGGTAGTTATGTTGCCTCTGCGTTGTCATCTTTGAACATCGATGCGGCATCCGTGCCAACAGACTTCTATGAATATCTGAATCGACTGTATTTCCATGGCGACTATGATATTGTCTTTCTTGGTCAGAGTTTTTCAGACTTCGATGTTGATTGGCTTGCCTATGAATATTGGTCAGAATATGCTGATGAAAACTACTGGAATTTCCCCAATTTCAGAAATGCGACTTATGATAGCTGGAGGGATCAGCTGTTACATGGAGCAACATTCGAGGAAGTGTACGAAGCTGCCATTGAGATGCAGCGCATACTAGTCTATCAGTCTCCCATCATTGTTTGTTACGAGAGCATGCTCCACACTGCCTATCGCACTGATAAGTTCGAGGGATTCGTAAATGATGTTTCTGACGGCATACCCAGCTATTGGACAAATTACAGGACGCGTCTAAAAAGCGAATATGGTGGCCCTATCGGAGGTACTCTAAGGTGGGCAAATCCACTGGATGTTGACTCGTTCAACTTCATGGTCACCTCTTCGTCAGCGAGCATGAATGTTCTCCAAATGCTCTATGACAGTTTAATCAGAATTGATGAGAGTGGAGCTGATGTGCTTTGGCTGGCGGAATCCGTAACAACTGAAACTCATGCAGACAATCCGGCGGTGTCTGAAGGATACACCCGCTTCACATTTGAAGTAATTCAGAATGCTACTTGGACTGATGGCACACCATTGACCGCGAACGATGTGGCGTTTTCAATGAATTACTATCGCGATTCGCCCGGGAATCCGTATGGCACTGACCTTACAGAGCTCTCTGCTGCCTATGCGCCGACAACATACACCGCAGTCATGGAGTTCAACACAGAATCTTACTGGCATCTCCACACAATTGGCTACAAGCCGATTATTCCTAAGCATATCTTCCAGGAGATAGGCCTCGAAAACTGGAACACCTGGAATCCGATTCCTCCCAATGATGAAATGGTGACCTCCGGTCCTTACAATGTTTCTGAATATGTCGCGGGAGAATTTACAGAACTCACCTATAATCCAAGCTATTTCTATTCTCGACCGGATTATCCTTCTGGGCCCACATTGCCTGAGATTCAGCCACACCAAGACCTGATCATATTTACCGGTACTACTGGCAATGAACTTGTATGGTCAACATCCGATGATAATCCAGAATACTATAGTGTGTATAAGAATGGCACAATCTATCAGAGTGGATCATGGAGCGGTGGATCCATCTTTGTTGATATCGATGGATTACCTCTTGGCACTTACAATTTCACGCTGGAAGTCAGAGACCTCGATGGTCATACCGCAAGAGACGAGGTTATCGTGACCGTCTTGGAATCACTTCCTCCGGTTGAGCATTCAAACAAAATAGTATTAGATTACTCACATGGGCAAGAAAACACTAACCTTGGTGATACCGACTATCAACTGGAAGCTAATCTGAGTTCTTTGGGATATGAGGTGATCTGGGCAAGGGGCGGCATAAATGAAAGCATTCTCTCAGATGCAGGTGGATTGGTCCTATCATCAATATACGGTGCTATCAATGGTTTTACTAATTCGGAGTTAACTGCTATTGAGAATTGGTTCATGCAGGGCAACCGGTTCCTGTGGGTTGCTTTCGACAATGACTTCGGCGATACCCAGTATATTCATGGTAACATGACAACTATTCTTGAATCCGTTGGCTCACATGTTTATGGAGAACCTACAGCAATTGAGGACCCAGAGTCAAATGCCGCGGCAGCTTATCGTGCTGTGGCAAATATCACTTCCAATGATGCAGTCGTGTCTGAAATTGTTGAGAATGTTTCCAATGTTTTAATGCATGGACCCACTTGTCTCTATGGGAGTACCTCAGCAAACCCAGATTCGGGAACTATCGATTTAGAGCAGCAATCAATATCTAATGTCTATCCGTTGCTTTACTACAGTCCTGCTGCCACGATTACAGACTCCGATCTCATACCTCCCAAAGCTCATTTGGATGGACAAACGGGTTCATTTGTCGCGGCTTGTATAGAACTCAAGGCGGGATTAGACGGGTCAGGAGTGATTGTCACATCCGGTGCGTCTCCTTATGGCGACTATCGGCCTATGTGCACGGAGCTATATTATGATGTGATTCTAGATGGGTATAATCTAGTCGCTCAAGCAATAGACTTCGGGATGAGAAACGCGTCAGTACCTGAAGAAGAGAATCTGGCCCCTTCTTCAAACTCTCCTGAGGATATCGAATACGAACTTGGTGATTCTGGCAATAAGATAACTTGGAAAGGATATGATTCTGACCCTGCGGGCTACCACGTTCTCAGGAACGGAACCTTGTATGCATCTGGGGTATGGAACTCGAGTGGCGAGACTATCGATGTTGTTGTAGACGGGCTACCAGTTGGCACCCATAATATGACAATAACTCTGAACGACACAATCGGTCAGAAATGTTCTGATACCGTTTGGGTGACGGTTACTGTGGGCTTGGCTCCTCACATTGACCATCCTCCGGATGTTTTTATGATAGAAGGTTTCTCAGGCTATGAAATAGTATGGGACCCTCAAGATAGCAATCCTTCTCACTTCATCATTCTGGTTAATGGATCCGCCACCATGCATGGATTATGGAATTCGACCTCTGAAAAGATAGCAGTGAATCTTGATGGAACAATGATGGGGACGTACAATTATACCATAAGGGTGAATGATACTGCAGGCAATCAAGCTAGTGATTCTGTGTTAGTTATTGTGTCAGATAATACTGCGCCAGTGGTTAGCTCCCCTCAAGATATCAACATTGAACAAGGGCAAGAGGGTCATGCGATAATCTGGGAAGCATTTGACCTGCATCCATTTCGATATGAAATCTATCTCAACGGAAGCCTACATGCTGTTGGTTTATGGAACGAGTCCTCAGATGAGATTAGCTTATCGCTTGATGGTTTTGATGTTGGTGTTTATGAGGTATCCATAGTTATCTATGATTCATCCGGCAACACAGCATCAGATTCAGTTCTTGTCACAGTAACCGAATCAAGCGGCGGAGAAATCGATCCATTGTTGGCATTTCTTATCAGTAGTTTCGGTATCGTTCTAGTGATTGGCTCCATTGGTATCATTCTAGTATTGCTGGTTCTCATTAGGAGAAGATGAGCAGGTTCATTTTATGTTGGAACAAACCCCAAAACTCCCTGGATTGAATCTGTGACCCCATCTTCACTTCTGATGCGTCGCATGCCGCTCACTATTTTTCTCTGAACATTTATTAGGCAGATTTGGTAGGCTGCAGTCAATCGCTTTGTAGGAAGGTTACTGGACATTGAGGATTACAAAGGTATCTATCTGTATTCTAATAGTGGGTGTTCTAATTCTGGGGGCAATATCTACACCCTCAGCTAATGCCAACTCCATAACTAGCGGTGAAGGACCATATGTTGACAAGCTTATCTATCATGTTATAGAAGGCGATGATCAGCAAGTCTTGGCGCTGCAGAACGACGAAATTGATTTGATTGGGGATTATGTTGATCCACAGTTCTATGAAACTTTGAATCAAGCAGAAAACATAGAAGTCGCGGAAACTCCAAGGAATGGTTACGGATACGTGACTATCAACTGCGCGAAATATCCTTTCAACTATACTGCATTTCGGAGGGCTTTGGCATTTGCCCTTGATAAGCAAGCAATCTCTAATGATATCTTTGACGGGTTTTCTGTGCCTCAGGATAGCGTTGTGCCGCAAGTTAACCCGTTTTCCATTGAAGGGCAGCTACCCTATACCTACTATGAATCCAACCTCGTCCTTGCTAACCAAACACTTGAGGCTGCAGGCTTTTTAGATGTGAATGATGATGACTTTCGAGAAGCACCTGATGGCACTGTATTCGATGTAATTATCGAGGCTGCCCAATCATCATCCGTCGCAATAGAAGTTTGTGATGAGGTTGCAGCAACCCTCCGATCACTTGGTATTAACGCAACATCTGTGCCCACAGATTTCTACGTATACTTGAATAAGCTTTACTTCCATCAAGACTACGATATGGCCTTCTTAGGCGAGTCTTTCGCAGATTTCGATGTCGATTGGCTTGCTTACCAATATTGGTCTGAATATGCAGATGAACCATACTATAACTTTCCGAATTTCCAGAATGCATCATATGATTCGTGGAGAAATCAGCTGCTCTACTCCACTAGTTATGACGATGTCTATGAGGCTGCTATAGAAATGCAAAAAATCTGGGTATACCAGAGTCCGATGATAATTTGCTATGCAAACACCTATCTTTCAGCATATCGAACAGACCAATTTGAGGGCTTCGTAAATGACATGACTGACGGTGTTGCATCTTGGTGGACAAATCAAAAGATTCACTTGAAAGAGAGTGCAGGCGGTCCTGAAGGTGGTACGTTCCGATGGAGCAATCCCCTTGACCTTGATACTTTCAATATATTAACAACATCTTCGAAATACACTATGAATGTCCTAGATGAGCTCTACGAGCCACTTGTGCGTTATAACAATCAGGGCTATCTTGTGCCTTTCATTGCTGAGAACTATGCAATAGAAACGTCCTCAGATAATCCCGCTGTTCCAGCGGAACATACCAGAATCACATTCAGCATCGGTAACAATGCTAGTTGGACAGATGGTACACCATTGACTGCTCAGGATGTTGCATTCACATTCAACTACTTGCGAGAATCTGAGCATCCTTGGGCAGCCACCTACAATGATGAACTGTATGCTGCTTTTGCTCCTGATGATTATACTTTCATTATCGAGTTCATTTCTGAGTCATATTGGCATTTGTCCTCAATAGCGGATATTCCCGTCCTTCCAAAGCAACAGTGGTTAGGAATTGATTACCAAACCTTCAACCCCACTTACAACGAACTCATCACAAGCGGTCCATTCTATGTCAGCGAGTATATTGCTGGTGAGTTTACCGAGCTGACACGAAATGACGGCTATTTCTTGCTTCCCTTTGGAAATGCCATCGTAAGTGAATCGGTCGAAAATACTCATTCAAGTACAACTGAATTACCCACTGCCGAAATGGATTCATTGGGACAGGCTGTTCAGGATGTACAGACGGAGTGGGCGAAAAACGAATTCTCTACCGAAATTGATGAATCTCTTTTCAGATGGATGGACACAGGTGAGCTGAAACCAAATATGGTGGTACAACAAAATATGCCGAGTATCATCATATACTCAGCACCTTGGTCTGACTACAACGAAATTCGCTCAATCGTGGATGTACAATGGTCTGTTGATCTCAGAGCTTTTCGAATCACTAAGGCTTTGGCTCCATCACGAACCACTATCTCCGAGCTTTCGGAAACAACAGGTGTAACCTTCATTGATGCTGATGAGTATTTGGTCCCTCGAAGAGACGACCTCTCACGTGATATGTCTGACTCCAATTTGCCGGTTTCAGCCACACCCGATATGGCAGAATTCAGGACTATTGTTGGCTCCACTGGTTCCACGGCATCGCAGTTCACGGGCGAGGGTGTAACAGTAGGTCATTTGGATACGGGCTGCGATTTCGGTCAGCCAGACCTTCAGGATGCCTATCATCCGGATAGTTATGATCCCACGGGTTACTCACTGGTTCTGAGCAATTCAATTGGTAATTCATCAAATCTAGCTGACCCAGAGTCTTGGGTCAGTTCAGGAAATGTCCTAACTTATGAGGAGAATGGCAAATTCTATCTGAATGTCACTGGGTGGGACCCAGTAGTCAATATGCAGGGTAGCACTCGACATCTTATGGGGCTGCTTCCACCCTATGGAGATGGATATCCATATGGCAGTGTTGTGGGATTCATTGGATATTACGCATGGGCATGGGGAATAGACAATGCTTCAGAATTCGTTTATAATGAGATTTGGAAGGATTGGGAGATACCAAATCCCTCAATCGCAGAGAACGACTTCCACTTCGGTTGGATTTACCAACAGAGACAGAGTCCGTATGCTAAGATTTTCGCACCAGTAATCGTATACAAATCCGCTGTCGATGGTCAGTACCATGTCATTACTGACTGGGAGGCTGCAGAAGGCTGGACGGCGATGTGGAATGGTGCCATGTACTATGAGGACTTGGACCTGAATTCAACCTCCGACAGAAACGAAATCATCTCGATTTTTGACTGGAACTTCACTGATGATTATGAAACAGAGGTCTATGACTTGAGTAACCCGATTGTTGCTCATGATTTTACCTCTGATGGCATAGACGACTTGAGTTTAGGGGCTTTATGCTGGACGATGGATCCCGGCTTCTTCTCCGATGAAGCAATCTTTCAGGGATTCCGAAGCGACTGTAATGCTATTGCACTGTATTTTGATCAGGGCACTCACGGCACTGCGACAGCTGCTCATGTCGCCGCCCGAGGACAGTACGACTATTTCGATACCAATAATCAGTCATACTTCAAGATGCCCGGTATCGCGAATCAATCGAAGCTTCTATCAATATCTGTCATTACCTCTGGTTCTGACATTGGCGGATATTTATGGGCATGTGGATTTGACTACAATGACGCAACTCAAGAGTTCTATTACACAGGAAACCATCAGGCTAATCTGACCACCAATTCATGGGGTTGGGTTACTGAACCTAGCAGTCAGTTTACATACATGAGCCTCACTTGGGAGATCCTCTCTGCCCCCCAGTATTTGGATGCTGCATATCCAGGTATGTTACATGTGTTCTCAGCGGGTAATGAAGGTTCAGGGTATATGACTATAGGGCCTCCTGGTTGTGCATCATCTGTTTTGAGTGTTGGTGCATCCACCAGCTCACATTATCTGGAATACTACTTCGGACCCGAACAGGACGGCATGGGCATTGCAGGCTTCAGTAGCAGAGGGCCGGCATTCTCGGGTTATCCCAAGCCTGATGTTTTGGCTCCTGGTTCTGCAGGCTACTCGGCTAATCCATTCTATGCGCAGTACTTACAGCAATATTGGAGAGACGGGTCCTACTGGCCTGGCGATGTCAAAAACTACACCATCTTCAGTGGAACCAGCCAGTCTGCTCCCGTCGCTGCGGGTGTTGCTGCTCTGGTGATTGATACTTTGGATAATGAATCAATATCATGGACTCCTGATCGGCTTAAGTCGATAATTCAAAACACAGCTGAAGACTTGGGATATGACCCCGCCATACAAGGATTTGGACTGATTAATGCCGAGGCGGCATGTAAATTTGTCACCCAGGCTACAAGTTTCATAGTAGAAACGTATGACTCCCATAACTATATGATGGATATATTGGAGGATAGTTGGGAAACTCAAAGAAGTAGCGCTGAAAGCTTAACAGACACATATATCGCAGGCACCGACTTGCCCAGGAATTTTACGGACGGTTCCATCTACTTCGGAAATTTGACTGCTAATGAGCAAAATACAGTAAGGCAGTTCGTCCTGACAGACGCATCTGGCACTAAGCTTTCCGATACTACTGGATGGTCATTCAATGCCTATAGGTATCAAGTGGCCGAGAAACATATTTTCTACGATACTACTTATGTCTATGAGGATCCAGTATCCAACAGAAATACCTCAGGATGGTTTAATCTGCGCGATGAGCTTGGGAGTACGGCATACGACAACGCCATATCCACATACAGCTATGTTACAATTGCAATATCATTCGCTGACGCATCGGTTGCCTCTTCGGGATATCCCTGGATGGCTCTGTTTGATTGGACTGATAGCGATCCTGCAGATGGAATGCCAAACTTGTGGAGTAGTGGCTCCTTACAAGGGGCAGAACTTGATCTACTAACACGAGCCTATGACCCGAGTAATCAAAATCTCATGCAGTTTGCAACAGGATTGAGCAATCTCGACCAGTATCTAGATGGCGATTTGACCATGGTTGCTTATGATCCTGTTTTCGATTCGGATCCCCTGTCTCCTGGAAACGCTTTCACATGTTCCGTCATATTTTGGGAGGAGGTACCTGCTCCTGAGTTCTCAGCCACATGGGATGCAGGTCATGACTGCATGAATTGGACATTGACCGTCCCAGAAGATGATGCTGGTATCTACCAGGGATTTGTTGAGATAAACGATGGTGCCAATACGAATCGGGTGCCATGGAGCTACACACTCGTTGGTAATCTCACAGGGATTTCCGGTGAGGAACATGTAATCGTGGAAGACTATGGCTACACTCTAGAGCCATATGATTCCCCTGTTTTTGGTTGCATGGAAGAAAACCCAGATGATTGGGACTTCCGGAGTTTTGTGATTCATAATCCACATGCTACTGCGAGCCTAATTGGGCTCCGTTTGCTTTGGGACGATCCAAACACCTCGCTTTACATGAATGTTTATGGTAAGAATGGCACAAGTCTGGCAGAGACGACAGGTTCTACTACAACTTCAGCTTCTCTTTTATTGGATGTTTCAAATGACGGCAAAGACACATACTATATTCTGCTTCATCCTACTTCCATCCCAAGCGAGCAGGAGTTGCCTGTGAACATTACGCTGAAGGCGATGTGGTATGAATCTGTGCCTACACCGACAGTTTCCAACACATATTACTCCAATTCTGACCCAACTGTGCGCACATTCACCTCTGGTGACACGCTCACTGGAGATCATGTCATCGTCAATGTGACATTCTCTCAAGAGTTTCTGCCGAATATGCCTGAATATACAGTTTCATCCACAGAAGTCAATTTCCTAACTGGTATATTATATGAAAACTCCGGACCCCTTGTCATACCTAGCGCCAGCTATGATCCCTTCAGTGGAATGATTGATCCTAATGAATTTGCATGGGAGTACATAACTGGCATTAAGAGTGGAGATACTGTTGATATTCTCTGCGACTTCACTAATGGTGACTCTGATATCATGGCATGGTGGTACAGCATAGATGGCGTAATGCAAGATGATTCTACGTGGAGTTACGGTAATAACCTTCTTGCAGGCCAAATGTCAACAAGTAACAAGCCGGAATCTGGGCAGTTTGTGGCAGACTTCAGCGGCTCAGAAGCAACACTTGCTGTAGGAATATTCGATTACGATTTGGCATCCGGTTCTTATGACCTGACAGTGGACACAAGAGCAGGGGTTAAGGCTTCTTCAGATACAAATTCTGTTGTGTATGATACCTACGACTTCGGAATGAATGTTACAAGGACAGTTGTGGGCACTGCGTACAATGACTTGGGACAGGCATTCGAATCTAGCTGGACTGATGTTGAAATCAACAACTTCTTCTCACCTGATGTAGAGGTAACTAGTCCAAATGGTGGTGAGGTTTGGAGCGGTTCGAACATAATTCTCTGGGATGCCCAATCTGAGAATCAGGATGCCGATTTCTTGCACGAGGTATACGTTTCGAATGATGGTGGAGCAAGCTATATGCTGTTTGCCACAGGATTGACCCTAACCACGTACGATTGGGATGTATCCTCTTGGGCTGATCTTGACACGTATAAGGTGAAAATAGTCACTCATGACCGAGGGATGGTAGGATGGGATGAGTCAGATGGGACCTTCAGTGCGGGCGATATTTCTGGAATAGACTACTCGCCAATAATACAAGGATACACTGAGCTTTCATTCGCTGTTGGTGACCTCGCTGCGTCTGTTAAGTGGAGATGTATTGATCACAACCCACAAGAAATCGCTGTATGGCGCAACAATACTCCGGTTGTATCAGATCCTTGGACTTCTTCGGTTCAGATGAAATCTATTGACTGTTCTTCTCTGAATGAAGCAATATACAATTTCACAATAGTAGCGACTGACCAAAACGGGCACCAGAGTTCCATGACGACATTTGTCACAATCTTTGGACCAGGACCAGAGATTGAAGCAACTGATGATTTGACTTACCTATATGGTACTGTAGGACACGAATTAACATGGACTGCAACAGATTCCGCACCCTCTCACTATCTCGTATACCGAAACGGAACAATTGTCGAATCGGGAGTCTGGGATGGCTCAAGTGTTACCGTGAGTGTTGATGGGCTAGGAATTGGCACATATAACTACACACTCTGGTTGAATGACACTGCAGGATACTCCTCTTCATCCTCTGCCTTTGTCATCGTTGAATTTGATGAAGTGCCTCCAACCATAAATAGTCCTGAGGACATTTCATTCATGTTTGGAGAACTAGGCTATACCATCCAGTGGTCTCCAGCAGATGAATATCCAGATCGTTATGAGGTATATGTCGATAGTATTCTCCAGCGATCAGGTGACTGGAATAGCTCTTCTGAAGTCATCACTGTTTCATTAGATGATTTGGGTATTGGCATTCACAACTACACGGTGGCTGCATATGACTTGGGCAATAACTTCGTTACAGACACTGTCATTGTCAATGTTACGACCGATAGCGACATCCCTGAATTATCTGCTCCAGCTGATTTTGAGTACAGTGAAGGATATACTGGCAACTCTATAAGCTGGACAGTGAATGATGAAAATCCTGGAACGTATACTGTATACAGAAATGGAACAGAGATAGGGTCGGGTGAATGGAGTACAACTCCTGCAACAGTAATTATCAACGTTGATGGGTTATCGATTGGACTGTACAATTTTACTATTCAAGCTGAGGACGACTTTGGCAACATTGCATTTGATACTGTACTAGTTACTGTGATTGATACTATTAAGCCCACAATCAGTAGTCCCCCTGACCTGTCCTATTATGTAGGTGCAACTGGCAATACAATCACATGGAATGCTGAGGATAATAATCTAGAGGCTTATGCTATCTATCGAAACGGAAGCTTGGTGGAGGATGGCTCGTTATCTTCTGACTCAGAATCAATTTCGATCAGTGTTGACGGATTGGACTCTGGGACTTACAACTACACGATTGTGGTTGTCGATGTGGGAGAAAACACCATCTCAGACACGGTAATGGTAGAGGTTTTGCCAGCTGCCGACACAACTACTGATACTGAAACAACTACCGGAACTACAACTACGCCGGGTGACTTTGACCCCCTGATTGTTGGAATAATCATAACAGTGGGTGCTTCAGTTGTCATTGTGATTTTCATACTATTGATAATCAGGCATAGACGACAGGGCTAAACGACGTAGGAGCATGCAGGGTGCGGAAGCAACTTGCATACTCCTAATTATGTATCTAGGAGTTATATTCCTCCGAACCAGGATTTTCAACAGTATCGGTTGTCCTTGAACTACATTTGGTCTTAAGATGACTACCATCTACTCTGCCCTGCTACTGAATTTTCCCTCGACTCCATTCCGATGGAGATTGTTATAGGTGCAAAATGGGATTATTCGACCGTCAGGCGTTGCGTAGTTTATAGTACAATGCTGCACTCGTTCCAAGTCCAAGTTGTATGGGTCTTGGAAATGCATAACTCCCAACATTATGACTCGATGCATAAATGCTGCGAGGCTACTGTATGATCCCCTCTTCAAAAATGACGTGATTATTGGTTTCATGTAGCTTTTCTTCTTGATATGTCGTGTGAATCCCAATAGCTTTAGCTTGGCGCGCAGACCGCGTAGGATTTTTCTCTCAGCATACAGGTCACAGATATCCTCGAGTGTCATCAATAGCTTCTCCAGATTGACGACCTTTGTGATGGGGATATAGGACCCGTCATCATCGAGGAAGAGAAAGGTTGCCATACCGCATGCGAAATGAGCATGCAGCTCTACTGTTGGTACGCCCTTCAGTAAACCAAGCGCTCTGCCAACTCCCATCATAGAAGAAACGGGATACCAGTCATCTCTACTGATCTTTCCTTCCGTTTGCTTTTCTATGTTGATGATGACCTCTGGGGTGGTAATTCTCATCCTGTTTCTTTCAGCATGATCAACTCGGCCAGTGATGCTAACAGGTTGGATGTTGATGCAACGCACGATATCTCGATTTTCAATACCAAATCTCACAATATCGCCCAGTTCGCAATCGTTCAGACCCTTGACAATTGTCGGCACCAGCACTACGCCATCGAGGTGCGCCCGTCGACAGCTATCGAGAGCGGCGTTCTTGATATCACGGAGGTCTCTGCCTCTAGCTTCTAGATAGGGCTTCTCAGATACCCCGTCAAATTGTAGGTATATCGTATTCATGCCCGCTTCTCTTAATTCAGTGACATATTCGGGATTATTGGCCATTCTGATACCATTTGTGGCTACTATTATGTGATCGAAGCCCATTTCATTTGCCCATCTCACATATTTGGGGAGCTTATCACTGACGGTTGGTTCTCCCCCGGCGAATTGGACTGCTGGTGAAGGAATTGGCAAATTACTGCGAAGGTTTGCCAACATCTCTTTGATTTGCTCATCTGTCGGTTCATAGATTCGATTGGTGGCCGCGGCATTTGCAAAACAAATCGGACACCTCAAGTTACAGCGATTTGTAACATCAATCAGTCCCAGGGCAGTGTGCGCCAGATGTTCTGGGCATTGTCCACAGTCCTTTGGGCACCCTTCCTTGGATTTGGTCCTTGGATTGTCTAACCCCACTGTTCTATACCAGTATTTCATGACTCTTTCAAACATATCCGCATCGGACCAGTAGACATCAACGAACTTTCCATGTTCAGGACATTCTTTTGACATCATAATCTGATTGTCTTCACGGTATATGCGAGCCTCGATTACACGAATATCTTCATTATCAAGAAGACACGTGGGGCAGATGGAGCTTGTTGAGTAAGGCAACTCCTTCGGTTTATGTTTTGAGATTCTGTATCGTGATAATCCTTCTTCTGAATGAACCACAGGGTCTCTTGGCACTGCTTCAACATTCTTGTCAGACACGATTTGAACTCCTTTCAATTTTGAATCTACTATGTTTCCGCCAACCTTTCTTTAAGAAGCTTGGATGGGCGTTCATTGCACCTATATAGCATGCTTATTATGCTTGTCTGTCAGAATACAAGCCCAAGTGGCCTTTTGGCATGTTTGAAGTATGTGAACATTCACGCTCAGGTTGCATCAAGCTTAAGAATGGAGTATGCCACTAGGCTGATTGCAGAGGTCTCACAATGAGAATGCTACAAATACACAGTGATGGATTCTCCTATGAAGCTAAACGAAAGGCGCTGAAGAGTGCCGAGGCAATAGAAGAGAAATCATACAAAACTGACGATTCATGTCTAGTCAATTTCATTGCTGCAGAGACCTCTGACCAGAGAGATGTGAACCTAGCCGCAAGCGCTACAGCTGATATGATTGCCGATGCAGCTGAGGAGGTTCAGGAAGATCGTATTATAATCTATCCTTGGGTTCATCTCACCGAGAAGCCGTCTCCACCAAGCACTGCATTGAAACTGCTGAAGAAAGTTGAAGCTAACTTAAAGGAGCAGGGATATGATGTACTTCGAGTCCCATTTGGCTGGTACAAGTCATTTATGATTCATTGTAAAGGTCATCCTCTAGCAGAACGCTCAAAGGTTCTGGATATTACAGAAGAGGAGATCAAGACCAAGGAGGTTAGTGCCGAGGAAGATCTCACTGCTATCGAGGCCGAAGAGGGTGTTGTTTCCAAGTTCTTCATTCTTGAACCAGATGGCACAAAAACTGAAGTTGAGAAGTTTGACTATACGGGCTTCGAAGAATTGCGTCTCTACGTCAACTATGAGACCTCCAAGGACAGAACAGCTCATGAGGCTCCATCACATATTGAACTGATGAAGAATCTGGAGCTCGTTGATTATGAACCCGGTTCTGACGCAGGAAACTTCAGGTGGCCACCCAGAGGGCTTACGCTGAAGCGAGCAGCTGAGTCCCGAGTTACGAAAGAGATGGTGGATTATGGTGCTCATGTGGTGCAGACTCCACTTATCTATGACTACCAACACCCGTCTCTCAAATCATACTTGCAGCGGTTTCCATCACGGCAATACGTCGTGAGGTCTGGCGACCATGACTACTTCGCAAGATTCTCCGCATGCTTTGGTCAGTTTTTGCTCCTATCACAGGCAGTGGTATCACACAAACAGCTACCTTTGAAGCTCTTTGAGATAGCTGCAAGCTATCGACGTGAACAAAGTGGAGAACTAGCAGGTATGCGACGACCCAGAGCCTTCACAATGCCTGATATCCACGAGTTTGTTGCTGATGTCGATATGGCTATGGACTCTGTGAGAAACCAACTTGAGTTTGTGGAGAAACTGATGAAGGAACTAGAAGTTGACTACGAGGTTTCATTTAGGCTTCTGAAATCGTTCTACGAGGAAAATGAGGACTTCGTCAATGACGTAGTGAAGAGAATTGGTAAGCCAGTCATGATTGAGGTCTTTGAAGAACGCTATGCCTATTTTATTTTCAAAGGCGAATGGAACGTAGTTGATACTCAGGAAAAAGCCGGATGTCTGGGTACAATTCAAATTGATGTTGAGAATGCTGAGCGTTTTGATATTTCCTATGTAGATGAGGATGGCGAAGAGAAGAGGCCACTCATACTGCACACTTCTCCGTCTGGATCAGTGGAGAGAATCTTGTATGGAGTGCTCGAACAGGCATCAAAGGACATGAAGCGTGGTAAGAAGCCGATGCTCCCCCTCTGGATGACACCAGTTCAAGTTCGATTGATTCCAGTAGAGGATTCTCATATAGAATATTGCAAGAAAATTGCAGTGGAGTTGGAAAAGGCGCACATTCGGTACGAAATAGACGACCGGGACTCCACAGTGGGCAAGAAGATACGGTCTGCTGAGAAAATGTGGACACCATATGTCTGTGTGATCGGGGATAGAGAAATTGACTCTGAGGAATTGCCGGTGCGCCGGAGAGAATCAGGTGACCAAGTTAAGATGCCGCTTGATGAGCTTATTCAGGTGATTCTTGAGAAGACGAGTTTCGCCCCACCTCAGGCATTGTTGTTACCCAATTTGATTACACATCAGGCAATCTTTTCCAGAGAAGTGTAGGACTGCCCTATCCAAGCATTCGAACTTTCTGGATTATGCAGACAACATCGGACAAGTCAACTATAGATTGGCCAAACCTGAATATTTAACAGGGCATAGAGGTATTTTAACTATAGTGAATATAATGCAGACCATCGGCAAAAAAACGAATTTATCGGTTGACCAGGTGCTGGGAAAGGCTCGAGAATTTTTCGATGGCAAATTTGGCCTTGAAATAAGCGATGAATCGCCAGATTGTTGCGTCGAATTCCGCAATGATATCGGATTTGTTAATGTATCGGTAGAAAAAACTGAGAATCGTAATGAAGTGACCCTGAGGAGCAGGGAATACGAAAGGCTGGCAAGACTATTCATACAAAAGCTGTAGCAACCAGTCCAATCCATAATCGTCTATTATTTCTCCCATCTGGGAAATTTATTTGCATGAATATACACAAAATGGTTCCAGTGCGCCTTTTGCGATACAATTTTTACCCACCAATCTTATACATATTTCAGATTAGGCTGATTGAGGTATTGGCGTGAAGACACTTGTTCTTGGATCTGGGCAAATGGGAAAGGCTGTTGCCTATGACTTGGCGAAAAATGATAGAGTAGAAGAAGTTATTGTAGCTGACATAGACATGGCGCGTGCGGAAGCAGTTGCGAATTTTGTTGGCGGAAAGGCAACTGCGAAGAAAGTTGATGCTGCCCAGAAAGATGATCTGAAACCCTTGTTCAATGATGCGGATGCGGTAGCGAGCTGCGTTAGCTATACAGTGAATCTCCTGCATACCGAATTAGCAATCGAAACTGGAACTCACATGTGCGATTTGGGTGGCAACTTTAGAGTTGTCAAGAAGCAGTTGGAACTTGACTCTCAAGCACAGGATGCGGAAGTAACAGTCATCCCCGATTGTGGGCTGGCACCGGGAATGACTAATGTGCTTGCCAGAGCAGGAGTAGATTATTTAGATACTACGGATAGTATCCACATTAGAGTAGGAGGTCTCCAGCAGGAGCCAAGACCTCCTCTAAACTACTCGCTCATTTTCTCTGTTGAGGGGTTGATTAATGAGTATGTAGAACCGTGCATGGTCTTGAGAGACGGCAAGATAGAATATGAGGAACCCCTAGTGGGATTTGAACAGATGGAGTTTCCTGACCCCTTCGGCGTTTTGGAGGCATTCAATACCAGTGGAGGGACCTCTACGCTTCCTCTCACCTATGAAGGGAAGGTAAATGACCTCGATTACAAGACAATACGCTATCCTGGGCATGGCCATAAGATGTGGACACTGATGAAACTAGGATTGATGGATAGCGAAGAGATGGACTTTGATGGAGTGAAGATTACTCCCAGAAGCGTATTGGAAAAACTCCTGGAAGAAAAGCTGCCTGAAACAGGAAAAGATGTGACCCTTCTGCGCGTTTCTGTTGAGGGTTGGAAGAGCACTGAATCTAGGATAGTAGAGTATGAACTGATTGACTACTTTGATAATGATACAGCTCTAACATCGATGATGCGTACTACTGCTTTTCCCGCATCTGTTGCAACGATGATGATGGCTGATGGCACTATAATGGAATATGGTGTGCTGCCGCCAGAAACCGCAATCCCTCCGGATGAGTTCATTCAAGAAATGCAAAATAGAGGGCTAGATATTCAGAAACGCATTCGTTAATGTCGTGAACAAATGACTGCAGATGGCTCTTTGAGATGAAATCATACATGACAGACTACACCGCGATATACGAGAAAATTGTCAACGCACGCAAGCTATTACAGAACATTGCTCATATTACTCGTTTGGATCACTCTTCCACTTTCAGTCGCATGACCGGCGGCGATATTCACTTGAAATTGGAGAATCTGCAGAAGACTGGGTCTTTCAAAGTACGAGGCGCCGCGTATGCCATATCTCAATTGTCTGATTCCGAAAAGAAGCAAGGCGTAATAGCTGCTTCTGCGGGTAACCATGCCCAAGGAGTTGCATATTCCGCTACAAAACTGGGAATAAAATCAACTATCGTAATGCCGAATTTCTCGCCAATTGCCAAGATTCAGGCAACAAAAGGCTATGGTGCTGATGTTATTCTTCACGGTGAATCATTTGATGATGCTCTACAGTTCGCCCTTGAAGAATCAGAACGCAGCGGAGCCACCTTCATACATCCTTTCAATGATGAAAACATAATTGCGGGTCAAGGTACAATCGGGCTCGAAATATTGGATGAGCTTCCAGATGTTGAGGTTGTGGCAGTGCCTGTCGGAGGCGGCGGACTGGTAAGCGGAATTGCCATAGCAATAAAGGAAACAAATCCGGATGTTGAAATTTATGGTGTTGAGGCGAGTTCTGCATCTTCAATGAAGGAATCATTAGAATCAGGCAAGAAGAAGACTGTTACAGGGCTCGATACGATTTGTGATGGCATTGCGGTAAAAACCGTGGGCGATCTGACTCTTAGTATCGCTGATGACCTATTGACTGATTCGGTTGTAGTGGATGACCTTCAAGTCACCCGCAGTCTGTTCCTCCTTCTTGAACGAGCCAAGATTGTTGTGGAACCGGCGGGCTGTGTAGGTTTGACCGCATTCCAATATGACGCTATCGACATTGAAGGCAAGAAGGGCGTTGCGATATTATCCGGTGGAAACATCGATATGTCATTCATGTCCCGTGTTATCGACAAGGAGCTTTATAGGCTAAAGAGGGCTATCCGGCTGCGAGGCGTAATTCTGGACAGAGTGGGCGTACTGAATCGCATCCTAGAGGTTGTTGCAGATTCAGGGGTAAGTGTTATTGATATTGAACACGATAGAAGCGACCCTGATATCATGCCCAATAAGACCGAATTGATTCTGACTTTGCAGGTCCCTGAGAAAAATGCTGTCAATAAGCTTCTCAATGAGCTGAAAGCAAGAGAATTCGATATGCAGATGTACGAAGATTAGCGGCTAATGTCATATGAGCGGTATACTAGATACTGCAACCCATGCCCAAATGAATGAGCTGAGTATTATGGCAGGCCATGGATTCTGAAATTCCAATGAGGACTGTGCAATCAAGATTGTCGTGAGAATCGAAACTACGAAAAAGAGCATCAATAGAAGACCCATTAACACCATAGAACCTGCAATGAATCCTAATGCAGTAGACCCAAAGACTAGCACAACTGATAAGATGCCAACAGCGGTGAGTCTTCCAGCGAGTGAGAGAATCAGGCTCTTTGAGAAGCTCTCGCCATTCCAGTCCCGATTTGTTAATAGAATGCCCCGAATCCATGCGCTGTCGGAAACAAAGAAGGGGAGCGAGAACATTGTTAAAAGGATGATATTGAGGGTCCTAAGACCAACCGGGTATCGTATCATTGAAAAAGTAGTCCATGGCTCCATTTGGTGAGGAATCCCACCGAGGGCAGTCCATCCCAAGAGCCATATTATGCAGACTGCTGCAGGTATGAGTGCTTTTCCAATTCTCTTGAATATCAACCTAGGCGAGTCTAACTCAAGCCCTGCGGCCCTATAGGTTTCGAGTGTGTTCTTACTACCGGTGAAAATCCACAAGACTGCAACTAGTGCTAAGCTGAAGAGGATGAAGAATAGTACCAAGCCACTAGCAAACATAGAATTCACAAAATATAGTTGACCAGCTTCAAGATGAAAGGTAATGGCAGATGTTGCTCCAAAAATAGCAACAAATATGGTTCCCAATAAAAGGCTCATTCCCAAGACCTTCTTTAGCGGCTGACTCTCCACTTCATTAGCGATGGACTCCACGTTCATTCTCTTTGGCAATACTGAAACAGCTATCATAAGAAGAGGTATTGTAGATGCCAACAAGGAGAATGCGCCGGTTGCCATGGCAATGACTTTGTAGATATAGACATGTTGCGTTGGACTTAGGGTTTTTTCCAGCTGAATCTCACCTTGTACGACGTGAATAAGCCACTTAGTAGTTTCAGTAACAATGGTGCTATCAATCGCTTCGAACACATGGTCCGTTGGAGCCAGCTCCAGGCGATAGGCGGTTTGATTCTCTATAGATCCGTAAGTGGTTTCTGGAATAACTGATTCGAGACCTGTAGCTTCTCGTATAGTATCTAAAGCCATGTCTTCTGAGATCATTTCATCATATTCTCCGATAGCTATCAGAAGATTGCCAGGGATGTCCTCTATCACACCGAGGCCCATATCGGCAACCGCACCAACTGCTGCATAACCCATCGGTGGATTATCAAAATATTGCATTTGGGCTGCAACTTGAAATCCTAGAGAATGCGTAAGAACACCGTATGCAGTACTATTGACTTCTGGTCTCTTTTGAATCTCCTGTACAGCAGCATAGCAGTCTTGCGCCATCTCAAGAAAATTAGTGACTTCGAAGGACAGCATAGAATCCCCATGGCCAGGTAAATCGACTGAAACCACAGTAAAGTTTCTTCTCGCTAGTTCGATGTTGAATGAGTACATTCCCTCTTTACTACCAGCGATTCCATGAGTTGTCATGATTATAGGAAGAGGCTTGCCGTAAGTAGAACTACGTGGAGAGTATACCATGAAATCGACTACTCGGCCTTCCTCTCTCTCTATTGTCAATCTCTCTATTTGAAGTTCACCGAAACCTCTGTCCGCGGTCCAAGATAGGTAGAGAGAGGATGCTATCATGATTGAGAATATGAAGAGCGCGAAGTAGTGCAAATTTCTATTCAATAACCCATGCCACCAATCAAAAGCTCCCCTCTGGATACGAAAATAAATTAATCGGTATACCAGCAGAACGAACTTCTTTCATCTAGACACAGGCAGGCTATGGAGAATCTTCTGCTGATAAAGTAGGTTCAATCTCATGACAATTATGCACTAGTATTCAATGTCAAGTCTCTCGGATAGCTTCTCCAGCATGTCCTTCGTCATTGATTCAAGATCATACTCTGGTTCCCAGCCCCACTCTTCACGAGCCACGCTATCATCAATGGACTTCGGCCATGAATCTGCAATGTCCTGTCTGTAGTCGGGTTCATACTCGATTTCAAACTCAGGAATATGCTTCTTTATTTCGTTGGCAATATCCTCGGGCGTGAAGCTCATTGCTGTGATATTGAAGGATCTGTGTGCGAGATCTTCTTCTTTTGCTT
The DNA here is from genome assembly GCA_004524445.1 of Candidatus Thorarchaeota archaeon. GTDB lineage: Archaea > Asgardarchaeota > Thorarchaeia > Thorarchaeales > Thorarchaeaceae > TEKIR-14. The sequence goes on along the minus strand of SDNP01000019.1, from coordinate 4,980 downwards.
CCATCAAATCAATAGTACATTTGATACAGTCAGGCATATACATCATGGGAAGCATCGAATCCTTTCTTAGGAAGCACGTATACTTCTTGTTCTTCAAGGCTTCATAGAATATCTCTACAGCGTAATCTGTTGTGCCTCCGCCCGGCATTGCTTCTGAACTGATTATCCCTGGATATCGAAGGCTACGGAAGTCAATGCCAAATCGCTTAGTGTAATACTCTCCCAACAATTCGATGGCTACTTTAGATACTCCATACATGCTTGTTGGTCTCATGATAGTATCATTTGGAGTATTCTCCCTGGGGGTGCTTGGACCAAATACTGCAATCGAACTCGGAATCTGTACTTGATCGAGATTCAATGCTCGAGTTGCTTCTAGGACATTGAAGCTTCCTTGGATATTAGTACGATATGCAAGTTGTGGATTCTTTTCACCCGTAGCTGAAAGAACACTTGCATTGTGAATAACGGTGTCTACATTCAACTCAACGAGTAGCGTATGTAATTGTGTTTCGTCAAGAACATCAAGGCGGTGATAGGGTCCATCCTCAGTCAAGACTTCAGGGGGCTTCTTTCTACCTGTGGCAATGACATTCTCCCCGCTGTAACGATTTCTGAGTTCATCAACAAGCTCGGTGCCAATTTGACCGTAACTGCCAGTCACTAGGATCCGTTTTGCCATAGTCCAACACTGTCCCTGTGCCGATTTTACTCCGTTAAAAGAGTTGGCCTTGAACATTGAAATCGAAAGATAGGACTCGGTTAATAAAAAGAAGTGGAAGATACCGAACTGAATTCGGTATCCGTTGTTGTCTATGGTTCTTCGCCGCGCGACTCTCTGACTGCAGCTTGTGCTGCAGCTAGCCTAGCGATAGGGAGTCGGTATGGTGAGGCTGATACATAGTCAAGGCCAATCTTATGGAAGAAACCAACAGATCGGGCGTCACCTGCATGTTCACCACATATTCCAATTTTAAGATCTGGTCTGGTCTTCTTGCCTCTCTCAATGGCAATTTCCATTAGCTGCCCTATCCCTCGCTTATCGATGCTTTGGAAGGGATCATTTCTGAGAATATGGTTTTCGAGATAATATGGCAGGAAGGAATCAATATCGTCTCTGCTAAAGCCAAAGCCAAATTGAGACAGGTCATTAGTTCCAAATGAAAAGAACTTAGCTGTTTGAGCCATGTCTCCCGCTCTCATGCAGGCTCGCGGGATCTCAATCATCGCCCCCAGTATGAAACTGACTTCTTTGCCTGTTTCTTCTCTGAATCTCTTGTATTCCTTATCGATAGTCATGCTCATTGACCTAAGCTCTGCAGAACCCGTTGTGACAGGTATCATTATCTCAAGGTTAACGTCGATTCCATCATCCTGCAAATCTGCAGCGGCCTCCCAAATCGCTCTGACTTGCATAATGTAGACTTCAGGATTAGTTATGCCGAGTCTTACTCCGCGATGACCCATCATAGGATTGTTCTCTGAGAGATTCTCTCCTCGTCGACGGACTTCATCGATACTAATGCCAAGTGCATGGGAAAGCTTCTCTTGTCCGATTTTACTCTGGGGAATAAATTCATGAAGTGGCGGATCTAGAAGTCTTATTGTGACCGGTTTCCCCTTCATGATTTTGAGGGTTGTTTCAACATCTTCTCGGACATATGGCTTCAGTTCTTCGAGAGCTGCTTTACGTTCAGTTGTGGTGGCACTCAAAATCATCTTTCGAAGGAGGAATAGTGGTTTGTCAGAGCCCTCACCGTAGAACATATGTTCTGTTCTGAAGAGACCGATGCCTTCAGCGCCAAATTCCAGTGCCTGTCGTGCATCTTTTGGGGTTTCTGCATTAGCACGAACTCCCAATATGCGGTACTTGTCAATCAGGTCCATGAATTCCTGCAGACGTGGATTCTTCGTAGAATCCATCATTGGCAATTGTCCTTCATATATGATGCCCTGCGTACCGTTTAGAGTTAGGACGTCGCCTTCTCGGTATACCTTCCCCTTTACTTCCATCTGTTTCTGGAATGGGTCGACGTCAATAGCTGCGGCACCTACGATACAGCACTTACCCCAGCCACGTGTGACCAATGCAGCATGGCTTGTCATTCCGCCACGAGCAGTGAGTACGGCGTTCGCGGCTCGCATTCCTTCAATGTCTTCTGGGCTTGTTTCTTCACGAACAAGAATTGCATTCTTTCCTTCATTCGCCAGCTTCACGGCATCCTCGGAAGTGAATACAATTTGACCTGATGCGCCTCCGGGACCGGCGGGAAGGCCCTTTGCGATAGGCGTCGCTTTCTCCTCCGCCTCAGGATCCAAAATCGGGTAGAGAAGCTGACCAAGCTGTTCTGGAGCCACCCGCATGACTGTTTCTTTCTCATCAATCAGTCCTTCATCAAGCATGTCTAAGGCTATATTGAGAGCTGCTGTTGCCGTTCTTTTGCCAACTCTGTATTGAAGAAGGTAGAGTTTTCCCTGCTCGATGGTAAACTCTATGTCTAGCATGTCCTTTATTTCGGATTCTAGTTTGTTTCTTATTTCTTCGAGCTCCTTGTAAACTTGAGGCATTGCTTCTTGCAGAGTACTGAGGTGCTGATTCCCTTCATTCTTGCTCTCTTCATTCATCGGATGTGGAGTTCGAGTTCCGGCAACAACATCTTCACCTTGCGCGTTGAAGAGGAACTCGCCATAATACTTGTTTTCTCCAGTTGCTGGATCTCGAGTGAAAGCAACTCCTGTGGCGGATGTATTTCCCATGTTTCCGAATACAACTGCTTGAACTGTACAGGCAGTTCCCCACTCATCCGGAATTCCTTCGATTCTGCGGTAGGATACTGCTCTGGCTCCTCCCCAGCTCTTGAATACTGCTGCAATTGCGCCCCATAGTTGCTCCTCAGGATCATCGGGAAACTCCCGACCTAAGCTGTCTTTGACACGCTGTTTGTACTCGTCACAGAGTTCCTTCAGGTCCTCAACAGTCAGCTCCGTATCATTCATGTATCCCTTCTGCCTCTTTCTCTTTTGGAGAATCCATTCAAGCTGCTGTCTAATTCCTTTTCCATCCTCGGGCTTTTCTCCCTCAGCTTTCTCCATAACAACGTCACTGTACATAGTGATAAGCCTACGATAGGTGTCATAGACGAAACGTTCATTGCCTGTGGTCTTAATCAAACCAGGAATCGTTCCTGTGGTCAGTCCAACATTGAGTACTGTTTCCATCATACCTGGCATGCTTTGACGAGCGCCTGATCGTGTGGAAACTAGAAGCGGATCTTCTGGGTCTCCAAATCCTTTGCCCATCACATCTTCCATCCATTCTAATGCTTCATGTACCTCTTTTCGGATCTTCTCTGGAAAACCATCAGTTTTCAGATACAGGTTACAGACATCTGTGGAAATAGTAAATCCTGGTGGAACAGGAAGTCCCATAAGCGTCGCTCCAGCGAGGGCTGCGCCCTTACCGCCTAGCGTATTCTTGTCTTGTGGGTCTCCATCCGCCTCACCGTCGCCAAACTTGTAAACGTGTTTTCCTGAAATATCTATTTTATCATCATTGTCAACCATATTCTTTCACTACCTATTATCGTTGCTGTTCCTTATTGCATATCTGAATCTCTCTCGATTTTACGGAATTGCAATAACAGCTAAAATGTCCATTACTCAACTGGACGCTATTGTTGACTATATCAAATTGCTCCACCCTGTTTTTTAGGGTATCTATAGCACCGTTACATGCTGATGGTTGGAGGCATAGGTTTCACCAGTCTTCGTTTCTCTTCTCAGTCCTTGGCCTTCCAAATTCTCCCCTGCCGCTAGCAATCCCGCTCACAGGTAGCCCGCCTTTTTCTGACGTCCTTTGTGCTGGAAAGTATGAAACATCGGATCCGTGAGCCGCAGAGATGCCATCTGTTCCATCTGTTGGCCGTGGGGGCGCCCTATTCAAAGTTGATTTTGTGCCCCAACCAGTGCAGATTCTTGCAATCAGCCAGATTGTGAAAATTATGGGGATGATTCCAAACAAGATTCCGTAGAACCACAGATAGGGGTTTAACCACCACTCCATTTGCAGCATGACTAGTCTCCGTAAATATTCCTCACATAACCATATTATCTTTTTGGGAGATTAAGCCATACGCGAATGTAGGTATTCCGAAACCCTTTTTCCTCTACGTGAAACGAGTCTAAATGCATTATAGCATGGCTTGAACGGCACTGACTTTTCGAGTTATGGAAACTATTCGAGGTGCTCTGTGTGATTGACCTTACCAAAAATGAAGAACAACTGGAACGAACTGTAGAACGCTGCAGAGAACGTAATATCATAATTCCGACCTTTGAACAACTGAAATATCCCGAGAAAATCCCTAATAAAATAAAGGAAGAACTCAAGGATATAGAGCTCTGGGACATCACATCAGAGAACCTATTCAGAATAACTTGGAAAAATGAGCCAGTAGACAAAGGTGGTTTGTATCGGGATCTTCCAAACTATATAGAGATTCCCTCCGAACTCAGCGGAGTTGATGCAAGAATAATTGCGCTGGTTGGCAAATGGTTTCCAACAGGAGCTCACAAGGTGGGTGCCACTTTTGGATGCCTAGTTCCACCACTCGTGACAGGTCAGTTTGACCCAACGACACACAAGGCAGTCTGGCCGAGCACCGGAAATTACTGCAGAGGTGGAGCTTACGATGCTACCCTATTGGCTTGTGAGTCCATAGCCATCCTGCCAGAGGAGATGTCACAAGAGCGCTTTGAGTGGCTCAAGAAAGTTGCTGGCGAGATCATTGCAACACCGGGCTGTGAATCGAATGTCAAAGAAATTTATGACAAAGTTTGGGAACTAAGAAGAACCCGGGATGACATCTTTGTCTTTAACCAATTCAGTGAATTTGGAAACTACCTGTATCACTATGATGTCACTGGTCATGCCATGAAAGAAGTCTTGGATGTGGAATTGGGTGATGGAACCTATCATGG